>NZ_JBHSMI010000025.1:666049-680555 GCF_042655525.1 Cohnella soli
CCACTGATGAATGTTCCCATGGTTCATGCTAAAGAAATCGATGAATCCAGCATTCCAGCACGATTCATGTTAAAAACTCTTTCCCATATTGTATCCGTCCAGCGAATGATAACTTTATCTTTGTTATATTCGTACACTGTATGCAGAAAACTCTCGTCCTCTGTTTGCCACAAGTTCATAATATGCTCAGGAATCATACAACCAAAAATCTGCTCCACGTAACTTAGCGTGTACCAAACAGCTTTTCCCATGCCATAACGATCCGTTCTAGCCGCAAATTCATCCCAATCGATAGATATTGAAGATGAGCTTAACATGTGTGCAATGTCACACAATTTATACAATGAGAGATCGTTACATTTTCTAACTTCGAAATCAAACGCCGCTTCTTTGTAGAAATGAACACACAAAAATAATAAATGGTCTTCCCATGCAAGCGAATAGACCCCCGTTTGCTCCGTCTGAATGACAATCCTTCTGTCCAAATAATCCTGAAGCTGTTGTTCGGTTCGGTTGCCAGTCATAAGATCCAAAGAAAAATGAAGATCAATTTCATGAATTGGCCATTCCGTTTGAATATCAATTTTTCTCAATAGAGGAATGACCTCATGGGATACCATCGGTCTAATGACAAGATCTCGTCGGCTAGCAGGTACAATTTCACCAGACTTCATATCAATATGGCCTTGTACGTATCCAAGATGATTTATTAATTGAATTGCAGATTGTATTTGGTTCGACGCGACCAAAATATCCGTGTCATTCGATACTCTGACTCCGATATCGCCATATACCGACTGAGACAAAGCCAATCCCTTCAGTACGCAATACTTAATCTGTTCTTTTTCTAATTGATTACAAACAAATTCCGTTTGACGCCTTAGCTCGGCAGAACGTACAGTTTGAAGTTTATAAATACCTTCAAAAGTATAGTAGAATCGTGGATAAACAAATGCATTAAAACCCTTCCCGATCAATTCCCGCATCTTACGATATGCGATACCGCTAACTCGATGTGTAATGATAGTACCTGTTACCGTAGCCCAGTCCATATGAGTTTCAAGCAATTTTTTTAGTTCTTCCGTGTCCTCGTTATTTAATTGCGGGTGTATCAGTAGTTGAATAATGCGATGTTCATTTTTTACCATCACAAGTTACCTCCCTGTTCTTCAAAAAATCAATAAGTTTTTTCTTGTCTACTTTGCCATTCTCGTTCAATGGAAAGCTTTCGACAGCTTCAATGCGTTCGGGAATCATGTAATTAGGAAGATAGGAATTTAATTGCTCTTTAACTTCGGCTAGGTTACCAGCGTGACTCACAACAAATGCTACGATCGTTTTGCCGAAGTGCTCGCTATTGAGTGCGACAGACACAGCGTCTTCTACGCCTTCGCAACGAATCAGGGCATGATCAACCTCGCTAAGTTCAATGCGGTACCCTCTAATTTTTACTTGGTCGTCTTTTCTCCCGAAATACAATATCGTGCCCTCTTCAGTCCAACATCCAATATCTCCCGTACAATAGTATCTTGTTCGCCTCCCCGTTCCCGTTAAATCTAGCCAAATGAACGAAAGATCCGTCTTTATAACGTCGTTCAAGTACCCTCTGCCGACACCCACTCCAGATACGACGATTTCGCCTTTCACTCCGATCGGACATAAATCCCTATTCCGATCAACGATGTAGATCTGCATATTGTGAATTGGTTTTCCTATCGGCACTTTATCAGCACATGGTTGACTAATGAAATGATGGGTTATGTCGTCTGAAGCTTCTGTCGGTCCGTATGCATTGACCAGGGGAATGGAAGGATGTAATGCAAACCATTCCTCCACAGTATTCGGCTTTAAGACTTCTCCGGTTACAAGCACATATTTCAATCCCGGTAACAAGCTCGGCTTACATTGCATCCATCTATTCATCGCTGTCAAATAGGATGGGACTACTTCCAAAATATGAATTCCGTCAGACTGGATTGTTCGTAGAAACTGAGCTATATTCAGCAAAAGATCCCGTCCGTAAATAACGGTGCATCCGCCAACTATAAGTGCGCTAAAAAACTGCCACACCGAAATATCGAAAAAAGCCGATGCTGTCTGAGCAACTCTACTGTTCTCTGTAAGATTCAAATCTCGAACCTTCGCGAGAATATGATTGATCATGCCTTGATGTTCAATCATGACCCCCTTAGGTCTACCGGTCGTTCCTGAAGTGTATATAACGTAGGCTAATTCTTCATTCAATACCTGGCGTGAAATATTATCCTCGGCCATGCCATTGCTTTCATCTATTAGTTGAGCAATCTTTACTGCTTGAATTCCTTCAGGTAGCAACACATGGATGTTGCTATCCATAATGACCCGTATAGCACGGCAATCCGAAATAATGAATAATATCCGTTCTGCGGGATACTCAGGATCGACGGGTATATAAGCGGCGCCTAGCTTCCACAACGCCAAAATCATTTGTATCATTTCCGGTGATCGATCCATGATTATAGGAACTAGCTCACCTTCTCGAATGCCCCATTCCGACAACTTACGAGCCCACCGGTTCACCGTTTTATTCAATTCCGAGTAAGTAATCACTCTGCCTTCGAATTTGATTGCTGCCGCCTCAGGGGAACGTTCAACGGACTGCTCGAAAAATTGAATAATCGATTGGTTATCCCTGTCGCCCCAATCCATATTCGTATCATTAAAAATTCTCGTAATCTTCTCGAAGTCATCTGGCAACATTGTTAAAAAGTCCCCTCCTTCTTTACTCCTAAGATCCCGTGCTTTCATATCTACGAACGCCGATATTGAAAGTACATACGGCTGCTCCCAAAAGAATCAGCCCCAGAATCGGTGTGCAGTACGATAGAATACTGAGAGACTCCGTCTTTCTGAGCAGTACTGTCGAAGGATAGAAATTGACGAAAGCATAGGGGACAAGGAACGTTAACAGCACCTGCAACCATTTGTAGTAAATTGAGATTGGATAATTGATGTAGCTTCTGATCGCATAGATCGTGACGTCTACGATCGGGGTAGAACGTACAATCCAAAACGTACTGGTTGCAGCAAATATGATTAATGCCGAATGGATAAACGCAGCTCCTATGATCGCAGCTACAAAAAAAACATAGAGAGTAAAACTCCATTGCAAGTCTAGACGATCAATGCAAACGATAAATACCGTCACCGCCACTAGCACATGCCCGATGAAAGTATGGCCAAACTGCCGAAAAATAAGCAATCGTAGCGGAGGAATGGGCTTTGTTAAAAATAAATCAAACTCCCCTCTCCTCACATACTCTTCAAGCTGTTTCATTGGGCCCCATACAAACATCGAGCTTATCGCATAGGATAATAAATTCATGTTATATAGAAACGTAACCTCATAAAATGTCCACCCATGAAGCATGTCAAACCGATTAAAAATGACCCAAAATCCAATATATGTAACAATAAAAAACAATGTATTTACAAAAATATCTCCGAAAAAGGAGAATCGATACTCCATAAGCTGCTTAAAGTATACGCTTAAATAGCGTAAATACATTTTCACCCAGTGCATGATTACCCGCCTTGAATAACAAGTTTTTTGATTCCTAATCTCCAAACGCCTACATTAAGCAAAGAGAGCAGTACAATATAAACAAAATACTTCATAAATACGAACTTAATATCCACAAAATCTATTTCGCCCATACAAGTTCGGATTGGAGTAAAGTAAATTAATTCAAAGGGCAGCAACATTGTTGCCTTCTGAAGCGTATGCGGAAAAAACCAAATCGGAATCCATGCGCCTGAGAAAAAAGTGATCAAGTTGGATAACATAAAGTCCAAATGAAAAACTCTCAAGTACCAGAAGCTGAGCAAGCCTAACAAATAAGTCATGAGGAAAAAGACCATAAACGATAATATTAAGAAAACGATAAAAATAAATAAATAACGATAATCAGGAACATTCATGTTCAACAGCAGTGTTCCAATCAACAATAATGGTAAAGCCTCAAAAATGAATACAAATAGTTTGCTGCCCAGTTGTTCGAATAAAGTAGCTCTGAATAGTCCAATCGGTCTAATCAGGTTAATCGCAATCTCTCCAGTGCTTACCTTACTAGAAAGGATGCCGATATTATTGTTCTGAACAATGATCGAGATGATCGTACTTAACGTTACATATACCAGCATTTGATCCAACGAAATTCCTTCCGTCTCACCGCTGATATAATTCCCATGATATAGCGCAGTCCACAGCGATACTTGAACAAGAAGATTCAATATTTTATTGCAGGAAGTGAAAAAAGTATTAAATCTATAGAATGTACTGCTCTGGAGTGCGTTAAGCATGATTTTCCAATAAAGAATCATTCTATTCGGCTCCTACTTCCCGTTAAACTATCTTTCCCAGTTGTTTTCCATAGATCTCTTGAATGACATCTTCTATTTCACTTGGTCGCACTTCAAAATCGATAATTTTAGCTCTACTCATGTAATGTGATAGCAAATTGGCGGAGTTTATGACTCCCTTATCATAGAAAATGGTTACTTGTTGATCCGACTGCCACTCAATTCGTTCAATCCCCGGAACATTAAAGCCGACTTGGGGGTTGTTATCTTCAAACGTAATAGACAAAACTTCCCCCGTTCCATACTCATTACGAAGCTGCACCAAATCTCCGTCATATACCTTTTTTCCATGATTCACAATGATGACCCTGGAACATAACTTCTCGACATCAGACATATCGTGTGTCGTGATCAGCACTGTCGTTTTCAGCGTTCGGTTTACTTCCAACAGGAATTCCCTTATTTTCTTCTTCACAACAACATCCAAACCAATCGTTGGTTCATCCAAATAGACAATTGCTGGATTGTGCAAAAGAGAGGCGCACAGATCAGCACGCATGCGTTGTCCTAGACTTAACTGCCTCACGGCAACATGCATAAATTCGTTAATACCTAGAATATCCGCGAACATCTCCATATTTCTCTTATAGATATCATTCGGAATTCGGTACATGTATCTCATCATATTTAATGTTTCGGACACTGGGATATCCCACCACAGTTGAGACTTCTGTCCGAATACAACCCCAATATGCTTGGCATTATCAAGTCGATGTTTATGCGGGACGATTTCGTTGACCAAGACAGAACCACTTGTTGGCACTAGTATCCCTACCAACATTTTAATCGATGTCGATTTCCCTGCCCCGTTCGGTCCAAGATAGCCTACCATTTCTCCTTGATCGATATTGAACGACAATCCGTCGACCGCTACCTTTCTCTCATAACGGCGGTGAAACATATCTTTTATTGCACCCTTGATGCCATCACTTCGTATCGGACGCTCGAAAACTTTCGTTAAATTTTCTACCCTAATTAATGACATAGATCTCTCTCCATAAATTAACGTGATATGAATAGTACTTAATAGCCTTCAAACAATGAAAATCTTCCATTTGCCACTAACAGTCCACTATTATTCAACATTAACTTGGATGATCGAATATCTCGATATAGACGCTCCAATGGAAAATCTTCTTGTTTAGAATAACCATAAACAAGTCCTCCCAATTGCATCAAACGATCTGTGGCTTCCGTTAAGAGTTCGGAAGAGATTATCTTTAGGTCATTAACTTTAACTTTATAAGTTAGCGGTTTGACATCCGGCATCAACTCTTTGCCTGTTACTGCTTGTTCATAATAGCGGGAAAAATGATCGATATACGTCTCGACAAGATCCAGTTTGGAACGAATTACGCCTACTTCGTGCAGAAGCAACTCAGAATCTAGGTTATAACGCTGGCGATTATTGGGATGTCGAATTAACTTAATAAACTTCGAGTACATCTTTTTAACAGCGCCAAACCATGTAGACGCCCAAACCAAATGCCCCCAAGGATTCATTACCGTTAAACAGCAATTATCAAAAAGCTCCGGGTCAAAAACTTGATCATTTGGAATTTCGCCTTTCATGTGCAGCTCGCAACTTTCGGTTCCCCGCATACCCATGACATCCCAAGAATCGTGAATCTCCAGCGATACTTGGCTTCTCTCCGCAACAGCAAAAGTCAGTTTCTCCGTTGTAGCATCGGCACGTACTATCGTGAGGAAAATATCCCCGTGCGCCCCTCCTGTTACTGTCGGTGCAAACCTTTCAATTAAATAATGGTTGCCCTGCGGCTCAATGGCGTGTTCTGTTGCGAAGGGACCTTTATTACCTGAACGGACGGAAGTGACCGAAACAACATAAGCTTGTTTTTCAATAATCTGAGCCAATAGCCTCCGTTTTAAAGATTCTTTCGCAAAGCGTGATATGATTTCTACTTGTTGAATATGCATCGACCAAATCATACCTGTTGCAAGACAACTTCCACCGAATAATCTGCAAAACGCGAGGGTCTGGTTAAGAGAAATACCCTCCCCGCCAAATTGTTTCGAAACAGTCACTCCCATTAAACCATTCTCACGTAACAAACGTAGCGACTCTTCAGGGAATCGGCTTTCATCATCGACTCTTTGGGCATACTTCTCAATCTGTTTAGCAATATCTGCTGCCTTCATATAAATCTCGTCTGCCTTGCTTGCAGTTGGTCCCAAAGCGAGGTACCTCCCCCCATGCAAATCTAAGTTTAACTCGACAACATATTAATCTTTCGAATGGTCTCCATAATTTGAAACGGTGTAGCTAAATTTTCAAATAACAGCAGTTCATCAGGAAATACTAGATTAAATTTCTCTTCAATATCCAAAATAAGCGTAATCGTTTTGATCGAATCTAAACCATAGCTTTGCAAGTCCAGAAATCTGAGCTCTTCCTCCGGCAATTCAGGCAACTGCACGTAACTAGATAGTAATTGAATAATATCCTTCATCTTGTCCCTCTTCTTATGTTATTGATTAGCCTTCTAGCATCAGCCCCGTTCCGGACTCCTCTGCTAATGTCAAATAATACTTGCCTATTGTTACATCGAAAATCGCCATCCCCATTGGGCTGAAGAATATTGGCGTTTTCGAATTTACTTGACTCAGCTTATTCCTTAATATGATATCTTCCAACGTCATACAATCCGTTGGTTTCAATCCGTGTCTCTTGTAAAGCAATTCTATTGATGTCCCTTCTCTACAAACTTCCGACCAGTTATCTATGACAATTCCACCGGTTACATACGGATAAATTCCCTCGCTATAATCTCTTAATGAAATATTTAGTTGGAGCGAGCCCGGTTTTGGCGGGAGATTGATGTAAGGTTCCGAAGTCGTTGTACATGTAATGACCATATCGGATTGACAGTAAGCGCTTTCCCAACTATCTGCCAAACGGATTGTTTTATCTTGGTATTGTTCTATGAACTCGTTCATTCGTGCTTGAGATTTATCGAAAACGATAAAGCGTTTAATTTTATCACCATACATCTGCTTCAAAAACTTATAATGCCATTGCCCAATCGGACCTACGCCCAATATTCCCACGCATGCTTCTTCAACCGTTCTAGAGTTCAAATAACTTCTTAGCATAACTCCCGTGACAGATACGGTTCGCAGAATACTAAGGAGCGTTGTGTTAAATATCGCTAAAGGCTTCCCCGTACTCACATCATTTAAAACAAGAAGACTGCTGGCTCGACTTAATCCACGTTCGATATTATCTGGGAAACTAGCAATCCACTTTATCCCTGCTGCTTTAATTGTTCCTCCAACGTATGCCGGCATCGCGATAATGCGATTACGTGTATTCCGGAATTTCAGATATGGTTTTAGCGGCTGTTCCGCTTCCCCCCTCGATTGACAAATGATCGCCTTTTCCATTGCGTCAATTAAATTATTCCAATCGGCTCCCAATGCTAAAACATCTTTTTCATTAAAGTATCTCATCAAAATTCCCCTAGCTTAAAATTGAATTAGGAAATGACTCTCTCAACCAATCATCATTATAGATCGTAGATGCATAACGATCCCCCCGATCACAAAAAAGAGTCATGACTTTTGTAGGGGTTACGTTCGTCCGAAATCTAAAGTACTTTTTAACAGCTGCGATGACCGAACCTGAAGAGCCGCCTGCAAAAATATGATGTCGCGTTAATAGCTCTCGGCATTCGTAGACACTGACAAGTTCCTCAGCATAAACAATTTCATCTATATGTGCTTGTTCTAAGATCCGGGGTCTCATGCTGGATCCGATTCCTGGAATGAATCGCCTCTTTGCCTTCCCCCCGAAAACGACGGAGCCTTCGACATCAACTGCAATAATTTTACAAGAAGGAATTTCTTCCTTTATTTTCTTTGATAAACCTGTGATCGTCCCTCCCGAACTCACCCCTACAAAAAGGTAATCAATATCTGGATGACTTCTACAAATCTCTTCCCCGAGTGTTGCATAGTAAGCCTCCGCATTGTATGGATTTTCATATTGGTTAACCCAGTATGAGTTGGGGATAGCTTCTACCAGTTCATTAACGGTTCGAATACGATTCAATAGATATCCACCGTTTTCATCTCTTTCTGTTACCTTGAACACTTTGCTACTTAGCGATCGAATAATCATTTCGTTAATAGGGGTAATTAACGGATCAATAACGCAATAAAAGGGAATATTATATTTCTTGCAATACGCAGACAATGCAATTCCAAAGTTTCCAGAGGAAGATTCTATAACCACCGTTGAATGATTGATTTCTCTTTTTGAGATCAGTTTTTCGATAAGGTATTTAGCCGCGCGATCCTTTATGCTTCCCGTCGGATTATAAAACTCCAACTTGGCCATAACCTCCATATTATGCAAACAGTCTAGCTGGAGTTGAATGACTGGCGTGTTTCCGACTTGAGCCAAAATAGTATTCAACACTTCACCACCACTAGCTTATTTTTCCCCTTGCATGTTTCCAGCAAATTACAAACAGAGTATATCAAATTCCACTTCATAAAAACCGAAATATGTAAATCTAGATAGAATCTATATTTCTATCCATTCTTATTACCAAAACACCGTACATCAGGTCATTCAAAAAAGTCTGTAATTAACGCCGCTGTTATCCAAAAGAACAACTAACTCAGTTTCCGAACAGCGGGGTAATAGAGCATTTCTATAAAGTGGTACTTCAGGAATAATAGTGGATTTAAAACGATAAATTGATGTCATGTATAAAAACCTTTTCCGTACACATTTGATGGACTATATTTGCTGTTGATTTTCACACTCCAAACGGTTCCCTAACGCTGCAAGGCATAACGCAGATCAAGGAGTGGTTGGGAAATGAGTTCGAACAATCGATTGATGACCAGTTGGGGAGCACCGGTAGGAGACAACCAAAACTCGATCACGGCAGGCTCAAGAGGGCCTTCGCTTATCCAGGACGTGCATCTTCTCGAGAAGCATGCCCACTTCAATAGAAAGCGCATACCGGAGCGCGTCGTTCATGCGAAAGGCGCGGGCGAGCACGGTTATTTCGAAGTGACGAACGACTTGACTGCTTATACGAAAGCTTCGTTCCTGTCCGAAGTCGGCAAGCAGACGCCGATGTTTATCCGTTTCTCAACGGTGGCCGTCGAAGCTCTCCGTCAGGGGAGAGGGCATAAGGTACATCCGATGAATTATCGCTCGTGCTCCCGCTGTCGCCTTTTGTACCAGCTTTCCAGCAATTGCACGATCAGGTCTTCCTTTTGCTTTTCGGAAAAATCTCGCGGGAAGAAGCGGTCGATCCTCTCCCGCTGGATTTTCATTTGTTCTTTCTGATTCGGCTTTTCCTCCGTCAATATGGTGTAAATGACATCCGTATTCAGCCTGCCTTCCTGACTTAGCTTTTTCATGCGCTGCGCCTGCGCCAACGAAGGTGTGCAATCTTCGGCCTGCATCGTGTCTAACAAGGCTTGTTGTTCTTTCTCGGCCAAGTAAGATAGTTCAACTGCCGGATTAAAGGCAATTCGCTTATCGTCTACCATTTCTAGAATGGGAGGAGCGAGTTCGGTTAAGCGGATATAGCGTTGAACCTGTCTGCCACTTTCACCAGCGTCTCGGCCTACAACTTCTGCGCTTTCTAACTTCCCGACAAGTTGTCGGGAAGTCAGGTCTGTACGTTGTCCTTGGCGATTTATAGCCGTCATCTTCATCCTATAGGCAAATGCCTTTTCGCTTGGAGAAATATATTCCCGTTGCAGGTTACTATCTACCATAATGATAGTCGCCTGGTCGTCATCCAGTTCGCGAACGAGACAAGGAATTGTCTCCATACCTGCCAACTCACTTGCCTTTTTGCGACGATGACCGGAAACCATTTCGTAACCACCATCCATCTTCGGTCGAACCAGACCGGGAACAAGAACCCCATACTGCTTGACACTATCCGCCATTTCTAACATCGCTTCATCTGCTCTTACCTTGAAGGGATGACCGGGGAAATCGCTAATTTCGGTAAGTGGAATACCCATTACCTTTTCCCGCTGCGAATCGGAGCGGCTTTCCTCTGTCGAGAACAAATCATCGACTTTGGTCAGCCTTATGCTGGCGAGTCTGTCTTCTTTCGCTGCCAATATCCTGCACCTCCTTCGTAAGAGCGGCGTAGGCTTTGGCAACCTGCCCGTTCGGATCGTGGGCATAAATGCTTTTCCCCTTGGCACTTGTTTCCGCTGCACGGATAGACAAGGGGATTTCGGTACTAAATACACGTATTTTATCTCCGTAATCACGACGGAGAACAAAGGAAATATCTTTGGCGAAGTTGGTACGGTTGTCCACCATTGTTAGAAGCACACCGTCCACGGCCAACTTCGGATTTATTTGACGCCGGACGCGGGAAACCGTCTGCAACAGCCGCGTCATACCTTTGGCGGGTAGATAGTGTGCCTGTACCGGGATGATGACGCTATCCGCCGCTGCCAATGCGTTGATCGTCATCATGCCCAATCTCGGCATACAGTCGATCAGGATATAATCGTAATCCGCTTTTACTGCGTCGATGTACGTTCGCATAATTGTTTCCCTGCTCATTGTATTGACGAGCGCGACTTCAACTCCCGATAATTCGATGTTTCCCGGCATCAGATCGATACCTTCTTGGTGATGCAGAATACCTTCCCTCGGTTCAAACCGCTCCTCCGTCATACTTTTCAACAGCATCGTGGCCAGTGATACCGAAAGACTATCCGGTTCATGGAAGCCTAGCGAATCCGTCAGGTTGCCTTGTGCATCCGCATCCAGTAGCAACACTTTCTTGCCTTCCGCCGCCAAACCAATACCGAGGTTGACTGCCGTTGTCGTTTTGCCGACGCCACCTTTCTGATTGGCGAGAGCGATTACTTTGCTCATCCAACAATTCTCCCTTCACGCAAAAAAAGCCGACTGCACTGCACATTCAAGTTCAGACAATCGGCTTTCTTGAAAAGTATCTATATGGAAAGAGAACGTCCCGTAGTTAAGGGACGCTCTCTTGGATATTCCTAAACATTTTTATGATAGACACGATGTGATTCTTACAGGCAAGTAAGAGATCACTTAGAATATGCACTTCTTCCAATAAATAATTGAACCTTAATATACGCACTAAAAGAATTTACTCTCACCAGGCTTCAAGTCATTTCATAATAGTAAGCTTAAGTTGTAATCCATTTTTCAACGCTTTGGTCCGCTCGATAATAATAAACTCATCCAACAGACGGCGGTTAACCGTCTACATAGGCTCTCGCCTCTTCCAGGATCACTGCAAGCCGCCCCCATTGCGATCAACGTGGCTGGACGGAAGTATCATTATCCCTCCGCATGGATTATCGCCTAAATGGCACCACCATTTATTATTGCATCGGTAATAAATCGCTATCATTCTATAATGAAAGAATGGTCGTGGCGCACCTGCAAAATGGCTTTCCTTTTCGGGCATGCGGGGAACGTACTGGATGAGATGTTATGTGATTGTCAATGAACAGTCGAGGGCATGTCCCTCTACCATCCGTTTCATTTTTGTGGACAAATCGGACCCTTCTTTCATAAAAATTGAAAATAATATTACAACACCAAACTCGAAATAGAGCTGGTGCTGCAGCAATTTAGAGTAATATAAAAAATTAGCAAAGGCAAAAAAATTCTACAGGTCTACCCCTGCGTTAATTTGGAGTTGCAAATCGTTGAATAAAGAAAGGAAATACGTAAAATGTTCAAAAAAGACAGCGTATTAACGCTGCCTCTATCCAATAAATTCTGTAAATATTGTATTAAATATTTCTTGTTACATCATGTTTCACCTTCAGATCGTTCACCCCGTTTATACCTGGAATGAATCCTTCAGCTTCAATTAATGCAATAATTAGCTCCCTATTATCGAGTATCATATCAGTCCATCGGGATTCCCAAGCTGCGAACGATTGCCATGAATATCCGATATATAACTCCCTACTCATCTTTCTGAATGAATACGAAACATGCTGTAAGAATTCATCCTGGAATACAGTATTTCGTAATGGTATCTCCGCCGCAAGATCAATTAACCAATGTGCATAATGAACATATTGATCCCAAGCATGATTCTCACGCGTCAATTCACACTTTTCCGAATATACAATACGAAGGAAATCAAATGATCTTGGTGCATCTAATTTAATTCCCATGTTAATAAGACTACTCAATATATTATCGAAAGATTGTCTTGACTTTAAATCATCCCGAGATATCTGACCGTTTAATATCGCTGTCTTAAGGTTCCTCTGTGCATCTACTGTTTTCTTCGCTACCTCTTTCTTCTCTGAAACCTCGTAGAAGAATCTAGACAAATCAGTCTCTTCAATAACATTTATGCCATAGGTATTTAAATAATAGCTTTGTTGAACTTGATTTACTTTGCCTCGTGTAACATAGTAGATATCATTTTTCTTCCTACCACCTTGCTTCGTGTTCTTAGCTTCATTAAGAATTCTGTTTAGGTTAAAGTCTCCTAATGAATATCCCAGAATTACAACTGTAGATTCTTGTAGAAGGGTATATAGTTTCCGTGAGAAATAATTATCCTTGTGTTGAAATCTAAAATAATCATCCATCGTGAGGACAATTGAAGATGGATTTAATACAGATCCATGAACATGATAAATATTCAATCCCGAATTATCCCTTCCGACAGGAACACCCTCTGCGAAAATTCTATTATTATCAGGCAAAATATAATCGCTAAACAAAGTATCATAATTGGTTGTTACAACATTAATGGAAAAATTCTCGGAGAAAAAATGGTGCGCTAATATCAAGTGATCATTATTAATCGTGCCCCTATTAATCCTTGTAGTAATTATTTCTGCGATCTCTTCACGTATATTCTTACCTTTACGTGAGAATTCTAGTTCAAGAATTTGAGCACAAATAGTCAGCTCAAATTTATTTGCCATTGTTCCATTACCATCATCTCTAAAAAGTTCATTATAAGTTTTTAGGTTATCATTAAGTCGTATCGCACAGTCGGTCAGTAGATCAATCCAACTAGGAGCTGCCCCGTCTGTCATATACATACTAAATCCCGTGCCAACCAATAAAGTACAACTTTTACTTTCAATCGATACTGCGATATCAAGGTAGTTCATATTTACCCCCGATTTATGATTCCTCGACAAGAGTGATTCGGTGCTCAGTCTGGTAAACTTTGAAGCAAATCGTTCGCACTATACCTTACACTTGCACATCCTTCAAGGATGATTCTGGAAAGTTGCTTTACTTCTATTTCAGTGGAAGTAGTACATAAGTGGTAAGCGATATTTGCGAAAATATCGTAATTCCTCCATCCTCCAGTCCCTGTCGCATTAACATAACTAGCAGCTATTGATTGGAGAATACTAACCTGATATATGACTCCAAATCTCAAGATTAACTGCCCGAACGACGATAATCGATGCTCCACAATAAACTTACTGATCTTATCAGCATCCGACACTGTCATGACATACTCATGTACTTGAGCATTATAATGAGCATTGAGAATATTGTTTATCGCATTTTGCTTATTCTCTTCTTTATTTACATTATTAATAACAAAGTCTACATCCTTAAGTATTTCTCTAACCGCATCATATCTTAAGGATTTATCCCTTGCCGTACAACGTTCAATTACAGTCTTAAATATATGATTAGGGTCTTCTGCGGATGACGTAAAATTGTTTGTGTACCATGATTTGGAGCCTTAACAGGCAGCAAAAAAGTAGGGTATTCTCGGGGTTACGACACGCACCAAGAAGGAGCCCTACTCGATGACTACTATACCCGAAAATGCGTTCAATGATCTACTTGAAAATGCTGTAACCAAACTTCTGCAGGAAAAGCTGGAACTGCTGCTGCGTGAAGAAATCAAAAACTATATCCAACACGAGCATCAAGGACAGCGCACGATGCGCAACGGTAACTACACACGCTCGTTTCAAACACGCTACGGCACGATCAATGAACTGCAAGTGCCGCGAGACCGTAAAGGCTACTTTCAAACGCGTTTGTTCCAGCCGTATCAACGCCGTGAGGGCTGGCTGGAAGAAGCCATCATTCACATGT
>NZ_JBHSMI010000025.1:680565-729602 GCF_042655525.1 Cohnella soli
AGCTAAATTCATCGAGAGCATGTTTGGCACGCAGTACTCGCCTACGACCATCAGCAATATTACACAGACCGTCATGGAGGACATCGAGCAGTGGCAGAAACGCCCGCTAGAGAAGCGCTACTCGGTCATCTACCTCGACGGACTTTACGTCAAACTCAAACGTAACACGGTGAGTAGCGAAGCTGTTTACTTGGCGATGGGCATTGATGAAAAAGGGATTCGTCAAATCCTAGGCTTCTACGTCGGTGGTCACGAGAGCTCGAATGGCTGGCGAGAGGTGCTCAAGGATCTGAAGAAGCGCGGTGCCACCGATATACTGCTCGGCGTATTCGACGGCCTGCCCGGGCTGGAGGAGGCCTTCCGAGAAATCTATCCAATGGCTGGTACAACACTGCGTCGTCCATAAGGTACGTGCGACGTTCCCCAAAATTCGTATGTCGGATAAAAGCGAATTTCTGGCTGATCTCAAGCAAGTGTACACGGCGCTTGATGGAGATGTAGCAAGAGCGGTATTCGACGGATTCAGGGACAAGTGGCGCAAACAGTATCCGAAGGAAGTGAAGTCCTGGGAGGAGCAGCTCTCTACACTTCTGACTTTCTACAAATACCCGCAGCTGACCTGGGAAGCGATCTACACGACGAATCCGATTGAACGGACGAACAAGGAACTCCGTAAGCGACTCAAACCGATGAACAGTCTCACGAACATTGAAGCGGCGGAGAAGATCATCTACCTCCAGGCGCTCGACTACAATGAGAAGTGGTGTGGCAGGGCAATTCGCGGCTTTGTCGATGTAGACACGAAGGCCGCGTTTAACCAGATGTACAAAGACCGGTACCAGGTGTAGATTCCCAACAACAGGAAATTATTTTCCAGGGGGTACCCCCTGGGGGATTGAAAACGAAATCGGTGGTATCCATCGTCCCGATGGATACTCTACTAACCAAAAGATGTTACACAAACTTCTTGACGCTACCCTTCTGCGTTTAAGGTGAAGATAAAATCGATTACTTTTCCTATGGAGTAAATGTCACTCTTCAGATCCAATTTGGTAAAGTCAGTACCAGCGGCAGGGTCAACAAAAAGATGGTTGTTCTTCTCAGTCAGCGACGATTTCATGCTGCGTTCAATAGATAAGTCCTTACTTAGTCCAAAATCACAGATTACAAAATCATTCTGAATCTTTAATATGTTACCCAAATGAAGATCACGATGGATGATCTCTTGCTCATGAGCAAACGCCATTCCATTCAGAATATCGAATACAATTTTAAGCTTATCTTCAGAGGAGAGATCGAACTCTTCTTCTAAGTATTTATATAAGTTTATATCCCCTTGCTCCATTAAATACGAATGGTTGTCCGGATCGTATTCATACACGTTCAGAATTTGGGGACAAGCTTCAAGCTTCTGCATGTTTTCAAACTCATATCTCAAACGTCTTTGCAGCTTATCATCATTTTGAAACTGAGGCTTCAACTCTTTCCTTAAGACCCCTTCTCTAACTCGCACAATGTTACAGTAAGAGCCATAATCCAAAATATCGTCTGGAATTAATATGATGTCTCCTATCTCAGGATTTCTGACTTTTACGTTGTCTCTCAATAATACTTTTGATATAAGTTCGAGCACGTTATTACTTTGTTCTTTATTTATGGAAGAGTATTTAAAAATGTTCATAATATTTTGTAGTACATGTAACCACTTATTGTTCGGCAATCCACTGTATTGGTCAATTAAATGCTTGTCTTCTACAATGCTAAGACCACCATTTTGATCGAAGAAATCCTCAATGTTTAAGTACTCTGCACTCAATACAGAATTATCAAAGTACCAATCCAAAACAAGACCATAATATTGCCAGTTAGTTTCTGAAATCTTCCCCTCCCATAATCGCTTATCGAAATAATTCAAGATTTTTATGTAGTTCTGCTCCGATAGCACAAGATCCCTCCCTGATCTTTTACTGATAAATACGGGATAAATCAACTATGTATTAATTTAAAATGGATCAGATTTTAATAAAAGATCAAAACTCTTTCCGAACAACCCCAGCTCCTTATTCAGCCAAGGATCTTTCCATCCCACTCAAATAAATTCTACATTAAAGCCGAATTTCCGGTAGAAGTGCGGTGACCGATCAATGTGACCCCAATCAACACCTGCCAACATGCCACTGATTAATTTGATCTTAAGTTGTCGTGCCAGCTTCAAGATCTCGTCCATGACGATGGAATCGTATCCGCGATTTAAATAATTACCTTCGATCAGAATATCTGCAATATGAATGTGCTGATCTTCAAGATATACGTGCAAGTGGATGTTCGGGTCGGGGATCTTTACCCCTTTATCGGAAATAATACGAATCCTAAAAGTAATATTGTTGTCGTCCTGATCGTCACCGTAATACAAACGGTGCAAGATGACTCTTTTGTTTCAGCTCATCAAGTGAACCACTGCCACCAAAGACACCTTTCAGGACGTCCATAATCCTTAACTTCTCCTCATCAGAGACTGAGTGAACTTTTCCCATCCGAAGCAGACACCCCTTCCTTAAAAGAACATACGACGTTGTACCTATTCCATTATTCAACAAATCAACTCCTAATACCTTCCATCAAATCGGCGAAAAACGACATAAAAAGTAACCGCCCAAAGGATGCCCTCTTGAACAACCAACCTAATAACTGCATTAATAAAATTCAATCGATGAATCTACCCATTTCAAATCCAAAACATTAGACACTTCGACTTTATCGTTCAATCCATTTTTATATTATTTTTTTCTATCAGACTTAAAGAACTTATACTTCACTGAATACTGATAAATAAGAACTACTAGGAATCGACCCGACATATTGCTCTTTTTCGTGGAAAAGCAGACTGTAGATCTATATCCGCTACATCCTCAGGTAGCGGCCATGTCAATTCCTTCTCACTTGCCCGATTTAACACCTTGGATACAGTTTTTCGCGAACATTGGCAACTTGATACAATGCTTCACTGGCTGAGTCCCATGGTGCTCAACTGCAAAAATGTCTCGATCCATGGCCATTCGGTGACCTCCCGCTGAAATATGCGTGCCCGGATCCGAGCACGCATTCACTTTATTCATAATTCCTGCAGCTATTTCTTAGCTCATAGGCCGAAACTCCCCGCCGTACATTCACTTCCTACAGTGGATTTCATTTCTTCTATTCACACATTGCAATCTCCCCAGTATTTTGTATATGTAAACCAAGGTGTTTACAAACAGCAAACATCTGTTTTCAGCGTATACAGAAAAATTTTATCGGATAATATCCGATTTCATCAAAAAAATGAAACGGATAATAGAGGGATATTTCAGAACCTCTATGTACCTTGACATTTACAAAGGAGATCGCCCATGTCGGATGATGAAAATCAACCCGTTGTTGAAGCTGACCCATATCAGCTTCTATTTCAGACCATTCCCGATGTCGTAACTGTCGAACAAATGTGTACCATGTTAGGCGGCATCAGTACCAAAACGGGCCGTAAATTACTCCAATCAAGACGCATTGCCCATTTTCGAATTGGTCGCTTTTACAAAATCCCGAAGCTAAGCATTATCCAATATTTAAGGGAAATCGAGGCCCTTGGCACACCATGCGATCATCACACTTTACAGCTTTGAATCATTTTTGATTCCGTTGTTATAATGGAAGTGTCGATGGTAGGAAGCCAGGGCTGCTATCCTGGGAGGGATACAAAATGGTAGCAGGCCACCTACAAGAAAAGAAAGGCAATTACTATATTGTTCTGAATTACAAAGATGAAGAGGGCAAACGTAAAACTAAGTGGATTGCAACAGGATTGCCTACAAAGGGCAATAAGAAGAGAGCAGAAGGCATGCTACAAGAAGCACGAAAGAATTTTGAAATTCCTTCTGAATCCATTGAAGAGGAAGTAGCGCTACCAGTTGAGGAAAAAGCAACATCTGATGAAGAAAGTCCTGCCGGCATTCTGTTCGCAGATTTCATGTTGGAATGGCTTAACATGATGAAGTATCAGGTTGAAGTCACGACTCATGCGGCTTATTGTTTTAATGTAGAGGGCAAAATTGTTCCTTATTTCAAAGAAGAGGGGATTTTGCTGGAAGAACTTCAAGCGAAGCATTTGCAAGACTTTTATCTGTTTGTTCTGAATAAGTACAAGATCACTGCCCACACTGCTCAGAAATATCATGCGAATATTCGTCAGGCGTTGCAACATGCCTTTCGAATGGACATGATTCCCTCCAATCCGGCAGATAAGGTTGAACGACCTAAGAAGCAACAGTTTGTGGGAAGCTACTACACGAACGACGAAGTTAATCAGTTATTCGAAGCGGTGACAGACGATCCTGTTGAACTGGCAGTGTATTTGGCTTCGTTCTATGGCCTTAGACGGAGCGAAATAGTCGGATTGAAATGGAGCGCTATCAATTTTCAGCATCAGACCATCTCCATCCGCCACACCGTCACTTCCATATCGTATGAGGGGAAACAGATCATTGTGGAGAAGGATCGTGCAAAGAATAAATCGAGTTATCGTACTTTGCCGCTCGTTCCTGCCTTTTTTGAACTCTTGAAACGCCTGTGGGAAGAGCATCAACAAAATCGCGCCTTGTTCAAAGACTCCTATTGCTACAAATATGAAGAGTACATCTACGTGAACAAGCTGGGAGACCGAATCAAACCGGGATATATCACACAACATTTCCCGATTGTTCTCCAGAAGCATGGGCTAAAGCATATTCGTTTTCATGATCTTCGCCACAGTTGTGCGAGCTTGCTGCTTGCAAACGGGGTCAGCCTGAAAGAGATTCAAGAGTGGTTGGGGCATAGTCACTATTCCACAACGGCTAACATTTATGCTCATCTGGATTACAGTTCTAAGGTTTCGTCGGCGCAGGTCATGAGCAACACCTTACAAATCCCAATCAAACAAAAAGCTCCTGAATCGTCACAAGGACCGATTCAAGAGCTGATTCATTCTTAGGGTGGTGCGGTCAAGAGGACTCGAACCTCCACGGTATTGCTACCACTGGCACCTGAAGCCAGCGCGTCTGCCAATTCCGCCATGACCGCACATTTAGCCTCACCCTGTACCTCAGATAAAGGAGAGAACTACAGGAGAGAACTTGAAACAGTAAAACTGATAAAACCGCATAACAACAAGGGTTCCGGGGAATTACAACCAACTTTCGCGCAAGTACCTGAATCCAGCGCGTCTGCCAATTCCGCCACGACCGCATATTCATTTGCCGACTTTTGACGTCAGCGAAATATAATTTATCATATGTGCGGGGGGCCTGTCAACCAGTATTGCGCCAGCTGTCATGAGTTCGGCGAAGTAACCTCTGCAAAGTCAATCTGGCCATAGGCCACCGAGCTTTGCCGTCTCCGCATCTAACCCGCGAATCACCTCGTTGAATTAAGGTTATTCGCGGGTGCCTGCCTAACCGAACTAACCGATCGCTTTCGCACGTTTGAACGCTTCCGCGTATTGCGCCGCGCGTTTCGCTACGAGGTTGAGGTCGCCCTTCTTGGTCGCTTCCGCTGTCAGATCCGAACCGATGCCGACGGCGACCGCGCCCGCCGAAATCCACTCGCCGACGTTGTCGAGAGTAACGCCACCGGTCGGCATCACGTTCGCCTGCGGCAAAGGGCCTTTGATCGCCTTGATCATCGCAGGCGTCGTGCTCGGGAACAGCTTTACGATATCGACGCCTAGTTCAAGCGCTTCCTGGATTTCTTTAATCGTCATGACGCCGGGCATGACCGGGACGCGATATCTGTTGCATAACGCCACGGTGGCCGGGTTCAGCGCTGGTCCAACGACGAATTCGGCCCCGCTGAGGATAGCCGCTCTTGCTGTCTCGGGATCGAGCACCGTGCCGACGCCGATGATCGCGAATTTGCTTTCATCGGTCGCCTTGCTCGAATATTTCGCCGCCAATTTCTCGATCGCTCTCAACGCTGAAGGGACGGTCATCGTAATTTCAATCGCCTTAATGCCGCCCGCAATCGCTTGTTCCGCCATTTCTGCAACTTCGTCGGCATCTTTCGCCCGCAACACGGCGACAATGCCATGATCGACGATACTTTGAATCGTGCGCAACTTGTTCATCTTGTTTCTCCCTCTCCTTGTCCATTCATTACGTATTTATCGTTAGCGTTCAATGTGCGAGACATTGTTTAACAAAGCGTCCACTTCCGCTCGGATCGGCAGTCCTTCCCAATCTCCGACAGTCTGTACGACCATTGAGCCGACGAGATTACCGAGCCGTACCGACTCGACGGGATGTTCCCCGCGCAGAAGCCCGGAAATAAAACCTGCGCAGAAACCGTCGCCTGCCCCGATCGGATCGACGACTTGTTTTACTCTGAAATATGGAACCGCCGTCACCGAGTCCTTGCCGACGACATACGTCTCTTCTTTTCCACCTTTTACGATTGATTGCCCCGGCAACTCCCGCAATCTCTCCACGATGATGTCCCAATCGTCCGTATCGTACAACAACTTCAATTCGTCGAGTCCCGGAAGGAAATAATCCGCCTCTTCCGCGAAAGCAAGCAGAACTTCCCTCGCTTCGTCCAATCCCCACAGCTTCAGGCGCATGTTCGGATCGAAAACAATTTGTGTGCCATTCGCTTTCGCGATCCGTATTGCTTCGAACGCAGATAGTCTGCAGCTCTCGCTTAGTGCAGGTGTTATACCTGTCAGATGCAAATATCGAGCTTGCGCAATGTACCCGTTATCCAGATGTTCCGGTCTTAGTCGGCTGGCTGCGGACAATTTGCGGTAGTAGTAGACTGACGTTTTTCCCGACAATTGCTCACGTAACATAAGCCCTGTCGGCGCGTCGTCCGCAACCGTTGCCCGCGACACGTCCACCCCTTCTCCGCGAACGGCCTTCAGAATATTTCGACCAATCGGATCGTCGCCAAGTCTGCCGAACCATCCGACTTTATGGCCGAGACGCGCGAGGCCGATCGCGACGTTGCTTTCGGCGCCTCCGAACGATTTGTCCAGCGTACCGCTATGCTCAATGCCTTTGGCTCCTCCCATCAGCAAGCCCATTGTCTCCCCGAAGGTAACGACCTCCAGGGTGAATGGGGATAACCCTGTTTCCTCATGTTGTGACACTGTATCATAACCTCCCGTACTTGACTTATCGTTGAGCCCTGCCGTTCATCCGCCACCAGACTTCCTTCAAGTGCGCGGCAAACAATCGTTCGATCTCTGCGACATCCCCACTTTTCAACGCATCAATTAGAGGCGCATGGCCTTCGGCGATCGACAGCAGGTCGGGAAAATACAGCTTGTTCGTAATCGCCAGAAAACGCTTAAGCTTCACCGCAAGTTGCAGCCACAGGTTCATAATCGTTCGATTGCCCGACTTCTCGTAGAAGAAGCTGTGAAACTCCAGGTCGAGATCAATGAAGCGATACAAATCTTCTTCCTCCGCAGCAGCCCGCATCCGTTTATATAGTAAATCGAGCTGTGCATAATCAGCCGCACCCAGCTTCGGAATCGACTTCAGCAACGCATCCCGTTCGATCAGTTCCCTTAACGCGTAGATTTCTTCGATCTCCTCCTGCTTCATTTCCGAGACGATCGAGCCTTTGTTCGCTTTGCCAATGAGCAGCCCTTCCTGCTTTAGCCGCTCCATCGCTTCCCTGACAGGAGCCTGGCTGATTTTAAGCGCAGTCGCAATCTCCAGCACAAGCAGGCGATAGCCGGGATATATCTCTCCTCGGACAATCGAATCCCGAAGCCCCAAGTATACTTGCTCGCTTAGTGAAACGCCCCGTTCATCCAATCTAAACAGACGTCGTTCCCCCCGCCTTTAAATTATCGATAATATTATCGATAATAAATCAAACGGCAAACAAATACAAGCGCACCTTCTCGTCGAAGTCGTGCCGACCTTGTATTTTTTCCCACTCTGTGAGTAATGATGACGATTTGCTCAAAAATACGTCAAATTGACGGGGCCAAAACTATGAGAAGTCGTACTATCGTAATACCAAACCCCATTCCACTTAAAAATCGCAAAGTTCGCCGTACCTGTTCCTAACGATACAGTTGTATCGTCATGGTAATAGTAGTCTCCTCCGCTCGTTTCACTAGCAACGAGATCATAAGAGGTATTGGCTTGAAGTGTAACGGGCGTTGCCAACTTGCAATATTTGAATCCAAGACCGTCCGCTTTACCGACGGCCATACTAACCGTACAGGATGCCACTAACGATTTATCGCTCTCCTTATACAAGCTAACGGTATGCAGACCGCTATTACCGCTTACGAACAACCTTCCTAATGCGCTTACGGTACGCGAAGTTCCAGCTGTCGTAAAATTAAATCCTGCTTCCCCTGTGAAGCCGTTTACCGGCGATCCTGGCGTTTTACCCGTAAGCAAGGAAGTGTCCTTGTATAACAGGTTAACCGGGCCGAAGCTTTGGGAAGGACCGCCGTCGTAGTACCAGGTGCCATTCCATTTGAATATCGCAAAATTCGCCGTACCCGCTCCTAACGATACGGTCGTATTATCATGGTAATATTGATCTCCCCCGCTCATTTCGCTGGCAACGAGGTCATAGGAGGTATTGGCCAGCAAAGTAACGGGAGCAGACAATGTGCAGTATTTGAACCCTAAGTTGTCGGTTGTCCCCTTCGCCATATGAACCGAACAGGATGCCACCAACGATTTATCGCTTTCCTTATACAAAGATACGGTATGTGACCTGCTATTTCCGCTTACATACAATCTTCCTAACGATGTTACGGTGCGGGATGCGTTTCCCGTTGTAAAATTAAACCCCGCTTCTCCCGTGAAGCTGTTCTCCAAAGAACCTAAAGCTTTTCCAGTTACTAGGGAGCTGGTCGTTCCGACTGGGGTTAGTTCATACACTTGGACTTGTTCGGCTCCAACCGTACCCGACAGCTTGCCATTCGCATCTATTGCCAGAGTAGCTGGTAGTCGAGTAAACATACTTTTCGTAACTGCATTCTGATAACCCGCCGGCAACGGGATTGACGCATTAATCGCCGCGGTTGTGCCCGGTCCGCCCGGTTGATAATAAGGAATATTGGCGACCGAATCATAAGTCGTGTTGACGATCATGACATAGACTTTCCCCTCATACTCCCAGTAAGTGACTCTTAAATCCGGGTTTCCAGTCGCCACTTCCGTCCGATGACCGAGCATGAATGCCGGCTTCAAAGCGTTAATCTCGGAAACCATCGCTTTAGTCTCTGCGTATAGATCGGACGGAATCATCGTATTGGTCGGCGAAAAATAATAAGGGAAAAAGATAATGCCTTTCGCCCCTGCAGCAAGAGACTGATAGGTCATATTTCTCAATTCGCTCGGGTCAGGGGCGCGTCCCAGTATCGGATCAGGCCCCATCGAAGGCGAAATTTGATGCCAGCTGAACGTTTGTATAATACCAAAAACCGGCTTCCCCGCCGCACCGTAGGCATCTACCGTATCCTTCGTGGCAGCGTAAACGGTATTCATCGGTATGCTGGAACCGATCGGATACATCTCCCGCCCCATCGCATCAAGAATATTTACATAGCTCCCGACATTGTATCCCGTCTCATACGTATAATGGACCCCGGCGCCATAAGTGATATGATTGGGGTCTATTGCTCTGACGGCATCTTTATAACCTTGAACCGTAGCTGGGTCATTATAAGGATCGCAATCATCGCAAATGCTCCATCCCAGCAATGCTGTCTTATCCTTCCACTGCGTTAGATAATCGTACATGACGATTGTATTTATATTTTCCGGCATCAGCTTGATGCCTTTTACTCCCGCATCATCGACAAAGCTTGTATCGAATCCGTTATCTTTGTCGGCTGAAGGATGCATAAAGTTAAATCCGTCCGCCGCCAATTGGTTCATATCCGCAGACAGCTTGCCCGCAGGCATTTTATATGAACTGGCCACCTTCGTCCAGCCCGTTAAGCCATCTGCTGATACTTCCACTTCATAATAAGTCGGCGCGATCGTGTGACAGAGCCATGCTTTGAGCGTCACGCTATCGAAAGACTTCGCGCTGCTCCATTTTAAGGTTACGTACGCGGGCATCGACGGGAAGGAACCGCTGGCATAATCATTGGTCAGACTGCCGTCATTCAATTCCGCGGGTGAATGATTTGGGTCGGCATTCACGCTTGATGCACTTGCTGTTGCAGAAGTCGCTTGGTTCGACCCTACTCCGTCATTCACTTCTATCTCCACGATGCCAAAGTAATTTTGGACCATATTCGCCTCGAGTATTTTCAACCGGACGCCCTTTACGTTCGTCGCTCTTGCAAAGCTAACCGTATTCGACTCCACCGTATAATCGTTCGTATTCCACGGAATACTGCCCCAGGCTACTTCATAGAATCCGAATGGAAAAAAGGGCTGTCCGTCAACCGTTAATATTCCGTCGCTGGTTGCACTGGGTGACGAGGCGGATACCGATTGGGGGTTTTGGATTTGCACAAGTAACGAAAATAACGAACAGATAAGCGCAACATAAAGATACTTTAGCTTCATCTTCATCATTTATAGTCGCTCCTTTATGTTAAAAGTGGTTACCACAAATAGCGCATTCCCTTCATATGGACAAGGGAGATGCGCTATTTGGCCAATCAATTACTGTTTGGTTTCAGCTGGATCGGGTAGAAATCGGCCGGATTCCATACCATTCCGCCGCCCCAAGTGATATAGCGTTCCTTGCCGTGAAAATTACGGAAGAAGAAGCCGTATAAGGTGTCCGTGTTACTCGGATTAACGCCAATGCTGGCAAAGGGAATCACTTGGACCGTGTTCCATCGATCTGTTCCGACCTCCGCATTTACATCCCATATTCCGTTATAGGTCGAATCCTTAAACGACTTATATTCAAACTTAACTTTTTTGGGATTGGAGAAGAACCCATAATAAGTGGCGCTCTTGTCTCCCGTCACATAAGTTTCAACCGAGTCGTCCGCGCCGCTTCTCCACCATTTTCCGGGAGCATCGTCGCTAACGATCATACCCTCCATGTAATGATCGATATTTTCATAACCTACATATAAATTTACGTCATCCCACAACAGATACACTTTCGTTTCTTCCCCTACCTGATTTCGGGTGCCCATCTCGCGGAATTCGGTTACCGGCGTAACTTTCGCCCATGGCCCGGTGCTGAAGTCGAGCGAATTCATGATCTGCTCTTTGCTGTACGACGTTTTGGAAGCCGTAGCCGACAAATTAGGCAGCTCTCCCACGAGATACACGATCGTCTCGAAAGTCGTCTTGATCGGCTCGATTCTTTTCCTTGCCTGCTCGTCGGCCAGCTGCCATGCTTCGTCCAGAGCCGCTTGGGCAGCGTCTTTAATTCCGGCTTTGATGACATAATTGCCGATCAATTGGCTTGCCCTGGAATTTACGCTAACCGCCTGTTGATCATAGTTCCAGCCTTGTTCGATCAAATCGTAATAGGTTCTCATCGAATCCGCCGCTGCCCCGTAGGCCTTTTCCAAGAACATCGTTTTCAGCGCTTCCAGATCCGCATCCGGATTCCAGAATAAATTATTAATGAGCCAGTATTGCAGCGCATTTACGCCCCATATGACTCCATTGTCCAGCTGTCCCTCAGGCACGACGCCCATGATCCCCAGATCGCGATAATACTTCACATCGGCCTGAACCTTCTCTGCAATCGGCCTTTCGTAAATATCCGTGGCGCAGCAACCATAATAGTTATACATCAGAATATTATGGGTTTTTTGCACCCAACTTTCTAATTTAAGCTTATAGGCATAGTTCGAGTTACTTTGATCGCTGGTGTTAAACGGAACTCTTTCGTCCTCGGAGCCCGGTGCCATTACGATGATGATATTATCCTCCAAGTTAACTTTCGGCGGCGTATCCGTGAAAAAGTACGCAAAAGTCGCAATTTTCACATTGGGATTGGTCGTCTTCAGATTTGCGGCGATCTTGTTCAGGAAAGTGAAGTACACCGTCGATTTGTAAGCAGGATCCGTCGGTTGAACTACTAGGCCGTCAGGCGTCGTAAACGGTTGTTTGCTTAATTCTCCTTGGTTGAATACTTGGTTATCCATAATTCCGACTCCAAGGTATTCCATCGGTTGTACGGCAAGAAGCTGCCTCATCTCATTCGCAATTACGCCGGGCACATCTGGATTATAGAAGTTAATTTGAGAAAATTCCTGCGTGACAGGTACGTATACTCCATTAATTTCATTGTAGTACTCCGGATGAGTGTCAAAATACTTTTCGTTTGGAAGCCAGAAGTCAAGGTTGTGCCCGAGAAGTACGGGATTCAAACCAAGAGCGTTTTGTCTGCCCCAATAATCGATATTTCCGACCTCTGCTAATTTCGCGTTTAATTTGTTGCGAGCCAGCATAGATTCCGTATCCGCGTCCGAATGAAACTCTCCAGCTTTTCCGGTACCGACCGTATGCCAGCCGCGCAGCTTAAACGGAGATTTCTGCGCATAATCGATTTTCGTCGCCGTTACGGTAGATTGTTGGTCATAGAGCGTGCCGAAATCCGTCGATCTTGTCCATAGAACGCCGGCATTCTCCTTCAGAAAGTCGTAAACCCCATTCAGTGCCCCTCTGGCATTATCGCCGAAAATATAAATCTTTTTACCGGACGTTCTAATTGCGAATCCGTCCGTATCATGCAAGTAGGCGAGGTCGGCAGGATATAGATTCGATAGCTCCGCATTCGTGTCGGGCGTGGCCAAAATGATTCGAACCCGATCGTCCCCGCTGCCGCTGCTGCCATTCTCGCCGGCTGGAACAAAATCCTCCATTTCCGTTAACGTCACATCGTCGATCCACAATTTGTCCGTTCCCGACAAGAAGAAGTACACCCAATTGCGATCGTATTGCGCGTTCACATCCGGCGTATAGTCCAGTTCTACATACTGCCAACTATCCGTCAAGGTAACGCTCTTCCTTGCATTAACGGGATTATTCCCGCCACCCGCCAGCATCTCATGAATTTCCATGTCCATAGATCCCGCCGAGGCACCTTTAACCCATGCGCTTAACTTGTACCGTTTCCCTTGTTGGAGATGAAAATCCTGTAGAGATCTAGCTAATGTGTAGCCTTCCGCTCCTGGCAAATCCAACCTCAATGACTTGGCGCCGCTCTTGAATGCCTCATCGTCCCACGCTCCGGTTGGGGAAAACCAGCCATCGGGAAAAGTACCGGCTGAATTGCCGATCTCGAATCCGGAATTATACATAAGGCCCGTTTCGGTCAACGAAATGTCGTCAACCCACATCGATTCCGTACCCGACATGAAGAAGAAAATTCGGTTATAGTCGTACGTGGCGCTTTCAGCAGGACGATAATCCAACTCTATCCGTTGCCAATTCGTGCTTAATGTTTTTGCTACACGCGTCGTCACGGGATTATTCGTGCCATTGGCGAGCATTTCATGGATTTCCATATTCATTTCTCCAGCGCCGGTTGCCTTGACCCAAGCGCTTAGTTTATAGCTTTTTCCTGGTGTCAGCTTGAAATTCTGATCCGATCGCGCAAACATATAAGCGTTGCCTGATCCCAAATCTATACGCATAGAGTGGGCGCCGCCATGAAAAACGGCATTGTCTCTTTCACCGGAAGGCATATACCAGCCGCTGGGCACATTGCTGCTTGAGTTCGTTAATTCGAATCCGGCGTTGCCCAACAAATTAGGATCGTAATGAACCGTTAACTTCATCGGACTAAGCGCCGACTCGCCTGCGGTTGCCTGTACAACAGCTTCATACTCTCCGCTCGTTAGCTCATTCGTAACCTCCACCGAACCTTGAATCGTTTTCTTTTCATAAGCTGCCAAATCCGTTTGTTCGGGTAGATTCACCTTTATGGGTCCGGCATTGCTTTGACTTAAATTCACATGAACTGGAGTTTCTTCATTATTAATGAGTTGAATGGAAATTGGATATCGTCCGCTCTTCTTAACGTTCAGTTCTTTAACAGATAGCGCGGCACTTACGGATGCTTGCGAATTCCACTTATAGACCGGCAGTTCGGCGCCGCTTACCATCTTGATCGTATCTTGAAGCTCTTTGGCCGCAAGCTCCATCATGTCGTTCGCCGAGGAATCGACGAAAATGTCCGCGTTAGCAACTCCGGATTGTACGATCGTCGCGGAGGGGCCTGGCGTCGGTTCAGGTGATGTAGTCGGTTCCGGCCCGTTTCCTCCCGAATTTGTTGTTGTATTCCGATTATCTGCAGAAACCAGTTCATTCCCGATAGTGGCCGTTACGTTGGAGCTGAAAATGATCTTGATTGGCCACTTGTTTAGCTTGACACCGCTTACATTGAGGGTGGCGTTCTGAATCACTCCATCGCCGGTAACATTGGCGGGAGCGTTAAAAGTCATAACAATAATTTGGGTAGAGCCGCTTAATTCGAAGTTTACCTTTCCAGTCATATGCTGGACCTCATCGAACTCCCCATCAAGTACGACGGTACGATTGATTTGATCGTTCGGAATGAGAATGACAACTTTCAAGAAGCCTTTGCCTTTCAATTCCCGTTCCTTCAGAATGCCTCCCGAAAACATTTGAACTTCTTGAATCTCCGTTGTCCCTTCAGCCACGATTCGGATCTGCGAGTTCCATTTGTCAACGATCAATGTGCCGGAAAGAACGGAGTCGCGAATGATAATGCTGTTTTTCCCACCGCCAAGAATATAGGTCGATCCTTTGACCGTAACGCCTTCCAGCAGGAGCTCTCCTTCTCCCGCGCCTTGCGTGATAAACAAGTCGCCCGATATGACCATATTTTTAAGTGAGATATCATCGGTATTCACGACTAGATTTCCGTCGACACTGGTCTTGAATTCTCCCTTATCTTTTGCTAAATTACCCATTACGTTATCGATCATCTGGATGACTTCAGAGCGCGTCGTATTTTCTTTCGGTTTGAATTGATGGTTTCCCTTGCCTTTAACGTAACCTTTGGCGCTCAATGCCGATACTTCCGCAATCGCATAGGCAGCGATTGAAGAGGCGTCCGCAAATTGTTCGCTTGGTTTATTCTCTGCTTTTACCTTAAACGCACGAGCAACAATGACCGCAGCGTCTTGACGGGTGATCGGCTTGTTCGGTTCGAATCTATTGCCGCCTGCTCCCATAATCATTCCTGCCCCATGCAATCTGTTTACATCCGAGGCAAACCAAGAATGATCGCCAACGTCCGCAAACGGTTTATCGCTGGCAAGAGCAGCCGGCAAGTTGAACACCCGATTAATCAATGCGGTAAATTCAGCCCGGGTAACCGGGTCGTCCGGACGGTAGTTTTGATCCTTATCCCCTTTAAGCAGACCGAGTCTAATCCATTTGTTCAATACGTCTTGTGCCCAGTGATTTGAAACAACTGCCGATCCCTGCACAGCATCGGTCTGCTTGTTGTCTACCTTTTCAATAGCCGCCGTAACTTGATACGGCATCACAAGCGTTACAAGCATACACACGATCAACATGAGAGATCCAATACGTCTTGAATTTACCTTTCCCACTTGCTGCTCAACCCCTCTTAAATAAATTTTCGCGCACAACAAAGAAACCATAGCTTTCTGTCGTTCCACTTCGGTTTGGTCCGAGGAATTGCCTATGGTGTTCGAACTTTAACGAATTGCTCCCCTCCCTTGCTAAAATATAAACCGCTTACATCTCCATCATAAATCAGTTGAAAACACGAAACTATTTGCCAATCTTGCTTTCCTTGACATCTATTGCGGTATTCAAATAACGAATTCTTGAGCTCATCGTGTCCGTATAGAAATAGCCTCCCAAGTTTCCAGGGAGGCTATTTCGTTATTTGTGCAATTCAAAAATTCTTGCAGTAAAGTCCGCAGGAAGCGTAACCGTTAAAACTCCCTCCTGTTGATTCCAATACCAACTGCAATCCTCGCGTTTGGGATATCCGCAACGTACGGTCAACACCTTACCTTGGAATCCATCAATCGGAAGCCTGATCTCCTCCGATCCGCCTTGCAAACGCCATACAGCTACATAGGCCTTATCCACTGTATGCAAGCCCATGCTTAGCCAGGAATCTCCATGCTTAGGCAATCCGATCGGCCAGAAGGGGAGCGCCTTCGGAATCTGTTCCCTAATGCTCTTATAGTAGGAAATCCCCTCGCGAATCAATTCAAACCGATCCTGCTGAATTTCCGCTAAATGCCCGCTTTGATGAATACGCATAAGCATGCTATTGACCATATTGAAGATGACATCTTCCTCGTCCCCTTCCTTAAGGGGATAAGACCAAGCTGCCGATTGCTCGGGAGTTACCGCCGTCGGGGACGCGGCGCTTATCGCGGCAAACTTGCGGTAATCCGTCTGATCGCTTATCGACTGTACGCTATGTCGTGCTAACAAAGCATAGTCCATACGCATACCCCCGCTGCCGCAATTCTCGATCACTAGATCGGGATAACGGGCGAAAACCCTGTCAAGCCATGCTAAGTATGCTCGGTTGTGCCGGAGCAACCCATCTCCGAAGCTATCCGCATCAACCTCTGTGCCGATTCCTGCATTAATGTTGTAATCCATCTTGATGTAACCGACCTTGTACTCCATAACCAAACGGTCGATGACTTCATCAGCATATCGGATAACCTCGGGATTGCGATAATCCAACTGGTATCGGCCATGATCGATCGCTCGTTTGCCATGTCGCATGAAAAACCATTCATCCGGAACCTGATCGGCAAGAGGGCAATGAATGCCCATCACTTCCAGCTCAAGCCATAAACCGGGAATTAAGCCTTTGGCCCGGATATAGTCAAGCACCTCTTGAAAACCACCAGGGAATCGTCTCGTTGACGGTTGCCAAAGACCGACGTCACTCCATTCCCCGTCCGCGTACCAGCCGGCATCGATGCAATAGTATTCGCAACCAGCCTTCGCGGCAGCATCGACTAGAGGTAAGGTTTTCTCCGTCGTCGGATCGGCAAATAAGCAATTCATATAATCGTTGAAGATAACCGGAAGCTTCACATTATCCTCATTTCGGCGACGGATAACTCTCCGGTATCGCGTTAACTCGCCGATTGCCTGTTCGAAGCGTCCTTGAACCAGAGCAATAGCTGCAGGTACGGAAACGAAGGATTCTCCCGGCGCAACATTTTTCCACCAATGGTTTTCATTTTCGGTTGGACCGCTGATCTGTAAATAAAGTTGGGACGGTGAAGCGTCGCTGATCTCCCAGTGCCAGGAACCGTTATGCTCGATTTGCCAGCCGATTACCGTACCGCTTGCCGTATTCTCGTAACAGCCCATCGGCAGAAAATCGGCGGATGACCACGTTCCAGACTTGCTATAAGCAAGTCGCTTTAAAGAAAAGGCATTGGCTGCGGACAGCCCTAATTCTGGCAGCGTATGATTTCTCCATTGCAACTCTCCGTGCCATGTATTGTGCGGAACGTGAAGTCGGCTTTTCGTTTCCCATGTTCCCGTCCCTTCTTTGGCTATACCGGTCAAAGCGAAAGAAGAAACATACGCCAACGGGAGGAAATTTCGTCCGCGATTGACCACTTCCGTCCAGGAGCGAATGACGGAAATCCCGTCATAAAACTGGTAATGAACCGTTACCTCAGTTGTTCCGTCTTCCATTACCACTTCAAATTTTCGACCATTGTCATTCCGATTATCCCGGTGGGTAACGTATTTCAATCGCCCTCCCGGCATCGTTCCCGTATACTTGGAAGCGTGGTGATCATTCTGATCCTCGCCGGTAACCTGCAATTCCACGATTCGGCGCACACGGCGTTCTTCTTCGATTCCAAGATTTCCTTCATCGGCTGGCAAAGAAGAAAGATGCAGTAATCGTACATCGCCGCCTTCGGTGATTTCCACGATCATAGATATCCCGTTTTCTAGAATGTTGATTCTTTGTCGTGTCATATTTCCTCCTGAAGTTGAAGCTCCACCATAACGACGCCCCGACCGGGCACATACAAGCTGAATTGCGAGCCTTGCGGATGGACTGGGATGCCAGGAAAATCGGTTAAGACGGTGATGCGTTCGATCGGACGCCCTACATCGAGACGCGCCGATTTGTAATTCAGATGCAGATTGCTTATGAGGATCCGCCAACGATTGGGGGCTACTTCCATCGTAGCGGTGCGTATGAATGCCTCATTTTTCAGCGTGATTGGCACTTTCGTGTGCTCTACGATTCCCGCAACGCAGCTCGTCAAGAACGATTCGCTCATAGGACTGAAGTAGAGACTCTCAAGCCAGGACGATGCCTCTTTGATCTCGGAAGGCTGACGCTTCTCTTGGTGCTCCTTGCTCTCCATCGCAAAAGCTTCCACCACTACGCCAGAACGGTCCCTTATGACGCAAAATAGCTCGTTAACCTCACAATCCATTCGCCACTCGGCGATTGACGCGATCCGGGACAGACGATCCGTCATCCTGCCGATGAGAATCGACGAGCCGTTCCGGTAATCGAGAACGCTTTGCAGTTCATCATCCGGCAGCAGATGGAGCAATGTAACGAGAATGGGTCCATTCGTTTGCGGAATATCCTTTACATGAACAACTGCATGCAAGGGAGCACCGAGAGCGATCAATTCCGTCATATACTTGTGAACGGGCCATTGTCGGGTTACACAATAGTCTTCCAACGAATGATGCAGGAGTTGATCCGACCATACCGCTGAAATGCCGACCGTCCGTTCAGGCTTACCGTCAAAGCCGCCATCCCACCGCTCGGATATCCACTTCCATCCGTCCTTGCTGATGCCGTCTCCGAGGCAAGCAAGGAAACCTCCTGAACAACGGCTTAGCCCTGATGAATCCAGCAAATACAAGTTGGACAAGGAATAAATGTCCCTCTCCAGCACGGTTGGAGCATGACTCAGCGCATCCCATTGCTCATTCGTATCCTGGATCGCGTTTATGCATATTAGCTTCATGTCCGGTACGTAGGCCTTAATGGTCAGCAACATCGCCTTGAACTCCGAACCAGGCTCATATTCCGTTTCCCCGGCGCCGGCAGATAATGAGGCTCCGACGGTTTCGACGACGAAGCCGTCTATTCCCGAATCTGCAAGCCGTCGATAATCGACGCCGTATCGATATAAAGCTTCGAACGGCTCTCTGGTCCATGCCGTATTCAGATAAGCCTTTTTCTCTTCCTTACGAAGGGCCGACATGATTTTATCCCACAACTGTCCCCAGCGTTCGCTATGAAATCGAATCCATTCCAGTCGCTTGTGATGCCAGATCCAATCGGCCCGCCGCCCCATCTCTAGCGGATGATCATCGCATCGAGCCGCCATACCTGCTTCTAATTGAGTTCCAGTAAATCCCAGAAATTGCTCAACCATATCATCCGAGTAATCCGTCTCTGCAAGACTAAGCCGCGGACTTGTATAGCCATCGGCACCATGGTAGCCATCAAAACCGTAGTCCAGCATTACTCTCATCAAGTCCTGGACGAACAAGTCTTCATACCAGCTGCCATCCTTAAAGCGCTTAAGCGGATTGATCGCCGGAAACGCTTCTCCCGTCTTCCTCATCTCGCGGAGCTCCGGATGAGCGGCACACCATGTGCTGGCGCGAAGCTCATTTCCGACATGGAATTGATAAATATCGAAAAAGCTGCAATAAATATCGATGCCATGTTTCTGCAATTCGACTACTAAGCCCCGCAATTGCCAGTTGGTCCATTGTTGCCGATCGTGCAGTTTGCCATGAGGACGCGCCCCGTAAGAGCATACTTCCATTGGCAGTTGCCATTCTTTCTCCATGCCTTGATGGGCGTGTACAAAATCGGGTGTATAAAACAGAAAGGAGACACTTTCCGGAATAAACCCGACTGTATCCAAATAAGCGGCGACGCCGAAGTCGCTCTCCCGATTATCGAATCCGATTAATTCGATCCATATCCATCTTTCATAGTTAGCAGCTTTCATCTTGCACCTCATCATGGTGGTGGTGTTTAACCTTTAACGCTCCCAAGCACGATCCCCTTCACGAAAAACTTTTGCAGAAAAGGATACACGATGAGAATCGGCAGTGCGCCCAAGAAGATCTGTGCCGCTCTTGTCGTTCGTTCGGATATTTCCAGCAGCCCCGCCATATTGCGCGGATCCATCTTCATCGGATTGCTATTGATCACCAATAGCTGCAAATACGTCGACAACGGGTAGTTTTTCGGGAAATTCATATAGATCAACCCGTCGAACCAGGAGTTCCAATGATAAACCATCGTAAACAAGGCAATCGTCGCTAACACCGGATACGACATCGGAACATACATTTTCCACATTACGCGCCAATGGCCCGCTCCGTCGATGAAGGCCGATTCCTCGATCTCTTTGGGCAATCCGCGAAAAAAGTTCATCAGCAAAATAATATTAAATACGGACACCGCGCTTGGAATAAGCAACGCCCATATCGTATCCACTAGCCCGGTCATACTGACAACCATGTACGTAGGAATGAGCCCGCCGCCGAACAAAATCGTGAATACGAAAAACCAAGCATACCAGCTGCGGATTCTTAGATCCTTGGTTTCCTTGGACAGCGGATACGCGCATAGCAGCGACAGTCCCATATTTATCGTAAAACCGAGCACAAGTCGCTGCAGCGTGATGCCGAACGAACGGATGAATTCCTGCTTCTGCAAAATATACTTATAGGAGGCTATCGTAAAATCTACGGGAAACAGCTTAACCATACCTGCTGTCGCGGCTGTGCTGGAGCTAAAGGAAATGGACAACACCTGGAACAGCGGAAGCAGGCATAGCAAGGAAAGCACAACGAGAAAAGTATAGTTGCCCGCAACGAAAATTTTTCGGCTTAGGGACACCCGATGATGCATTGGAAACATTCCTCTCGTTAGAAAATGCGATAGTTGACCAAGCGATAAGCCAAGAAATAGGAGATCGTAATCAGGACGAAGGAAACGACCGATTTGAACAATCCGATCGCCGTCGATACTCCGAATTGCGCATCCAGAAGACCGATACGATAGATTAAAGTGTCCAGAATATCTCCGCTTTGATAGACGCTCGGACTGTACAGATTAAAGATTTGATCGAATCCGGCGTTCAGCACGTTACCCAAGCTTAACGTAGCCATCAACACGATAACCGGCACCATGCCCGGCAATGTAATATGCCACATTTGTCTCGTGTGATTAGCCCCATCGACAATTGCCGCCTCATACAAGGAAGGATTGATTCCGGTAATCGCAGCCAGGAACACGATCGTGCTGAAGCCGAATTCCTTCCATACGTCGGAGAGGATCAGAACGGAAGGAAACCAATGGTTGCTGCCCAAGAAAAAGATAGAGTCCAGCCCGAAGGCATTCAAAAGCTGGTTAACGATTCCTTCCGAGGGCGATAAAATATCGACAAGCACGCCGCCGAGAATAACCCAAGACAGAAAATGCGGCAAATAAATGAGCGTCTGGACTCCCCTTTTGACAAACATTAGCTTTAATTCATTGATGAGAATGGCAACGACAATGGGGACAGCCAAGCCGAGTAAAATCTTCATTGAAGCGATAAATACGGTATTCTGAAGCACTTGCCAAATATCCGGCATTTGCAGCACGTAACGAAAATTGCCGAGACCGATCCATTTCGAGCCGAACAAGCCGTTAATGGGGATGAATTTCTGGAAGGCGATCGATATTCCAATCATTGGATAATAGCTAAAGATAAGAAGGATGACGATTCCAGGCAACAGCATCAGATGCAGAGGAAGTTCGCGTCTTGTTTTCTTCATATTCATCTCGTTCAGTCCCTTACTCGGAGTATCCCATCATGCCGATATAAGCGAGATTGGATTGAGCGATATCCATCCTGCCATATTGAATAATGACTTCAATCGAACTTCTGAAACGCAACGAATACTGGAGCTGTCTATCCAACTGGATGCCGCCGATCTCGTCCGGATGATCCATCCGAATGCATTTCACGCGCTTCGCCTGGGCCGTAATTCTAATATTCTCGTCCGGATCACGGTCCTCGTAATAAATATCCATGAAAATTTCTGCATCTCCATCGTTACAGTTCAAAATCATAACGGCTTCATGACCTTCGAAAATATCGCCTTCTACCTTCCCTTTGTACGGTAAATAGCCATCGACGATATACCAGTTTTTCGCGCCTTCTTTGCTCACGCCTGATCCTCCTTAGTTCACCGATATCGTTGCGGTTTCTTTCCACGTTCGACTGAGATGCCTAACCAGCTTCGACATCGATTCGTACCCGGTATCGGTTACGAGCAAGCTTTCTTCGATCCTGTTGGAGCCATGGGGATGTCCGAACAAACTCACGTCCGTGTTCACCGTCATTCCGGCTACGAATATCGCTTCCGAGTGCTCATCCGGGTAAGGAGATTCGGCCTCCGCCAACCCGCAGCCATGTAACGGCGGATAAAGATCGAATTCGGTGACGTTCATTTCTTTGAAATACGCTTTTACGGCGCGTACCACTTCGTTCTGATTGGCGCCCGCCTTGATCCGGGATAGCGCCCTATCCTCGGCCTCGACGAGAATATCGATGAACGCCTTTTGCTCTTCGCTCATTTCGCCTGCGACGAAAGGAAAATTCAAAGTAGCCACGTATCCTTCGACCTGTACCGCAATAGCGGCCATAATCATATCTCCGTCTTCGATCACTTTGCCCGATGCTCTGCCAATGATCGTATTCACCCGCTCACCGCTCGTTAACAGACAGAACGGGATATTTTCCGCGCCTTGTTTGGTGCATTCTCCGTAGGCCAGCGAGGCCAGCTCAAGTTCGGTCATGCCTGGCTTTACCTGACTAATCATCAGCTTGTAGCCTTCATCCGCAATTCTTGCCGCCTCTTGCAGACAAGCAACTTCGTTAGCTGTCTTGGTCATTCTGAGCTTAAATAACAAGTCACCCGCATCGACAATTTTCACACCTGGGAAGCTGTCTTCGATCACTCTCATCAAAGGTTCAGGCATCGCATCAATACCCACGATACCTAGTGCCAGCAAGGGCTCGTTTCGTTGTATGCCCTGGAAGATCTCGGACAAACTCGTATAGTGCGCTTGAGGATATTCGATCTTATCCGGCACGGTCACGCACGCGAATTCCGGAAGCAGCCGAATATCCGGCCATGCGCTCATTTCGCGGCAAAACATTTCACCTTCCGGTGCGGCAAGAACGAACGGTTCGCCCATCTGTGAGACGAGGACGGCTCCCCTTTCGAACAATGGCCAGTAGTTGCTCATGTAACGCAAGTTTTCCTTCCTATACTCGTCCCCATAGATCAAACAAGCGTGTATTTCTTTTTCTTTCATTAACTGTTTGAGCTTATCGACTCTGGCGACGAACTCTTCTTTCGGAATTTTGAACATCTATTCGTTCTCCCCTCGTCCGCAGTTTAATAAATCACTTTCCGTATCCCCATGAAATCCGCGATGTTCGACAGTTCTTCCGTCATATCCCCATAGCCGATAATACAGTGATGGGCGAATCCTTCTTTAATTAAAGTTGCAAGGAATTGTTTGATCGGCGTATGGAACTTCACAACTGCCGTAATTTCTTCACACGGAATGTTGTTCGGGATGTGAAGCGCTTCGCCTTTCACGATAAGCATCTTGTAGCCTTCGGCGTCGATGATCAGATGGCTGATCGTCACGACTCCCGGCCTCAGCGTATATTCGAAACCGAATCCCGCCCCCTGCAATCCCCATTGCTCAGGCGAGCGATTGACCTTAACCGTACTCTTGTCCGTTGCATAATCCGTATCCGCATAGCCATGGTGAACCATGAGCAATGCATTCAGTTCCTCATCGAATTCGCCCCATTCGGCATATGCGGGGACCTTACCGCTGAGCATCTTCATTAAAGTCATAATGATCAGACCATGCACATCGCCTTCGGTGTTAACAACGTATTTGCCTTCTTCATGCATCATCGTGTTGGCCAAATAAGAGGTCGTTCCCGTCTTCTGTTCCACGTAATGCTGACCGAGCAGTGTCAGCGCATCCAGTCTGAACCTCTCTAGCGTATTCTTGAGGGCAACGTAAAACTTGGAAGATTTATAAATATCGTTCTCGCTCAGCCCGACAATATTAAACCGCTCTGTCGTCTGCTCTACGATCGCGGCGATTTCTTCCTCCGTTGCTTTGCCGAACTGGTCGAGCAGATGATCGACTTGAATCGAAATGATGTTCGGTCCCAATGTGCCTTTGATCATCGTCTTATCGTATTCGAAATCATACATGCCCCTGAATACATGGCCGATGACGCCGATGTTCGTGCTCTTAAGGCTAATATAAGCTTTGTACGAACGAATATATTTGGTCATTTCTTCGTAAGCGGACTTATCCTGAATCGACCCGACGACTACCTTCAGATCGCGGTACCAGCCCATTTTCTTAAAAGTAGCGGCAAGCTGCAGATTAGCAATCAAAGCGCTATTTCGCAGAATATTCTCATAATTCGTGTCAAGATTAATCCGGTTATGATGCTGCGTATTAAATAAAACGACTGGCACGTGACGAACATGCTCCAGTGCTTGAATCGCCATATAATCGGGGCAATACGTTCCGGCTACATATACGATAAGATCGACTCGCTCGTTAGCCAGTTTTTGGCCAGCCGACTCCGCGGCATCGAGCGTGTCGATCATCCCCGGCCAGATAACCTCGTCCTCGTTCAAATACTGCCTGAGATGATCATAGATACACGTCATATCCGCCGTAACGTTGGCCTTCAATGTATCCGGGAACATGCGCCAATACTCGAAAAATCCTAATGTGATCAAGCCGATCTTTAATGGCTTACGCGTAACATTACTCGTCAGCAGATCTCCAAAAACGTTGCCCTTCGCGGTCTCAAAGGATTCTATTATTTCAGTCACTATATCCCTTTCCTTCCTAAGCCTTATATTTTAAGCTCTGTTCCAATAATCTCAGCGCGTTATTGCGGATAATATTCCGAATGTCATCGTCTTCGATGCCGGAAAACAAAACGCTGCCAAGCATGTAATGCGGATCATACCAAGGGAAATCCGTTCCAAAGAGCACCTTCTCCGAACCAGCCTTTTGGACCATTTTGCCGATCATGCCATTCAGACGTCCGGTGTCGCACAATTCCAAATAGACGTTAGGCTGTTTCCGGGCAAGTTCAATGGCATAATCAGTTTCTCCCGGCGCGGAATGCCCGAGCAGGAAGTTAATATTCTCATATTCGGCCGCCAGTTCTGCGATCATTTGCGGCGGATTGTACGGACTATGCCCCCACGTATGCGACAAAAGCAGCAATCCTCGCTCGTTGGCAAATTCATAGATTCTGCGAAACTTCTCCCCGGTAAGCGGGTACTTGTGATAATCGGGAAGAACCTTGAATCCCACGTAACCTTCCACGCTGTCGAATTCGGCCAAATCCCGTTCCAGATCGTGATCATAGTGGGGATTCACGACATAGTAGCCATAGATTTGATCCGGATATCGCTTCATTGCCGATCGGATTTCCGAATTTCCGCCGATCGGATCAAACAGCGCGCTATGTGGAGCGGAGATGATCTTCTCGATATTTTCCCGTTCCATTGTCTGAATCATCGTCTCGAGCTTGGCTTCTGGCAAATAGGTGCCATAGAAAGCTCCCATGTGCGTATGCATGTCAATGAAAGAGACGCTCGACAATCGCCCGGTTTCCACGAACTCCCTGGCCAACTGCGACTGATTCGTCATCGACTGTATGCTCATAGCTTCACCTCGCCTAGCATTCTCTCCAGATTGGCATGCGCAATGTTCACGATGTGCTCTCTGGATATGCCTGATCCGAGCAAAGCGGCTAATGGCCCGCCAATTGCGTTGCTGGGAAAATCGGAACCGAAGAGCAAGCGTTCCGAACCGAATTTATTGCATATTTCCTTGATCTCCCCGGCTGCTTGCATATCTCCGGTCTCGATATAGAAGTTCTTATAGTTCTGAAGCAGCGGAAACGTTAACCGAGAGTGGCTCCACAAACCGTAGTTATACAAAATAACCGTTAAATTCGGATATTCCTGCAGAACGTTATAGATACCTTGCCAGCCTTCGCTTGAAGACAAATACAAAGGAATACCCGCAGAAGCAATCTCGCCGATCAACTCTCCCATAACGACGCCGTTAAGCAAATACCGGTTGCGTTCCGGATACGCCCTGAGCATCTTCACGCCGTTTGCCTTCATCGCGGGAAATAACCTTTCCGGCGCATACTGACTTTCTGTAATCGGCGGCAAAATGGTCCATGTCGGGAGAAGCCGGTCCGGCGCTTTGACAGTCTCGGCAATGACTGCTCGATTCCCGTAGTCAGGATCGACATCCGCCATCGTGTTGTGGCTGACTACGGCGCTGTCAATCCCGCAGAAATCGAGCTCGTTCAGCAACTCCTCAGCATTGCGCGCTTGTTTTACTTTCTCCCTTACTAAGAAATTCTCATGGTTTACGACTTCGTAATTAATCGTTTTATAGCCGATGGCGCAGCTGCAATCGATAATTTTCATGTAACACCTCGTTCAATCAATCTTTCCCATCGTCCAGAAATGCTGCGGGATTGGTGCACATGATCGTTTGGATCTGTTCAGTCGTAATCCCTTCGTCCTCCATCATCGGCACGATGTTCGTAATGACGTGGTCATAACCCCAACCTCCGTAGTGATGAAGACAGGTTTTCAGGCAGACGTCGTTGGAGATCAAGATTTGCGAAAGATAACCCCAGTCGATAAGCTGCTTAATGGCTCTGACTCTCTCGATATCTCTGGCAAAAAGCCCTCTTAATACGCTTCTGTCTCTCTTATCCGCATAGAATTCTTTACCGAAATTATCGAACTCCACGTAAACGCCCATTTCGAGCAGGTCCTTCAAATAATTCATTTTGATATCGACATCAATGTGATTAATGCATATTTTTTCAGCCGCAGCGCCATGATCGGTAAGAATAGTTATTACTTCATAACCATTAGTTGCGTACAAGTCCGTATGCACATGCAACCCCAGCCCGGTTTCCTTTTGAACGATCGCCGATGCGATCAAAGTTTTTTTCTCATTCGGGTAGATGATCTCGCTTGTTCCGATCTCTCCGATAACGCCTGCTCTAATCGAGGTGCCATCCATGCCGATATAGATTTCATTGAAGAGCTCTTCGGCAATGCTGTCCACTGTTTTGCTGTCCATATCGTCAGGATGGGATTTGTTAATATAGTACCCGCAGCCTGCCACGATCTTAATATCCAATTCCCTTGATAAAGCGGCCAACAAAGTAGGGTCACGACCAATATCCCTTAGTGTCAGATCAACGAAAGTCGTGCCTCCTGCTCGCTTAAACTTCAGCAGTTCATCCCTTACAACCCTCTCGTCATCGATGACCGCATTATCCAGAACCGCATAGGGATTACGCATTAATTTCCCGATATTCGTGAGACTGACTTGCTCCTGGGCCAATTTTTTGCGCGAAATTTCGCTGAATGCAGGCACCAGGCTTCTCAAATCGATAAAGGCATGCTCATGGGGCAATACCCAGCCAAGGCTATCGGATCGAACCTTTCCCGTTACGGTCATAACGGACATCGCTTACGCCTCCTGCTTGCATGTTATCGGTGCAATCGGAGAAGCTTGCCACATCTACATTTGAATGAGCTTTGCGACAAGCTCCCCGATCGTTCACCCCAAACTATTTACTCGCTTTCCACTTCGCCACTTCTTCTGTAATCGTGTCTCCGCCAAGCTTCTTCCAGTTCGTCACGAACTCATCGAATGAATCGACAGAAGATTCTCCCATTACGATTTTCGTGAACGTTTCCAGTTCCATCTTGAGCAATGTCGCTTGCTTCTCGACCATCGTAGGCGTAGGTCCGGAAGTAAATTCCGTTAATTGGAATCCGTCATTGACATGGTAGTCGTACAACAACGTAATCGCATCAAAGAATCGGGTAAATCCCCAGCCTGATACATCTCCTTTGTTAAAATCATTAATTGCTTTATAGAAGGTCGCTTGCCCCGGATTACTAACTAAGTCCAGCTGCGATTCATCCTGCTTCTCAACCGCAAGCTTCACGTGCTCGTATGTCTCGACGTTTTGAATCGGATTGTAAGCTTGAAGAAGCGCGTACGGCCATTTGGCGATATCGCCGTTCTGGTTAATATCCGTAAGAGGATACTTCGTTCTGTCCCATTGGTAACTCGCGGCATTCAGTAGCTTAATGGCCGCCTCCGGATGCTTCATTCCTTTACGAACGACATAATATTGATTGATGTTATATGGCGTTTGCGCCTTGGCTTTTTGTCCATCAATAGATGGAATCGCGAACGGCTTCCATTCCATTTTCGGGTCTTGCTTTTTGGCATCCGGGAAAAGTAATGGAGACCAATCGGCACCGTAGAACATGCCCAGCTTGCCTGCAAGGACGGCTTGACTGAGTTTCTCCGTATCTTTTACCCCAAATTCGCGATCAATGAGCCCTTCCTTGTACATCGACTGCAGTTTGGCTAATGCTTGCTTCACTTCGGGTTGGATGCTTCCGTAAACAAGCTTACCGGATGAATCCTTGACCCAGCTTTGCGGGTAAGCGTGATAGCCGTTAAAAAATCCACTAAGTCCGTAATCGATCGTATCGCCTGTTACGCCATACAATTTTTTAGTAGCCCCTAAACCGTAGGTGTCCTTCTTGTTATTGCCGTCAGGATCCTGATTAACGAAAGCTTCCGCGATCTTGAACACGTCATCCATTGTCTTCGGCTCGGGCAGGTTCAGCTTCTCCAGCCAATCCGTTCGTACCCAGAGCAAGGAAGCGAAGTCGAATGAACCCGGATTTACCGGGAGCCCAAGCAATTTCCCGTTGTACGTCGCGGAATTAAGACCAAGCCCGCCATCCTTCTTTAACATTTCTTTTGTTTGAGGCGTGCCATACTTTTCTAGCACATCGGTTAGATCCTCCAATTGATCGGCTTCGACCAATTGATTAAATTGAATGCCGTTTACGGGCATAATATCGGCCAACTGTCCGGAGGCCATGGCAATATTGAATTTTTGGTCGTATTGCGACGGATCGGCAACCCACAAGTACTTCAGTTTAATACCGAATTCGTTCTCGTATAATTTAGTCCAAGCGTTATTCTCGATCGTTTCTCCATTTTCGAACTTCGTCGTCGGGTCTAACATCCTTATCGCCGTAACTTCGATAGGCGGATCAATCTTGCCCATTGGGTCGGCTTTCGTTTGTTCCGGCGACGCTCCGCTTGCTTGCGGACTTGATGGTTGTGAGCCGGATGGACTTGCGTTATTCCCGCCATCCTTGCTGCAAGCAGAAGCGAACACTAGCGAGCTTGCCAATAAAGTCAGCGTAATCATTTTTGCGGAATGCCTTTTCATCTTTTATCCCCCTAGTTGATTGGTACCTGCTCCGTCAGTATAAAAGATCGAAAATAACGTTGCTATTTGCCATTCTTGCTTTCCTTGACATCTATTGCTTTGTTCTATTCATTCGCTGAAAATGAGAGGTCTCTGTACTCTTGCGGCGTCATTTTGAACATTTTCTTAAACGAACGGTTAAACTGGGGAGCTGCCTCATACCCGACTTGGATCGCAATATCCTGGATTTTCATCGTAGAATGCGCCAATTGATGTTGCGCCTTCTTCATACGCACTTCGGTAATATAGTCCGAAAGCATATTGCCTGTCATCCGCTTGTACAAGCGAGATAAATATGTCGGACTGTGATGAACGTGCGTGGACAACTTCGTCAGCGACAAATCCCCGCCTAGATGGGTTTGAATATAGTGGTGAATGGATGCGATCAGTCTTTGACTTTGCTCCTCGGGGACAGGCTCGAATTGTTCGAGCAGATAGTCGGCTACTTTGGCTAAATAAGCTGCAGCCTCACTCCACGATCCATGCGCATCATATTGAGTCGTTTTCCCCAGATCCATCTTCATAAAGAGCTCATCGAATAGCCCGACGCGAATCGCGTAAGAAATCAAGCTGAGCGATAAACTACAAAACATTTCCAATTGATTCTTATATTCAGCCAGTTCCTTGGCGTCCGTAATCTCTTCGAATAATCCGTTGAATCTCTCCCTTTGGCCACTGGCCAAATACTGTTCGAGCACTTCAAGCTGCATCTTGACTTGCTGAGATTCGGACAAGTAATAGCTTTGCCCCTGACCCGAATTCAGTCCGAACTGATCGGAATCGAGGATTAACAGTTCTTGACCGTTGTTCGAGCCTTGGCCAAGCAACGTCTTCAAGTAGTGAAAATGCGTACCCAGACTGGACCATTCGAAAGGCTCACGCGCCAGCACAAGCGAAATCGATATTTTCAACAATTGCTTACACGTCATCTGTAGAGACTCCAGAATGCTGTATACTCTTGTTTTTAAATGCTCCCAAGCCTGCTTCTCCTGCTCCTTGTCCCAATCATTCTCCCCCAGAAACTCTCTAGGCTGCATAAACCAAACGAGCTTGTTCGACTCGAATGCGACAGAAACATTGACGATCGTCGGCGTTAAATATTCTTCCGCTATATTCTGGCAGGCATAAAGGAGGAGCATTCTTTCGGACTCGCTGGCGTCCTCCATCCATTCATCCACCCTGCCCATGACCAGATAGACTTCCTTGTTCGGGAGCAATGGAATGTCCGACTCTTCAAATCTTTTTTCCATCTCATTCGAAAATAAAGAAGAATCGCGCATCAGATCGAACAGCGTATTTCTTTGCAATGCGGGTATGGACAGTTGGAGTTTTTTTCTGGCGTCTAGCATGTAGTCGGCACTGTCGTCCATTTTGTCCAATTCCGCAAAAGCCTTCTCCACTGCGGCCAGAATGACGTGATCGTCTTCGTTTTTCAGTACGTAATCAATGACGCCTCCTGTGCGTATCGCGTGACGAGCATATTCGAAGTCATTGTAGCCCGTAAGAAAAATCACCTTACAGCGCGGCCAGCTTTCGATGATTTGTTTGTGCAGCTCGATCCCGCTCATTCCCGGCATCCGGATATCCGAAATCACGACATCGATCCGATTTTTCTTCAGGCAGTCCAAGGCCTCGTAGACGTTATAAGCGCGATAAATCTCCAGTTCCAAATGCGAAGCTTCAAGAAGCATCAGATTGATGCTATTCACGATAATCGGTTCGTCATCGACGATCAGTACTCGGTACATCTGAGTGATTCTCCTTTGTCATTTGGGATATAAATCCGAATCAGCAAGCCACCCATAGCGCTATGCTCAACTTCCACTCCGCCGCGATCGCCGTACTTTAATTTCAAACGGCGCTGGATATTAATAAGCCCCGTCGTCTCTACCGCATCCTCCGAATCTAGTATACGGACCAATTTGGCCATTCCCTCTTCAGTCAACCCCGCTCCACTATCCTCCACCGTAAAATAGAGCCTGTCGTCGTCTGCCGCAAAGCGAATATTCAACCTTCCTTCGGTCACAATATCGCCAAGTCCATGCTCGTAAGCGTTCTCGACAATAGGCTGCAAAATCAAGCGCGGGATCATTACCCCTGTAAAACTTTCGGGAAGCGGTTCGAACTGGACGATAATGCGATTCGAGAATCGGATATTTTGAATTTCCACGTACGATCGGACATGGTTTACCTCATGTTCGAAAGGAACCTCCTCCAGCCCGTTCCTCGTAATATAGTGAAAATAATTCCCGAGATTTCTGGACACCGACTCGGCGGTTTCTTTCTCGTCATGTTTAATCAGCCGATGAAGGATAAAAAAGCTGTTGTAGAGAAAGTGCGGGGTAATCTGCATCTGCAACTGCTTTAGCTCCGACGACTGGAGCCTGATTTTCTGCACATAAAGCTCATCGATCAAAGTCTTCAGATTATGCACCGTTCTCTCGAACCGATTAAAAATATAACCGAATTCATCCCCTCGAGCCGGTACGAGAACCGCAGCGAAATTGCCTCCCTCCACGCTCTTGAATCGCCTGACCAGAGTCTGAAGAGGACGATGAATCAGGAGGTAAATCCCGTAAGAGAAAAGAATGACAATGACAATCGAGCTGATCACAAGCAGCCACGACCACAGTCCATACGTTTTTAACTGCCCGACAATAACGTTCTCTGGAAAATAAAAAAGCAGCGATGCTTGCAAAAACATGGATTTCTCGTACACGGCCATATATTTTTGTTTGCCAACGCCAATTTGCTTCGTAAAAGTCATCTCTTGTTCGATAGGCTCCGCCAATTTTTTTCTGATTTCGGTTAACGGTTCGGGATATTTATCATTGGCAATTGCCCAACTATCGTTGAACAATATCGCCCCGCCGTCCTGAGGAAACGAATTCAAAACATTTGTTAACGCTTCCATAGAAAGCTCGATATTTTGAATAAATAGCGGAGACTTTGCTTGTTTCTGAGTCATCGGGTTATTCGGGTAAGTTAAATTCAAAAATAAACGGCCTTGCCAGTATGTGACGGGCAATCCGCTCGTAAACGTAGCCTTGGCTATTTCCTCTGCTTCCTGTTGGCTGTTAGGCGTATCTTCCTCATTGGAGGTCGAAATGGTGCCATTAAGCGATTTGACGTAGACGTTGATGTCTTTAATATAAATGCTGGATTCCTTCAATGCCTTTAATTTGTCCCTCAGATCGTTGATCGCTTTCGTACGCTGATAATTCGACATGATGGTCAAGGAGTTACTTAATTGCAACAGATTCTCGTCGTTAACGAACTCTTGTTGCGTCCGAATAATCCGTTCGAGCTCCTTCTCGAGCGACATGAAGTAATAGTGAATGTTCATCGTTATCGAGTTGGATATTTGGCTTTTCACTTCCTTCTTGCCAAGCTCATTCAATACGAGGCTTAACGTAAATAATGGCATCATAATAATTAAAAACGTAAGCATTAGCTTGGGAAAAATCGGAATATTGTCGATCTTCTGTTTCATCCCCAGTCGAACCGCCCCCTTTTTGTTACACAGTATACGACAAAAAAGCAGTCCGCCATAGCGGTCTGCTTTTTTTTGCAACGCTCACTTGTTTATTTTGTATTCATGGGTACCGGATCCGCTCGTATTGAAGGAAACGAATCCGTTAGCGTCCGCAGTAAAGGATGTAGTGGAGACATTGTCACGGTAGACGGTATAGGACGCGTTCGGAACAAGGGACCCGATCTTGATTGAAAGGGCGGTTGAGCCTGTCGTCAGCGTCACTTTGGTCTGAGTCGTCGAGCCGTACACAGTCGCGTCGCTTCCTTTGTAGTTGACATGCGTAACCTGCATCCAACTGAGCTCGGTCGGCAATTTCGGCGCGACGACGAGCGCATCTACGTCGGCATCGACGCCCATAAATCCGTAGAAAGCGGATAACGGAGCGATGGTCGCTTCGGTAAAGTCGGCGTCCACCCCGATTCCGCCGGCTACGCCGGCGCCCTGCAAGGATAAGCTTCGCTGAGCGTAGTACCAGCGATAACCACCCTCATCTTGCGTTGCCTGATACCAGTCCAGAATTCCTTTCATTCTAGTCCAGGCATTATCCGCCGTCTTGTATTTCAAACGCGACATCACGTCGTAATAGGATTCATAGAGCACGGCGCCTCCGTCCTGCACTTGTCCGCCCCATGCGAAAGCGTTCGGATTCCATGTCCATACATACCAATCCGCGTTTCGTTTGGTCGTGGCTCGCGGCGCGAAGCCGTGGAAATAAATGTCGGAGCCTGTGGAGGTATCCCCGGCTACCGTGCGCGCGCCATCCAGCCAATCAAAGATATCGCTTGCTCTCGAAGAATTGCCGAGACCGTAATACAACGCCTCCAAATTCATAAAGGTATAACCGTAATCATGCGTATTGCCGGCCACATCTACGAGCGGCACATATCGCTTGGTCGTGCTATTCCAGAACGTGGAGCCGTTCGTTACCTGGGAAACGACGTTGGAGCGATAGGAGGCGATGACGGAGGCGCTTTCCCCGTAAGGATTGGAGGCAATCCCCCATTCCGGATGAAGTGCCACCAGGTCCTCTAGCTTCTGCATCTCCGTTAATGCGGCATAATAGTAGACCGTAGCGTAAAAATCTTTGTTCCCCGACGGAAGCAGGTCCCAGTAGCCGGCGCCGATGCCATATCCCGTTCGGGTAGTCGGCGAAATTCCGCTGGTGCCGTCATGTCCGTTGTACGTCGAAAGAAGATAACCGTATGTTGAACCTTTCAACGTGTCGTTCATGTAATGAATGGCGCTGCGCAGACGCGGCATCTGCTGTTGCAGAAACGCGGTATCCCCGGTCCACTTGTAATATCTGGAGCTCCCCAGGATGAAAAGCGGATTGTTATACCAGCTCACGTCGTAGCTGCCGTTAATATAATCCACGAGCACCCAACCGCCCGTGGAACCGGTCGTTACCGGATCCAGTCGAATTTGCGTAATCGTGCCGTTCCACAGCGCATGCGTATACATCGGAATTGAATACAAATGATATTTGCCGTCGTTAATGACCGTGAACGAAACTTTCTTCGATTCGCTGAAACCCGGCGAGCTTGCGGTGCTGAAATAGACGGAGCCAGTTGTGTCCGCATTCGAGCTCGCCATACGCACCACAAGATAAGGCATATTGTAGCTGTCTACCGTAAGCGTCGGCGAGACCAGATTCGGATCGGAGCTTCCTCCCGTCTCCATGTACCAACGCTGAGCCGCTACGCTATCGTTGCTGACGTTATAAGAAGTCCAGCCTTCCTTGGTCGTGCCGTTAAATTCCCATCCGGCGGATTTCCCGTTGCTGTCATTGTACGTGGGGAAAAATTGGCCCAATTGGCTTCGGCTCTCCGCCGTAACGACCGGATTCATAGTAACGAATCCGTTGTCGAACATCGGGGTGTTCAACAAAATGTTCCGCACGTCGTCGTTGGCGTTGTCCCCGTAAAACCGGTTCGCGTTCGTATCGATCCAACTGTTCGCCATCGTATCCCATTCCCGCCACCAAGTAGCTTTAATGCCTCTGCCGCTTCTGGTTGCATTCAGTCCGGGATCGGTGAACCAATGCATCTGAAGCATCCGATTCAACCTGTCCGTGTAGGTCGCGTTCGAGCTTGAGAAGGTCGGGAAAGTGTCCGAACGCCTGATCAGACTATCGATCTGGAACTTGCTGGAGACGGATTGAGTGGAATCCCCCCACATTCCCACCTCGATCTTCGTTACGTTATTTTTATAAGCCCAGCCCGAGACGTCTACAGGGATTTCATTCCATGCATTGGGCGAAATCGCCTGCGTCTTCTCGAACACCTGCGTGTTGCTGTAAATTTTCACTTTGGCCCAATACTTGGCGCCGTATCCGCCGGTTATGCCGGGCCATCCTCCCCATGTGTTCATGTGGATCAACGCGATCGGCTCGTTAGTCCAGTTCTCGCCGGGAAGCGTTTTGTATACGGAGCGGTACTGGTTACCCGGCACGCTAGCGCTGGACGCCTCCAGCATATAGAGTCCGCGCATCCCGTTGGAGCCGTATCCGCCGAGCGGAAAAGCAAGCGTCTGCTCCGTGACGGCTAGGCTGTTTACCGAGTTGCCGGCGCTCCATGGCAGCTCGAAATGCCAGACACCCAAATAATTGCGGGTGAGCGAACGGCCGGATGTATCGCTGCGTTTCACATCGTCGATCTGGAAGGACGACGCCCATGCCGAGGAAGAATTGGCCATATAGGAAACTTCGATCCGCTTGACGCGAGACGCGAATTCCCAGCTTTCAATGTTCATCGACAACGCATTCCAGCTGTTGGGCGTTACGGCAAACGACTTCTCGAACCGCAAGCCGTCCGATGTGACCACTCCCAGCTTAGCCGTATAAGCGGTCGCTCCCGGAGCTCCGCCCCATCCGTTGAATTGGAGCGACAGAACCGGATAGGCTTCCATGTTGACGTTTTCCGGGAAATCGAAGTAAACCGTGCGCCAACTGTTAGCGGAAACCGCGTTGCTGCTCGCCTCCAGCATCGCCTCCCCTTCGTAAGGAGTGCCGGGCGCATTCAGCGAAGAGCTTACCGGTTGCGCGCTAACGACATTCGCTCCGGGCTGCCACGCCCCCTCGATCTCGGAGATCATATGATCGCTTGCATTTGCAGACGAAGACCAAGCGACTATTGCCAACCCTATTGCCAAGCACACGGTCCAAACCAATTTGTTTACGGCTCTCATCTTTTCTCCTCCTCGTATATTTACACGCCGTTTATTTATACCTAATGAACGCTTTACCGGATATTCCCGACGGCATTGCCCGTTTCTCGTATAGATTGGCCAGCGTGTTCGCAACGCGAACGCGAATCTCATTGGGGCCTGGCCGCACAACCTCCGCGATGTCCCAGCGATAGGGCGGCCACAAGCGCGTCCCCGCGGACTGGCCATTGACCCACACCTCTGCCGTTTCCCGTACATCCTCAAGCTCCAATTCGTACTGCCGCGGCCCTTCATCGGTTTGGATGTCATCCAACTCTACGGTTTGAGAATAAATCGCCTTGCCCGACAGGTAAGGGTAACCCTCTTGATTCCAAAATCCGGTTATCTGTTCGTTGCAGGCGATCAGGGAACCTTCTTCGTTCAAAGCGAAATCGCCGATCAGGAACGACGGGAAAGAAACCGGTATCATCGGCTCCAGCAAGGAGACCGTTATCAGTTCGAGCCAATTCTCTCCTGCCTGGACATAAGGCGTTAAATCCGCACTTTTGTAGAAGCGATCCTGCCAACCGGACGGCTCCAGCGCCGGGAGACGATGGCCGTTCATGTAGATCTCCACGCTTCTGCGCCGGCTTAAAAAGCCGATGTGAGATGGCACATATTGATCGATGTCGTCGGTAATCAAGCGTAATGTTTTTCCTACTGCCGACGCATCGATCATGATCCGGGTTCGGTAAGTGTTCGTCTGGCCGGGCATCGTCGCGTTCATGCGCGATTCGCGGTCGTTAAAGGTCACTTCCCAGCGATCCAATATTTTTACGTTCGGATCTTCAAGCGCAAACGTCCACGCAGCAGGCAGCTCAATTGACTTTATACAGTCACCGGAATGTTCCGATGTTGCTGAGGAAGCGGTTTCATCTATACAGACGATTCGCAGCTCGCCGGGATCGAGACGGAACTCTTGCAGCTCCCGTTGCCGAAGACTGACGATCTCGCCGCTTTCCAGCTTCCATTCCTCCGCCATTTCCCCCGGCTTGATGAGGCATTGCATTTGCGCGGTCTCTTCCGACCAGTTCATCATCCAGAAAAATCGTTTTCCTTCTACCGAACGGCATGTCGCGATTACTTTTTCCCGCTCCGTCTCCGGAATGAACCAGCGGCCGGTTACCTGATCAACGCCGGAGTGCTGCCTAAGCTGATCGCACAAATTGCGGGCATCGTCCGCCGTTGCCTCGTGCTCGGACAGAAACAACGTAACGCCTCGTCCATGCTTGTGCCGTGTTTCCCCATCAGGCTGCGGAAAAAGAGGCTTCATATGCTTCGCAAGCTCCGGATCGTCCATCTGCGTGAAGCTATGCAAAGGTACTTCCCCGATCGCAATCAGGAGACCGCCCGCTTGAACGAACTCATTCAGCTTGGCCGCCGTCGCAACGGACATCACTTTCATTCGCGGCAAAATAACGGCACGATACTTCTCTGGCGATTTAGCGAACGTTACTGCGCCTTCTTCCACGCGGCTGTCGGGAATTTGACTATCGTCCGCATAATCGTAATCGAGCCGGTTGCGGATCAGGCGATCGGACAATAGAGCATGCAGCAAGTCGGAAGCCGGCTTCAACTCGGCCCGGCCGTTCTCGAACATTTCCTGATACACGGTATGGACCGGATTCAGCAGCAGAATATGCGCATCGTGATGACCCGTGCTGCCCATCAGGCTGAGTCTGGCGATATAATCGGCGAACGCCTTGTAATGCTCCCAATGAGGGGCATGGTAAAATTCCGTTTGAGGAAAGTCCGTTTTACGGTACCCTTCGAACGAATAGTAGAAGGCATGGGGAATAAACAGATTAACTCCGAGGAAAGCCATAAAATTAGCGTCCAACCTCCGCTGTCTCATGGAATAGCCATGATCGCTCGCTCCGAACGCCTCGCAAACGACGCGCTTTTTTCCTTCGATATGGGCAACCGAGGAGGAACTCTTGACGGACAGAATGCGGTACGGGTTCTCTTTCGTGCCGATGCCGGCCTGCAAATAATCGACGCCCGGATAATGAAACTCCCGCAGCACTTGCGTCTGGTTGCCTTGCGAACGCGCTTGTCCCCAAATCGGCTCTTCCAGCGTATGTCCGATATAGGTCAATCCGCGCGTTTCGCACCAGGAGCTTAACGCCCGGTGATAGGCGTCGATATACCAATGCGTAAGAGACGCGTAATAATCCTCGCGCACCTTATGACTTATCCCTTCCACTTGATAAAGAAGCGCTCCGAGGCTTGAGCGAAGCGAATAACCGCAGCGCTGCTCGAAGCGCTCCAGAAGGTTGCTCGTCCAGGCGAAGATCATGCCCGGCAAGTTGCCGTTCAAATCATCGACGCGGGTCTTCATTGCCTCCACCCCGAAAAATCCGTCGTGAATCATGAGACCGGGCTCATCGGTAAACACCCCTTGGATCAGCGTTCCGAAATGTTCCGACAACCGGTCAAACGGCGCATAGCCTAGTTCCATGAATCGGGCTACGGCTTCCGGATTCATCGTATCCAAATAGTAGCCGCGGGCAAAAGTGACCTTCTCGGCGACCTCGCACTCCCAGAAGGCGAGGACAACATAATCGTCGTCCTCCGCCGGCTGCCACGTTCCGCCGTACAAATCGGTCAAGTCGTGCGGATGTTCATGTAAAATAAGGGATTCCCCAGCTTGCTGCTTGATCCGATAAGCCAAAATAGCGATTAGAGATTGATTCTCTTCCAAGATGAAGTCGAGCGAACACCCCCGCTGAGAATCCGCTCGGGAGCAGCGCTTCTCCTCCACTCGCAAATAACGCATCCGGTATTCAGGGTGTTGACGGGTCAGTTTACCTCCGAACGTGCCGCTTGGCCAATTATCTTCATCATATAGCCAGACGTGCATGCCAAGCTTGCCGCATTCCTCGATGCAGGTTTCCAGCATGTCGAAATACGGCTCCGACAAATACTCCACCGTCTTTCCATGCCTGGAATGAAGCACGACCCCTCCGATGCCCTTATCCGCCATTTCGCGCAGCTGACGGACGAGTTCCTCCGGTTTATATTCGTGGTTGAGAAACCAGAACGGCTGAGGCCGATAAGCAGCGTCAGGGTCGCCGAACGTTCGTCCGAGATTTTGCAAGTCGCTCATTTTACGCCTCCACGATTTTTAACGTTAAGATTTCTTTCGCAGTGATCGGGAACCCTTCCTCTATAGATCTAACGCTATCCTTAAGACTTTCATCCAACTCGGCCAATCGGACGTCCCGGATATCCAGATAACTCCGTACTTGAACATGCCCGTCCTCTCCCGGATTCCACATTCGGACGACCCACCCGCTGCCATCCTCGGCCTGCTTCAAACAGCTAACGTAGAGATTGTTTTCCTGCGTCGGGTTAACGGATAGGAACGATCCAGTCGAGGGCCATTTCCCTTCATGCTGCACGTCGGCCTCGACGAGGAACGATGATCGATAGTCGCTGGCCTTGCCTAAACAATCTCCTTGCAGCCAGTTCCCCTCATGGGGGATAAGCGTATATTCAAAGCGATGAACGCCCGGACATTGCCCTCCCGGGGCCGGATAATTGGCGCCAGCGGCTTGGCCGACACTGCCTGACGATCGCAACAAGGTCAGATAAAGGCGCGTGCCGGAACTCCCATTTACAGCCTCGTATGCCGGAAGACCCTTCGTCGAGAGGCAAAGTCCTTCCTTGCTGTCCGACACGTCGACGAATTCCTGGAACGGCTCGTCTCGCCATGCTTCGCCGACATTCCGGACTTTCCTCTCGACGACATGAAAATGATCGAAAGCGGCAACGGTTGGAGCATGCAGCCCCGTATCGAATACGGCCCGCAACATATGGTCTTCGCATACGTTGTCCAGATCGACGATCAGTTCCAGCCGCTCGGTGTTCGCATGTAACGTCGCAAACATTGTAATACGCATCTTTTTAGACTGTATCGAGCGTCCATCTTCCCCGGAGGCTTCTGGCAGTTCCCACATCATGTCCGCCTTGAACACGATACGGTCAGGCTGTTGTTCATGCAGCCGCCAGTCCGCTTCGCATGATCTGGAATCCCTTTCGTCGCTAACGACATATTCGCCATGATCGTACAAATCTCCGATCTCTTCCCGGTCGACAAAAAAGTTCAAGTTGCGGTAAATACGCCCCGTGCGCTTATACGCCAGTTCGAACGTGCCATCCGGGTGAAAACCGACTTTAATCGTATCGTTTTCCATTCCGTTCTCGCATAGGGTTACGGTTGAAGGAGCCGCTTCCGCTTGAACGCCGGGTTTGATCCAGTAGGTTCTATACCCCATTTCCGGAACATCCGTCGCTCTGAAATCTACTTCCAGCACGGTGAACACCTGATCGTCCGGCCGCTCGTCATCGGCATCCTTGGAAATCACGACCGACAGCATCTCGGCGGTCATATAGACGCTTTCCAAATCTTTATTTTTATCCTTGATGTGGCGGATGACGGAGGGAACGGTTCGGCCCTGGTCATCTATCAGCGTATAGGCATCATATTTGAACTTTCGAGGCACACGGACGAGGCTTCGAACCGGACCTGAATGCGTTCGTCCGAGCGGATTGACCACGACGACAGCAACCGCGTCATGATCCTTACCGGTCGTATCGATAGCGGATATCAGCTCATGAAGTCCATCTTTGATCAGGTAGGCGCCGGTGTGCTCGATTTCCTCATAACGATTCAGCATATCTTTATGCACTTGATCCACGCTGCAACCGCATATGGAATCGTGAGGATGATTCGCCAGCAGCAGCTTCCACAGATGCCGCAACAGCCCCTTGGGATACGATGCCCCTGACGCGGCGGAGGCCATCGCCCATAAAGGCTCGACTTCTCTTTGCAGCAGGATTTCGCAGCGGTCGTTCTTTTGTTTCAAGGGCATGTAAGAGGACAACGTTCCGACCAAATCCATCGGCAATTCGTCCGAGCCGCGCATCTCGCCCGCATACACGGACAGATGACGGGCATCCTCTGCCACTACGTTCAAGTAATCCTCCGGCGTGCCGTAAACCAATTCATATTTCTCTTGATTTTCATTGATATAGGCCATCAATCCGGGCAACGACTTCCGAGGTTCCATATGGTCGATCCCGACGGAAAAGTACAAGTTGGATGTAGCAGCTTTGCAGCCCTGACTACCAGCCTCCTCCAGAAATCGGGCCATCGTCTCGTCGGGATCGGGATTCAAAGAAGCCTGCTGCATGATATCGGTCCATATATCGGGATAACTCAGAAATACGCCATGATTATAACCATGGTTGGCTGCCAATACTTTGGAACCGGCCGGTCCTTCCCACCAAAACTCGTAGTGGGCAAGATCCGCTCCCCACTTGGGTCTTCCGCGCCCGAAGGTCGCGAACGGAATGCGAAAACCGTTCAGAATCAGGGGTAAACTCGCGATGCTGCCGAAAGAATCGGGCACGTAACCGAGCATCATCGGCCTGCCGCGCATGTCCCGGACCGTCTCCATGCCGACCAACAAATTCCTGATCATCGACTCTCCGTTTTCCAGAAATTGATCGGCTAGAACGTACCATGGACCGGCGACCAATCTGCCCTCTTCCATGAGCAGCGACAATCGCTCCCTCTGTTCCGGTCTGATAGCCAAATAATCCTCCAGCACGATGGCTTGCCCGTCAAGCAGGAAACGATAGTCCGGGTGGTCATCCATGATCTTCAGGAGATTGTCCATCAAGCGAACAAGTCTTACTTGAAATTGACCTTTCGTCATCACCCATTCCCGGTCCCAATGGGTCGTCGGCGCGATGAAAACTTTTTTCCTATTCATGCCTGTTTCCCGCCCCTCTTATCCTTTAACCGAACCTGCGGTTATTCCGCTAATGATGCTCTTCTGCATGAACACGTAGAAGATCAGAATCGGCAGCATCCCGAGCACGAACATGGGCAATAGCGCGCTCCAATCCGTCGAGAATATCCCTACGTTCGCATAGATCATTCGCGTGATAGTGAAATATTTAGGCGACATGATAAACAGGATTTGTACGAAAAAGTCGTTCCAGAACGCCACCGATTGGATGATGATAACCGTTCCCGTTACCGGCCATAGTAAAGGGAAACAGATGCTCACGAACGTTCTGATAATGGATGCCCCATCGATTTTCGCAGCTTCCTCCAGTTGGATCGGTATCGTTCGGATAAAGCTGTAATATAGAAAAACGACGAATGAAATATTCGAGAACACGAATACCAAAATAACCCCGAGCAATGAATTCATCAAATGAAACTTCACGAAAATTTTGAAAAGCGGAACGATCGCCATTTGGAACGGGATAATAATCGATGAAATGAATAGGTAATAAACAAACCTGTGGAATCTGTTATTCCTTCTTACCAGGGTGTATGCCGCCATGGAGCCGATGAGTACGATGATGATGACGGCGCCTACCGTTGTGATGACATTGTTCATGAACACGTGTTCATATTTCATGTCTTTCCAAGCTTTGAAATAGGCGCTTAACGATAGGTGAGACCATTCGAAGCTCATCGGTTTCGCAAGCACGTCCTGAGGTGGTTTAAGCGTGTTCACGATCAAATAATAGAACGGGATCAAGATGACCAGGGAAAGAACCCAGAGCAGCAGCTCCAATAGGATATTCGATCTTTTCGAGGCGCGTAAGGCTGCCGACTTCATGATAAGCTTTCCTCCCTCTTGGAGAAATAGCGCAGTTGGATCATGGAAACGATCAGAATGATAATCAGCATGACCACGGAGAGCGCCGACGCATAGCCATATCTGTTCTCGGAAAACCCGTAGTTGATGATCGAGAACGTGATCGATTCCGTGGCGTATCCCGGTCCTCCGTTGGTCAAGGCCAAAATTTGATCGTAAACTTTAAATCCGCCGATAGTAGACAACAATACATTGATGGTCATGGCGGGAGCCAAAAACTTGAACGTAATATGCCAGAAAGCTTGGAACTTGTTTGCGCCGTCCATCGTCACGGATTCGTAAAGTTCAGCGGGGATGCTTTGCAGGTTGGCTAAGTAGATGATCATGGCCCAACCCGTCGTTTGCCATACCGCAACGAAGATAACCGACTTCATGGCCAAGCTCGGTTCACCCAGCCAATTGCTCGGCAAAAAATGAATGCCAAGCTGATGAATGACATGGTTCAAGAGACCGGTATCGCTGGACGATAGGATAAAGGACCAGAGAAACCCGATGATCAAGCCGCTGAAGCACCACGGCATGAAATAGATCATCCGCAGGATGTTTTTCGTCTTGATCTTGGAATGAAGCGCGACAGCCAGCGGTATAGCCAAAATGTTCTGGAGCACGGTGGATGCAATCGCAAAATAAACCGTATTCTTCATCGAAGCGATCAACCGGTCATCCTGAAATACATCGATAAAATTCCGAAACCCGATGAACGAATAGTTCAATTTGTTCACGCTGTAATTCGTAAAGCTATACATGAACGATTGAACGGAAGGATATAGAAAGAAGATGATAAACCCGACGAGCGCCGGGAGCAGCAACAGCTCATACTGCAGCGACACCTTCCACTTTTCTTTGTTAAACATAGAGTCGCTCCAATCCCTGCAAAGCATGATTCTGTGATTTAATGAACAAAAGGCGGTATTCGCATACCACCTTTTGTTTGCGGAACGAATAGGTTATCTCTTCGTTCTGTTTACTCCTGTGCGGCCTTCAACTGGTCGGCAACGTAATCGTCGATCGCTTTCAAGCCTTGATCGACCGTTTTCTTGCCTCCTACGATTTCTTGGCTTGTTTTAAACCACGTTCTGACGAAGTTCTCTCCGTTGATCTTCTTGAACCCTTCCCATGGCGAATAGGTTCTGCCGGCTCCAAGAGTTTCCTGCAGTCCGGATAGCGACGGATCCAATCCGCCTTGCGTCCCTTTGATCGTAGGACCGCCATGCGTAACTGCAATCCACAGCGCGTCCCCTTCAGGGCTTGCCATGAAGTCCATAACGCGTAAAGCTTCTTTCATATGTTTCGAGTTCGCATTCACGCCGCCGCCCCCTGCGACGCCGCCGATCGCCCATTGCTCTTGCCCATCCGCAGCGGAAGGATAAGGGAAAATGTTGAAGTCGAAGTTGGGATCTTTCTTGTGCATGTCAGCCACTTGCCAGCTGCCCATACTAATCATCGCGGATTTGCCGTTCAGGAACTCGTTGACCATGTCGTCTACGGACATCCCGAATGCATCCGTACCGATAATGCCTTCTTTAACCGCTTTGTAGAACTCGTCAAGTCCCGCTTTCCAACGCTCGGAATACGTTGTTTTTCCGGCTTCGACATCCGGTTCGATAATTGCGCCGGTTGACAATACGACGCCCAGCGCCATTTTACCGATGACGTCGCCATCCTTATCGCCCACGCCCATCGGTTTAATGCCGGCCGCTTTCAGCTTCTTGCTGATGTCGATGAGCTGATCCCACGTTTTCGGGATTTCAATCTGGTTGTCCGCAAAAATTTTCTTGTTATACATGATACCTTGGAACCACGTTTCGAATGGAACGGAGAAAATCGATCCATCGGGTTGGGTCGCCGACAACTTGGCAGCATCGCTGAGCCTGTCGATGAACGGTTGGTCATTCAGTTTGAGCGCATAGCCAAGCTTGTAGAAATCGACGTTCATCGGAGCGATATCCGGACCTTCGCCCGCTGCGAACTGTGCGTTCAGCACTTTGTTGGCTTGAGCGTTATCCATAAATACAAGCTGCAGATCGATATCCGGATTTTGGGCTTCGAACGCCTTTTCCAGATCGCCGAACAAATTAGGATTATATTGAACGACCATCGTAACCGGAACCTTCTCAGTCGGCGAACTGCCGGGACTTGCCGTCGCCGAGGCCGAGGCCGACGGAGAGGATTCCGCATTGTTATTGCTTTTGCCGCAAGCGGCCAGAACGAGCGACAATGCCAGAAGCCCGCACGTGATCGAGTAGATTCTTTTATTCACTTTTTTTCCCCCATCTGATTTTTTTAGATGTGTCCCGAGGAGACCGATTCTCTTGAACACGATCTAATGACTCAATCATAAGTGCAGCGAGAAAAATTGATAATCTCGAAGTATTTAGATCGATGTTCTAATATTCAGCTGTTATCGGAAGCTTGACCCATACGCTGGTTCCTTCTGACAGTTTAGTTTCGATCAGGAAGCTCGTGTCTTCTCCATAGGTCAATTTCAATCTATCTTTCACGTTTTTTAATCCGATGCTTTTGGCATGGAGGTCCTCGTCATTCAAAAGGCGATGGACTCGTTCTAATTGTTCGGAAGACATTCCTTCACCGTTATCGGACACTCGAATAACGACATTCCCTTCTTCCAAGCAAACTGAAACGCTTACAAATCCTCCTGCAAATTTCGATTTCAACCCGTGAATCAATGCATTTTCCACTAAAGGTTGGATTAGAAGCTTTGGAAGTTGAATATTTCTCGCTTGAGGATCCGCATCGATCGAATATTCGAACCTCTTGGTGTTGCGGCTTTGTTGGATTTGCAAAAAGGATTCGAGATAGTTCATTTCGTCCTCCACACGCACGATATCGCCGCTCTCATATAGCACGTAATCGAAGAGTTTGCCTAAGCTCTCAATCGTCGTTTCAATGTCTTTCGTTTTATTCAGGACAGCCATCGCGTGTAGAGATTGCAAGGTGTTGTTGAGAAAATGCGGGTTGATTTTAGCTTGAAGCGCGCTGAGTTCCGCCTCTTTTTGTTTGATTTTCACGAGATAATTTTCATTGATCAGTTGCTTTAACTCCACGACCATCCGGTTGAAGTGTCTGCTTAGCATCCCGACCTCATCGTTGTTCTCCACTTCCACGATTACGAGGTCATTCCCTCTGCCGACAAGATCCATTTTTTCCTTTAATTTAATGATTCCTCTCGTTATTTTGGAGGAAATGAACAGCGAGGTCGCCATTGCAAGCAAAACGGCCGTGAAAATGATTAGTACGGTCGTAAACCTTACGCTTCCCGCAACTTGTCCGATTTTCGTCATCTTCGTGGTGATGACCGTTTTCCAGCCGGTTACAGGCGATGTCGAATAGACGACTAGGGAAGGCGTATTTCCTTCCGAGATCGTAAAAGTACCTTTGTCGTTAGCTTTCATCTCTGCCAAATCGTCTTGATTGTAGGAGGTGCCAATCAATTGATTATCCCGGTTAGCAATAATCGTCCCTGCACGATCTATAATCGAAATATCTTGAGAGCTATCCAATCCGATCTTCCCGAATATACTCGTAATCTTTTTGATATCGATATCGATCATAATTTCTCCTGCATTGCGACTGTTGGTTTTCAACGAATCACGTACGGGAATGATAACCGAAATGACGCGCGTGTTCGACGGATCGTAATAATAATCATTATGATGAGGACCGACGAATGAAGCTTTAATCAAACGGCTGATATTATTCGTAAACCAAGTTTGCTTATTGAAATCATAATCTTTGCGAGTCGAACTGTTTTTATCGTAAATCGCCCGCCCGTCTTTAATGACAAGGATATTATCCACATAAGGAATCATGTACGTATATTGGACCAGAATGTTTTGGAGGTTTTGATTATATTCCAGTTGATCGACGAATCCGGAGAAATAATTTTCCACGGAATCGATCAAGGTTCGGTTATTGGCGGTCAGTTGAATGATCGTTTTGATTTCTTCAAAATAGGAATCGATATTCAAGCTTGTTTGTTCGATCGCTTGTTTAGCGCCGCTTTCCATTTCATTGCGGATTACGCCTACTGAGATCCGATAGATGACAGTCCCTTGAACGATAAGAAGGGCGATAGCCATGAGGGAAAAGATGAGCGTGATTTTTTGCCGCAACAAGAGATTCCGGTACGATTTCCGAATTCGATTGAGGATCCGCTTCATTTGCCGAACCCCGCCATCGTGAGTTTGTACTCGGCAGGCGTACACCCGACCGCTTGCTTGAACATTTTGCCGAAATGACTGGGATTGTGGTAACCTACCGCTTGTCCGATCTCATATACGTTCAATTGCGATGTTTCCAACAGCTCTTTTGCTTTGTCGATTCTGACCCCCGTCAAGTAATCCCAGAAAGAAACGCCCGCCTTTTTCTTGAAATAGGATGAGAAATAAGCTTTATTATATCCGGCAAATTCGGCGATTTGCTGCAATGTTATATCCTCCCCGATATGATCCAAGCAATATTGCTTCACCTTGGCGATTAATTGATCGTCAGGGTCCTTTCTAGCCTGTTCTGCCGTCATGGCCGCCAATGCCAATTGTTGAAGCATCCATTCCTGCAATTCCGTTAACGTTCCGATGTTCTCCATAAGCGACGACTCGCCCGTCTGCTTTAGAATCGGCGACAGTCTGCCTATCAAGTTGTTGCAAGCTAAGAAAATCGCTTGTTTATCCGCATGATGATTTTGCCTGATACGCGCAAAACCGGATAGGATGAGCTCCGTCGACTCTTGGTGTTTGCCTAGCAGAATGCACTCGACGATTTTGGCGGACTCGAACAGATCTGAAGAAACCACTTCAGCCTTGTCAGATGGATCGTACATATGAATTCCCGGCTTTCCGGCAAAGAACATTTGCTGCGAGGCTTTTTTCGCCTCTTGGAATCCTTTGGGCAGCTCGGAAACGGAATGCAGAATGCTGCTTACGCCAATATTGGCGATAACGCCTAGATTGCATTCTATTTCCTGCTTAATACCGACCCATACATCCCTATGTTCTTCATGAATAGACGCTTGCCGTTGTCCCGCATAAGAATATATAAGCGCAAGTTGACGCACGTCATCAAACAGAAGAAGCGAATGGTACTCGGGCAACAACACTTCCTTTTCCCATTTTCTCAACTTAGCTTCAATATCGGTAAATCGTTCAATGGATCCGTCTGCCGGAATTTGCAGTTCAATATATAGCAAATAATAAAACAACGATTTTGTTTGCATGTTCCAGCCGTCCAATTGCTCCTTATCGGCGAGTTCCCATTGATACCCTTTTATCAAACTGTGATATAGGCTTTTCTTGAGCAGCGTTTCCCGCTCGTGCTTGCTCTTTCTCTCCCGCTTAATCCCTTCGATGACGGAAGTGAGAACAGCGGTTAATCGCTGCTCGCTGAATGGCTTTACCAAATAGTCATGAGCTCCTAGACGAATCGCTTCTTGCGCGTATTCGAACTCCTTATAACCGCTCATGAAAATCACTTTGCTGCGGCTGCCTCTTCGCTTGAGTTCCTCAATAAACTCCAGTCCGGTCATTCCCGGCATACGAATATCCGTTATGATAATATCGGGACGCTGTTCTACGACAATGTTCAACGCATCGACCGGGGAACAGGTTTCAAGCGTTCTCTCGAGTGGGAGTCCGCTGCGCTCGATCATTCTGTATAGTGCCTGAACAATATTCTCGTCGTCGTCGAGAATGAAAACGTTCATAGCTGCATCTCCTCCCATTATGTCTGACCATGTCTATTGTAATCGATTTGTTCATTTTGACTACAGTTCAAAGATTTCATCGCAAGGGACATTCGCAATACTATACAAAACCCAATCATGCAAAAAAAGCTCCTGAATTGTCGCAAGGACAATTCAAGAGCTTGTTCATTGTTAAAGTGGTGCGGTCAAGAGGACTCGAACCTCCACGTCATTGCTGACACTAGAACCTGAATCTAGCGCGTCTGCCAATTCCGCCATGACCGCATATTTGTGTTATTCGCGAATCGCGTCAACGAAATATAGAATACCACGTGTGGGCGTTCGCGTCAAGAAAAAAAGATATCCCTGTCGTTGTGCTGTGATAATGTCACCCTATAACTGTTCTGAGATAATGTCACTATGAGACAGGAGACAGTGACATTGAGCAGAGCCGAATTGAAGAAG
>NZ_JBHSMI010000026.1:0-44678 GCF_042655525.1 Cohnella soli
CGAGACGCAGGCAGCGCACTCTTTCGCCGCCGACCTTCACTTCGATATGGCTAACCGGATCGCGATCCGTAAAATAAAGCGTCAAATTCAGCTTCGCCTCACGGCTCCCCAAATTCAGCACGATGACCGACTCGTGACCTTTGAGCAAAGAATCTCCGGCCGGCGGCAGCTCGCAATCGGGATATATCCATAAGGTATGGCCCTGTTCGTTGCCCATCTTCTCACCTCCCTCCATCAAAAGGATGTCAGTCGCTATTTCTCACGCTGGATTCGTTGATCAGCAGTTCAGGCTCCAGCACGATTTTCTCGAACCTATTTCGTCCCTTATTGCGTTCTCTGCGCATGATGATTTCAGCGGCAATGGAGCCGATCTCGTAAGCAGGCTGAATGACGGCCGTGATGCCCGGCTTGATCAGTCCCGTTTCGTCGTGCGCATCGAAGCAAGCGACCGCGATGTCATCGGGAATGCTCAGTCCGTTCTCGTTAATGGCCTTTATCGCCCCGTACAACAGAAAATCGTTGGCGGCGAAAACCGCGGTCGGCCGCCCGTCCTGCATGAGCCATTCCCGCATCATCCGATATCCGCTCTCCCGCTAGAATGCTCCTGTACCGATCCAATGCTCCTGCGGCTCGATGCCGTTTTCCTCCAAGCATTGGAGGAAGCCATGCCTGCGTTCGGAAGACGTAGATTGGTTCAACGGCCCCGTAATCATCGCGATTTTGCGGTGGCCCTGATCAACGAGGTGCTGCGTGATGCTGCGGCTCGCTTTGACGTTATCGATGGCGACCAGATTAAAGCCGTCTTCCATCGCCGGCATATTGTCGATAAAGACAAACGGAATACCGGAATCGAAATAAGGCTGGAACAGCCGGGCATCCGCGCCGACGGTGGCGATCACGAGTCCGCTCACCTGATTTTGCAGCAGTACGCGGATATAATCCTCTTCCTTGCCCACATCTTCATCCGTGTTGCAGACGAGCACGTTATATTCGTTCTCTCTCGCGACCTTCTCGACGCCCTTGATCACTTTCGCGTAAAAGCTGTTGGAGATGTCCGCCATCACCACACCGAGCGAACGGGCGCTTCGGCGCTTCAAGCTGCGCGCGACTTCATTCGGCCGGTAACCCGTCTGCTGGATGGCGGCCAGTATGCGTTCCCGCGTCTTGGCGCCTACCCGTCCGGTTCCGTTCACGGTTTTGGAGACGGTCGACACCGACACGTTTAATTGTTTGGCGAGATCCTTAAGCTGCACGGTCCCCTCCTCTCCCGGCGAATGGTACAACGTTTGCGCAATTGGCGTGCGTCGGCCTCCATCCGCCTTGCGGGCGGATTATCATGATAACGCGTTGTCTGTCAGCGCAAGCGACTTGCGGTATTCCGCAAATTCGCTGTCCAGCACGCTTTGCACCTGCGCGATCTTCCACCGTAAATGCGCCGTATCCGTCATGTACTCCATGCTCGGCTCCCAGCCGAGCCGCGAGTCGGCTTCCACGAGCGGAATCGTCGCTTCCGCGTTGGCGATTTCCCGGCGGGCCAATTCCTCCATCTGCTCGAGCAACGCCGTCGCTTTGCCGGTATCCCCTTCGCTCAGCAACTGCCTTTTCAGCTTCCACCATTGTTTGACATGGATCGCCGTCTGCAGAGACCTTGCGATAAACTGACCGATCCCGAGCATGAACACGCCGTCCTCCCGTTTGCGGTCCGGGGTCAGTTGCAACGCTTTTTCCAACAGCTCGTTGCCGGCTGCCATCCGTTCCAGCATCCGTTGCAGGCTCCGGATCTCTACGTCGATACGGGATACGCCCAGCGACTGCCTCGGATCTTCCAGTGGTTCATAGACCGTTAATACGATTTCATTCCCGAACATCGCATGCTTTGCTGCCGGCATTTGTACCGCCTTGCTAAACATTGGCTTGCGAAACACAAGCGGATAAGACGGCCCGACGCGGAACGGCCCGTACTGATCTTCGTTCGTCGGTATATAGTGGACAATCGCTTCGCTCCATGCGTTCCAAGCTTCCACCGCGAAGGGGGCGGCCGCCTCGCCGAAATCCCGTTTGGCCAACATCGCCAGCGCTTCCTCGTAAGTTGGGCTCGGGCTCCAATACGCCCATTTCGTCAGCTCGCTCACAAAGGACGGCCACCAGCCGAAATGATGTGACTCCATCAAGCCGCTTAGGCCCCAATTGTCATTCGCTTGCAGCAACGCCTGATGTCTCCTGTTCCACTGACCGGGAAACGGTTCGTACGGAATGACGCCGAAATCCCACGTGAGTCCGCCCGTATTGCTCATCGCGTACAGCTTAATGCCGCGCTCTCGGGCGACTTCCGCTTCGCTGCTGAAATATTCGCCCGGTCCGACCTTCGCCAGCGTGTAATCGACGCATACGTGCGTCACATGCTCGTTCTTCATTTGCTCGAACATTTCGAACGTCACTTGCAGCGTAATATTTTCCGGCAGCGCGCGAATAAGCTTGAGGCGGTCTTCCTTCGGCGCATACCCCCAGTTGTACGTCCAGAACACGATGTCCGCGTCAGGATTGTGCGCGCGTATCGTACCCGACAGCAAAGTCAGCCATTGCGGGAAGTCATAGCACGGCCACCAGCCCGGGCTCGGCTTCGTTTGCGGCTGATCCGCCTGCCATTCAAGGCGAAGCTTACCCGTCGTGTTCGGATCCTTGCTCGGAAACTCGCAAGATTCTCCGACCAGAATAACGCCCTTGAAACGGGGACAAGCCTGAAAAATCTTGCCGTAAGTAGAATCGTAATAGGCTTTCGAGTCGGGATCGTCCGGATGTAGGCGGCTCGTTAAATAGCTGTACACATACACGTCCAGCCCGTACAACTCGGCGCGATCGACCAAGTAGTTGAAATCCTGATAACCTTCCGGCGTCTCGTCGACGTCCTTGACGAACACCATTATCGCGTCAATGCCCGCATGCGCCATCGCGTTTAGATGCGCGTCGGGATAACGATCCAGCCCCCAGCCGGAATGCGCCATTCGCGGCGAGAACAGCGGCTCGCGGGTTACGTCCATAGGCGCCAGCAACGGGGCTTCCCGCAAATTCATTTGATCCTCGAGAAAATAACTGCCTTGCGCCGCTCCCCGCTCATCGTATCCGCACACCACTATGCAGTTTTCTTCGGCAATGATACGATAGCTTCTCGATTTCTCAAGCGCTTCGCCCAGTGCGGGCAGTTGCGCCTTCGACGCCAGTACAATGGCACGATCCCCGCCAGCCACTGCTTCCGCAACATTCCGCGTTCGGGTCAAACGGACGGAGACGTTCATGCTTGTAAGTAGGTAGTCTTGCAAATCCTTGGCCGTGTTCACGAGAAGGGGCCCGGCTGCTTCATCGATGACGATGCGCCAGTCTTCCGAAATTTCCAGCTCGCCAGCAATGGCGCGAACTGCCAGATCGCGGCGGTTAGGCTTGTGAACGACTTCGAGCCGTTTGCGAAAATCGTAATTGCGCTCCATTCTCTCCCGCTCCTTCCTCACACATGCTCTTGTCTCGCTGTTCCAGCTTCAGGCTACAACCATTTCCCGATTCGGTATATAGACGATTTGACGCACCATAGACGAAAAGAGGAAAGAAACGCCGGTTACGGGCAATAGACATTTTATCGCCGATAGACGTTTTTCCTCCGCACGTCGTGTGTAAGCCTTATCCTCTACCTATAATTATAAGAAGGAGCAATATGCCGCATAGCCGACAAAATGATTAAATCTATCAACAATTTAATTGTTTTTCTTTTATTACTTCTCCACGACGACCATCGTGTACCCGACGACTTCCGGCAGCGGGATGCGGATGTAGCCATCGACAATTTCATATGCAAGCGGCTGCCGCGTTGGCGCCGTATACACGGCCTTGGCTCCCTCTCCTCTAATGCTCACGACTCCGCCATGCAGCACGGCATGCTCCTCGATGACGTTATATTTGTTGCGCATTTCCGGATAAGTGGTCTTGACGTGAATCATTTGCATCTGATCCTTGGCCGTTACCGTTACGCGCGCTGTCGATGGAATATGCTCAACCTTGAGCAGCGAATCGGGCAGCAACTGCTCGAGACAATGTTTCAGCATATATTTGTGTTCCGGCATCGCATATTCGCCATAACCCAAGAAAAGCTGGAAGCAAATCTGGAACACATTTCCAGATCGCAGTACGGCCGGCCAACCCGCATATTTTTCCGGCGGCGTATAGAAGGTACCATGAAATCCGTCCCACTTGCGGTTAAAATATGGCTGATAGTAATCGGCAACTGTGTGCGAACCCGGCTTTCCGCTCATCTGAATGCCTTGGTTGTAAATCGCGCACAGCCGATCCGGAAGCAGCTGCCGATCGCCCTCCAGCATTTTGAAGTACGACGCATTCCACGTGTCGGGACCGTCGTAGCTCATGTTCCAGCTCTCGATGGCGAACGCCGTTTTCTCCGGATTCAATCCAGAGCTGCCGGTGCTGATAATGCCGCCGCCTTTAGCAAGATGCGCTTCCAGCTTCTCCTGTAGCAGCTTGGTGACCGGAATGACGTCAGGGAGAATAATCACTTTGTACTTGGATATATCCGCCCGCTCGTCCATGATGTCAAAAGAATACTTCAACTCCCCGAGCATCCTCGCCGCCGCGTTCAAGATCGCCTGCCCTTGCGGGAACGCCACATTGTTCGCGCCCATATCGCAGCCTTCGGGCATGATGATTCCGATCTCCGTCACTGCGCGGGCATAGTCCGTCCAAGGCTCATAGCGTTCGATATCGGTGTACACCTCTCCGACCAGCCTGTATACATCCGGCTCCAGGCCGTCGCGGGGATGCATATGATCGCCAACCGATGTCGTAATGCCGTTGCTGATCGCATCCCAGCAGTCGTACTCCAGCGAGGCTTTGCTTTTCAATCCGCCGAAATCTCCCCAACTGGCATGGAATCGCCCTGTCATGTAGACGACTTGTTTGCCGAGATTGCGCGCATAGGCCGCCTGAGCGGCAAAGTAATCATAGCTCCACGCCCCAGGCAAACACTCGATTTCGATGTGCGTGCCCAGCCCGTCGCAGTTGATGTGACCAAGCCCGTTCGGGAAGAAAAAGAGATCATCTCCGATTGCTTTTTTCACGTCCCAGAAGAAATCAATGGCCGTTTGTTTCATGAAGGCGGCGGCATCCTGGTCGTTCAACGGATCCATGCCCCGCTCCAGCATACTCTCGTTGCACTCGTTCCCGTAACAAGGGTTGATCAGGATGCAATCCAGGAAAATGCCGTCTACGGGATACAGCTCGACGACTTCCTTGATCATGCTCAGCAAGTAATCGCGATATCCCGAGTTAAGACACATGAGCCGGAAGAAGTTCGCCGTCCGATCTCCTTCGATGATCTGTCCATCTTTGTTCACAAGACACCACTCGCGATGCTTCCGGGCCATCTCATGATCCAGGCCGACATTAAAATAAGCGGCAACTCCGATTCCAAGCTTGTGGCACTCTTCTACCATCTGCCCGAGCATATCGAATTTCATATGCGGGTGCGGCAAGCCGATCTTCGTCGGATAATAGGCAAAACCGATGTTGCACTTCGCAAACACATTTATAAAATCTACTTTGGCGTCTTTCAGCGTCCTTGCGAACTGCTTCGCATCGAAGTTTGCGCCAAAATCGGGGATGTCGGGCAAAGTATGAAAATCCAAATGAACAGCCCGCTTAATCAATCTCATGGTCGTGCCTCCAGTCTATGATTGAACACATGTTGCATAGCAACCTTAGGACTTATCCAAAAATTAAGGAGCGGTGCGAACTTCTAATTGCAAAAAGTACATTTAGTTTCGGTAGACGGCGTGTTCCGAGAATTCTAGTTGCAAAAAGTGCAGTTAGTTTCAGGAAAATTGCTTACGTCGGCAAATGCGGGGGAACTAAGTGACGTTTTTACACGTAGTTTCGCGATACACCGGATCATGGCCAAACTAAGTGACGTTTTTGCAGTTAGTTTCAACGATACCTCGAACAATTCTATTCACGCGCGCGGTCAAACCATACTCCCCGGCAAGCCGGAGAGTATGGTCAGCGCACCGTCAAAATCGATTAATCTGACAGCTTATACACCGAGACATCGTCAATGTACAGCTTCTCGCCTAACCCGAACCCAGAATGGTTGATTTTCAAGATCAAGGTGTCGGGCACTTCCCCGTTATAATCCGGTTCAACGTCGAATGTATAGTCGAACTGCACCCATCTGCCCGGCATCCATGAGACGGGTCTTTCAACCGATGCGGTACTGTCTAAGCTGCCGTTTCCATTGCTGATCGTCGCCACCAATTGAATACTGCCTGACACGCTGGCGTTCATCGGCACGAAGTAATTCAATACGGCTTTGTATTTGCCAGGCGTAATCGACGTGACCTTGAAAGGACTGCTATAAGGATCCGTCACGCTCGTCTCCAAGCTGAAGCCGCCTGTGCGCTTGAATGCGCTAGTCCGCAATACCGTTGAATTCTGGTCCGTGTAGTACGAAAACCATTCGGATGCAAGCCATGGCGCAGAGACTAGGCCATCTTCGATAGACGGATTCGTGACCAGATTGTTCCCCTCGACGAGATGAACGGGCCTGAAATCTTTTGCCGTCCAAGGCGCTCCGCCTCCCCAGCCAAGATATACGGATTGACCGTGGTAGTTGCGGAAGAAAAATCCCATCAGCGACTTCGTCGTGCTTGGATCGACCCCGATGCTGGAGAAGGGAATCACTTGAATGACATTCCAACGATCCGTTCCGATCTGGGCGCTTGCTTGCCATCTGTTGTCTACGCCAGGCACAGGGCCCGCCGAACTTGAGTTGTAAATGAATTTGACGGCCTTTGGATTGGTGAAGTAACCGGTATACCCACCGGCCACGTCGCCTGTCACATACGTTTCAACCGAGTCATCCGCCACCCGCCACCATCCGTTGGGCGCATCGTCATTCATGATGATGCCGGACATGTTGGGATCGAAATTCTCATAGCCGACATACAAATTGTCGTTATCCCACAGCAAGTACATCCTCGTCTGTGCCGGCGGGGCTTCTGTTGACGTCATTCTTAAAAACTCTGTAATCGGTACAGCGTTCACCCAAGGTCCCTGGCTGAAGTCAAGCGAAGACAGAATCGTAGACTTGCTTGCCGTCGTCTTGACCGCAGTCGCGGAATATTGATGAATACTGTCGATATATGCTTGCACGCGTTGGAACTCTGCAAGGAATTCGTTGTCGGGATCCGTAATCGTGTTCGCATAGCTTTGCAGCGCGGCAATCAGTCCTGTCTGAATCCCATCCCACTTCCCGCTATATTGGGAGTATGACGTCAAGTTAAGAATCGGATCTCCTTTGAACTGGTCAGTAAGCACTTGACGCTTCATCGCCATATCGAAGCTTTGTTTCAGATCCGCCAGCATCGCCAGCGCATCTTGTTCATTCGTTGGCGCACTGACAGCTCCTCTCGGATAGCTAAGCGCCGACGCTTCGAATAGCTCGAATGCGCGCAGGAGCTTCTCGGCACGAATTTTTTGCTTGGCCGTCACCGCTTTGGCCACGACCGATTCCAGCAGGCTGCGACTCTGCGTCAAGTCAGCCTTCGTTACCGCAGTTAAATAGCGGTGATCCTGTAAAGGAAGGAAGTTGGCTCTATCAGCCTTATTTTTCCAATCAAGATACCAGTCTGTATTCAATATGCGTACGGTCCAGAAGTTCTCCCATAGCTCATAGTAGCTCTTCAGATCGTCAGATGCCGCCGCTCCGACCGTCCGCTTATACCATTCGTCCAGCAGCAGGTCAACATCTTGATCCGGATTCCATTGAAGCTTAGCCGACAGCCATGGCTTCGGTCCTTCGCCGAAATTGGGATAAAGCTCCGCCACATGCGCGATTACACCGTGTTCCTCGGCATACTTGTAGTTGTCCGCCATTTGGTTCATATACACGCGCGGCAGATTGTATGGCGTTCCGAATAAATACTCATAAAAGCCTATATTGTCCGCTTTCAATTGCCATTTCTCGGTTATATCGTTTCCGAGTGCCGCCATATCCGGGTCGATCCACGTCAGGCGATCATCCGTAATATAAGGAATGACGTGGGAATTCAGCTTAACTGTCGAAGGCGGATCATAGACGTTCCAATAGGCCAACAATCCGAAATACTTATCGGGATAATCTTGCAGTACGCCTTCCACGACTTTGTTCACCCAGGCATAGTACACATCCGACATATCCAGGACGCCTACGGAGTTGAGTTTGCCATTCGCACGCGCCTTGTCAGCCGCACAATAGTTATCGCTGTCATTGATCCCCAGCGAGAAAGACTGAGCGTCAGGGAAGTTATGGAAGTAATCCTTGATTCGCCATATGGCTGCAGCAGCCGTATCATCATTCAAGCATGGCTGCCATGCATACGGATGCGTAGGCACGACACCTCCCGGGTAATATTCGGGATGGGTTGCAAACACTTGCGGGTCGAACAGGACATTCAAATAGTGATGGAACTTGATCGCGTCGTGCATGCGATTATGCTCGGCCCAATCCGCAGTCGTCTGCAATGTGTACCAGGCTTCCGTACCGAAGAAGTGACGGGATATCGCAGCGGGTTCATCGATTACGTTCGTAAATGCAATAACAACATCATTATGCTGCGGTACATCTTCTCCATCGGGTCCCGGCATTAGCCAGCGTACACCGACGTACCGTTCAAGGAACTCCAAAACGCCGAATTCAGTTCCCGACCCTGTCGGTCCGCTAATCGAAAGGTCATTCCCGTAAGGCATAATGACAAATCCATCATCGTTCAAGCTTTGCATTTTGGCAGCGACAGCAGCTTCTGCCCCTGGTACGCTCTTGCCGATATAAATACGGACGTCCCCGTTGTACGTATTCCCAGACGCAGTTAGCTGTGCCGTAGTCATAATCGGCAAATCCGCGCCCGTAGATTTTTTAACATACTCGGCTAACGTATTGGCGGATGAGCTTAACTTTGTATCGTCAACGACGATTACCGCGTTCGCCTGACCGTTCGCCACAACGCTCAAATCCGATCCGGGTTCGATCGTTACATCAACGACGGAAGTCGCGCCGCTTGTCACGTTAAATGGACTCGAGATGACGTCGGTATAATGAGCCTTCGATACGATAATCTTGTAGGTACCGATTGGCACATTGCTGAAGGTGAAAGTTCCGGTTTGCCCCGATGCGGCGGTCATCGTTACAGAGCCGACCAGCTTAACTTCGGCGCCTTCGATTCCGATATTGTCAGGATCGAACACATGACCGTTTACTGTGCCATTTTGCTGTGTCGGTTCCGGGGATGTTGTCGGCCCAGGCGTACCCGTCGTCGAGCTTCCGCCGGTGCCGGCGCCTTCCTTCTTCAACGGCTGTCTTGCGAATGTCGATGATTTGGCGCCTTCATGGATGATTGCAAGTTTTATTGTTCCTTGACCGAGCGCTTGGGTAATAGCTTCCAAAACGAGCGATTCGATCACGGCGTCATCGTCCAAGCTTAGTATCGCCGGCGTTAATACCGTCAGCGAAGCGACAGTTGTTGACCCTTCCAGCACAACGCGAACGGAGCCGCTTTTTTTATCGACAATAACGATCGCAAGCTTCGAATTCAGGAAATGAATGCTGTTCGCGCCGCCGCCATTTACTGTCGTCTTGCCGAGCACCGTAACATGGTTTAAGGTTACATCGCCCTCGCCGATCCCTGCTGCGAGCAAAAGATTCCCTTCGATTTTCATGTTGCGTAGCGTGACTCCGGGAACGTTGACGATAACGTCCTTCTTGACCGTTTGCACATTGTCGTCGGGGCCATAAACGCCGGCTTTGTCGTAGGAGATCTGCTGTCCGTCATGCGACGAGATGCTGCGATCCAGCACAACGACGGCTTCGGCGCGCGTCATGGATGCTTTCGGCCGGAAACTTTGCTTACTGTCCCCGATCATAATCTGCTCCGCTGCAACGGCACCGACGGCAGCTTTGGCCCAATTCGCGATTTTATCGGCATCGCTGAAAGTAATCGCAGTATCGACGCCACCTTCAAGCTTCAACAAACGGCTCATCATGACCGCCGCTTCTTGCCGGCTGATCTGCCGGTTTGCACCGATCGTGCCATCGGCATTGCCTTGTAAGTACCCGGCCTTGACCGCAACGGCAACGTCCTTATAAGCCCAATCTGAAGCGCGCAAATCCGTAAAGCTGATTGCCGCCTCCTCCGTGAAACCCAGCGCACGGTTCGTAAGCGCGATCAATTCGCCTCTCGTGATCGGCTTATCCGGTTTCAGGCTTCCGTCGGAGTAGCCTTTAATAAGCCCTTTGTTTTGCCATTCGAGCAGCTGTTTTTCCGCCCAATGTCCGCTAATATCCGAAGCTGCAGCACCAAACGCATTGCCAAAACTTGAGCCGATTAAACTTGAGATCAAGAGAACGATCATACATGCCCGACCGAGTGTATTTAATTTCATCATCCATGCCTCCTCTTTAGGATCACTGAATAATGTAACCGCTTTATTGCGCATTCGAAAGAAGGGATAAGACGCTGATCCCTCTTATCCCCTAATCCGAGCTTCACCTTACGCTTTCTTCCCTATTTCTTAATACGTTCGAGCGATTGGGGCCACTTCTCATCCCAATAGGCTTTGGACTTGTCGAGTCCCATCTTGAAGAGCTCGTTGATAACATTCTTCTTCTGCGTCTCGTAATCCGCTTCTGATTTGGCTAGAATGACCTTCGGCATCGCTTTCCACATATAATCTTTAATCGAATCGTCGATCCGTTTAATATCATCCGGCGGCGTACCTAAAGCCACACTACCCGCCGTATCATACACCAATAAGTTGACTTTGCCTTGCGCCGCCATTTTCTCGATTGCATCCCCTGGATAATCGCCGCCGTAATGCTTGGCATAATCCAACTGGTAGTCTTTCCATTCAATACTCTTAATGATCGATTCGGAGTTTAAATCAAATGCCACTCCCTCATCGGAATTGATGGTATAATCGCTCAAACCGTAAATGTACGCATACTTCGTGACGCCAATCTTTTCCGCCTCTTCGGTATTCTCGCGAGCTTTGATAAAGCTATCCAGAAATGCGGGTTTATTGTCTACCATGTCCCACTGTTTGCCTTTGATGCCTCTGGTGAGTAAGTTCATCCCTTCATTGCTGTAAAGGTAATTCAATACTTCCATTGCTTTCTCGGGGTTTTTGGAGTTTTTGGCAATCGCGAACGCTCTGCCGGCTTTCCCGATGACCGATACGTTTGTTTTGTAAATCGAGTGATTTTCCATCGGAATCGTGACAAATCCGGCATCGGGTATTTTCGCGAGCGCTTCATTCGCGCCTGCCTGCCACCAAGCTCCAATCCCTGACAATACTTGCAGATTCGTCTGCTTGTTCTGGTATTGGTCCAAATTCTGAATGAACGATTCCGGATCCAGCAGCCCCATCTGATTCGCCTTGAAGAAAAATTTCATGCTGTCCCAGAAAGCGCCGTCTTCTTTGGCCAGGAAGTTATAGAAGTTGTTATTGGCATCAATCATGTAGTTGCCCGGCCCATCCATGTAACCTTGAGAGAGAGCCATTTGAACGTAGAACGGATATAAGCCCCAACCCGCTTTTTCCACGAAAGAAGATACGCCGTATACTTTTTTACCGTCTGCCGTCTTTGGATGCTTCTCCTGCATCGCTTTCAATACATTGAGAAAATCGTCGGGACTTGTAATCGGCGGGAAGCCTAGCTCTTTATAATAATCCCACCTCGTCAAATAACCGGCGCCGTAATCGGTGAAAGGCACCTTGGAGACCATTTCCTTCGTTGCGCCAACCTGCATCGGAAGCAGGTATAACTTTCCGGTGTCAGCGCTTACATACTTGCGATAATAATCCAGCGCTTCCGTATTTTTTGCAATATCTGGTCCCTTGCTCTGAACAAGATCGTCAAGCGGGAGAATGAGATCTCCTTCAATCAATTGCTTGTAATCTTCTTCGAAGGTGAAAATAATGTCCGGCAGTTCCCGGCTCGCCATCATCAGCTTGAATCTGTCCGCATTCTGATTAATAAACTCGATTTCGACGCCCAGCCTCTTCTCCAACTCTTGCATGACTTCGTCTGTCTGACGCCCCTCGTTCTTCAAAGGCACATTCCCGTAATAAAAAGTAAGCTTCACGGGTTCTTTGTTCTGGCTTGCTTCCGGCGTCCCTGTTTGTGTGCTGCCCCCGGTCGAGGCGCTTGGCGTTGCATTGTTGCCCCCTTTGTTGCTGTTGCTACCGCTGCATCCCGCAACTACGAAAACCATGATCAAGGAAACGAATAGCAATGTTGCTTTTTTTCTGATCATTCCTAATCCTCCCATAGTGACATAATCATTTATATTGAAAGCCAGTCTGCGGTGAGCAGACAAGACCGTTCAATTGTTTGTACTAACCTTTCACTGCCCCAAGCATGATCCCTTTGACAAAATAACGCTGCATAAAAGGGTAGACGAACAGAATCGGAAGGGTAACGATCATCGTCATCGTCATCTTGATCGATTCCGGCGTAAGTTTGTGCGCGGCGCTCTTATCCAGGATATCCGATGGATTCACGTTCGCCATCGCGGCCGCGGAGTTCAAATAATTGTAAAGCATGACCTGCAGCGTCTGCAGGCTCGGCTTGGAGACGAGAAAGTAATTGTCTTGCCAGGCGTTCCACTGCCCTACAGCGGCAAAGACGGCGATAGTAGCGATAATCGGCAGCGAGAGCGGAACGATAATTTTGTTAAAAACCGTCCAATACCCCGCGCCGTCCATCATCGCCGACTCTTCCAAAGCCGCCGGCAATTGTTCGATATACGTCTTGATCAGGACAATGTAGAAACCGCTGATCGCCGATGGCAGCACATACAGCAAGAAGTTGTTATCGAGATGCATAAACCTCATCGTCAAGTACCATGGAATGAGGCCGGCGTTGAAATAAAGCGTAATGACAACAAACCGGTAAATGAATTTGCGGAAGTACAATTCCTGCTTGGTTACGATGTAGGAAAAAAAAGTACAGCACGCTACCGTTACGAACGTTCCGATGACGGTACGGAGAATCGAGATGACTGCCGTCGAATACAGCGTTGGCGTTTGCAGCAGTTTCTCGTAATTGACGAAATTGAGCCCTATAGGCAGCAGCAGCAATCCGCCTGCCGCTTTAACGGGATCGCTAATCGTATAGATTAATATATAATAGAAAGGATAGGTGCAGACAAATGCAACGATCAGGAAGAACACAAGATTGCAGCTACGGAATAAAGCGTCCATGAAGTTTGTACGTTTCGTAATCAAGTAGGCACCTCCTTAAAGCGCAATTAGATGATCGATTGGCCGCGGAATTTCTTGGCCAACTGATTGACGGCAAACAAGAGCACGATGCTGATTAACGTTTTCCACATGCCCACTGCGGTGGCGAACGGATAATCGTTGCCATGGAAGGCGACGCGATAGATGTAGTAATCGAGCACCTCCAACTTGTCTGCAACGAGCGGATTATAAAAGACGAAAAATTGGTCGAAACCATTGCTCAGCATATTGCTGACATTTAGCAGCAGAAGTACGATAAACGTCGGCATCAATCCGGGCAGAGTGACGTGCCATATGCACCTGAACCTTCCGGCTCCGTCTATTTGGGCGGCGTCGAACAGCTGCGAATCCAGACCGGCGATCGCCGCAAAATAGATGATCGCGGACCAGCCTGTATTTTTCCAGATGACGATCGCCGTCTGCACGTACCACGCCGAATCCGGATTGCCCAGCACGTTAACCGGATTTTTAATCCAGCCGAATTGCGTCAGCAGCGTATTGAAAATACCCTCGAACGAAAAGATGGAAAAAACTAAGGAGAACACGATGATCCAGCTGATAAAATAAGGTACTGTCGTTACCGTTTGGACAAACTTCTTTAATCTGCGGCCCCGAAGCTCGGATAGCAGAATGGCAAAAACAATTGGCAACGGAGATGACAGAATATTCAAAAAACTCATAACAAGCGTATTGATTAATACTTTCCCAATTTCGCTATTCGCGCCAAATAACAAACGGAAATATTCCAATCCGGCAAACGGCGTCTCCGACAGCGGAATGCCGGGTTTATACTTGAAGAACGCATACACCCATCCGAATAAAGGCACATAGCTGAATACGATGACGAGCACCAGAAGCGGCAAAATCATCAGAAACAACGACAATCGCCGCCATGTGATTTTCGGTTTCGGCTTCGGGTTGGTGGAGATTGTAATCGGGGCTTGCATAGGCTGCTCCTCTCTAGTCGTCTTAGCGAAAGATCCGTTAAGATGAATTATAGAGAGCTGCAGCCGGATGTTAAATAAACGGAATTACGATTATAGGCACTTGCTTCCTGTCTACACTTTTGTTTTGAGAGAGAGCAAGAGCAATTATGCACTAGATTACGATTTTATGCGGAAGGACCAATGTCACCCGGGTTTCCTCCCCGACAACGCTATGGATCGAGAGACCGTAGTTTTCTCCAAAATGGAGCAAGATTCGCTTCTGGACGTTCAATAAGCCGATGCCGAACTGTGGAACTTCCCCTGATAACGGGTCACCGTTTGCAAGATAAGCCTGTAGATCGGCAAGCTCGCCGCTCGATATGCCTCTGCCCCGATCTTCGATCTCGAGAACGAGCTTGTCCCCCTCTTCTCTGCCCTCCAATGTAATGGTGCCGATGACTTGATTGGCTTCCATGCCATGGACGATCGCGTTCTCGACGATGGGTTGAAGCGTGAAACGCAGCACATTGACGCCCAGCAGCGTTTCCGGCAAGCGATATTCCATGACGATATGCTCGCCGTAGCGAATATTCATCACTTTAATATAGTTGTTTAAATATTGGATTTCCTCCCTCAAAGTCCACACGAGCGAGGGATTGTTATAGATCGGCTTTAGCAAGTTGGATAGAAAAGTGATGCTGTCGGCGACGTTTTTCGCTTGAGCTGCAATCGCCATCCACTTGATCGTATTTAAAGTGTTGTATAAGAAATGCGGCTGCAATTGAGATTGCAGCAAACTGATTTCAATTTGCCGCTTCTCCTGCTCCGCCGTTTTGTTCCTCTCTACCAGTTCGTAGATGCTTTGCGACATCCGGTTAAATCCCCGGGTCAGCATGCCGATTTCATTATCGACATTTTCCAAAGTGATGCCTAACCGACCTTTTTCCACCTCGCCCATCCCCTTGGTCAGACGCTTAAGAGGCATCGTGATTTTGCGAATGAAATAAAAGGATAAAATCAAGGCGATAACGATATTGCCGATGACAATCCACATCATCTTGCTCCGCAGCGACCATATGTCCCTGACCAAATCGCTGATTTGCACATACCGGACTATTGTCCAATCCGCGTCCGCCATATGGTAGTAGATAATTTGTTTATTTTGTTCGGTAAAGCTGCCATACTCGCTGTCGCCCCGTTCTAATAATTGAGGAGACGCCGTCGTTCCGATCGCCGATTTATTGGAGCTGGACACGATTTTGCCGCTTCCATCATATAAATAGGTCTCGTCTTCGCTGAATTTGGACAAGTTGCCGTACATATTTTCCAAGAGACTTTCATTGACGCTAATCACGAACGCATTCCATCTTTTGCTGTAGATCGTACTGAACCCGCGGACAACTGATATCATCGGTTCGTTGATCGGCTTGTAGCTCAAGTCGCGAAGCAGCCGCTGCGACACCTCGGGCCTCACCCATAGGATGTCGCCCAGCGTTCGACCGGCGTTTCCATACGTAGCGGCGATTTCCTGCCAATGCTTCTGATTCTCGTCGCTCACCACAGTCGGTTCGTCATCGCGCAATCCGATGATCGAGCCGTCGGACGAGAAAAAATAAATCGACGAAATAAAGTCGTAATTTTTGAGCAAGAGCGATAATTGATTCAGCAGGCCGTTGATCTGGATGACATCGTCTGCGTCGTAATTCGCCCCGTCCTTCTCCTTGTTCATATAGTTTTCGATTTCCGGATTGAGCAGCAGCAGCTTCGATACTTTGTCCATCTCGGCGCGAAACCCTTGAATACGTTGTTCGGTCTGCTGGAATAGTCTTAACGTCGAGTCCTCGCTGCGCGTTTTCAAAATGTCCAGCACGCCGTAGTAGATCAGAATCGAGCTTAATACAAGGACGATGATGCTCATGATCATGAACGAAAGCACAAGCTGGGCGCGAATACTTTGCCACAACCTGCGAATGACGGCCCGACTATTGCCCCTCATCGTTCGGCTCCCCTTCCGCATCCCGCTGCATCGTCCATTCTCTGCGATATTCTTTCGGCCCCATTCCTGTCAGCTTCTTGAACGCCCGGCTGAAATAGCTCTGATTGGCGAATCCGGTCTGTTCCGCAATCTCATAAGTTTTGCTGAAGGTACCGAGCAGCAGCTCTTTCGCCCTGTCAATCCGATATTGCAGCAAATAATCGGCGTAATTAATGCCCGTTTCCTTCTTAAACAAGCTGCTCAAGTAATTCGGGCTGACTTGAACAATTTCCGCCAACTCCGCCAGCGTAAGCTCTCTTTTATAGTTGTCCTCAATGTAACGAATGACATCGGATACTTCTTTGCTTATCGTTGTTTTATTGGACAAGAAATCGCCGATCGTTTGAAGGTAAGTACGAAAAACGTCCGCTAGCTCCTGCAGAGTCCGCGCCCCGGCAACACGATCGCTATAATCCGACACGATCTCCGGCATATTCGATTTGGTCAATCTTACGCTTTGTGCAACCATTAGCACCCAGATCTTGAATGTTCGCTTGACATCAGCCGCATTTACCGAATTATCTTGGGTCAAAAAAGAACTCATCGTTCGCTCGAGCGTTTTTTTCGCGGAATCACTCGTTTGCCAATCCCGCACAAGCCGAAGAAAATCGTTGCAGATCTGTTCCGGTATACGCATATGCTGTTGTCCGCCTACATAAGTGTTTGAGCCGACGCCAAGAAAAAATCGATCCTCCAATTTGGCCAAACACTCGCTATACTGCTCTTTCATCGAATGGTAACCGGCCTGCGGACGATTGATAACGAAGGAAACGGAAATGTTAAAATACATGTTCATGACGCTACGAATGTGCTCGACGATCGTATTCACTATATCGGCAATTGCATGTTCGCTGCTGTCTTCGTCGAATCCGAATACAAGTAAATAGCGGCTATCCGCATCGGCGAACGCCTCTCCGCAGCCGTAATTCGCCAACACTTCGCTTATCACGTTCAAGAGCGACATCCGGACGAGTTGCCCTTTCTGATCTTTAAACCGCTTACATAGCAGGTCGAACCTGTCGATTTCCATGAGCGTCACAACTAGCCGATGCGGGCGCAGCCGCATGTCCAGTTTTGCCGCTTTAGCTGTAAATTCAGCTTCGCTATATCGTGTGCCAAGCAAGTATTCCTTCATGAGATTGTCTTTCAGGATATGGTTGTCCACATCGGTCCGGGCATGCGCGGATTTGTGCAACCGATCTAGCCGTTCCCTGATTTTGTCCAATATCGTCCCCATCTCTTCCGTCGTCATTTCCAGCTTCAATATATAGTCCTGCACATTGTGGGCCAACGCCTTGCGTACCGTCTCGAAATCTTCCACGCAAGTCAGAATGACAATCTGCGCATCCCGATTTATTTCGCGTATTTTGGCAATCAACTCCATGCCGTCCATGATCGGCATCTTAATGTCCGTAATAACCAGCTCCGGCATTTCCCGTCGATAGATTTCCAACGCTTCTTGACCGTTCGCGACATCCGCGATCACGGACATCTGATATTTGCTCCAATCGATCGAATGTTTGAGCCCCATTCTCACGAGCATTTCGTCTTCGGCAATCAATACTCGATCATACCCTGTCTCCCCTCGATGATGTTCGGAAGTATCAACCCTAATATAACAACAAAACGCCACGTTTTCCTAATGGTTCTGAATTATTTCCGGGTAAAACTGACTAAATTCAATTTCTCTCCCGGCGTGCAATGGCTATAGTGGGGGTAGTCTTGTAAACAATGACAGGCGGTGCGGGAAAATGAAATGGGGAATGAGCACTTACAGCTTAAGCAGGGCGATTATTGCGCGGGAAATGACCGTGCCGGACGTGATCGAATGGACGAAGGAAGTCGGCGGCGAACATGTCGAAATCGTACCGATCGGCTACGACCTGACGCAGCAACCGGAGCTTATTCCGGCAATACGCCATAAAGCCGAGCAAGTCGGGATCGACATCTCGAATTACACGGTAGCGGCCAACTTCATATGCGAGGATGAGGTTGCATATGGCCAAGAGATCGAGCGGGTTAAACGGGAAGTCGATATCGCGGTTGCGCTGGGCGTGAAGCTGTTCCGTCACGATGTCGCATCGAGACCGCCGGAACAAACGTCGATCGTTTATTTCCAAAACGATTTGCCGAAGCTTGCTGATGCTTGCAAACAAATTGCCGATTATGCCGCTGATTTCGGAATCACGACAAGCGTAGAAAACCACGGGTTTTACATGCAGGCCAGCGAACGGGTGGCAAGCCTGATCGCCGCGGTCGGACGGCCGAATTTCAAGACGACGCTGGACATCGGCAACTTCATGTGCGTCGACGAAAGTCCGGTCAGAGGCGTAAGAAATAATGTCGGCCTGGCCTCGATGGTTCATCTGAAAGATTTCTACCTGCGTTCCAAGCACCTTAATCCCGGAAATGGATGGTTTCAGTCGGCCGGCGGGGATTACCTGCGGGGCGCGATCGTCGGACAGGGCGATATCGACATGCGGGAAGTGCTGCGCATCATTAAAGCTTCCGGTTACGACGGGTATATCTCAATCGAGTTCGAAGGATTGGAAGAGTGCCGATTCGGGGCCCAAACGGGTCTCGAGAATGCGAAGCGAATGTGGGAAGAAATTTAACCAGATTGACAAATCATGGTGATTCATGCACAATGGAGTAAATAATTGTCGGGGAAGCACCTCACAAAGATAAACACAAGATGTGTTTCTTTGCTGAGGTGCTCTTTATTTTTTCTAATAGGAGGAAGACTGTCATGAGCGGGAAAAAGAAAACGTACGAAGAGGTTATCAAGGAGTCGCCCGTTACTTACGAGTCGTACGCCAACATGGTCGACGACGGCAACCGCTACGAGATTTCCGACGGCATATTGGAACTGATGAGCCCCTCTCCTACGTTTACGCATCAGATGCTTTGTCACAAAATGCTATTCCGTTTAGAAACCAGTTGCGGAAACGAGTTCATCATTGTCCCGTCGCCGATCGATGTCATCTTGTCCAATACGGAAGTTCGGCAGCCGGATATCGTCATGATTCATCGCAGCAGAATGTCGATTATCAGCAATAGAGGAATTAACGGTTCTCCCGATCTTGTCGTGGAAATTACATCCGAGCATTCGCGCAGGCGGGACAAGGTCAAGAAGCGCACCGTTTATGCCAACTACGGCGTTCCTGAATACTGGATTATTGACCCTTCCAACTTTACTTTGGAGCAATACACTCTAGACGGAGAGCGCTACGAACTGATCGAGGTTTACGCCGAAGACGACACGATCAATTCAATGACGGTTCCTTGCGCCTCGTTCAGCATGAACGAAATTGTGCAAAGTCTGCCTGTGCGACCGGACATGCTTGAGTGATGCGGCAGTGCCGTGTAAATTCCAATCAGCAAAGAAACCGCGGCCTATGGCCGCGGGGATAAACGCTATCGGGTTCATCCTCAGCTTGACAAGACAGCGTGTGATTTGGATCCGCGAATTCTAACGGTTGCCAACGCCGTTAAATCGCAGATTTTTGGCCATTTGTGGTTCTAACGGTTGATCTAGCGGCTATTCCAATGTTTTGATGCGATACGAGGAAATCTGCACCATATAACGTCGCTCATAACCGTTAGAAATTCAATGGCACCGTTTTTGACTGGTTAACGGCTGTGGCAACCGTTAGATTTGGTGCAATAAAGGGCGCTATGGCCGCGGCTGTATCTTCCTGCCTATAAATATTTATACCTCGATCGGTTCTTCGTAAAATCGGGGAACGCAACCGGCTTGCCGTTCGCCGCCACAGACTGGACCGACAGCGGGAATACGCAGCTGATCGCGACGGAATCGTAGACGTCAACCGCCGGACGGCGTCCTTCCTGAACGGCCGATGCGAATTCCTCCATCACGAAATAGTCTCCGCCGAACCCGGCCTCTTCCGCTTTGGCCCGGTCTTTCTTCCAGGACGGATGCTCGTACTCGGAGGCCAAATCCCAGATCGATTGCCATTGCACTGTCCCCTGATACGACCTGTCAGGCGAGTGACTATCCAGCCATACGAGGGGATCTTCCCCATCGCGCCGAGCCGATAGGAACGCGCCTTTCGTCCCTTGCAATCCGAAGTGCGCGTAATTGAACGGGCGGGCGGAGGCGAAATCGTTCCGCAAATAAATAACGGCTCCCTGCTTCGTCCGAATCAAGGTCAAGCATGAGTCGCCTTGCTTCCAATATTCCGGAGCCGATCCGGGATGCTCGGCACCGAACATTTCGGCAAAATAACCGCACTGGGACGAAGGCTTCGATACGATCGTCGTCATGTAGTCGAACTCGTCTCCACGATGTATGCCCAGCCACTGGGATACCGGACCGAGCGAGTGGGTCGGGTAGTTGTTGCCGTTATAGTCTCTCAGCATTTCGCCACGCCACGTCAAGCCGCCTCCCTCATTATGGGAAAACGCTCGTAAATCATGTATATAGCCGCACTCGGCGTGGGTGATCTCTCCGAACGCGCCTTGATCCGCCATGTTCTTGACCATCATGTTCAAGCGGAAATAATTGAAGTTCTCGGCCATCATGTAGATCATGCCTGTCTGCTCCGCCGTCTCGACGAGCTGCCAGCAGTCCTCGATCGTGTGAGCGGCGGCAACTTCGCTTAGCACATGCTTACCTGCTTTCATCGCTTGCACGGCCTGCCCGGCATGCAGCATCATTGGCGTTGCCAAGAGTACAGCATCGATTGAAGAATCGTCCAGCAACGCCTCGAAGCTCGTATACGTCTTAATTCCGGGATGATTCGTCCGCCAATTGTTCAAGACGGCTTCATTCAGATCGCATACCGCTTCCAGCCGGACTTTATCAGGCATCATTGATACGGACTTGCTGTAACAGCTGCCTCGAACTCCGCCCACGACGGCCAATCGTACCGGTCCATTTGCTCCCATTGCTGCATTCTCTCCTTAGGCGTATGCGCCAACATGTTCAAAACTACATTTTTACTATAGTCTTGAACGGGTTAGGAGAGGTATTGAAATAAGTAAGGCATATCCTGAAAATAGTCAGGTTATTGTGGCAGCGCCTTAGAACGATTCCGATATTCCGTAGGCGTCATGCCTGAGTGATGCTTGAAAAATTTCGCGAAATAATCGGGCTCGATGCCGACCCGCTCGGCAATCTCGTTCACGCTCATCCCCGTCGAAGAAAGGAAAATGCACGCATGCTCAAACCTTAACTTCGTGATGTATTGGATCGGAGGATAACCAACCATCGTTTTGAACACCTGGATGAAATAGTGCGGATGAAAATGGACAAGCCCGGCCAGCCTCTCCACCGACAGCTTCTCCGACAAATGGCTCTCGATATGCCGTAGCACAACGTTAATCGCTTCCAGCGGAGAATTCCCAGTATCGGTAAACTTGCAAAGCGGACTGTTCTCAATGTAGGTGCATAGCAACTGGAGCAGAATCGTTTTACAACGCAAGGCTGAAGTCAAATTGTGACCCGACGCGTAATGAAGAAGTTCGCGGAACTGCTTCTCCATCGCCGGGCGGTCTTTCGCATCGATCACGGTGGACAGCCTGATTAAATCGAACAGCCGAGTTTCCCCGAGCGAAGCCGTAAAATGACAATAATACTTGGCGAAACGTTCGTCGTTCGAGGAAGTCGTGATCTTCGTTCCTTCAGGCAGCAACACAAGCTGGCCTGCCGAAGGGCGAAGTTCTTCCTCATCGACGCGAATTGTGCAACTGCCGTCTGTAATATAGTAGAGGAGATTATATTCGTAGTTTACATTCGAATAAGACCAGTTCGTACCGACATGCTGGTAAGAAACCGTAAATATGGACGTTTGGATGTTGGCCAGATAGTTTCCGAAGTTTTCCCGCATTTGAGTCATCGTAATTCCTGCTCCCCCATCCCTGCACCCTACATAGAACTACTGCAAATCAACAAATACCGTTGAGATGAAAAGCTCTTGATCGTTTATCAAAAAGGCAATCTCGATATAATATGAAACGCAAGTATCCGGAAAAACACCGGAAATCAGACCATTATCCTGTATGTCGCAGTCAATTGTCTCCCAGCTTTGCTTCATAAAGGAATGCTCGCCATAACCGAATTTATCAAACTTCGAATACGCCATCGGCTCACAGATGTAATAGCCGGTAGCTCCCGTAATCCGCACGTCTTTGCCGCATTCAACCGAAAAGCCGAACTTTCTACCGTTAGGCTGAACCGTTATTTTGGGAAACTGAACACCACCGTTAATCTGGGCGTCTGCAAACGCATAGATTTCCTCCGGCTTCCAGCCGTGCTCATGGCTGTGGTACATCAGGTCTTTAATACTTAGACGCGTATTGGCATGGTTTAATGCGGTTTCCTCGTAGGAAAGGGAATTGGGCTGGATGGAAAAAGCGCTGTCATCATTCCACGCAAGCCACAGCACGGGAAGCTTCACCTTGTCGAAATTTCTCTCCGCGGACCAGTTCATCTTAACCTCGGGTCTGGAGAAAATCTGATTCAAATCGCTTAATCCCTCTCCGAGAAAACCGCTGCTGTACACGGGCACCGCAAAAGCAAATCTCTGATCGTACCCGATCAACAGCGAACAGATGACGCCGCCCCACGATATTCCCGTTACCCCGATCTTCTCGCTGTCTATGGATGGATGGTTTCGCAAAATATTGCCTGCCAGGATCGCGCTTGACAGAGCATGGTACATCCACTGGTTTTCCATGGGCTGGTCGGAGGTACTCATTCCGTCGTTCGAAGGCGAGGGCGTAAATCCTTCTTCAGCGAAAACGCCAGTAAGCTCATGCACCCATTCGTTCTCTTCCGAGACCTCGCGGCTGCCGGCATTCTTCTTGCCCGGCATATATCCGGTAGTATCCATTGCAATCGCAGCATAGCCGCGATCATTCCACATTTTAACCCAACAAGCAAAGGCATGTCCGCCGCCACCGTGTATTAACACGACGGCAGGAAGCTTTTCTCCCGTTTTCACCTTTGGAACGCCTAAATAAGCAAAGACTTTTGTCCGCATGTTGTTATACGGTACACTTTCGTATGTAATGGCTTCAATTCCGCTGAATTCGCCATCGGGATGATAACCCTCTATCGATTTCACCGTTGGCGCAGTTCCTTTTAACTTTTCAAAACTTGATAAGAGATTATCCACTATTGGCATGCTCACAGCTCCCGCTACGTTTTGTTTATTTGAACTATACCACCTCATAGGTAATCGTCAACAATTTTAAACTGCGTTAAGCAGAAAATTCGGCAGCCGCTTGCATTGACAATTTATTACGGTTAAATGATAATGAAATCAATCATTTCGGGGAAGCACCCCGACAAAGAAAAACACACGTCGTGTTTCTTTGTCGGGGTGCTGTTTTATTAATAGGAAAGAGAGGCAACTGCATGAGTATGAAAAAGAAAACATACGAAGAAGTCATCAAGGAGTCGCCCGTTACTTACGAGTTGTATGCGAATATGGTCGACGACGGCAACCGCTACGAGATTTCGGACGGCGTATTGGAGCTGATGAGTCCGTCTCCGACGCCTACGCATCAATCGGTCAGTCAGGAACTGCTCTTTACGCTCAACGCCAGTTGTCGAAACGAATTTATCATCTATTCCGCGCCAATCGACGTCATTTTGTCCGATACGGAAGTTCGGCAACCGGATCTGGTTATGATCCATCGCAGCAGAATGTCGATCATCAGTAACAGAGGCATTAACGGCGCTCCCGATCTTGTCGTCGAGGTTACATCCGAACACTCGCGCAGGCGGGACAAGGTGATGAAGCGCATTGTCTATGCGAAGTACGGCGTACAGGAATACTGGATCGTTGATCTTTCCAACTTTACTTTGGAACAATATGTGTTGGATGGAAACCGCTACGAGCTGACCGAGATGTACGCCGAAGACGATACGATCAGCTCGAAGACGGCCACCTGCGCCTCGTTCACGATGAACGAGATTGTGCAGAGCTTGCCCGTGCATCCGGACGTTTAAGTGATCGCTGTTCATGGCATGCGAGACGCCGTGCTGTCAGTGAATTCCGAGCTCCTTCCATGTTTACTAGGATCGCGGAAATGAGCCGCCGACTTTAATTGGACATCAACAATCGTAAAATAAGGGTCAGTGCCTCCGCGCGAGTAGTGGCAGCGTCAGGATTAAACTTGTTATTTGTTTGCCCTTGCACCAAACCTTGTTCCTTGGCAGCTGCGACTGCAGCTCTTCCCCATTCCGGAATATCCCCGTCATCTGCAAAATCTGTTGAATCGATGTTTTCCAGTTTTAGTTTCAAGGCTCTAGCAGCCATGACAACCATTTCTGTACGGGAAATGACAGCGTTCGGCCGTAGGGTATTATCCGAATACCCGGCCACAATTCCTGCTTGTACCGCTTGAAGAAGCGCTTCCTTACCCCAACTGCCTATCGTATCCAAATCCGTGAAAAGTGTCGTTGTTTCAGGTACATCGAGCTTCAGCGCTTTAAGCAGCATGACGACGAACTCCGCACGGGTCACCGCACGATCAGGCTTAAACGTTCCGTCAGGATAACCCTTGACGATTCCCAGAGCAACGGCTTGTTTGATTCCCGTTTCCGCCCAATGCTTTGCGGTGTCCTGGAACATCGCTTGCTCATCCGTTGTTTCCGAGAAAACCGCATATTGGCCAGGCTTGTTCGCTGCCACTGAAATTTGATCTCCTTCAACCTGACCTCCCAGCTTCACCCAAACATGCTTTAGACTATCGTAATAATATACCGCTGCAGTTCGATCAGCTGTCGCCCTTTGCGGGTCAATTTTGAAGGTAATGATAAATGGCTGCTTAATATTGCCGGTCTTGCTTGCTGTAATTTCAAAGATAGAGCTTACCAACTGAGCCGAATTGTTATTAAGAGCTTCCGGGTGCGATACTTGAGCCACACTCCACAGCATGTCGCTACTCGTCGTACCGGCCGGAATAACGATGAAGATGGAATCATTCAGACTTACTTTTCCTTCCTTTCCTGAAGGAAGCTGCAGCTTTCCATCAGCAGACGCGTAGGTCTCTGCCTGTACTGGCCCCCCAGGCACAGTTACATTCGTTGATTCAAGAATAATTTTCACAGTGACCGTGGCGATATTCGAGTAATTTTTCCCATCAAATGCACGGTACGTAAAGGTATCGGTTCCTGTAACTCCGGAATTCGGCGTATACTTGAATGCTCCCGTCGCTTGATCCGTAATGAGAGCTACCCCTTTTGTGCCTTGCGACACTATGCTGTACGTCAGCGGATCAAGATCTGAATCAGTTGCAAACAATGCTCCATTCACAGACGTATTCAAGAGCGTAGTCAAGCTGACATTCGTCGCCGATGGCGCTTGATTCATCAATGAATGACGAGTGACCTTCAATTGCTGGAAGCCTAAAACCTGGTTAGCGGCATTTACGACATATACTCCCACATACATCCCCTCATGTGCTACAGGAATAACCGTCCCCGATGTGTAATCATCGATAATTCCTGCTCCCGTCGGAACGGGCTCATCCGTATAGGGGCTGGCAATTCTGCTGGAAGAAAGTTGCAGAACGAGATGGTTTCCAGCGCCTGCAACCGCACTGACGCTAGTCGTTCCGGACGCATCAGCCGGGACCAATGAAGCGCCGCCCGGAATACCCGGGACTGCTGGAATAACGTTAATCGTAACAGTCGCTATGTCCGAATAATTCTTGCCGTCAAAAACGCGGTATGTCAAAGTATCTACACCCGACGCTCCAGCATCCGGGATATACGTAAAGGCTCCCGACACTGGATTCGTAATGAAGGCTACCCCTTTCGTGCCATGCGACACAATACTGTACGTCAGCGCATCAAGATCCGAATCCGCTGCAGACAGCATGCCGCTCACAGCTGTCTTCGTGTGCGTGGCAAGGCTTATGTCACTAGCCACAGGCGCATGATTCACAGTATTGTCAAGAGCATACAACTTTCCCTCTCCCGGTGCGAATACTCCGCTCAATATGCCTGTATTGCTATCGTAATTAGTGATTTCCTCTGCACCCGAATTCTTTGAAACCTCGTTTACCGACGTCGGCAATGAAGTTATTTTAAATGACGTTGCAAGCGAATTTTGCGTATCCCGATTAACGACCATGACATAGCTGCGATCTTGTTTATCCTTGAATGAACTGATGATAAGCGGAGCAGATGCATCTTGCGGCTGCCAGAAAAAGCTTGCGGGAAGCGGCTGCGTCCCCGATGGAAGCGTTCCGGTATGATAGACAGCCTCCGACTTCAGCTTGCTGAGCGTTGTTCCAATATTAAGCACTTCCGCATTTAATTGCTGTGCCCAGTAATACGATTGGTTCGGCGTTCCGTCCGGCAAGATCAAGCCATCGTTAAAGCCTGCTGCTGTTTTCGTTTCATAAGAGGAATAAACAATCCCCTTCACACCGTAAGCAAGATTCGTATACAGTTGATAGGTTAGTTCCGATTGGCTTGGCGCTTTCGTCACGCCATTCCATCCTGCAGATTGAATTTGCGACCATAACGGAACATCTCTGCGTACCGCTTCAGCTCTGAACAGCTCCAGATTGGTATAGTAATTCTGATCCAGGCTGCCATCCATACGGAATGGGTTCTGATCAAACGAGAGAATACTCGGATTCGTCTCCGCCCAAGCTTGTACGTAACCCTCGTAAATTTGCGTTTCACCGTTAATTGTATAGAAATAGTCCCCGTAAACTGGAACGCCGTTATTTGTGGCAGTGCCATTGGGATTTAATTGATAATTCACCCACATAAGACCTTCATACTCTCCCGTGACGGTCATTTCCACATAATAGTTCGTATTTTCATGGACATGAGCATTATTGAAGGTAAATGTTGGGAAGCTGGTGTTCGGTCGGTCATTAATCCTGGCCGAATCAATCTTAACCAGCTTTGCCGGCGAATCCCATAGCGTTAAAATTGGAGTGCTCCATGGATTCGTACTCACGCCCGCACTCAATGTTACCGTATTGATTTCGGTTTGACCCTTTTTTGTATGAATCATTTGACCAATTGGGGTAGCAGGCGTAATAAATCCGCCGTTACTGCCAAAGCTATAATTCCCAACCCCTGCTAAATTAACATAGGTCAAGTGACTTGGGTCGTTCAGCTTCAAACGCGTATCGGCAGCAATCAAGCTTGAATACAAATGACTGTTCGGATGTTGATACAGATTATAGCCGAGCAGTGCCGAATTGACTTTGAAATGGTTCGTCCATGCGTCCAGCTCATCGTCTGAAGGCCGATCGCTGCCGGCAAAGTTCTCAGCGTCAATCATCATTTTCAATCCATTGGCTTCCGCTAATTCCAGCGCACTGTCGGTGTCTGCAATCACACCGTTCTTATTCGAATCGATGATGAAGTTCGCATTCATAGCGCTTATTTCCGTATACTTGGCCGATGTCGCTTGCTCAGGTTCAGGGCCATTCGCAACTCCAATCGGAAACTTATTCTGCAGATGATAGTCATAGGAAGACAAGATATGCTCCTTCTTCAGATGCAGCAATGTAAAGCCGACTATCTTATTGCTGGCATCCACCTCGTAGACGCCGGCGTACATTCCCGCTGCGACTCCGGCAAGATCGGCACCGGACACATACGGGTTAATAACCTCAGCTCCCATAGGTACAGGATCTCCAGCGAAAGGTGCAGCAATGGGATTAGGTGACAGCCTGACGGCTAGATGGTTGCCGCTGCCTACATCTGACAACAGCCTCGTAGTCCCCACTGTTGTACCCGCTGCAACCTTAGCCGTCCCGGTTAAAGAGGATGAGATCGTAATGGATACCGTTGCGATATTCGAGTCGGACTGGCCATCATTTACTTTATACGTAAACGTATCGGTTCCGCTAAAGCCATCATTCGGAACATAAGTAAAGCTTCCCGTCCGGCTGTCGGTGATTGTCACTGCACCATTTGCAGCTTCATCCTCTATGCTATATATGATCGCATCCTGATCCGGGTCGATCGCATTCAACGTGCCGGATATAGATGTTCTCGTGGAGCCCTCTATTATCAGGCTGCGAGCGATCGGCAATTCGTTAAGATTGCTGATTAAGCTTGTTTTATACAATCTGCCTTCCCCAGGAGCAAATTGTGCGGACAACTCTCCGGTATCCGGATCATAGTTGGTGCTTGTTTCATTGCCTGTTTCCTTGGAGATCTCGAGCACAGATTCCGGCTTGGAAGGCAACTTAAAGCTCAGTCTGCGCGCCTGTTCTGTATCCCGATTAACAACCATCACATACTTATTGCCATTCTCGTCGTGAAACGAACCTATAACCGCAGGCAGGGTTGTATCGGTCACCTGCCAGAAGAAATCATTCGGAAGTGCTGTTGTCTCGCGAGGCAAATCCCCGGTATGATAGACGTCCTCCGATGTCAGACGATTCAAGGTGGGACCCAGATGCAGAACTTCTTTATTTAGGTTTTGCGCATAATAGTAAGTATCGTTCTTGCTTCCATCCGGCAATATAAGCGAACCGTAGAAACCTTCATATATAGGCGTCCAATAGGTGAAATACATAATCCCTTTGGCTCCATAAGCCAGATTCGTATACACATTGTACCTCATGTCGTTCTCCGATGGCTCGCGCAGCCAAGGCAAGCCTACCGATTGCAGGAATGTCCAGAAATCTTTGGAGATTGTTTTCGCCTGCCGTCGCACAACTTCCAGATTATAATAATAGGATTCCAGAAATCCGTTGTTCACCAAGAAGGGATAGCTGTCATATACGAGGTGCTCCGGATTGGTATAGCCCCATCGATAGACATAATCTTCATAGGTGTAGGCTTCGATATTCTGGTTTATCGTAAACCAGAAGTCGGCATTGATCGCCTGGCCATTAATATAAGCGTTCCCGCCGTTGTACCATTTCTTATTCGTCCCCGAACGGACCACTTGTCCGATTTTGTCATCGCCTTGTCCATTATGCGTAAGCTCCATATAATAACGCCTATGCGGCTCTACCGCAGCATTAAGCGTAAATACAGGCCAATCGTTCGCCGCGGCCTCCAATGTACTGCGGGCAATGGCGATGTTCTTGTTCGGAGAATCCCATAAGGTGACCGTCAGATTTTCGCCGGCCTGCCAGCTTCCTTTATTAACGAACCATTGCACGGTTTTCACCGTTGTCTGATCTGCACTCGTCGTGAATGTCTGTCCTAAGGGAGTCTCGGAACTGACGTATTCTCCTGTCGCATCATTCGAGAGATTAAGCGTGCTTCCAGCTTCACTCGGAAACAAATTGACAAAGGAAGGCCGTGCGGGATCCAACTCCTTCAACGTTTTCACCGTATCGTCAACAAGAGTCAACATATTAGCGGGAGGTTCATCTTTCAACGTATAACCCATTACGGCAGGATTATCCTTATAATGGTCAACGACATCTGCCAATCCGGATTCAGAAGGCTTGTCGCCATGCTCATACACAGGGCTAACATAGGATATGTTAAACCACATATCTTTGCCCGCTAATGCTGTACCATTATCATATGCCTGACCGCCGGCATACGCATCGGAATGGCTTGTTGTAAGCGCCACCCCCGAATTCCCATTGCTAGTCAATTCCAAATAATAGGACGTATTGGTTTGAACCGCGACGCCAAGCGCGAAGTCCGGATGCTCGGAAGGAGAATTGAATGTTTTCATGGCTAGAAGTTGGGTTTTCGAAGGGCTCTTGTATAATCTCAATGTTAGTGTTGCATTCTGCGGCCAATTGGCTTTATCCGCATTGAGCTCAACGATATTAATAGACCAATTGCTGCCTGTCTCAGGCGTTGTGAACGTCTGTCCCCATGAATGTGTTCGGGTTACAACAGCCGTATCTCCACCTTCGTTCTGTGAAATGACCGGATGATTCACAACGAAGTGTTCATCTGTAACAAGCATTTTCAGCCCATTGGCTGCAGCGAAACCGAGTGCCCTGTCATTGACATCGAACGTATAATGGGAATTGCCGCCTATAATGAAATTAACATTCATATCGGCTATATCTTCGTAAGTGCCCTGGTTCACATCTTCAGGTGGCGGCGGTATGTAAATCCCGATCGGAAATGCATTCCTATCCGGTTGACCAGGCTCATTCGCCGCAGCAAAACCGGCAGGGATCAACGAACACATTATCATCGCGCTAACCATGACCGGCAATAATCTTTTGACTAGCTTAGCCATTAAGAATCTACCACCCTCGATTAAGTTATCCTTTCAACGCTCCCAAAGTCGCGCCTTCCATCACCCTGCGCTGCAGTAAAATATAGATCAGCACAAGCGGAACCATCGTAATCATAAGTCCGGCGAACAAAGTGACCCAATCCGCCTTGTAATTCATGATTTGGCTGGCCTGATACATCGCGACGCCAATCGTATACTTATTCGCATCGCTTAAATAAATAAAAGGTCCCAAGAAGTTGTTATACAAGCCAAGAAATTTGAATATCGCCACCGTTACAATACCGGCAGTCGACAAAGGCAAGATGATACGGAAGAAGGTCTGGAAGATAGACGCCCCATCAATATATGCGCTCTCCTCGATTTCCTTCGGAAGCGATTGCATAAATCCGCCCAGCATCATTAAGAAGAAAGCACTTTCGCTAAAGCTATCAAGGACAATAAGCCCTGTGAGACTATTCGTTAAGTGCAGATCCCGCATAAGGACATACTGGGGTACCAGTGCGTTAATGCCGGGCAGAAAAAGGGACATCATGATGATCGCCCACATTAGCTTTCTCCCTCTGAACTTCATGCGAGTCAATACATAAGCGTTAATGGCCGTCAGGAATGTCCCGATCGCCAGCGTGACTCCGACATAATAAATCGTATTGATCATGGATTTACCGATGCGGTATTCATTCCATGCATCTGCATAGTTGCCCCAGTGTAATTTGCCGGGCAGCCTCCATACATCCTGGAAAAATTGCTGATTGGTCTTCAATGATTCGTAGAACACCCAAACCAAAGGAAACAAAATAGACAAGGACCAGAGCAGAAGAATCACGTTCCACATGAGGTCGGCTACCGTTCTTTTTTCTTTCACTGCTTCCACTCCTAAAACTCGGCATCCCGATTCGCCGTAAATTTATCAATAATCAGCTTGGCCAACACGAGTATGACGAACAAAAACATACCGATCGCCGATGCATAGCCATAATCATGACTTCCCTTGCCGAAAGCGATATTGAACATGTACAGTCCGATCACATCCGTCGAACCGGATGGCCCGCCGTTTGTTAAGATCAGAACGTTCTCGAACCCTTTGATCATACTTAACATGAGAAAAATAGCAGAAACACGAATAATCGGCATGATGAGCGGAAACGTAATTTGTACTAACCGGACTCTATGGCTGGCTCCTTCGATAATCGCCGCTTCATACAACGACTTCGGAATGGCGCTCATCGCGTTGAGGAAAACAACGAAGTAGAAACCGACTGATGCCCAAACAATAGGCGGAATGACCGCCCAAAAGGCAGTTCCTTTCTCGCCAAGCCAATAGAAGCTGCCAGTATCTATGCCGATCAATTGCAAACCGGCATTTAACAATCCGAAGGACCCATCGTATACAAATGCCCATAACAAAGATACGGCGACAATAGAAAGCACATTGGGAAAGAAAAACAATAATTTATAGATTGAACTGAACAGATAGCCTTTATTGACCAGAATATAAGCAAGAACCATCGAAATCAGAATGACCAGAGGTGGAGCTGCAAGCGTATATACCAAGTTGTGCCATAACGCTCTCCATACATATTGGTCCTCAAACATCGTCATATAATTTTGTATTCCGACAAATACAGGTTGTCGAATGCCATTCCAATTAAGCAGCGAATAGTAAATAGAGAGTATATTCGGATATAACGTAAACAAAAGATATCCACCGAACGCTGGGGTCGTTGCCGACAAAATAAACAGCCACTTCTGAAAAACAACCTTATTCTGCCAACGGTGATTAGAGCGTCCGGTACTTACAGCAGGTACAGGCACTTTTTCCAATCGGTCTCGCTCCTTTTATAATCACGAAGCGCTGATAGCTTCAGCGCTTCGTGACGTTATCCTGTAGGGTGAACATTTATTTATGCGCTGCGATTGCCTTCTCCAACAAACTCTCGGCTTCTTGCAGTTTCGCTGTCGGATCCAGCTTACCTGAAGCTACATCGTTCAGCATGTCTGTGACGATCGTATTTGCTTTATCGACGTTAATATCGGTCAACGTGTTGTTGCGCGAACTGCTCGCACCTTTTACCGTATTATTCTTCATGTACTCCATAATGGCTTTAGGTGCATCCTGCAGCTTCTCGACAAGTGCCGCATCATTCATGAAATCGTTACGCACGGGCAGCGAACCCGCTTTCTCCGCAAAACGCTGCTGTACATCCAGATTCCACATCCAGGCAATAAACTCTTTCGCCCATTTCTTGTTCAATTCCGGTTTGGCCGACCAGATATAGTAGCCACCCTGTACATAACTCATATGATATTTGGCATCAGACGGGTTATCTCCCATTGGCGGCAACATGAATCCCCATACAAATCCGTCGGGAATAGATTCTTTCATTTCGTTCTGTACCCATTCCCCGGTTGAAGCTAATGCAGCTTGACCTTGCAGCAGTTGCATCTGCGACTGCGTATGCGTCAATGCGGCTACACCGTTCGGGAACGATTTCTTCTGACCGAGCTCATAGATCCGCTTGTATAACAACTTACTTTCAGGAGTGGTATAGAAAGGCGCTTTATAATTTCTGTACAAATCATCGAATTTCTCCAGATCTCCGTTGATCTCCGCCAATTCGTATTGCTGTGCCAGACCGAAGCTGAAACCCAGGTAACCCGGATATTTGCCCGGATAGGTGATTGGGATCAGTCCCGCTGCTTTAATCGTGTCAACAAGCGCCACGAACTCGTTCCACGTTTGCGGATTTTGGTTCCAGCCCTTTTCCTCAAACAGTTTTTTGTTATAGAAGAGACCGGTTACACTTTGCCCCGTTGGCAACGCGTACATTTTTCCCGAAATCCTCCCCGCCCCTTCATATACACCGGATTGAAGCTCCTTTAATGTCTTCTCGCTGTCATACGCTTTATGGTCCCACAGGTCGTCCTCCGCCTCGATTTTCCCTGCTTCCGCCAGACTGACGTGTATACCCTCACCCGCAATTGACGTTGAGAAAATGTCGAACATGTCCTCATCATTGTTGGCTGCGATTTTCGTTGCTGTAATCGTTTCGATTGTCGGCGAATACGTGACATCAAATTCAACATTCGGAAACTTCTTCTTGAACGTTTCCATTGCATAATCGATCCATTCTCTGCCGCTTCCATTTTCCCAATAAGCAAACTTTAGTTTTACTTTCTCGTCTTTGGGCAGACCGTTCTCCGGGTACACATTGGCTTCGCTGGACTCGTTGCTTGCGCTCGGTTCTATGCTTGCCGCAGGGAAGCTTTCTTTGTTATTGGAAGCTCCTGAATTTGAGTTGTTGCCTGCACAGGCCGCGAGCATACTCACCAACATTAAACAAATGACTACCAATCTCCAATCTCTTATTGCTCCCAATCTCGAACCTCTTGCTTTCGTACGCATGCTTATACCCCCTGAAATATTTGATTGCCTTACCCTTCCCAAAGCTATCACCTCAGTCTAAACCGGTATATAGACCATTGTCTCCGGATAGATAAAAGGATACAAAATGCCCATTTACCGCCGATAGACGAAAAGTCCGCAATAGACAATTTCTCCCCACAGCGCATAAATGATAAAAAAAGGAGCCTTGCCGCATGCGCAAGACTCATCATAAACTGTTTTTCTTCCGGTATTGCCCCGGCGTCTCGCCGGTATGCTTCTTGAACACACGTATGAACGTCAACGATTGATCGTACCCGACTGAACGGCCGATATCCTGAATCGTCTCGTCCGTATCGATCAGAAGGTGCGCCGATTTCTCCATCCGGACGTTGGATACGTAGTCGATGAATTTCATCCCGAAGGCTTCCCGGAATAAGCGGCTTAAATATTTGGGATTCAGCCCGAACTCGTCGCTAAGATGGGTAAGCGATAAATCGGGATTACCGAAATGATCTTCGATATACTTCTTTACTTGATGCATGAGTTGATGCGACGATTTGCTCTCGCGAAGCTTGTTGAACCTAGCGAAGGCGTCGTGCAGAATCCGGTGGAACGCCTCGTGGACTTCTTCCCGCGTTTCTTCTTCCAGGGCTGACAGCAGCGCCGAATGCACATCCCGGTTCCAAATGTCGTTCCATTCCTCCGTCGACTCAGCCATTTCCTTCTGCAAATAGCCGATTAGCACCTGCATCAGACTGGCGAGGTCGTCCCGGGTGTAAAGCCGATTGCTCAGCGTATGAAACATCTCTTGATAGTACGATTCCCACTTGTCGTCGCCGGTACGGAAGGATTGGCTGATGTACCGAAAATATTGCAACTGGGTGAACATTTCGCCTTTCGGTTTTTCCAAAATGTGATCGCGAGTGATGAGCCTGTTCGTGCCCAAGGATGATTTGTACCCTACGGCGTTGACCGCTTCCCGGAACGACTCCGCCGTAAGCTCCAGCTCGCGAATCAGCCGGCCGATTCCGACGGTGATGGTGAAATCCAGGTTGCTCGCCACCCAATCCCTCAACTTCTCGCAGCAATCCAACACTTCCGGATCGCCTTCGTTATGGTGGAAGAGAAACAGAACGCCCATTTTGGAATGGGATATCCATTCCGTCCAGACGGTGAACGGCTTATTCTCGACGAGCTCTTTGACTGATGCCCCCAGGATATATTTCAGTAAATGCTGGTCGCTCCCGTACTGGGCGACGAACTCGGCGTAATGGTCGATTTCGACGATGGCGACGATCGAGCCCGTTACGGGCTTGGAGATGCCAAGCCGGGCCAGTTCCTCTTCGAGATAGTGGCCGAAGTTGGCCGTGGAGCTCGTATCTTCCATGAGACTGAGAAACAGATGCCTTCTGTGATAAACCGACAATTCCTTATGCTGCTCCTGCAGCGCGCTCGTTTCGTCCAGCAGTTCTTCGATGGTCGCTTCAATGAGCTTGAACTCGTCCGCCCCCTCGGCCTTCGCCGCCTGGGGGGACGGTTTGCGCGCGCCCGAGATGAGGTTGATCAACGTTTGGACAGGCTTGTACTGACGGCGCGAAACGTAAATAATCCAAGCGAAGCCGGCAATGACGATGGCCGCTGCGATCGCTATCCACAGGTAGAACAAGGACGACACGAACTCCAGTATGCCGCCGTCCCGGTTGCCGCTGGATACGACCCAACCCGTCTGTTCCGACACGGCAGACGACAGGACTTTGCCCGGACCCGGTGCATGCGCCTGATCCGCCTTTTCCTCTTCAGTCGAAAGGATGGGGTTGCCGTTGCCGTCCGCGAGATGGACGAACGTCGTTTGCTTGTCGGCCATGCTCGCGATCCATTCGGACACAGACTCGATCCGGACGTTTACGATCAGGAAGCTCAAATTCTTTAGGTTCGCATTCTTGGCGAGGCTGATGACCCGTTTGTCCGCTTGCCCCGCTCCGGCCGACGGAATACTTCTGGCCGTCCATTGATATGGGCCGCGGCTGTTCAAGGTTAATCCGATGTATTTCTTGTCCGCGAATGGATTCAGTTTGGTCAGCGTCGAAGGCGTGAGCACCGTCGCATCCGGGGTCCGGTACAAATAAATGGAATCGATGGCCGGATTGTTCTGGATCAGTTCCTTCAGCGCCCCCGCAGCCGAAATATCCGCGTAGTTCCTGCTTTCCCTTGGATTGTCTACGAAGAATTGGATGATTTTGTCGTTATTCAAGATTTCATAGAGCAGCAAGGAATCGATGCCTTGCAGCTTGTTGTCGATCAACTTCGCGATATTGTGCGAAAGCGCCTGATTCGCTTTGACGGAAGCCTTCTTGGACATTTCACCCAAAGTCAAATAAGTCATCATTAAGAGGCTTAAGCTGATAATAAAAAAGACCGGCAAATAGGAGAGTAATAATCGGTTAAACCAGTTCGTCTTCATCTGTTCTCCTCGACTTTCTGCAAAGCAGCGAAAATAAATTTCGCCAAACCAAGTGTGAAAGCGTGTACTTTTTTCTGAAAATAAATTACCATAATTAAATCATACCCGCCTTATTTTCAGCAACCACCCGTTTTGGAGTGAAGATGATGATACGCAAACGCATGCTCATGATCATGGCTCTGCTCATGATTGCAAGTCTATTCGTTCTCGTCCGTATTTTGTTTGGCTATTTTCAAAAGGGTGATCAAGGGGACTCCACCGCTCAAGACGAACTGCAGCTACGTCTTAAGTTGTTCGTCCCCGCCCCGAACAACGTAAAATTACCGGATGCCACGGACGATTTCATTCGCCAAACGATTGAAAATAAATTCAATGTTCGTCTGGACGTGACCTATATGGTGCCAGGTACCGACTATAACGCTGCGATCGAGGCAGCGCTGCTGGCGAACGATCCTCCCGACATGTGGATCGACGGTACGAACGACGGCGCCTCCAAGCTGGCGTTAAGCGGCGTATTGGCCGATATGACGCCCTACATTTCACCGCTCACGATGCCGAATTATTACAAATACTGGATCAGCGATAAAGAATTAAAGCAATTTCAAATTCATAACCGGTTCTACCGGGCGCCGCTCCCTTACGACAAGAATGCCTACCGAAGCTACTACATCCGGAAGGATTGGCTGGACCGTCTCGGATTGGATATTCCTCGCACATACAGCGAGTATTTGAAAGTTCTGCGCGCCTTTACATTCGATGATCCCGACGGTAACGGCGTCCGGGATACTTATGGATTCACAACTTCCGGCAATAGCTCCAGCTTGTCGACCGACTGGCCGGAATATGCCAAGAACGGCCTTGTCTATCCTGCGTACATGAATAATAATACGCTAGTCGATATGGAATCCGATCTGCGAGTCGGCCAGGTCGTCGACGATATACTCAAGGTGATCGATCAAGGCGTGGTCGATCCCGATTGGTTTCTCAATCAAGGCACGGAGCATATCGATAAAGCGATTCAAGGAAAAGTCGGAATCGTTCTCGGACAATCCGCAGATTTCGCTCTGGACGCGAATCCCGCCAGCATTCAATCGCTTAGTCGGGCAATCAATCCGCACGCGAATTGGGTACCATTCAATCCGCTCGGCAACGAGCCGTTAAGAGCGGGCATTTCGTCGGACGCTCCGTTTGTATTCTCGAAGCTGACTGGCGACTCTCACCCGGAGAAATTGAAGAAAATCGTTGAAATTCTGGACTGGCTTGCCGGCGAGGAAGGTTTCTTGTTGACCCATTACGGTCTGGAAAAGAAACAGTATGAGCGAAGCGGCAACAATATTAAGTTGCTTGCGGTATCCGACGATGAGGTAGTTCGTCACAATTTTATGAAAATATGGAGCTTCTTCACGCCGGACAGTCCCAGCGTGCTTGGCTTGCAAGTTATCAATCCGCGCTTGACGGAGCGGGATAAAGAGATTAAAACATTTTTGGCCGCGCTCCCGGTCAAGCCGAAGCTCGGCGTCGCCCTGGCGCCTCCGATCGGTATCGATGTCGGCGCATTTCGGGCTCGCCAGAACGAACTGCAGGTCAAGATGCTGTTCTCGGACAAATCGGGCAAAATGTGGCCGACCTATTACGAAGAAATTATGACCAAGTATGACGGCGATCAAATTATTATAAACTTCGAAAAGCAAGTCCGCTCCGCCCAAAGCACCACAACAAAATAATTACTTACTGTGTTTCGTGGATATGTCATTTGACAATCACAAAGATACAGATGACGTGTTTCTTTCGGATGTTAAACATAAAAAATACTCCCCACACGGCAACAGGTTATTATTATTTCACCTGTCTACCGTATGGGGAGCATATCAGGCCCGATCTCGGAGCCGTTGGGATTTAATCAAACGTTTCCCTGCGTTTTCACAGGACGTACGCCGGAAGCTAGCGATAGGACTTGATGAATTGCACCGCGTTAGCAATGTCGGTTTTCGGGTTATCGCCGACCTCGCGTTCGATCGTTAAATAGCCTTCGTATCCGATATCCGCGAGCGCCGCGAAATAATCGTCGAACTTGACGTTGCCTTCGCCGAGCGGCACTTCGCGAAAGGCCTGTCCGAAGGCTGCGTCTTCGGCAATCTCCTCATGGGACATGCCTTTATGCCCGAGAAAGCCGTAGACGGATATCGGATCCACGAAGTCGCGAAGCTTGAGACCGTCTTTGGCGTGGGTATGCACAATATAATTTTGAAGCGTATAGACCCCTTGAACCGGATCGTTTCCCGTTACCATGACGAAGTTCGCCGGATCGTAATTGACCGCCACTCCTTTGGAGCCGAGCTTGTCCAGAAACGTCTTAAGATGCAAGGCGGTTTCCGGGCCGGTCTCGATCGCGAAGTGCGCATTCCTCTCCGAGGCGTAATCGGCAAGCTCCTTGCATGCTTCCAGCATCGGCCGATAATAAGGATGCGATTCGTCCGGTATAATACCGACGTGCGTCGTCACGATATTCGTGCCGAGATCCAGCGCCAGATCGAGAATCCGCTTTGACTTCTCGACTTTGGCCGGATTGGCGGCGGCATCCTGAAAGCCATGACCGCCGAGGTCTCCGCAAAGTGCGGCGATTTCCATCCCCAACGAATCGATGTAGGCTTTAAGCTCCTTCCGGTCCGCAGCTGACAGGCGGTCCGGGTCCATTTCTCCGCTCACCGCATAAATCTGCACGCCCTCCGCTCCGACTTCAGCGGCCAGCTTCAACCCTTCGCGCACGCCGACGCCGAAGCTGTCGACGATAACGCCGATCTTATTCCGAAGTTTCATCGTCTACACCTCCCCAAAGCGGACCTCTTTGCCGGTCTCCGCAGACTCGTAGATGCCGCATAATATTTTCATCATCTCCACTCCGTCTTCCACGGGACTAAGCGTCTCGACACGGCCCAGACACGAATCAACGAAATGATTGATCTCGTTCGCGAAGCCTTTAATCGCGTCGAAACCCGCATTGTCCACCTGAGGAGAGATGTTCAGGATCGTGTCATGCTTCTCGCTGATGAGCAGAAGCTCGGGTTCGAGCTCCGCTCCCCCTTTTTCCCCATAAATTTTGGCCGTGATCTCGTCCTCTTTGGCATGGAGAGAAAAGCTGACGTCCACGTAAAGGGAAGCGCCGTTCTCGAAGCGGATGAACGCATTCGCCAGATCTTCGACGTTGTTTTTATCCGGATCGTAATCCGACGACTTGTAGTAAGACAGGTTGCGCACGTTGGCGCGATTGCCTAGTTTCTTGTAAGCATTGCCGCTCACCGATTGAACCTTTGGCCTCCCCATCAAATACCAGCACAGATCTATAACGTGTACACCCAAGTCGATCAGCGGGCCTCCTCCAGAGCGCTTGGCGTCGGAGAACCAACCGCCGGGATTGCCTAATCTACGCAGACAAGAAGCTCTTGCATAATACACTTCTCCGATTTCCCCGGCTTCGATAAATTGCTTCACGACTTTCGTGTTGCTGCCGTATCGGCGCACGAATCCGACCTGAAGCACGCGATCGCTGGCGCGCACTGCCTTCTCTACCTCCAGCGCCTCTTCGACGGTAATGCATAACGGCTTTTCGACCAGCACGTGCTTACCGGCCTGGATTGCGGCAATAGCGATCGGAGCGTGAAAGCTGTTCGGGGTGCAGATGCTGACAGCATCCAGCTGAGGATCGTTTAACATCTCGCGAAAATCCGTATAAATTTGGCTTACGCCGTAGGCTTCCGCTTTCTGGGCGGCCCGCTCCTGCACGAGATCGCAAATGGCGTACAACTCGACCTCGGGATTGGCGGCATAGGATTGCATATGAACATTCGCGATCCCCCCCGTGCCTATGATACCGACTTTAAGTTTAGACATGATCGGTCCTTCCCTTCCTTACCTTATTGAATGGATACGCCTCGACGGCTTGTTCATCATCAGAATCGTAACAGGCTGGAACGACGGCGTCTTTAACCTTTGCGGCTAATCCGTTGTTCCTTTTATGCGATTTTCGATCATTCGCCGATAATCGGTCGGGGCTGCTCGGGCATTAACCGCTGCTCCTCGCCATTTTGCAATGTTGACTGGGCAACGCTCGGCCCTAACGGACTCCTGAGCCCTTATTTGCCTCAAAACAGCTTTTCTGCGCGCTAACGGACCTGAACGAACTTATTTGCGGGTTTGAGGGGGTTTGTCCCCCAAAAATGCGAAATAAGGTCATCCAGGTCCGTTAGATTTTTAATAGAACTATTTTGAGCATTTAGCGTCACCTGAGTCCGTTAGCCGGCCAACGGGACAGGAGCGATGTTGTATTAACGTTCCAGAAGAGAATTCATGACCTGAACAATTTTTTGTTTCGATACCGGCTCATTATGTCCTACTACGCAAATGTCAAAATCAAACCCTTCAATCGCTGTCATTAATGAACGCAATTTATCTTTATCCAAGTAGCAATTATTATAATAATCCACTCCAACAGCATCGCCGATAAATAATACTCTTTCTTGAGGTACATAGATGCAAACTGAATCTTCACTGTGCGGAGAGGCTACATGATGCACCTCAGCAACAATACCTCCTAAATCGATTTCCATATATCCGTCGAAGATGATATCGGATGTCACTACCCGTATTTCCGAGAGCGATGGATACTCTGTACGAATACAAGTATCTGCAAATTCAATCTCAGTCCCATCCGCCACTCTCTCTTTCATGGCAGAATCTGTCCATTCCCATTTCGCAAGTTCCGCTAACTTATCATTCGTCTTTTGGAGGGCGATCGTAACCCCTTCCACTGCATGCATCCCGAAGGTGTGATCCCAATGCCAATGCGTAATCGCAATGATCTCCGGTTTTCTGAACCCTGCATGACTTACCGCTTCATAAAAACATTCCACATGGTTTTTAGAATTGCCCGAGTCCACCATTAAAGAACGCTTTTGACCACTTATATATCCAAGAACTGGCCTATCGGTCTCTTTATTAAACATCGTATAAAAAACACGATCTGTTAGCCGCCTCAACTCCATAAAATAAATCCTCCTGCCTATTTATGTCTGAGCCCCAATCATACCATATAGGAAGCAGCTTAAAAAAATCGCTCCCCGGCAAGCCAGGGAGCGTCGTCAGATTATTGCGGACTAGAACTTTGATGAAATTATGCCCGGCTTGTTACAGGATTGGCGAGATCAGCCTGGACACCGATTCCTTGACACGGATCCATCTGGACCGCCGTGCGTAACTCTCGAGTGTGAGCTCTTCGGATACACGGATATCCTGCCTGAAAGCGTCGGCCAGTTTTTTCGAAATGCCGGCGTCGTACAGAAAAGCGTTCACTTCGAAGTTCAGCTTAAAGCTTCTCACGTCCATATTCGCGGTGCCGACGGAAGCGATCTCTTCGTCGACAACGATGGTCTTGGCATGAATGAATCCGTTACGGTATAAGTAGACGGAGACGCCGGACTTCAACATTTCCCCGATATTGGACATCGTGGCCCAATAAATGAACGGATGATCCGGCTTGTCCGGAATCATGACGACCACTTCCACGCCCGACAACGCCGCGATCTGCAGGGCGTCGGTAAAACCGGCGTCGGGAACGAAATACGGTGTTTGGATGAGAATCGACTTGCGGGCGACGGAAATCATTTTGACGTATCCGTTCTTAATATGTTCGAGTTTCGACTCCGGTCCGCTGGAGACGATCTGTACCCCCGCCGTTCCAACGGTCTCGGGCTCGGGGAACAACTCGGAACGGTACCGGATATCCTCCTGGCGCGAAGCCTGATTCCAATCCAGGATAAACCGGGTTTGCATCGCTTGAACGGCGCCGCCTTGAATCCTCAAGTGCGTATCCCGCCAATATCCGAACTTCGGATCCAAGCCCAAGTATTCGTTACCGACGTTAAACCCGCCCACGTAGCCGATTTTCCCGTCGATGACGACGAGCTTTCGATGGTTCCGGTAATTGAGCCGAAAATTAATCAAGCGGAATTGGGACGGGAAGAACGCCTCGGCGACCCCGCCCGCGTCGCGCAGCTCTTTCAGAAAACTCGGTGTCACCCGTCTCGAACCTAGTTCGTCGTACAACAATCGTACGCTTACTCCGTCGCGCGCCTTGTCCGCCAAAGCTTTGATCAGCTTTCTCCCTAGCTCGTCCCTTTGGACGATGTAATACTGAACGTGAATATGGTCCTTTGCATCCGCTATGTCCCTGAACAAGCACTCGAACTTCCGTTTGCCGTCCAGCAGCAGTTCGACCTCGTTGTTCTCGCTAAGAACGGCATGGCTGGCGTTCAGGTTTAAGGTCACCAAATCCAGATTGCCTTTGGCCGCCGGATTAACGACGACCGCTCTCCCATCCGAGAGTACCCAGGCCAATTGCTCCTCCGCTTCCTCTTCGCTGCCGATCCGGTCGATGTCCTTCCATTCGAACAGATGAAGCCGCCTGTAATTTTGCGCGAACAACAAGTACAGGACAAAGCCCAGCAAAGGAATAAAATAAAGCACGAACAGCCACGCCCAAGTCGAGCCAATATCCCTTCTCTCCCGGAAAACGACGAAGGTAGCCAACAGAATATTCAAAAAAAGAATCAACCCAAGAAACAGGGAAACCATGTTCATGTCCTATCCTCCCAAAACGTGGCGGCGACTTGTTCAATATATTATGGCTCTAATCAACACTCGTTCGCAATCGTGAGATTCCTAGGAGTACCGCTCCAAATTCACTGTATGCCAAAATGGACACCGTTTTCCACAGTGTCCATTTTAGCTGATACGAAATCGTTGGACGCAGTATCTCCAGGCTAGAGGTGCCTTGCACGCTCGAGTTAAATGCGTTTGACGCAGTATCTCCGGTCTTGTGGTGCCTTGCAAGCTCGAGTTAATCCGTTTGGCGCAGCATCTCCGGGCTAGTGGTGCCTTACGCGCTCGATTTAATGCGTTTGGCGCAGTCTCTCCGGGTGGCAACCCGTGGCCCCGGGAAAATCTAGAGCGCGAGCACAAAAACAAGACTGCTTTGAAATTAACTTCAAAGCAGCCCTGCCTGCGTTCCTTTTACTTGCCCTTTTGCGCCAACATTTTCAGCAGTACCGTTACCGACTCTGCTCTTGTCGCTTTATTGCCCGGAGCAAATGTGTTCGCACCTTTACCATCGATAATACTCAGCTTTTTCATGGCCCCGACTGCACCTTTCGCCCAGTACGGAATGTCTTTGTCATCCGTGAAGCCTGTTGCCGTTGCCGCTTCGACTGACAGCCCCAGCGCTTTAGCGATCATCACTGCCATCTCTGAACGTGTAATTTCGGCGTCCGGTCGGAAAGTACTGTCTTTATAGCCTGTAAGAATGCCCGCTTGTACCGCTTGCGCGACCGATTTCTGCGCCCATGTTGCGATCTTTCCTTTATCGGTAAACGTCAGCTCGGCTCCGTCCGCTTGCGGCTTGAGCGTATTCATCAACATAACTGCAAATTCCGCTCGCGTTACAGTACGGTTCGGATTAAACGTACCGTCCGGATAGCCGCCGACGATCCCGAAGCTTACCGCTTGCTTAATGGCTGCTTCCGCCCAGTGTCCGGAAATATCGCTGAAGTCGATAACCGGTTTCGGAGCTGCTTCTTTACTTACTGCAAATACCGCAAATTTCGTGAAATGGTTGACCTCTACCGTAATCTTCCCATCCTTGATCGTTCCGCCGGCAACCTTCACCCATTCCTTCTTCACTTCATCGAAATAGAATACGGCAACCGTTTGGCTGTCATCCAATTTCGATGGATCGAAAGCAAACGTCATCGTGACAGGTTTGCTAAAGTTGCCCGAGACATTTTTCAAAATCTCGAAAACTTGGCTGACGAGTTTATTTTGATTGGTTAGGAGAGGCTGCGTATTCGCCACTGCGTCTATCGATATTTTCAGTTCTTCGTTCGATGCGCCTGCCGGAATCGATATCGTTACCAACTGGTTCAAGCTAACCACCCCCATGCCACCTTTTGGAACCGTTATGTTCCCATTCGTAGAGGTAACAGGAGCTATTGGCGTTGAAGCACCGCTACTGCCGCTGCCGCCAGATGGAGGTGTAACGGTGGTTGGTACATGCGCTGGCACCGTTACCGCAATCGATCCTGTATCTGCAGTCGCGCTATTCGATGTTCTTGTAATGGTGAACACCAGATTGACGCTCGTGGCCGTTGCCGGCGGCGTAATCGTTCCGTTGATTCCAATAACGGCTGTGTTACTCGAAGATTTAATCGTAATCGTGTAGCCGCTAGGTACGGTTGGCAGCGTCAAGCTCGTCGCATCCGCGACCGGCGCGGTTACAGTCGTAATGTCCGCGGCAATCTCCGCGGCCGTT
>NZ_JBHSMI010000026.1:44870-87824 GCF_042655525.1 Cohnella soli
GTAGCCGCTAGGTACGGTTGGCAGCGTCAAGCTCGTCGCATCCGCGACCGGCGCGGTTACAGTCGTAATGTCCGCGGCAATCTCCGCGGCCGTTAACGCATGCGCCGGCACCGTTACCGCAATCGATCCTGTATCTGCAGTCGCGCTATTCGATGTTCTTGTAATGGTGAACACCAGATTGACGCTCGTGGCCGTTGCCGGCGGCGTAATCGTTCCGTTGATTCCAATAACGGCTGTGTTACTCGAAGATTTAATCGCAATCGTATAGCCGCTCGGCACGGTCGGCAACGTCAAGCTCGTCGCATCCGCAATCGGCGCGGTTACGCTCGTAATGAGTTCTGCTTCGTCCTCGATCGTTAATGTCGCATGCAAAAAGGGGTATCCGTCATTACGGGCTGAATGAATTCCCCATGTGCTTGCGAAGTCCCAGCCTGCATCGCCATAGGTGCTTTGCGTCTTCATCTCGTCAGTCGACTTGCCATCGCCTTTTCCTTCATCGTCTTGCCCCGTCGCGTCCATATCGTAGAAGCTGTTGTTGACCGTCCCACCCCAACTATAACCAACCAGACCGCCTAATTCATTAGTTCCGTCCACATATCCGTTAGCATAGCTGTTACTGATCGTTCCATGATCGTTTCCACCGACCAGACCGCCTACAAAACTATTCCCGCTCACAGTTCCCATAGCGTAGCTGTTACTGATCGTATCGCTATCGCTGTAACCGACCAAACCGCCTACAAATTGATCTCCGCTCACAGTTCCCGTAGCGTAGCTGTTGCTGATCGTTTCGCCAACGCTGGAACCTACCAGTCCGCCTACAAATGGTGCATCTTCCGAACCGTTCACGGTTACAGCGGCGCTACTGGCGCTGATCGTTACATGATCGCCGTAACCAACCAGTCCGCCTACAAAACCATTCCCGCTCACGCTTCCCTCGACATAGCTGTTGCTGATCGTTCCATAAATTCCGGAACCAACCAAAATACCGCTATCGGAGTCGCCGGTAACACCCGCATCTTCAATGGCCATATTGGATAGTTCGGCATGATCCGTATGACCAAATAACCCTACGGCCTCATCTTCATCTTCCTCTTCAGGCCTATTGATCGTCAAACCTGTAATCACATATCCGTCGCCGTCCATACTCCCTTGAAACGGCGTGTCGCTATCTCCGATTGGCTGCCAGCCATCGCCGGATGCGTAGTCGCTCAAATCAATATCGTCTGTGAGTATGAAGTGCGAATCCGGATAATTCCTGACTGCATCGAGCTGCTCGGCAGTGGCAATCTGATAGGGATCAAGGAATGTGCCTATTCCTCCATCAAAATCCTCGGAAGACTCCCCGATCTCTTGATCGACTATCGCGGCGACAAATCCGGTTGCGCTTACCTTAATCGTATGAATGCCTCGTGCCAGCACGCCTGCATGAATCGTGATCGTCCCATCGTCGATCGAGTAATCCTCTCCCGCCGTCAGCGTTGTCGTTCCGTCCTTCACTGTCGTAATCTTGCTTTCCCAATCCGAATCACCGGTGGATGTAATCTCGATTGCATGATCCGTATCATTGTCCGAATCGTCCGCCGTCAACACAGGCGCTTCGGTAAGTTCACTATAGTTCATTACCACGGCCTTATAATTATCAAAGTCCAAATAAGCGACATAAGGCGTGCCGTCTGTCGTTACATACAGCGTCGTGAATAAGGATCTACCTTCCGAGAAACCCGCGTTGCCTACGAGCGCCCAAGTATTGCGGTCGCTATCAAACTTCATCACCGTGGCTTTTAGATCATTTCCATAATCGCGGTAAGCCACATAAGGTATGCCATTTGCTATATACAGGGACAGGTCTAGTACTTCATCCGAAGAAAATCCCTCACTGCCTACGGACGCCCATTCATCGCTGACGCTATCATACTTCATCACCGTAGCCCTATAATTATTTTCATTATCCTTATAAGCAACATATAAGGTGCCGTCTGCTGCGACACGAAGGGAAGTGTATTGTGCTTCGCCATCCGACAAACCGGCGCTGCCTACGGACGTCCATTCATCGCTGTCGCTATCATATTTCATCACCGTGACCTTTTTGCCTTTTGCAGCATCCTGATAGGCCACGTAAGGGGTGCCGTCTGCCGCAACGACTAGGGACACATCTTCTGCCGTACCTGCCGAGAAGCCCGCGTTGCCAACATTCGACCAAGTATCGTTGTCGCTGTCATATTTCATTACCGTGGCCTTATTGCCAACATCGGCATCCTGATAAGCCACGTAAGGAGTACCGTCTGCCGCGACATACAAGGATGTATATTTTGCATTGTTGGACGAAAAACCATTCGCGTCGCCGACGAACTTCCAAGTGTTGCTGCTGTTATCATACCTCTTCACTGTTGCCTTACTGAAATTTCCCGTATCCCCATAAGCCGCATAAGCCACGTAAAGGGTGCCGTCCGGCGTTACATAGAGGGAAGTGTATTGCGCATAAGATGCCGAAAAAGCAGGCGCGCCTACGGAAACCCAAGCATCGCTGCCGCGATCATACTTCATCACTGTAGCCTTGCCGCCATTCCCACTCCCCCCGTCCGAATAAGCCAAGTAAGGAGTACCGTCTGCCGCTACGACCAGGGAAGGGTATTGTATTCCTCCCGCCGAAAAATACGGGGTGCCTACTTCCTTCCATTTCTGCACCGTTGCCGCATATGCCTTGCCTCCCCCGGACACAAGGAGGATCGGATTCCCTCCCAACACCATCAACATCGCCAAGATTACGGCGATTATTTTATTGCCCGGCATACGTTTTTTACTTCTATTCATTCTACTTCCTCCATCTCCGCGCATTTTTGCAACCGACGCCGAACGAAACGAACTTTTTAGATTTTTGTCCGTTTTTGACGATTCTCGTCCTACTATAGGCCTATTTATGGGCAAAAAAAATCCCCCGCGTCAGGGGGAGACGAAATGAAAAAAGGGGGGATAGACATCATGCATGAACCGATAATCATGCATCCTCAAGCGCGATTACAGCCACTTGTATTCTTTTCCTTGCTCAAGCGCCTCTTCTCTGCTGTTCACCTGAAGTTTCCGATACATGCTTTTCAGATGGCTCTTGACCGTTTCGGCCGTAACTTGAAGCTGTTCGGCGATCTGTTTATTCGACAAACCCATATCGATCATCCGTAATATTTTGAGTTCCTGTTTCGTAATCGGGGCTGCCGCGCTTGCAGCCTCTTTCGTATCATCCGACATCATTAGAAGCAATTCCCTGGCATAGAGCATACTCGCAGACTTGCGGTTAACATTGATCTGCCTTTGCCGGATATATTCACGCAGCAATTCGGCCATCTTGGCCCCTTCATCCAAGAAACTGCGGATGTATTTTCCCGGTTCCGCCAATTGAAGTGCCGCTTCCAGCTTCATTACAGCGTTCAACTTATCTCCCGCTTGATAGAAAGCCATGCTTTGCAGGATGGTCACCTTAACCTTATCCCAGGTCCGATCAGCCTTGTCGGCAAGCCGGTACAATTGCTCCAGCAGTTGCAATGCTTCATCGACTTCCCCGCGTTCCATAAGCGCACTTGCCAATATCAGATATTCTTTGATCGGGCCGGGTGGGATCGTATCGGTATGTTTGATGCCGCATGTTTGCAGCCAGCGCTCGTCGAAAGAACCGTTCGCAAGCGACAAATAGGCCTTCTCCGCCTCTATCCGCCTCATAAACATGGTTTTGTCCACGGAATGGATCTTGGGCTCAATCCCCTCAAGCAACTTGAACGCTCGGGCCGAATCTCCTTTGGCCTGACGGATTCGTGCAGCATTGACAGTGGCGCTTATCAGAATAAGAGCATAAGGCTGCATGCACGTTGACTTTAGTACTCTCTCCGCATAAGCTTCGGCCTCATCCAGGCGGTTCCATTCATATAACAGTAAACTGTACGTATTGTAGAAAAAACCGACGTAGGGGTAATTGTCTCTGTCCCCCCATACTTTGATCCATTTAAAGAAGAATCTCTCTGCATCGTGCAAATCATGGAAAAAACTCAATAGCGTATCGAAATACATCGAAAACGAGTTCGCTTCAATCATCTGGACATAGCTGCCTTCCGGCGTATGCCGGTCAAAGATTTCAAAATACTCATCGGCTCGTCGAAAGTCTCTTCGATAAAAAGAAACAGCCGCGGACAAAAAATGAACGGTTCCCGCGTAAGGTTTCCATTCCGGTTCCGACAGCTTGTCCTCCATTAGGCGAAGACTCGCTTGTGCCAACTCCAGTTCATTCGTTTCCACCATCACTTTGACATAAAGAAACTGGATTCCCGGTTTTCCAGTAAAACAGGACTCCGGTAACTCGCGCAGCCATCGATACAGCACACCTCTCTTTGCATGAAGGTTTTGCAGATGCTTCTCGATCAAAGCGCTTGCTTCGTGATGATGCCCGTCCATAAACAGCTGCTCTACCGCTTCTTCCAAATATCCGTGTTCCTCAAGCCAATGAGCTGCTTTGACATGAAGCTCCTTCGATTGTCCCGCATACTTCTGCCGGAAAAGCCTCCGCAAAAACTCGGAAAACAAATGATGATAGCGGTACCACTTCCGCTGATCATCCAACGAAACGATGAACAAATTATGCTGTTCCAGCATTTCCAGCAGTTCCTGACAATTCGCTTGTCCGGTAACCGTCTCGCACAGCGGGCCGTTCATCTTGTCTACGATCGAAGTTTTCAATAGAAAGGACTGAATCTCACTCGTCTGAAGACTGAAAACCTCCTGAAACAGATAATCGGATATATTGCGGTGCTCCCCGCTAAAGGCACGGATAAAATCCGAATAATTGCCGCTTTTTTGCAGTGAGATGGCCGCAAGATATAGCCCGCTGATCCATCCCTCCGTGCGATCGACAAGCACCGCTATCTTTTCTCCCGACAGCGACAATCCCATGCATTCCTGAAAGTAACGAATTCCATCCGCAAGTTGAAATCGCAGCTCTTGAATCGTGATTTTCACCATTTGGCCAGTCGTCTGCAGCCTTGCTGTTGGAAAGGGCATTTCAGCCCGGCTTGCCATATAGAGGTGGATGTGTGCGGGCAAAAGGCCAAGAAAATAAGCCACAGATGCATGAATGGGGGCAAGATCAATCGCGTGATAATCGTCCCAAATGATGACCAATTCATCCGGGTAGCCGTCAAACTCGCGAATCATGGCTGAGAGGAACGGCTCGAACGCTCCCGACTTTAAGGATGGCAAATACGGGGTGACCGCTTCCGCAAATTGGGGGTTCTTACTACTGACTGCGGCTATCGTATAACTCCAAAAAGCGATCAGATCATTATCTTGAGGGCCCAAGGAAATCCATACGGCAGGTATGGCGGACTGCTGAAGCCATTGACTCAAAGCCGTTGTTTTGCCGTATCCCCCGGGAGCCGTTACGGATGTAAGTTTGCTCTTTAATCCTTTATTTAATAGCTCGGTGATCGCCGCTCGCTCAACAAGATCATCGCGCCGTGTTTGCGGAATATGAAGTTTGGTACTCAGAATCATAGATCGGCACCTCGGATCTGGCTGTGAAATCTATTCTTTATTATATCTGATTTCTAATGATGACGAACAAAAAAAATCCCTTATGTATCAAGGGATTCCAATAGGGGTATCGTACTCGGTCCAAGCTCCCTCGCCGTCGACGATCGCGAAGATCAGCGGCTTCAAGGTGACGTGAACACGGTTACCCGCAATCTCCACCACGCCTTCGTTCTCTGTCTCCAACAAGTTACACAAAACGACCTTGTCGCCCCCTTTCAACCCGATCAAGCCAATATTGCTTCCCTTGACCACCTTAGGGAACTGCCACTCTCCCTTGCCTACCTGTTGTTGGAGCAAGATGACCTCATCTTCGGAGGGCCTTGTAGTCGCCTCATGATCCCAGATCGAGATATGGGCCTCATTCGGCGTCAAGCGACCCAGAACCTCTTTATTTCGTATAGCAGCCGTCCGATCGAAAATAACCTGCTTATACGCAGGCAGCTTCCGCTGCCATTCGGCCGTCAGCTCGTAAGCCCCGAAGAAGAGCAGCAGTTCGCCGCCTTCACTGCTCTGATCCGCGCGGACGGGCTTAACCGGCAAGCCGGCCAGGACGGGCAAGCTTGTCGGGACGATCGGTTCCGCATAAGCGCCATTCGTTCCGTAGGCCAGGTGGACCGGATAGCTTCGCACCAAGCCTGCCACAGCCCGATCCAATTCCCGCAGCACCGGAAGCGCATCGGCTATCGCGCGCCAATAGCTCTCATCCAGCACCCACGTGCCGCTCATGAAGAGGACGTTCTCCAGCCCCGACACGATGGCCATTTTCGCTTTGTACACCAGGTTATGCTCTTTGAGAGAGCGAGGCGGGAAAATGGTCGATTCGCTGTACGCGTATCGGTTGTCGATGAAATTCAGATGATAAGCGATGCCCAACATTTCTTCCGCTTTGGCATAAGGCTTCGTAAAACTCTCATCGTGGAATTGCAGCTCGCCGACCCGGAACAGCGCGTTCGGGATCCGATCGCGAATTGCCGGAATATCGATCCCATGCCGTTCGTCACCGAAATGCATAACCATGATACCCGCTTGAACGCCTTCCCGATGAGTCGCTTCCATGACAGCCGAGACTTTTTCGCATTGGAAGGCTACCCAGTTCTTCATCAAAATCGCGTCCCGCTTCTCCGTCAACAGTGTCGTTAAAGACGCTCTAGTCTCTTGACGGCTGTATTGCTCATTGAATTCCGCTATGCAGGCATCGCAGTAGCAGCCCTCGATAAACTCGTTGAAATTGCCTACGCGCAAATCGTCGTCCAGAAATACTTCTTGAAAACCTGCCTCGCGCAGGAGCCTGGCGGCCTTACCGTTGTCTTCGATCAGGCAGCTGTCGATCGCCCCGCAGTAGATAACCTTCTCTCCCCTGTTATCAACCCGATAATGCCAGGTGTCCGGGATTTCCAAATCGAGATCGGGATCGTCCGGATTCAACGCGTTGCCCGGGTGACCGATCGGAATCGTGACCGATCCTACCTCGAAGCCATGCGCTTCTGCGAACGCCTTCGCTTCCTTCAGCTCTTCGATATCGACCATCTTGCCCGAGAAAAATCCGGCCATCCAGAGCTTCTGAATGCCGGCATTTTTCATTTGTTCCGCTAGCTTTTCTCTCGTAGTCTTATCCAACAAAGGTTCATGAAAAATGCTATAATGCAGCTTCATTAAGTCGCCCCTCCATCATTACAGAAGCAATTTGATATTCGGCAGGCTACTTGCCCAACTGCGCGGCGTCGTATGCGTGCGGCAACGATGCAATCGCATCAAGCCATCCTCGGTAGCGCTCCAGTGAAAATCCTGGAGAGCCCATCATGTAGTGATTGCCGTTCGACTCGCCGTTAACGGTCCATTCGATCAGCAGCAGCCGTTGCACGCTATACGGAGCGCGGATTTTGGCCAATTCCGCCAGTCCGTTCGCTTCCACGCTGAATGTGCCTTCATGAATCGTCTCTCCGCTATCCGCATCCCAAATGCGGAACGGTCCAGAAGCAGCCGCAACAGAATCGTTGCTGACCTTCACAGTCACATGCCAATTTTCCGGCTCGTCGATCATGATGCATACGGGTTGCTGTACTCGTTTGATGTAGTGATACGCCAGTTTTTTCCTTCCGTAGTAGTCGACGACCGCATCGGAAAATTGCGGCCATCCGTCAAGCAAGTTCCACCACAGAATTCCGCCGCAGCGACCTTTATTCAGTCTCGCTTTCTCAATGAAAAACTTCTTCGCTTCCGCCTGCGAAATTTGCGAAGCCAGAATGAAATCCTGAACGTTGTCCGGATGGACGCCGAACAGCTCGTAAATCTGGTCCGCCATCAATTGCACGCGGAAACGGTACGGAGAATCCGGATCGCCGACCGGATCGGTCCCATGCGTAATCCACTGGTGGTTGTCCTGCCACGGCCATATAGAGCCAGGATCCAGAAACCGTTCCATCGAAGACAGATTCGGACAGCCGTGATATCCCGTTTCGCCAATAAAATGCATGTTCGCAGACGTATAATAGCGGCTCTTGAAATAGTCCCTCGGCCCCCACAGATGACGCTCAGGCCAACTGTCCGGCGTACCGAGCCGATAAGCTTCCGGAGAAATATACGGGGAGCTCGGCACATACGGCCGATACGGATCGCACTGGAATACGGCATCCTTCAGCACCTTGCGGGTAAGCACATTGTCGTTCGGGTCCAGCCCGCGATCAAGAAAAATTTCATCGCACTCGTTGTCTCCGGCCCATACCGCGAGAGAAGGGTGGTTCCGCAGCTTACGCACGACGGCGAGCGCTTCCTTGCGCAAGATGTTCTGAAATTCGAGATCCTGCGGATAAATGGCACATGCCATAGCAAAGTCTTGCCAAACCAGGATGCCGCTGCGATCGCACAAATCGAAAAAAGCATGATCCTCGTACACGCCGCCGCCCCAGCAGCGCAACATGTTGCATTCGAGATCGGCGGCCAGCGCGACCGCCTCCGCATATTTACCGGCATCCCGGCTGTGGAACAGATCCATCGGCACCCAATTGGAGCCTTTGATCATAATCGGCACGCTGTTCACCACGAATTGAAACTGTCCGGGACGTTCGAGCGTCGTCACGTCGCTGCGCAACAGCTTCAGCGTGCGGATGCCCAGCATATCCGTGCGCGATGAAAGCACATTCCCCTCGTAAAGCAACTCTGTTGTCACCGTATACAGATTCGCTTCTCCATAACCGCGCGGCCACCACAGCTTCGGCTGTTCCAGCGTGAGCTCTATCGTTCCGTAGGCAAACTTGAGCCCTCGCGTCAGTTCGAACGACGAATCTCCGCATGTCCCTCGAATACGAAGCAGCATTCCGCTCAATGTCCGCGGCTCTACGGCAAGCTGATAAAACACCCTCACATTCGCTAGCCGCTCATTCGCCGCCATTGTAACGAAGTGCATATCGACAATTTCATTCCGTTCATGGCAGACCAGTTCGACCGACCGCCATAGCCCGGCCGAGAGCGCGCGGCCGAATATATCCCATCCGAAGCTGTGCGCCGCTTTGCGGATCCACAGCTGTTCGAAGTTGACCGGCAGCGCAAAGCTCGACGGATCGTACGTTCTGCCAAGTGCTGCGATGACAGGTGACTGCAGTCGCACCGTAAGCACATGCACCCGCCCGGGCTGCAGCAAATCCGTCACGCCGAAGCGGTGTTCGATCAACATGTTGTCGCTGCGGCCGATCTCTTGCCCATCCAACCAATAAGTGGCCAAGCAATCGACGCCATGAAACACCAACTCCAGTCGGGTACTGATGGACTCGACCGAAAACTCCCGCTGGTACCACCACTCAAAAGTTTCATACTTCTTTAGCAGATGGATATTCTCGCCCACGTACGGGTCAGGCAGCAAGCCCGCGCTGCATAAATCCAGCTCGACGTTGCCTGGAACCGCAGCCTGAATCGGTTTCAAACCGGCAGCTTGCAGCCCGGCCGGACGAGCAATGTCAAGCTCTCCCTGAGGAAAATAGTACAAATCCCACAGTCCGTCCAAACTTATCGTTCTCACCTGCGCTTCGTCCTCCAACCATCCTGTTAGTCAATCATAAACCCTGAGATTGCGATAAGAGTTCCATTGCTCTCGGCATTTTTGTCATTGTGGATTTTTAGTTTCAATACGTGTTCTCTTTCATCCAAATCGGATCTGACGTAGAAAGAGAGAAATTCTCCCGGCGAGGGATAGTACCAATCAAGCGTGGTTTCCGCTTGATCATCGATTTGAACGGAGCAAATGCCGGAATCTCTGCTGATATAGTGATATATCCCGATGCACTTCCCGTAAAACGTGAACTCCAATTCGCTGCCGGGTGTACGAGAACATAATGCTTCTCGAACCGTATCGTTTAAGAAAGTTAACGATTCTTCCTCCGAGGTCACCCGTTTCCAGTCCCCATACCGACTTACCTCCTCCAATCCGACGATTCGAGGGAATGCATATCGACGCTCCCCCAAGCATGATTCCGGAACACGTCCCGGAATCATGTATGAGGTCCAGTGCTGTTGAAGTTTTTCGCTAATGTAGCTTGCATATATTTCATGTCCCTTATCGTTCGGGTGCACATCATCCGCGAATAAGTGCTCCCATTCGTAAACTCCATTTTCCACTAGCGATCGGATATGCTCCTGAACGTCGATAGAAGAAATCCGATAATGTTGCGCCACTTTCTCATGAACATCGGAGCAAGCTTTCCATCCCTTCATGGCGGAATAAACCAGAATGATTTTGGTTAGCGGATTTTGCCTTATAAGCGTGTTCACGATATATTCCAATGACGACAACACTTTTTGTTCATCCGCTGCCGCATCCCAGTAATCATTTACGGCAAATTCTATCCACACCAGATCCGGACGATAGGTTAGCACTTCAGTCTGTAGTCTGAATACCCCGACCCCTGTGCCTGTCCCGGACAGACCTGCATTGTAAATTTGGACACGAAATCCTTTGAGTCTTCGCTTCAAATATTGAGAGACTCGATATGCCCAACTGTTCTCATGCTGGCTTGAGCTTGATCCAACTGTGATAGAACCTCCAAAAAAGACAACATTGCATTCTTTTTCCGCTGACATCGTGCTTTATCCACCTCAAGTAATCGAAGTAACGGTTACGTCCTTAGCGGAATGGATGAACACCGGCGCTCCGGTAATCGTTACATTCACAGCGCCGCCGCTAACCGGCAATGTTTGCATGCTTCCATCCGTGTTAACAATCGTGATCGACGATGCCGTTGTCGACAAGTGTGCGGTCTTCGTCGATTCATCCGCAGCCCACAATGTATTAATGTATTGGTTCTTCTGTTCGCTCCAGAATTTGTAGCCATAATACGGATTACTGATGCCTGGAACCGTGCTTAAATATTTGGCTGTTTTCAGTTCCCTGATCAGTAGATGATAGCCATAGTAGGCCGGCTTCGGATTGCCGTTCCAGTCGACGATGCCGAAATTCGTTTCCTGGTCGTTCGGGTCCGTTCCGGAATCCTGGAATGCGTACCAACCGATCCGCTTCATATCCAATCCTAAGCCGAGGAGGAACGCGCGAACTAGATAGTTCCGTTGCGTCGCCTGGCTGACGGGAATCGCCCAGGTCGTGCGCGGCGGACTCTGCGTCGTCCACCCCGTGCCTACGGAGACGATCGGCTTGTTTCCATCGCCATGATTGGTCATAAGCGTACGGATATCGTTTACCTTCTGAATCAGCCCCTCGGGGACGCCGCCGGCGAGGCCCGCAGGCACCGCATCGCCGTACCCGACGAAGGCGCTGAAGCTGAACGCATCGAAATACGTTTTGACCAGATTGCCGTTCTGCCCGTCCGAATTGTAAAAGTCGTTGATAAACGTCGTGTTGACGCCTCCGACATCCGGCGCCGTCAGCATATTGTTCGGGTTGGCCGCCTTGAGAACGTCATGCGTCGTTTTCACGACGGGAGCCCACGTCGCCCCCGTATACCCCGAAAATTCGGGTTCGTCGCCCGCTTGCCACAAGTACGTTCCTCGCGCATTGTCGGAAGCCAGGTTCTCGTTGTTGTAATTGGCGAAGCCGTAGAACGTGATCCCGTTTCTTCCGTACAAATCAAGCACCCATGGCCAATGCTGCCACCAATGGGTTCTGTATACGCCGTCAAGCTGAGTCAGATAGCGCACGTTTTTCATCAGCATGACGTCTTCCTGTTCGCCGTGATCGGTATATCCGCCTCCGCCGTACGGATAATTGTCGATGGCGAAGATGTCTCCGACTTTATCCCGCGGATTGCCCAATGCGGCCGGCGTCGTAATCTTGACCGTCGTCACGTCGGTTCTCTCGCCGCCCGCGTTTACCGGAGCTATCGCAATATAATACGTCTGCAAAGGCGCAAGTCCCGTATAAATGGCCGATCTCCCGTTCGTTTCCGGCATGCCGTTCGTAATCTTCATCTTCGGCGTTTTGCCCGCGGTGCTCGTAAAATCGGACGTCTCGATGTACAAGTTATACGAACCGACGTCGTTCACCGTTTGATTATAATCGGTCCAATCCAGTGTGATAGAGCTTTGGGTCAGTACATCGGTCGTGAATTCTACCTTTTCCGGCGTTGCATTATGAGGCAAGGCAAGATCGTTTAACGGCCATCCCCAGACCGCGATTTCTCCGGTAAGCAATTGATAGGAATCGTTGGCGTTATGCAGGATGAACTTGACGTAACGGGCGTTTTTACCGGATATTCCGTAAGACGAAGTGTTGACGTACGCTCCCGCGCTCCTGCTGTTGGCGTTTACCGTATAGCCCAACGTAGAATAATGAGCCCCGTCGCTGCTGACCTGAACTTCGTAACCGTCCATCCAGTGCTGCGAGTCGGCGAAGGTCCAGACATCCAGCTTCCCGATCGCATAGATGTCTTTCAGATCATAAATGACCTGTTGATATTTCCCTTGATAGCCCCACACGGAATCCAGGTTATAGTCGCCGGCGGTGTTCAGCGGGTCGCCGTCCGTTAAATCCGGCCAGCCTCCGGCCCCGTCGTTTTTCGAGTCGTTATCGGTAACGATCGACTGACTGTCCGTCTCAAAAGGCTTATCCGAGATCCAGCGATAGGTGGAGTTCGTCGTTATTTTCGGCGTCGATGTATTGTAGTAGGGATCCGAGGCTCGCAAATACGTATTGGACAAGAGCGACATCGGCGTTAGCGTGTTATCTCCCCATACGGCAACTTCTCCAAGTATCATTTGATGTTGGGCGGTGTCTTTTTTCATGATCACCTTGACATATCTGGCGTGAACGGCAGGCTTGATCGCAAGGGTGGTGACGCCTACGCCCGAAGTCGCGCCGTTCGTATTGAGAGCGGCCCCGACGCTGCGGTAATTCACGCCATCTTCGCTGACCATGACTTCAAATTGCTTCATATATACGTGCGCTTCCGCATCGGACCATACCTGAACTTTCGATACCCTATAAACTTTTTTCAAGTCGTAAACGAGCGTTCCGTAACTATCGGTACCGCTTGCGAACGATCCGAATATATCAACCAGATTGCTTGGAACGGATTTCCCATCCTGCATATGCGTCGGCGGGGAACTGTCGGTCGAAACGAAGCTTGAATCCGTTGCATATTGGCCTTCCGTAAGCCAGGAATAGCTGGCTCCCGTGCTGATCGTAGTCGTCCCCGCCGGAATTAACCAGCCAAGCGGGTTATCGCTGAGCAGCTTTTCCGATACGGACGATGCCTGCGCCACGTTCCCACGCGGCGGAAAGACAGAGAAAGTCGAGGCGATTAACAGCATGGCAAGCAAAATCATCCCTGCAAATTTGAACCTTCTCATCATCAAGTTCCTCCATTTTGCGTTTTTTTTGCTTCCAACATGCCATCTTCCCTACTCCTTCACGCTGCCAAGCACGATTCCAGTGACGAAATATTTTTGCAAAAACGGGTACACGAGCAGCACCGGTAAGATGGCCACGCAAATTTGCGCCGCCTTGGCCGTTCGGTCCGAGACGTTCGCGAGCAACTCTACCGTTGAAGTACTAACGGAGCTTAATTTCGTTAAATCCACATTGACGATAATCGTCTGCAAATAAGTCGCCAAAGGAAAATGTTCAGCATGACGCATCAGAATCAACCCGTCAAACCACGAGTTCCAATGGTCGACGACGGTGAACAATGTAATGGTCGCAAGCGCAGGCAGCGACAATGGCGCATAGATTTTCCATAGCGTCGTCCAGTGGCCGGCCCCGTCGATAAACGATGATTCCTCCAGTTCCTTCGGCAACCCGCGAAAGAAGTTCAGCAGCAGAATGACGTTAAATACCGGCACGGCTCCCGGCAATACGAGAGCCCAGATCGTGTCCATGAGGCCGTAATTTCGAATCGTCACGTACCATGGGATAAGACCTCCGCTGAACAAAATCGTAAACACGCAGAACCATGCATACCAGGTGCGAAATCGGAACGACTTCACCTCTTTGGAGAGCGGATACGCCGTCAGCAGCGTCAGCAGCATATTGAGCGACAGACCGATCGCGACCCGCTTTAATGAAACGAGGAACGCGTGTCCGAACTCCGGCTTGTTCAGAATAAACTGGTACGACTTGAGCGTGAAATGAACCGGCAGCAAGCCGACCAGTCCCGCCGTCGATGCTTCTTTCGAGCTGAAAGACACGGCCAGAATGTGAATAAACGGAAAGATGCAAGACAAAGACAACAGAGCCAGAAAGGCGTAGTTCAACGTCTGGAATACCGTATGGCTTCTCGTTCTATAATGCATGGCTCCTACCTTCCTTAAAAAATCCGATAGTTTGCGAACCTGTAGGCTAGCAAATACGAGACTGAGATGAGAATGAATGAAACGACCGACTTAAATAAACCAACCGCCGTCGCAACGCTGTACTGGGCATCGCCCAACCCGATTCGGTATACCATCGTATCGATAATATCCCCGCTTTCGTAGACGGAAGCGTTGTACAGGTTGAACACTTGATCGAAGCCGGCATTCAAGACGTTGCCTAAGCTGAGCGTCGTAAGGAGGATGATGATCGGCAGCAGCCCAGGCAACGTAATCTTCAGCGTCATCTTCCAGCGGCTTGCGCCGTCGATACAAGCTGCTTCGTACAGCGACGGGTTAATGCCCGTAAGCGCGGCCAGAAAGACGATCGTATTGAAGCCGAATTCCTTCCACGTATTCGTAGCGACGAGCGTAAACGGAAACCAGTGATTATCGCCGAGAAAATAAACGGAAGGCAAGCCGACGGATTTGATCAGTTGGTTGACTATACCGTGTGACGGCGACAAAATATCGACCAGGATTCCCCCCAGCAGCACCCAGGAGATGAAATAGGGCAAGTAAACGAGCGTTTGCACGCTTCGCTTGAACCACATTTTCCGCACCTCGTTGAGCAGCAACGCCATCGTGATCGGTACGACCAGATTCGCCGAGATTTTCATCACGGCGATAAACAGCGTATTGTACAGCACTTGCATCGTCCCCGGAAGCTGAAGCATGTACCGGAAATTTTCCCATCCCACCCAAGGGGAGCTGAAAAAATTATGCCCCGGATAAAAGTGTTGAAACGCAATGGCGATGCCGGCCATCGGCACATAGCTGAACGCGATCAGAAGCAGTACGGTCGGGAGCAGCATCGCATGCAGCGGCATTTCGCGAATCCATTTTCTCGTTGTCATGATCTCTCCTCATTTACGCGGAAGGGGAAAAGCATGAACGTTCGTCCGCTTCTCCCCTTCGTTTTTGTTTCATGCGGCTTTACCTGGTCGCCGCCCAATCATCCACTTCTTTCGTAATGGCATCTCCGCCGGCCTTTTTCCAATTCGCGACGAATTGGTCGAAGGCGTCGAGCGACGCGGCGCCCATTATTATCTTGGTGACCGTTTCCTTCTCCATCTTGTCGAGCGTCGATTGGTATTTGCCCATGCTTTCCGTCGGCGCCGCGGTATACTCCGTTACGAATACTTCATTGTTCTTGACGTATTGATCGATGACGGAGAACGCGCCCGTAGGTCCGAATACTCGGTCATATCCCCACCCGCTGTTATCCCCGCCCTGGTATTTGACGATGGTGTCGTAGATCGATTTCTGCTCCAAGCTCAGCTTGGACGTATCTTTAGAACCCAATGCCTCCGTGACGAGCAGATGATTTTTCAAGTTTTTTTGCGGCGGTTCAACGAGAATCGGCGCATACTTGAAAAATTCGATCCCGTTGTCCGACATAAACTTGGTCGAATCGGCTGAATTGCCCAAGCCTTTTTCTTCGCTCACATTCATGAGCTTGAACACCGCTTCCGGATGAGGCGCGCCTTTCTTGACCACCCAATACATGCCCGTCGGGAAACCCGATTGTTTAAGCACCGGTTGACCGTCGGTCGTCGGAAGGGCATAGGGATGGAAATCCATTTTCGGATCGTTCTTCTTCCCGTCTCCGAACCACAGCGGCGTCCACATTTGGCCGAAAAACATGCCCAGCTTGCCGCTCACGAGCTGTTCCTGAATTTTCCCGCCGTCCTTCGTGCCGAACTCCTGATCGATTAGCCCCTCCTTGTACATCTCCTGCAGTTTGCCGAGAGCGGTTTTCATTTCCGGTTGAACCGCGCCGTACACGAGCTTGCCCGAGCTATCTTTGATCCACATCCCACCGGGATAAGCATGGAAAGCGTTGAAGAAGCCTTCCAGCCCTGGCGCTCCCCCATAAAGCTCGTTGGAGACGCCGAGACCGTACGTATCGGCTTTGCCGTTGTCGTCCGGGTCTTTGTTCACGAACGCGTCGGCAATCGCCACGACATCGTCGATTGTTTTCGGCTCCGGCAAATTCAGCTTCTTCAGCCAATCGCTGCGTACCCACAGCAGCGGCGTGCTATCGATCGTCGAGCCGATATGCGGTATGCCCAGCAGCTTGCCGCCCACGTACGACGCCTTCAACTGCACGCCCCCGTCTTGATTCAAAATATCTTTCGTGAAATCGGAGGCGTATTTCTCGTAATACGGCGTTAAATCTTCCAATTGGCCCGCTGCCGCCATCTGCTTGTATTGTGCCGGCATGACCTGCATAAAGTCCGGCAAATCTCCGCCGCCGATGGCGACGTTCAGCTTCTGAATGTACTGATCGAGAGAGCCGAAGAACGACCAGGCCGTTTTCAGCTTGATGCCGAGCGTGTCCTCGTATTCTCGGGTCCACACGTTGTTCTCCAGCGACTCGCCGTCCTTGAATTTGAAAGGCGCAGAGTCCCAAAAAATCGTGCTCACCTCGATCGGCGGATCGTACTTCGTCATAGGTCCGTCATCTTGTTTCGTTTCCTGGCTGCCCGTTGCGGTAGCGGATGATCCCGCCGATGCTGTTGCCGACTCTATGGACGCCGTCGAATCCTGCGAATTCCCATTGCTGCATGCCGTTGCCGCGAGCATAACTGCCATTGCGCCGCTGAATGCCGCAATACGCCAATTTCTCTTTGCCACTTCGCTTCCCCCTCGAGAATTGTTCGTCGAAGAATCGTCTTCGTTGCCCCAAGTATAGAAGCAATGCGCCTCGTCTTCTATAATCCGCTCGTGACATCGATAGACTTTTCATGTCGTGTTGCGTTTGCTTCGGGTAAGGGGCGTCAGGTTCGATGCGCTTCCCGATATTCCATAGGCGTCATATTCGTATATTTTCGGAAAAAGCGGATGAAGTAGGCGGCAGACTCGAATCCGACGGCGGAAGTGATGTCTTGCACTTTCATATCCGTTTCCAGCAGCAGCTGTCTCGCCTTCAGCAGCCTGGCTTCCATGATCGTTTCGGCAAGGCTTTTTCCGCTCAACTGCTTGTACACCCGCGACAAATAAGACGGGCTAAAAGCGACATAATCGCCGATGCTCGTGACGGACAAGCTGCTGTCCAAATGCTCGTCGATATACACCCGAACTTTGCGAATCAATTCATGTTCGTTTTGCTGCTTGTCCTGAGCCTTGATTTCTCGAATAAGTTCGGCCAGCAAGCGGACGTCGCGCATGGCGGCGATCCACGAGCCGTACGCCTCTAATCGGTATAGCTTGTTCAAGTCTAATTGCCCGGCCAGTCCGTCTATGTACTGTTCTCGCATCGCATAAACCGTCAGCGCCGTAACGATGCTATAGTAGGCGGTCACCCGGAACGCGTCCGGCATATCCGTCAGTTCTTCGATCAGACCGTCCAGTTCCTGGACAACGGACTCCCCGTCTCCTTGGTTCAATCGCTCTTCCAGCATCGCTATGCGTCTGCGGAGAGAAATCAGCTCCCATGCTTCGTCGTTTCTCATCTCGTCCCTATCGGACACGGATTCTCTCAGAATCACTTCCGTACCTGTCCCGAAGGAACGATTCAACAGACGATACAACCGATCCAGCTTGTTCGGCGCTTCGCTCCATAGAACGGCGTCGCCCGCAACCGCGAAAGATACCGGCAGCTTCAGCAGCTCCCGGCATGTCGTTTGCACTTGCTCCAGCATCTGGGACACGAAGCGAATGGATGACGTCCACGTCTCCTCGGAGACGAAAGAGCCGGCACAAGCCGGCTGCAATAGCCATGCCAAGCGAGAACCGTCAGGCAAGTAGGCGATCAGCTTCATCCGAGCCGATAACCATTCCGAAAATATATTTTGCACGGCATAGACAAGCAGCACCCGATCGGACAAAGAAAGCTCCTCTTGCCACCCATCGATCCTTCCCGCGACAAGTAGTACCTTCTGTTGCGGCTGGAGTGGTAGCTGCAATTCCGCGCACTGCCGCTCCAGCAAACGGAGGGCCCGCACCTCACCCCGCATCAACTGCGCCAAATACTGTTGCTGCAGCGCAGGCAACGCAAGCCGAAGCTGCTCTTTCGCCTGCTTCATCATTTTCTCCGCTTCAATCGATTGCTCCAGTTGGGCTACCGCTTTGCCAATCGCCGATAGGAACGCCTCGTCGCCGTCCGTTTTCAGAACATAATCCACCGCTTGGTGGCGAAGCGCTTCGATCGCATAACCGAAATCGTTATAACCGGTCAGGAAAATGACTTTGCAATGCGGCCATCGTTTCACGATTTCTTGGTGCAGCTGCAATCCATCCATCTCGGGCATATTGATGTCGGTCATCACGATATCGAATTTATAGCGTTCCAGTTTTTCCAGCGCTTCCTTGGCCGACTCGGCGCCATGCACCTCGAGCCCCCACGCTTCTTCTTCCTTCACCGTTCCGACAAGTCCGCTTACGATAAAAGGCTCATCGTCAACGATCAATAACCGATACATCGAATCACTCCTTCTCTCTTCTCGCCGGGATCGTTATAATGACGCGCAAACCGCCCATTTCGCCGTACGATGCTTCGATTCCGTAAGGGGAATCGTATTTTAACTGCAGTCTGCGATGCACGTTGACGATGCCGGTCGTTTCCGAGTTGTCGTCCGCGGCTTGCAGATTGTCCTGCAACCATTTCAACCGTTCCTCTTGAAGCGTTGTGCCGTTATCCTCGATCGCGATTTGGAGCCTGTCCCTTAAACGACGGAACTGAAGCTTAACGATTCCGCCTTCGCTTCGATTTTTCAGCCCGTGTTCGAATGCGTTCTCCAAAATGGGTTGCAAAATGAGCCGCGGCACGACGACATCCCGGCAATCTTCCGGAAGTTCGTCCGCTTCCGTCCGGATTCGGTTCGAATACCTGAGCATCTGAATCCGAATGTAAGCCATCGTATGTCCGACCTCCTCCTCCAACGTGACTTCATCGGCGGTGTTTCGCGTAATAAAGCGGAAATACTCGCCTAAGTACTGAGACGCCGCAATCAGGTTGTCGACATCGAACGCTTTCGCCATGCGATGAATCATAAAATACGTGTTATACAGAAAATGCGGATTGATTTGCGATTGAAGCTGTTTCAATTCCGAACGTTGCGATCGAATCCGCGATTCGTATACTTCCGAGATCAACTGTTTGAGCTTGCTGGTCGTTGAATTAAACTGGGCGTACAAATAGTCGAACTCGTCGCGATTGCGATGACGGATTTCGAAGTTGGCATCTCCTCTTTCCAACCGCCTGAAAGCGGTTACCAATTTTCGTAACGGGGCATGAATGACACGGTAAATGTGATAAGAGAACACGACGACAATAAGCAGTGATGCGACCGACAACACCCAGAACCAAATCTGATACGTGTGCAACGAGCCAAGGACAAGCTTTTCAGGTACGTACGTGACTAATGTAGCGTTTAATGCATCCGATTTTTTGGAGAAGATGAGATAGCGTTGGCCTTGAACGGTTACCGTTTTGCTAGCGGAATCCGTTGGCATTGGGCCGACAAGTTCTTCGGTTATGGCATCGGAAAGCGGATCGTCAGGATGCCCTTTCATTCGCCAACCTTGCTCTTCGTTGAAAAGCATGGCGCCGGAATCCGGATAATTGGAAATCGCGTTCAGGAATGCCGATACTTGAGCTTCATCCAGTTGCACTTGAATGATATACGTAGGATCAAGCCCGTATAAATGGGGATCCGGATAGACCACGTTCATGTAGAGATGATTGTGCCAATAGACAAAAGGGGACGATTGATTCACGGAAAGCGAGGCCAGTTCTTTGACTTGCTGCGGCGGCAACTCTTTGTCGATCGTATTGGTATAAATCGTTTTCTTAATCGCCGGAAGATAGACGAAAGCTTCCTTTACGTATAGGCTGGCGCTCTTTAACACGTTCAGCTTCGCTTGTATTCGTTTTTGCGCCAGCATATTTTCGTACAAAGTATGAGTAAAAGGAATCACGCTCAAGTTGTCGATATCGTCGTCGATCATATACTGGTTTTGCAGCTTCTTGATCCGTCCGACCTCGGCTTCGAACGTCTGCATATAGAACGCGATTCGAGACGACATCGAAAGGGAAATTTCTTTCTTGACATTCGACTCGCCGATTTGATGAATGCGCAAGCTGATCCCGTAAAGAGGGAGGATGATCAGCAAAAACGTGCCTAGCAATTTGGGGAGGATGGAGATTTGGAAGAACGGTTTCGGCAACATAAGCTTGTCTCCTTGAAGTCGACTTTTTCCTGAACAAAAAGAAGCCCATGAATGGATTCGTGTACAATGGAAGTTACGACACAACCATTTTATACATGAAAACCCACCATGGGCTACTCCCAACTTAGCATAATTGAAAGTGGACAATTAGAGACGTATGGACGGAATCGATACCGGATGTCCTTCGCTCCGTGTACATCCGAACAAGACCTTTGCGCTAATTTCCGTTTCTTTATTTATTGTAAAAAGACATTGCCGAGAATTGTTATAGGTTAATCGCGACTTAGAATAGAGTTATCGTGGCATCTTGAGTGGAGAACGACTGGAGGATGAACGGGGGACTAGCTTGCAATATGGCGAAGAGGGGTGAACAGTTTCTTGCGAATGGCTCGTCGATATATTGCTACCACGGAGCCGGAAATTGCTTTTGACGTTAGTATCCACTCGTACACGCATTGACGACAAATAAAAAAATCCCTTAAGCATCAAGGGATTTCAACTTTAGATTATGGTGCGGTCGAGAGGACTCGAACCTCCACGGTATTGCTACCGCCAGCCCCTCAATGTGGGGGACACGTTTTCCTGATGTATCCACGAATGCTCAGAAGCCTACTGTTGTAAGGCTTTTGGGCATTCGCTCTTTCCTTCTGTTTCCTGTCATTTTCTCATGTTATTTGGAGTCTGCTACCACGGTGCTACCACGAAAGAAATCCGACCTCATCGCTACCATCGAGTTTGGAAACATCTCTATTGCTTCGGACCTTATAGCATGTCGATCTCTCCGCTGCATCGACTATATCCATTACTTTAGCCGGTTAATCCGGAACGACATTTTCCTGTTCGATCCGAATTTGCATATGTTCCATTAGACGAAGCAATCCCGCCCACTCTCCATATGACGCGTCATCTGCAAGAGTGGCGATTTTCGCAAGATAGCTCGCGGAAACAGGAATTCCACGGTCACTATAGCGTAAAAATATCTCTTCATTCATATATAACGGAGTAAGCTTCGGAAAGTATTGATGGCGCATATATTCGAAGATGCGTATTCCCCCCACGTCCATATCTCCCCAATGGAACACAGGAATATCTGCGAGGAAAGCAGCTTTGGACAGTTTTGCGAAAAATTGTTGCGCAGTTCGGCTTGGAAACCCGCCTGTATACACGGTCAATAGATCTTGCCTGTCCGCATGGCGTGTGATCCATTGATGATAGCTCGTAAGGTTCTCAATAGTGACGATTCGTGCAGCACCAGCGATCTCCATCCGCACGATGCGACGAATTGTTTCCTGCGACAACGCAATGCCTCCGGGCAGCGTCCCCGTCTCCGTCGCCCGATCGTTCACTATCAGTTGCAACGGGCCACATACATATACGAAAGCCGGATTTTGTACGATTCCGACACTCTCTAGCAGCTCCTCGTCACGCTCCATGCCCTCGCTGAAGTAGTGTTGGCGCAATAAGGAGAGGAGACTTGATTCGACGTTCCGTTCAAAATACTTTGTATCGCCGAACATGGACAGACTGAACAACCGTTTAGGCACGTCGGCATCGAGTCCAGGCAGTGCACATAGTACGCTTGCAAGATCGGACGCCCTTTGTGGGTCATCTAGGTCGAGTCCGCCGCTCTTCCTGCCAGACAACGCCGCGGCGATTTTCTCGAACCAGCTACGAACCCACTCCCAGGGATGCTCTTCAAGCGGCTTCAACAGACGAAGCATCCGCTCCGTCTTTTCGTTTTTCGGTGTTACATCGGCGAGAGAGTAGGCCTTATGGACAGCTTCAGGCATGAGATACACCTTGGCGACATCTTGACCTTCCCGATACCGTTGCCACACAAGCGTTAAGACGCCGCGCCGCTCAAGCTCCACGACTGTCTCATTCATCCATTCCTTTTTGCGAAAATCCATCTCGTCCCCGTAATCTTCGCCAAAAGGATCGACTTGCAGGGACAACTGCGGTCTTTTCGCACGGGTGACAAGCTGCGCTTCGCCGCCTCCCAAAAATCCCCCGCTTCGTTCGTATTTCCCTAATAACTCTTGCAGCAACCGTTTCGCAAATGCCTCTTTGAACGACTGTTCATCCATATGTTCCGTTCACCGCCTCAAAACAACATCTCTTGCCTCGGCACGTCGATGTCGACCCCATCGGATTCGACGGCATCCGCAGTAACTTGCGTCTCGTCCTCCCACCGATCAATCATATCGACGAAGCATTGGTGATTTCGGTTGTTGACGATCAGAGTCGTCGTCACCTCGGGGGCCATATGCTGCATCTTCTCGTCCGGCACGGAGGCGATCAATTGGAGCTTCAACTGCTTGATCAAGCGAAGGCTGGTCTGAATGCGCTGCTCATCCATCTTATTGAACGCTTCGTCAAACACGACGAGCCGAATCGTCTTGCCGCTCGTATACAAGTGATGAAACGACGCCAGGATGGCGATATAAAAAGGCGTCTGTGTCTCCCCACCCGACTTTTCCTTCAGTACTTGCGAGAACCTGTAACGCGTCTCCCCCGATTGCACAATCATATCAAAATCGAGATAGCGGCGATAATCGGTGAACTCATCCATGTCCCCTGCCTCGCCTCGCACGAGCAATTCAAACAGTTCGTGCAGCACGTCAGAACGTTCCTCATTCGCCAGCTCAAATAACGAGCCGCGCTCCATAATTTGCGGATCCATAATCGCATCGTAAAAGCGTTTGTATTTCTCGCTAGCCGTTACTTCAAAATGGTACTTATCTGCGGAGAACGGGAAATTCCGAAGAGAAAAGTTTAGTACATGGAATTCGCGGCGAGCCGTCTCAATCGCTTCACGCAGCTTGAAGACGAAATGCGACTTAAACTCCTCCTCGGAATCCTGCAGCGACTTGGCGACCTTCTCCTGATACTCTGGGATATTCAGATGCTCGATATCGTGCAGCAATGAATCGTAGGCATGGTTATTTTCATCGGCGATGTCGGCGGATAAGGAGTAGTCGTAGTTATATTTCCTCCTCAACTCCTTCATCTGCTCCAATTCTTGATCCCGACGGGTTTGATTCCCTTTCCAATTGCCTTCCCAATTCATGATCTTCGATTCCGTCGCCGCCTGCTGCCGTTCAGCTTCTTCCCACCGCGTTAGCGCTCCTTGCAACGCTTCCGCGCCATGACTCGCCATCCAAACCTGTAGCCAGGATTCCGCGTCACGGATTATGCTTGCCTGCCGTACCTGTTCGGCGAGAATCATATCCTTCTCCAGCGTCTGAACAGCCTCTTCACTGGCGGCGGCCAATTGCTTGCTGTTCCAAAGCTTCTCAGCAGCCACCCAATCCTCGAACACTGCTTTGAGATGCACAGCTTCAGCCATGTCGAGACGCTCTAACTCGTCATGCAGTCGCTTCAGCGTCACTTCCGTTTCCTGTAGATCATTCGGAAGCGCCAGCAATCCGGCAAGACGCTCTCCGTACAACGTCTGTTTATCGGTCAGACGCTCGGACCAAGCATTCAATTCCCGTAGCTCGACCATCAGTCTCGCCTCGTTAGACAATACCACCTCCAGCTCTTCTCGCTTGATTTCGAGCTGACGAGCTATCGCCCTCGATCCAATATAAGGCACACGATACCGATCCTTCGTCATTTGACGTGCGGTTAAATTTGAATAGACCATGCACGTCCGTGTCACAGATGTCCGATGTTTACGCAGCTCTTGCTCATTGTCGGCGCGAATTACGTTTCCGAGCAGATGGTCTACATGCGCCTGTACAACAGGATCGTCTGTACGTAGCAACAACGCGATCGAATCGGCTTGCGCCGTACCGACAAACCGGCTCTCCTTCTCCGTATCGACGAGACCGACTCCCTCAAGCTTGTACGTAAATTTGTCCCTTTCATACAACGAGAGCGCCTCAGCAAATACAGGAGGATCCACTAGCAGGTCGAACCGCTGTGTGTTGAGATACCCCTCGGCCGCATCCCGCCAAGCCTCGTCCTCTAATTCCATCTCCTCGCAAAATACGCGCACCTTGGAACGCGATCCTAACCGCTCTACCAGTAGCAACCTCAGCTTGTCCACTGAAGCCGGATACGTAATTTTGCGATTTTCCAAATCGGTGATGACACGGCGCAGTTCCTCTGCTTCGGCGGATACCGTCTCCAGCCGGTCTTCCACCTGGGAAATGGCCTTGATAAGGCGCATGTGATACTCAGATAGGAATACTCCCGCTCGTCGAAACGCTTCCTCCACTGAGCCAAGATCCACATCCACAGACAACGGTACTTGTTCCGGCAGCAGCCATCCCATTGTGACGGAAACAGTCTCCATCGCGAGCTGTAGCGATTCGCGATCTCTCTCCCGGACCGGTGCATGCGTCGAGCCAATCCACCCGAACAAATCTTCCAGCAGCGATAGTTCGCTCCGAAGCATCCGAACCGCGGCCTGCATTTTACGTTCTAGGTCGGACTTGGCCTCCTCCAGCTGTTGAATCTTCTCCTCCAGCTCTCGCTTGCGCCGTTCCGCGGCATGATTCTGCCACCGCTGATAAGCCTCCTGTGACTCGCGAGCCACCGCCTCGCGCTTATATCCGGCAAGCTCCTTCTCCTCCCCGGCTCGTGCTATCTTCTCACTGGTGTGCCGAAGCTTCAATTCCAGCGCTTCCGCGGTTTCATGTTGGAACTGCACCTTCAGTCGACGGATGACGTAATCCTGTTCCTTCACTGTCTCGCGATGCTTCACGAATTGTTCGAACTTCTCGCGAATTCCGATCAACTTGTCCCTTCGGAGCTGCAACTCCTCCAATTCGCGCTGGTAATTCTCATGGATATCGAAATTCTGCTTCATAAGTGCGAGCTGCAGCTCGCGCTCATCCAGAATATTCTCATACACAAAATCCCGCACGCTATGAATCGGTTTAAAAGATAGCGCTTTGAGGAACGAGCTGAAGAACCTTTCATGCAGCCCGCCCATCCTTTGTAGCAGCGCCTTCTGATAGTTCGATTTGCTCCGCTCGAATACGCTGCGGACCCGCGATGAGATTCCATGACCAGCTCCGGCTGTGTAATACAACCGCCGAAATTCCTCCCGATTACGCAGCTCGCCCGACAGCTTTACGAACTCCATTTCATCTAGTCGCTTCTCGGCAATAATATAGTACTCCTCGTCGTAGGCGCCGTCCCTGAACACATCGATCACTGTGCCAATCACGAAACTCTCGCGCTTGTCGTCGTCGAAGAATTCTGCCGCAATATAAGTTGTAAAATCTCCGTCTCTCAGGAACGTCCGGTCGTCGCTTCCTATTTTGCCCCGCAAATAGCTTGTCAACGTCCGTTTGGCCTCGTCGTGAGCCGCTGGATTAAACCGGATTAGCCGTTGATCCGCGATGAAGATGACCTGCAGCGCATCGATAATTGTCGACTTTCCCGCCCCGTTCGGACCCGTGATCAGCGTCTGCTTGCCGAACTCCATCGTTTCGTCAGAGAAATAATGCCAATTAATGAGCCTCAGCTTCTTCATCCATTTCATCGAGCAGCCCTCCCTCAGCCCCGGACTCGTAACGTTTCAGCTTCTCTTGAACAGCCACCAATTCATCCGCTTGTACGGCATATTGCCACGTATGAAAAAGACGGTACCGGCAATCGTCCGCGCGTACATCATCGTCCAATGCATCCATCAGTTGATAACGCGAGCACAATCGCACATTTTGCTCAAGATTCGTCCGGTTTAACCACGGCAACCGGAATGTCTCGTATTTCGAGCGAATCTCGAACGTCGTCGTCATAGGAAACTCGCTCAGCGACAGCGTCTGACGCTTCTCCTGATACAATAGGCGGAGCACCAACAGCCAGATGCTCTGATCCCGATTTAGTCGAGAGCGCATGCCGCCGTCTGCGGCTTGGACAAAGATGCATTCATGCCGCTCATCCACAACAAGACCCCATTTCAAGAACCGGAAAAAACGTTCTAACGCGTCCCGATGCCTGCGAACAATCATATAGGTTTCTCGATCCTTCTCTTTCGCTGCGAAATTGATGGCGAGCAGCCGATTGATCGCCGTGCTCACCTTTTCTCGCTCCGATTCGCTCAAATCCGGGAACATCCGCCTCAACTCCTCCCTGCAGTCCGCACAATGCGGTGATTATGAAACCTATAGCCACCAATGTGCAAAATCGTTCGCTCCCCGCTCCGCTCCACCCGGAACGCCGAGCTTCCGTCTTGCCCGTACAAGTAAACATATGTCAACATCAGAAACTCCTCAACATTGCCGGGAACCAGCTCTGCGAGCTCCATTTCCGACCGCCCATACAGACGTTCCTGCACATAAGCGTCTACTTTCTTGCGCGTAATCGCCTTGCGCATTCTCGCCAAATTAGCTTGCCTCAGTTCCTCCTTCAACTCCTCCGGGACAGGCACTGTCACATGCTTTTCCGGCTGATGGGGCGCCCTCTTTCGTCGTGGCGTATAAAGCGACGACTCGTCCAGCAGCGACGATTGCCGCAAGGCGAACAGTTCCGGCCACAGGTCGGCCTCGACCTCCTCCGGAAGTCTCTTCCGAATCTGCGACAGTCGTTCGAGCGCATCGGCCAGTTGCCGATCCAGCCCTTGATGGTGCTGGCTTAAGTATCTCGCACGATCGTATGAGGAACGCAAATATTGATTGTGGCGTAGATCGATCTGATAGAAGATCTCGTCAAGCGTTCCATAGATCGCTTCGATCGTATACAGCGACCGCCGGACGCCCTGCTCAGACTCCGATAAGGAAGCATATTGATCGTTCTTCAACGCATCCTCAGCCGCTTCTGCTAGCCAGTCCGCGTTTAGAATCCATTCCTGCACAGTCTGCAAAATCTGGAACCGATATCTCGAAACATGATCGGATGTCTTCAAACGGTGGTAGCTGACATCGATGATCTGGCTTTTGTAAACGTCAAAATGGTGATCTAACACGTCCTGTATCGACGTCTGCCGGACCACCTCCTCCATATGATGCTTCATATTATTATAGAGGGTAACGAGCTCCTGCTGCAGTTGTTCCGACATGCGTTCCGCCTCTCGCACCGCAAAACCCGGTCGCCGCCGAGCCTCCTCCCCCGTCAACAATTGGAAGGTCACGAAGGCGAAGCGCTGGTACTCCACCGTCCTAGCCTCGCAGAGCTCCTGGAACAACGCAAGCATACGACTTGAGTAATGGGGCAACACCACATACTGCTGAAAATGCTCCCTCACCTCCACGTCGATCCATCCAAGCGTCTGCAACCGTCGCAGCATCGAATTCGCCTGCATCCGGGCTGCCTCCTCTAGGGTAAATTGTCGCTCAGTCGCTTGTTCCACCGCGGGGGACTCTCCAAGACCTTCGTTCTCATCGTCTGTCACTAGTTCCTCTCCAAGAGCCTGATAAGACTCGACAATCTCCTGAAGTAGGTCTCGCAGCACATCAAGCCGAATGCCAAATCGCTGGTCCTTGGATAGCTCATATATCGACAAAACCGCTTCCGCGTAGAGCCGCTTGTTGGAGCCTGTCAACAGTTGAAAGAAATAATCCGGTAAAATGTCGAATAATTTCAAAATATGACACCTCCCCCGCCGTTCCGCGTTAATGCACTCAGTATAACATATGGGAAATATTCAAACATTCGGAACATGTTTAAGTCAAATCCAACAATAAAGCACAGCCCCGAAGGACTGCGTACGTTTGCAGTGTATGATGGACTTTAGCTGGGTCGAACCACTGACCTCTTCGCTCCCAGCGAAACGCTCTGCCAGCTAAGCTAAGGACCGGGTTCAAAAACACGTTGTTTTTTTGGGACTGTGGATGCTCCCCAAACACATAATTTACTACGCTAATCACTAGATTCACGCCGGGATTGATGTTCGCTCAAGCTTTTATTTTGGTTACGGTTCAGCGTAACATCTATAGAGCGAAACCGAAGGCACCCGGGTTGGGTGCCTTCGGAAACAAGTATGCTTTCTCTAATCGTAATTGTCCGAATCAGAGTGGTACTCGCACAACTCAAGTCCCGTTTCCTCATCAACCAAGCCATCCCAATCAGGATCGAACTCAGTTGAACAGACTTCACATACCCCGACTTTATGTTTATGTCCACAAAATGCACACTCACCGATTGGAGCCAAGTCCTCATCTACTGATATTCCCACTTTACTGCACTCGTGGCAGGGCCAGCTTGCAACAACACCTGTCCCACCATCTTTTATTGATCTAAAGTTTAACCAATCAATTTCAGCTTCAATGGCTGCATCAATTCGATCTTGAAGAACTTCACCAAAGCTCATCCCTTTTATTGTTTGGTTATAAAAATGAAACTCTTCGGTCGATAAAAATTCGTCAATCTCGGTTTCCAGCTCATCCTCCAAAAAACGTGCAATGTAGTGTAATAAGAATACGATATTGGATTTACTATTAGATCCAAAAGTAAACGATGCATGAGTAGCGGAATTCCGCAAAATCTTTAGGATTTCATATGCCTTAAACTCGTCTGTCGTAATAGCATCAATCTCATCCCTGATTTTTCTATATGCTTTATCCACATGGATAGTTTTTCTGTACCCTAATCCGTATTTATCCTGCTGTTCGCTTTCGTAAATCTGTTCCTCATCGAAACGTCTTAATTTCTCCAATATCATTAGGTCAATGGAATTGACTAGATTCATGATTGCCTGTTTAATATCCGTTACTTCTTGGTTTTCTTCATACTCCATATAATGAGCTAAACCATGCTGTAACGAATCTATCGCATTTTCGAATAAATCAAGTTCGTGTTCCATGTGTCCTCCTTGTTTTGTTAGCTTTCCAACTATTAATCTTCCGGCTAACAACCCTACCATGCCAATACTCTACCCGGAATTGCTCGGCTTCCTTTTTCGCTGACTCCGTCAAATCCGAAGTCGTAACCAGTAGAGTCAAGATACAGCTATGATTCCGATTGGCCGCCATATGCTCCCGGACTGTCTGCAATAGAACCAAATTATGATCTGCATAGCATTTTGCCTGCACAGCCGTTCTTTCTCCACGCTTGTCCACAATGACTAGATTGACTCCCCCGTCATTGACGCTGACCACTACCTCATGAACGGCATAGCCCCGCACTTCTGCCGAATCAACGACGGAAGGGGCTTTTCCTTTGTCCGAAAAAGCCTCTAGGCTCACTTTTGTGATTTAGCTACTTTTGCGAAATATTCAGCATGAACTTTCCACCGAATAAATCCTTAGTCTCCACAATCGTCGACATGTCGGAAAGCTTTCCTATATTAGGTGAGAACGCCGTGTCTGTATCCCGATTAATAACGGCAATTCTATATTCTCTCTGATGCTTAAACGCGTTATCTTTATAGAAGAACAATGAGGGATTCCCTTGGTTGTAATCTTCAAGACGTTGCTTTTGATTAACTTGAAAATCCTCATATATTACTTTATCTGCAACAAAGCGAATATCTTGTTTAGCAAATGATTCCTTGATTCTTTCCATGAAAGCCTGAGGATTTATTATTAATGCATACTTCCCAAAGTTCTCTACAATTTTATCGATATCAGCTTCACCAAAATCTATACTACAATCAACACTATCTTCCAGTTCCTTTACAATTTTTAATGAATCATGACTAACATGAGTCATACAGAAAATCGGTTTTTTCGTTATCGCTTTATCTGTATAAGTGACTCTTCCCGCTTCGCCCTCAAGTACTAAAGTATCAGTGCCCTCCTCGTAAAAACGTAAACTCACGTCATTTAAGACTGCACTCAGTTCATATCTATCTCCGATTCCTTGTGCGCCGTCCTCCTTCTCCCTATCAATAAAATACTGTCCGTTATTCATCCAAATGTTCCCCTCTTGCAACGAGAGAAGATGATCTTTATTGTCTTGAAATTTAATAAGCATGAAGATCCTATCCTTATGCAGTAAGGCAGCCATAATATCTCCTCCATTCCTTTAATCATAATTACAAATTATACCTGTTTTCTGGAGACCAAACCATAAATTTCGCCTTACTTGTGATAGGGCTCACCGTAACGTTAGATAGGGTAAACTGATCGGTGCGGTAGAGCCACTTGGTTAATTAGTGAGAGCCATGATGTTAACGAAATAGAACTAGAGCCAACAAGTTAATAAGGAGAGCCATTAGAATATAAGGGCTCTCCCATTTACACTTTTCAGCTATCGTACCCGTTAGTTTAGTCGTTCATTACTTTACTCTCGGTATCAAAAATGCTTTTTCTGTCTTTTCGAAGCCAATACGTGGGTAATACTCCATTGCAGTCGGTGCAGAGAGCAATAATAAAGAAACCTCTTCTCCTAAGTGTTCCCGTAAACGCTTAACAAGTTCTGTTCCAATACCTGTCTTCTGATATTCCTTACATACCGCTAAATCTGATAAATAACAACAATATGAGAAATCAGTAATCGCTCTTGCAATGCCTACTAGCCTAACCCCATCCCAAGCAGAAATGTTAACATCGGCATTATCAATCATTTTTTGAATACGTTCAAGGTCATCCGCAGGACGTTTAATTCCAGAACTTTTAAAAACCTCCGAAACATCTTTAGAACAAAGAGATGTAATTTTATACTCAATTGTCATATGTAAACCTCTCATGTGAATTGATTTATATAATAATATACATAAAATGGAATGATGAAAAGGACCAATTCTGGTAATTAACGTTGGTCCATTTCTTTAATTACTATTTCGCTCTACTGCCCGTTAGCGCAGCAAAAGCGGTGGATCAGCTCCATCGCTTCACTCTCGTTACCCGTTACTTGCGGCGGCGATAAGATTGGTTACGTTTTTGTCGTTATACTCGCGATCTCCTTCACTTACCGTCATGTAGACGCCGAGCGCTTTGTTATAGAAACTACTTGTATCCTCTCGGCTCTTGGCGATTTTTAGTTTATAATCGGTGCCTGCTTTGGTGGTAAACGCCCACATGGCGCCTGTTGTATTTCCCATGGCCACCCAGGCCGAGGTTCGATCAAAGGCATACTGTCCTTGATTCATATAAAATTCCCCGATGGCATAGGTGGAAGGCTTTCGCTGCACCAAAACAACAGACTCACCTGTGGTCAACATAAGTTCAAGATACGTCTCATTCACTCGTGGCAGCTGCTCTTTGTAATGCGAAAGTGCCTCTTCCTTCGTAGCCGACCAATGCACGGGTTGCGTGCTTGCGGTCTTTTGGCATCCTACTAAGAATAGCAGGATGCTTAGAAATAGAAGGGGAAAGCGAATACGAATAAGAATCACTCCTTTACATTCCTATTATACCGCATATTGGAACCAATCTGCCCGTTAGTTGAACAAAGGCAGCCGATCTTACTGGTCGGCTGCCTTCGAGTATGCGTTGAACTATCGTACCCGTTAGTGCAACAGAAAGTTCCATATTGATTCAAAAAATATTAACAGGAAGACAACAAGATTAATCCAACCCGTTATTTTACGGTCTTTTTTAAATTCCTCTAAACTAATTACCAACAACATTAAACCCAACAGTAATAGCATAAGCGGTTGGAAATCAAAAGTCTGTGTAATGAATTCATAAGCGGCGATTATAATAGCCACTGCTGATAAAACAAAACGTAATATCTTTAACAATATGCCCACCTCTTTTTCTTATGCTCTAATCTGCCCGTTAGCGCAACGACGGCAGCCGATCGTTCTGAGGCCGGCTGCCGTCGTATCATGATTGAGCTATCGTCACCCGTTAGGAGTTGAAATGACTAAGGTTATTTTATCCGATATTATCTAAATTGATTTCACTATCTAATGTGCTTTCCCACCATACAGAATCATCCCCGTTAACAAGTTGGTGGATAAGTTTACGAAAAGGATAAGGCTGTAAATTATGCTTATCAAGTTCATTTACTGGCACCCAATAAAACTCAACATGTGACTCACGAGATGTTGGGGATTTTGGCGCTTCCAGTTCGGGGATTTTTAATTTGAAAACTTGATTGATTTCGCAATGTAACGCCTTGTCTTTCTCCCATTTATGTTCGACCACGCCTAAAAAACTCTCTACATCGCAAGACAACCCTATTTCTTCTTCAATTTCGCGTTTTAGAGCAATCGGCGCACTTTCACCAAACTCAATATGGCCACCCGGTAAAAAGGTGTTTCGATGTCCAATTGCATGCGCCAGTAAAACCTTATTATCACTAATAATAATGCCTCTTGTCAGATGGTGGAAATTGGACAATTGCTTCAACCCCCAGAAATTAGTTGGCCGTTTAAAGGCACCTTAATATTAACACATATTGGAAGTCTCCTGCCCTTTAGCTTAATAACTGACGCGAGAAACAATGTATGTTCTTGTCCTTCTACATTAGTTGAATTGAAAAACGGAACAACTGCATGTTCGTAGCTGTCCGTTGTATTAGGCGATAGTTTTCGTTGGCTCAACGGTGTTTTAGACTTAAGAGGATAAGTTATCAATAATCTCTACTACTTCGATTTCTCCGTTAATCAGCAGTTCAGGAAGATCGTTATTTATATTGCCCTTCCAATAATCTCTGGCCTGTTCAATTTTTCGAGAGAAAGGACTTCCATCTTCCTTTGGTAAGAGGTTCCCATCCCCCTCAAAGACATTCCCAATAACTCGAAGTTTTACTATCTGCAAAACTTTGCGATGGTAAGATTCAAACAGTTCCTTCCATCGCAAAGCATCTTCATAGCTTTTTGCGGCGTATAAGCAAGACAATCGTGAAGGATATTCTGGATATTCCTGGAGTCTAACCATTTCAACTATCACTTCTCTAATAGCTCTGATTGTTTGACCTACATACCTAAAAGCTACATCAGCATTTTCTTTATCCATCTTCAAGCCTTCATTTGTATAATGACTGCGCAAAATTTGAATAAAGTCTTCACCTTTGGAATTCATCTGTTCCTTCTCAAAAAAGAAGTGATATAAGGTGTTTTTTTCGTTTTTGTCAAAGCTTATTATCTGCCCTAGGCCCATTATATTCCGAGTGACAATGTGGTAAACATACATTTCGTTTTCTTGCATGTTATGCCCTCCTATTAACCACTGTTAACGTAGGTTAATTCGGTATTTACCAGCATTATCCTGCCAGTTAGCACAACGACGGCAGCCGATCGTTTTGAGGCCGGCTGCCGTCGTGTCATGATGAGCTATCGTACCCGTTAGCGCAATCAAAGCTGCCGCATTACAGCCCTGAACTGTACACGGTTCATCCCTTTTACTCTACAATTGTAATTACATTGCCGTCTGGATCATGAACATGAAAATATTTTCCACAGGGTAAGTTATCATAACGATTCGATACGGTTACCCCATTTTCCAGCAATTGCGTATAAAATGCTTCAGCATCATCGGTACGCAACTCAAAGATCGGCGCTGGCTTCCCATTTCGTGTAAAATGTAACGGGGTCAGTTCTTGCTCTTCATGCATTAGAACGCTTGGACCATTATCTCCAAGTTGAATGATTGCATTTGCGTTTTGATCAAAGCGCATAGGTTCTCGCAGCAAGATGACACCAAGATTTTCAACGTACCATTTTGCTGAAACCTCGACATTTCGGACCGGAAGATTAATGCATGCTAGCCCTGTGATCCTTTTCATTACCTTTGTAACAAACACCGAACCTAATTTCTGTTCCGTCATCGTTTGCTCCACCAATTCAAACAACTCCTTCTTTAAAATTGTTTTGGCCCTTCGAAGACGACTTTCCACTAAGCTAAGACTCATGCCGTACAGCTTACTGATTTCCGTTGCGGTATAACCACCTAAATAATACTGAGTAATAACCATACGATACTTTCCATCTAGTTCCCCCAGCGCCTTCCATACTGCCTGTTGCCGTTCGCGCAGCAAATACGTTTCTTCGGTGAAGTTCTCGGCACTGCCGACCAGCACGGCATCTTCGAGCCTCACAGAAGGCTTCGTTTTGCGAGCAAAATCCGTCGCAGTATTGCGTGCGATACTCAAGAGCCAACTTCCGAATTTACTTGCGTCCTGAAGTTTGGTTAGGTTATACCAGGCTTTCACGAAGACTTCCTGAGCTACGTCTTCTGCATTATGGGCATCGCCCAACCTTGAATAGGCAGCTAAAAAAACGGCATTGGCGTATCGCCCAACCAGTTGTCTAAATGCATCCGTGTTTCCCTGAGCTGATTGTCTTACCAGTATAGTATCTTCGTTGGTCATGTCTCACCTCTGTAAAACCGTCCCACTTATATAGACGGATCCTTGGACCAATTACAGTCAAAACAGATTACCGATTTTCTATAATAAATATCATATACACTTCGATACGACTCTATATTTACCTTCTATTACTTGTTGCGCTATTCTGCCCGTTAGCGCAACGACGGCAGCCGATCGTTCTGAGGCCGGCTGCCGTCGTATCATGATTGAACTATCGTACCAGTTAGTTCAATGATCTGATTAGAACAACTTGGCAAGTTTGATATCTTCTAAAGGTATGTTTTTTTTGATATCAAATAACCGCACGAATGTTACATCGAAGCTCGGAAAAGGAGGTAATGCTTCTCTCGCAGCCAATTTCATTTCTATAATTTCTGCTTCATCCATGCCCCATTTTGTTTGACCCAAAGTCAAATGTGGAATGAAGTAATCCAACTCTGTATTACTGTCAATAAGTTCGGGAGGTGAGGAAACCGCATCTACCAAATTCTTGTGTAGATTATATATCTCTTTCGATTCAACGCTAAGGAATGTAACCGCTGTTCCAAATGATCCTGGTTCAGACAAAGTTAACTGGAAGATTGGAAAAGAAGAACAAGTTTCTCTTACCTTTTCAAGCCAATTCATATCCTCCGTAAGTCCATTTGAGAGTTTAACGGTAATATGAGGCTCCACAGGAGCCCTAAATCCGTTATCATCCCATCGATTTCGAAATGTCTTAGCCCATTTATTACGAAACACCAAAATTTGTTCTTTATAATCTTCAGGTGGAACGATTCCTATGAAAAAGGGCATTTTACACCCCTCTATAAATAATATGTATTTTTCTCGGAGCGTTCCTATTCATTTCAATCATCAACTTTCCTAACATTTATGTTTTTAGAAATTATTCCTCAAATATTTTCCAAATCCTGCTTTAGTGTTAAACTGCCCGTTCGCAATAACAGTTGCTCCGTAGCAGCCGTTCGAGTATCGTACCCATTAGTTCAACACTATTTCTCTTCAAAGCAATTTTCACACTCAAAACCAGTCAAAGAATTTAATAATTTGATCCCGCAAATTGTACAATTTCTTTCACCCGAATACCAAAATCCTGTTTTGTGGAACAAGGTAACGCTTTTATCCCAATGAATACTATCCTCGTGTTTTGGCGGATAAATATCGCCTTCTTCATCAACTGGAGGTGATGGTTCATTCCCTGATAAGAATCCCTTAATCCAATACTTCGTAGTTATAGGCATGTCACCTATTTCCCCAAGCGAAACATTAAAGAAAACATCTTTTTGTGGGCAGTATGCGGATATTCTCCCATGAAAAGTATGAGGATTCCCCACAATGAAATGCTTACCTTTGCAATGTTCTTCAAAAGTGAACCATAGGTCTTTATCAAAAGCATGAATTTGTTTCAATTACTCACCACCTAAATCGACTCTTACTTTGTAGTATATATTACATGCCTTTATTCCGTTATCCTGCCCGTTAGTTCATTGAGGCTGCCAAACGATTTCGGGGTAACCTCGTGTTGTAGTTTATTGAGTTTTTGTGTCCCTACTGAACAACTTAATGTTATTCTAAGTTGTTTTCAGGGAGTTCTACTTCCAGTGGTTCTCGAACCATATGTTTAAATTCCTTCTTACACACCTCAAATTTCTTGTAGTTCTCTCTTGCTGCAGACAATGAAATATGGTTTGCACCAATATTTTTATCAGGATAATCATGAGCAACAGCATCATACTGCCAAAAACAAACATCACAAATATCCACAATTACCTCATCATCGCTATCAACAGTGAAATATTCACAACATGGACATTGTATTCTCTTCATCTTCAGCACCCCACTTAATATATACTGCCCATTAGGCAACGGAGCGTGCGCCAAATTGTTCATTTTGGAAATACTAAAACATACGATACATCACAGGGGGAATTAGATTTGAACGAAGAACAGTTTCAGCAAATGCGTAAATAGAAATTAATCGAATACGTTCCGAATTAAGTAAACTCAATTTAACAACAAACAACGGGACAATTCGAGAAGTCGAAGAGCAGTTGTCCGATGCTATAGATAAGTTGGATACTATTGAGGAAGGCTCGTGGCTATAAATGAACAGTAAATTATATCTTAGCTAATCAGGTTGCCGATTTACTGGTAGCCTGTTGTTCATTGCACTATCGTTCCCGTTACTTTAATGGACCATTCCAGTTTGTACTATTTTGGTATAATGACCTCCCGCGCTATCCGTAACGGCAAGTTTCATTATCAACATTCTAATAATTACTAACTTGTCCACGATGTACAGCGCTGCATATGGCTAGTGAATTCCCATCTGGGTCAAAAAATCCGCTTGCTCCATTCATCTTTACTTTACGAGTACGCAACCCTGTTAGCATCGGCTCAACATTTGCTGTGTAGAAGTCGATTACACTATGGGTTACATTCGCGTACGAGTTCACAAAAGCAAGTCGTTGTTCATCTTGTGTTTCAACCAAATAAAAGTTCGGTACTCCAAGCCGTTCGCCTCCGTCAAGATAAAGCATTGCAGCCTCCCAATCTCCCTCCGGTTCACCGAGAACTTTCATGCCAAAGGTCACGGTATACCAGGCAACAGCTTTTTTCAAATCCGTCACGGGAATTTCTACGCCTGCAACACGCCATACGAACGGATGCGCTTTTGGAGTTTCTTGACTCCCGCCTCCTTGACCAGTGAGTTCAACATTACAAACCCCGAACGAATTACCGTCGCAGTCCCGAAAACCAAAACCTTGGCGATTCGGTTCCTGCTCCCAATCAATCTCGTTTACGTCAACCCCACGTTCTTTTAGAAATCGATAGTACCCTTTAAGATCATGTGTATAGAGGTCAATGACACTTTGAATATAGCCATGCCGCGTATTCTTAAATGTTAATCGGCGTTTATCTTCTGTCTTTACTAGATATATTGAAGGCACGCCAATCGCTCCCGATCCGCCTTGAAAGTGTAACATCGCAGATTTCCATTCGTCGTTCCATTCCCCTTGAAGCTTCGCACCGAGCATATCACCGTACCATTCAACTGCTCTGCGTAAATCGAATACGGGAATTTCAATCGTAGCAATGCGGGGCACAATCGCACGCAGGACTTCTCGTTCGATGTTTTGTTCAAAACCATCATTTTTCATTAAACCATCCATCAGTACAAACAACTCCTTCTTTAGCGAATCTTTTGACCTTCTAATTCGACTCTCTGCCGCATCAATGGAAATATCCAAAATTTCAGCTGTTTCTTTAATGGTAAATCCACCCACATAATGGAGTGTTGATGCAAGCCGCTGTGGTTCCTTTAGGGAGTTTAAAGCATCGAAAACCTTCCTTCTTACGTCTCGCTGCAATACCAGTTCCTCGACCGACTGACCTGTCTGCAGATCGAAAGCAGCTTCGAGTGACGTATATCTTCCTTCTGTTCTTAGTGCATTCAGACTCAACCTCCTGACGATAGAATATAGCCAACTCCCAAGTTTCTCGGGATTTTTTAAGGAATGCATATTCATATGCGCTTTAAGAAAAGCTTCTTGCGCTATGTCTTGCGCAGTGTGGTAATCCCGAACCACTTCATAAGCAACGGCGTGCACGACGTTTGCATATTTGCGGACGATTGCGCCAAAAGCCTCCCAATCTCCAAGCAGCGCCGCTTGCACCCGTTCAATATCGTCACACACTGTTTACCCCCCTTTGATTAAGCAGACACATTACTTCCTCGATTTCCGTCGGTCTTACCCAAGGAAAAATTTGCATACAAAAAAACTTCGACATTTATGTTCGAAGTCCTTACTCCGGGTTCCCAAAAACTTACCGTTACTTCAATGAAAATAGGAGCAAGATGCCGAGGCAACTGCTCCAAGTTTCATCGAACTATCGTTCTCCGTTAGCGTAAATCCCTTTAGTTAAATCTGGTTTCCTGTTTTGCCCCCCGTCGCACCTAACTACTCCGCAGCAACTGTTGGCCCAGATATCGGGTCAGAAGTACAGAATCGGAAATAGTGGTGTTGCATGATCAAAGGGACTTAAAGTAGCCAGACAGATCATAGCGTTTAAGGATAGCACTCAACAGAAGAGTCATTTTCTCAGGGGAGCTAAACCCGTCTGACCCTAAAACAAATCCAGCAATCTCCCGACCTTCTCGTGCGATATTCGGAAACCGGGATGCATACCAAGTGAAATACTCTGGCTCAGAATTGGGATTGATTTGATGCCAATCGAGCACAGCAGAAGCAAAGTTGAATCTCCAAAGCCAAACATCAAATTCCTGATCTGGTTCTCTGCCTAATGCTGAAAGTTTTTCGCGCTCCTCGTCTTTCTCTCGAATGAAAAATCGCTTTAGGCGATATCCCCTTTGTCCAAGATAATCTTGCACAAGAATGTCGTGGAGCATTGTTTGGATCGCCTCAGCCATCTCAGCAGCCCTCTGATTTTTGCAGTAAGCGGTTTCCAAAGAGAGAAGTGGGAACCCTTGATCATAAAATATGCAATGAGTCATTTCATGAGCAACGGCATAATCGTCAAGTTTGGACTGGCAGGGATCGGGTATCTGTATGAAATAGGTGCGCTCACCTCTTGTCGCACTATATCCCTGTGCCACTCCGGAGTACCAAACGACGTCTTTCATTATCGACGGCCTATTTTCCGAATAGAAAGACTCGAATGACGCGGAAACGTTCCTTACCTGATTAACAATATACGGCTCAGGATAATAGATATCCCCGTTTGGCTGAACGGAAATCAAAGATTTACAACAATTCGAGAACGGTTTCTGACTTCCACACAGACAGAGTGCAGTATCTGCTTGCATTTTTCCAACTCTCTCTCCGATAAAATAGGCCGCAATAGGAGCCACGCCAGCGCACCTGCGGCCCCAAATGTTTCATTATACATTATATCAGATTCGTCTCATCACAAGCCGTGTTCTAACTACGAGGTGTTTGTGTTTGCACACCTAACGATCCCGTGGATGGTAGTTCCGGATTCTCGAACACCCAGGAGTGCACCTAGAGGCACAGGAGCGTGTAAGGGATTTACATATTTTGCATGGAAAATGCTTCCGATTTCTATATACTAGAATAGTCTATTTATCCCAGTATTTCTAGTTCCTCATAAATAGAATGGATCAACAAAGGAGACGTCATATGTCGAAATCAAAGTTTTTAACAAAAACGTTAAGCATGATCGTTCTGCTCGCAGTGGTTTTCGGGGTCATGAATGTCGCTTGGGCCGCTTCCAGCGAGAAGAAAGCGAAAGACGATATGCAGGGCCACTGGGCAGAGATCGCCCTACGTAAATGGGTGAGCGAGGGTCTGCTTAAAGGATACCGCAACCAGTATTCCCCGGATCAGCCGATTACACGAGCAGAACTGATCACTCTGATCAACAGATCCAATAATCTGACTGAAGTCTCCGATATTTCTTATTCCGATTTAGCCCGTACGTATTGGGCTTATAATCAGATCGCCATCGCTGCTAAGGCGGGGTACGTGAAAGGATACGCAGACGGGACGATTCGCCCAGGTAATCCGGTTACCCGCGAAGAGGCCGCTAGCATGATTGCCTCTTATCTCGGACTCTCGTCCATAGATTTGAAAGGTCTGTCTTCCTTTAGAGATTCTGGCGCTCTCTCTTCCTGGAGCAAAAGCGCGGTAGCCGCTCTAGCGGAAGCCGGTATCGCATCCGGGAACGCCACGGGCAACTTCCTTCCGAAAAATCTACTATCGAGAGCGGAAGCCGTGACACTGCTCGACAAAGCAAGAAGTTATCACCAACCGGCTACGGAATACTCCCAAGCGGGCGTGTACGGTCCCCAGACGGGAACCGAGACAATCCGCGGGGACGTAATCGTGTCGGCTCCGGGGGTTACGCTTCGTAACCTCATAATCGAGGGAGACTTGACGCTTACCGCTGGAGTAGGCGAGGGAGATGCTACCTTCAAGAAAGTAACTGTCAAGGGTACGACCATCGTTCGGGGGGGAGGAGCGAACTCTATCCATTTCGAGGATTCCGTACTTGTGCGAATTTCGATCGACAAAACAGACGGAACCGTACGTGTCGTGGTCGTCGGAGCCACTTCCGTCGAAAATGTCGTCGTCCATACGCCGGTTAAGCTAGAAGAGTCAAGCGTGACGGATAGCGGCTTCAAGAATGTCGAGCTTGCGGACAATCTGCCGGCCGGCTCGAATGTTCAACTCACGGGACAGTTCGAAAATGTCAGAGTGCTATCCTCGGACATTCGGATCAGTCTGCCTAAGGGTTCGGTCGGACAGCTCGATGTTGGGAACGACGCTTCGAACAATCAGATTGAAGTTGGCCGCGAGGCAACCATCGCGGAGCTCGTTCTGAACGCCGTTGCGAAACTACTTGGTCAAGGCACAATTGATAAAGCGACCGTCAATAACGGCGCCGCTGGATCGAGTTTTGAGAAGCGTCCGACTAACGTAGATGGAAGTGCTTCGGGCAGCATCGGCGCTTTTGGCGGAAGCTCATACAACGGTAACAGCGGTGGCAGTGGCGGAAACAATGGTGGCGATAATATATGCATCCTATCTCCGGACGATTGCCGGGACGCGACACTAAAGAGCTTGGCCGTATCGGATTTCACGCTGAATCAACTGGATGCAAGCTTCATGAACACAGGTGGAACCGGTTTTACTCCTTCTGTGTTCGCATATAGTATCGTCACTCCTAGGGAGATGGCCGAGCCCGTTACGACGACGATTTCCGTCACGCACGCGACATACGCGACCGTATCTTACACGATTTTCGGGCCAGGAAGGACTCTTATTGCTTCCGGTGTCTTGACTAAAGATAATCCGTCTTTCCAGGTGAGCGTCCGTCCGCTCCAGGACGTCAGTGTTTACATTAATGTAAAAAGCAAAGATGGGAAATCAACGAAAATGTATAGGGTCGAATTCCAATATCCGAGAACCATACAAGAAGGCTTGAGAATTGGGACATTTGCCGGTAGGATTTCGCAATATGCCCTCTATAAGGGATCAGTAAACGGTCAACGATTAGGGGAAACAGACACGGTGAAATTGTTCGAACCCGGCTCCTCCGAACCATTCGTGACATGCAAGTTTACTATTTGCGTAATTCCCGAAGGTAAAGTCACCAACACTGTTGGAACTTGGGATGTTCAGATTATGAAAAACGACATAGTCTTTGCGGAAGGACAATATCACTACGACTTTTCGATTGTGAACGTTGTCTCCAACAATGGAGCGATCGAAGTGGTGCCTTATACAACCCAAGAGTTGATCGAAGCTCTCGTTAATTATCCAGGCACCATTAGGCCCTATCAGTTCGGTTACACGGTATTTGTAAAAAAGGATAGGCTATTGCAGGATTTCCCGAATGCGAAATATATAACCACTGGTACAATACCCATGAATAGTCAAGTAACCGTCTTGCCTGAAGGCTTACCGAAAGAAGATTATAAACTTGACATAATGCCCGCCAGCTATGTCTTTTATGTGATGGGACCCGCAAAAACGATTTACTATGACAATATGGAAAACAGTCAGGAAATAGGCGGCTTTACGTATCCTGTTTTTGACGATCCAAATGTCCCCAAGCTTGTGAATGACATGTACAATTTCGTTGGTGTGTATGATGAGGATTTCCATCTCCTCGGACAGATGATTACGCCAGTCACATTCGATGAAGCCCATGTCGCGTCCGGGTATATCCCGGCACGCAACTGGCAGCCTGTTCTACCGTAAACTTCAGATTGTAGACTGGAGTTGTTAATTAACTAAGCATCGACAGCTTTTGAAAAAATAAATAGAACATGATCCATTCAAAAGAAACAGCTGCGAACCAAGACCTGAAAAATTAAGTCTTGGTCCGCAGCTGTATTTTATTTGATGATACTCCCGCAGTATCCTGCCCGTTAGTTGGGTCCCATACTGGCTCTGTACATTAACATCGTGGCTCTATTTTATTAACAAAGTGGTCTCATTCATTAACTTAATGGCTCCATAGGACTGAAATATTCATCAGACTCGGTATTAGATGAACAAAGGTAGTAATTGAACCTACACCCTTCTGTATTCAAGTTTACCCCAAAACCGGAGTAAATTTTACTCCGGTTTGACTCGGCAAGCGTATCGAAGATTGCTTCTTACGCGACCTTTGATCTTGCCCCGAATAGATGGACACAGAGAAACCCTCTATAATAAAAGGTGGAGGGAATTTCTATGGGGCAACGGAAGAAGTTTGACAAAGCATTTA
>NZ_JBHSMI010000027.1:0-3716 GCF_042655525.1 Cohnella soli
AGAACAAGGAATCAACACAATCCTTATGAGTACAGAAATAGAGGAAATAGATATTGAAACAGGGAAGATTTCAGAAGGCTTAATTGAATTAAATTTAAAGACGGAAAAAGCATTTTCATATTTACAAGAGCTTTATAAGGACTGGGAGATCTTAATTGAAAGAAATCTTCCACAGGCCATTAATGAAGTGAAATATGGTAAAGAAATTGAATTCAGAAGTAATTGGATTACGTTTGTGGCTCGAAGAAGGGGTGGCATCAGCTAACACCATGTTCACGCTTCGGGCCATTCGGCCCTCGGTCCGGCAGAAGTCAGATGTGGATTCGGGGATGCAATTGGCAGCAACAGGGAAGTTGAATCAGCCGGACACACCCGCACCGACTAAGCGCATCGCGCCCGGCGACTTCGTCGCCTTAAGTCGGTGGGACGTCGTGAACACATGAACGTTAGGCGAAATCCGGAGAAAGATCTAAAGCAAGAAGTTGTATTTGCGTTTAGCGTGAAGAACCCTGCGAATTTCCACGAAATCATTTTGAACGACATAGAATGCAAGATAACTTTGAATGACCAACATTCTATAGTTGAGAAGTTGAAGTCTTGAATCCTTGGGAACTGAACCACTAAAAGGAAAGTAGGCAAGAATAGAAATGGATTCATCGAATTGATTCAGAAGATTTAGGGCAGCGGGAGGATTATCCAATGAAACATATTCAATAATTTCTGTGATGTCTTGTTCCGCTGATGGAAGGTATTTAATCGGAAGCTTTTTCTCCATTTAAGCGGCTCCTTAATTTGCTCATGAGATCAGAATGATCGATTCGTTGAATGGATGGATCAGTACTTTCCTTTTCGGCAACTGCCAATTTTTGATACAATTCAATGACAGCTTGTTGTTTTTCATAAAGGGCATGACTCATAACAACCAAATCTTCATGACCATTTTTTGTAATGAATACTGGCTCACCTTCAGAATGGCAAACCTCAGAAATGTAATTAAAGTTATTGCGAAGATCGGAAATCGGTTTAATAATTGGCAAAACCATCACCTCTTTAAGGAATCATTCAACAACTTTAATTTTATCATAATAATGATATTCTAAACATGGGATTAAAGAATTTTGTAGGTAACTCGATGGACTTCGCCTAACACCATGTTCACGCTTCGGGGCATTCACCCCTCGGTCCGGCAGGAGTTAGATGAAGGTTCGAAGAAGTAATTGGCAGTAGCAGGGAAGAGGATTCAGCCGGACACATCCGCACCGACTAAGCGCGTCGCGCCCGGCGACTTCGTCGCCTTAAGTCGGTGGGACGTCGTGAACACATGAACGTTATCGGAAATCAATGCAAAGAGAATAAAAAACGAAGAGGGCGAGAGCGTAGATGATATTCGATTTACACGGTGAAGAAACGATGTCACCTATTGTGGGAATGTTATTTTCTGCTGTAAAGGAAAACAATCAACGTCTACACGTAATAACAAATGGCATGTCACAGGATGAAGTAGATTACAAAGGGCCTGATAATATTTATAATAGTGCAGCCCAATTAATAAGGCATATCACTTATGTTGATTTAAATTGGGTGTATAGATTAAAAGGACAGCTTCTACCTCAACATTTAAAAGAAGAATATGGTCCAATGATTGGTGAAAATAATATGCTTCCAATGATCAAAGGAATGTCCTTGGAAATGCTTATGTTAAGATATCGGAATGTACTAGAAATGTTAGAGTATATATGTTCTCAAATAACAGACGCAGACCTTGTTAAAGTTGTCAGATTTGGACATGAAAATGAAAAGCAAGCAACCATTCGTTGGGGGTTATGGCATATGGCTGATCATAGCCGTTACCATCAAGCTCATATCAATCAACTTAGAAAGTGGTATAAAGAAAATTCACTAATAATCTGAAAGACTTACCAAGCGATTCAAAGAAGTCACGAACTTCCGATAACGCTTCGGGGCATTCGCCCCTCGGTCCGGCAGGAGTTTGATGCTGATGCGGAGAAGTAATTGGCAGTTGCAAGGAAGCGGAATCAGCCGGACACATCCGCACCGACTAAGCGCATCGTGCCCGGCGACTTTGTCGCCTTAAGTCGGTGGGACGTCGTGAACACATTTACGTTATAGGAAATATCCGCAAAGAATTAAAGAAAGGGTGTTTTCTATGGAGATTCAAGAAGTTAATCACAATTTGAAAAAAACAAGAGATGAATTACAAGGAATTCTTAAAGGATTGAATCGAAATCAATTATACACAAAGAAAGACTTAGACAGTTGGAGTATTGGTCAGATATGCCAACATCTAATAAAGACAGAAGAATTATTTGTCGTAGCAATTAGAAAAGGATTAAAAAGCAAAGAAGATTCGTTAATAGAGAAAAAACCATTAGAATTTCTCCTTGATAGAAGTAAAAAGATTGTAGCGCCATATATAGCTAAACCAACTGATGAAATCTTAGAATATAATGAGATTATTGAAAAACTAAATAATTCAAGAGAGAAGTTAAATGAAATATTAAACACAATAGAAGACCCATCAGTACTGAGTAGAAGACATTTTATACACCCAGTCTTTAAAGAGATGTTGTTAATTGATTGGGTGAAAACACTGTACTTACATGAGCAAAGACATATTAAACAAATTAGTGAAATAAAAGAAGGATTAAAGTAACGTGTTGCATAAACGAAGAAGGCGGATACATCCTATAACACCATGTTCACGCTTCGGGCCATTCGGCCCTCGGTCCGGCAGGAGTTAGATGAGGATTCAAAGAAGTAATTGTCAGTAGCAGGGAAGCGGAATCAGCCGGACACATCCGCTCCGACTAAGCGCATCGCGCCCGGCGACTTCGTCGCCTTAAGTCGGTGGGACGTCGTGAACACATGAACGTTAGATGAAATATCCGTAAATATAATAGATCATTCAAAGGAGCGACTAAACATGGAAACAACAATAATTCAAAAAGAATCATTCATGGCGGTAGGTGTATCACTGGAGACATTACTTAAAGATGAACGGGAGAATAGATTCATACCAAAGATGCATGCAGAGTTTGAAGAAAGGATCCATGAGATTGAAAACAGAATAAATGATAATGCAATCGGTATTTTTATAGACCCACCAAACTATGATTATAAAATTGATATGTTTAAGTGGATTGCAGGTGTTGAGGTTAGTCAGATCGAGAATATTCCCGATGGTATGGAATCTATCACAATTCCTCAGAATACATATGCTTGTACTATATACACGGGGGCTAGGGATCAAGCATATCAGGCATACGATTATTTGTATAAATGGGTCCAAGAATCAGAGTATGAACTAGCCGATTCATACGGGATAGAACAATACAAGAAAGTTAATATTGAATCTTCCGAGGAAGTTATGGTCCTGATGTTTCCAATAAGAAAAAATAGATAGGTTTGAAAGTAGTTCAAAGAGGACGGATACATCATCTAACAATGCATTCACGCTGCGGGGCTTACGCCCCTTGGTTGATGTATAATCATGGAAGCAGCTCAGACAACACATGGCCCGGCCTAAGATAAGAGCTATCTAAGGCCGGGTCACGTCGTGAATGCGGGAACGTTAGGCGAAACCGGCTGAAGCGAGGGGGAAAACCATGATATCTCATAGAAATCTAATGAAAGAAGATTTAGAAATCATCTCTTCGTTTCCGTTGAATGTAGAAGAATTATTTTTTATTAGTCCT
>NZ_JBHSMI010000028.1:0-102224 GCF_042655525.1 Cohnella soli
GTCAAAATTCTTCTGGCCGAGAAAGAACGCGAAATAAAGATCATAACTACGTCATGAATCGATTTTATACGGAAGACTCCGGAATTAGGGGGTCGCACCGGAATAGCCTGGAAAAACCCGGCTACAAAGCGCCAAAGGCCACGCGCAGCACGAATAGCCGGGAAAAACCCGGCTACAGAGCGCCGAAGGCCACGCGCAGCACGAATAGCCGGGAAAAACCCGGCTACAGGGCGCCGAATTCCACCCGCCGGTAAAAATCGGTTGAAAAACGCAACAATTCTCCTTGGCGTTTAACACATAGGTTGAAGTTGAATGATCGTGCATGTTATCGTTGCTATGATTTTGTTGGGTGATAGGCATGGGTTTCGATAATGGCATGATCGGCATGAGGATCAAGAAAGCCAGAGAAGGCAAAGGTCTGACGCAAGAGGCGCTGGCGGAACATCTGGAAGTGTCCAATGCATACGTTAGCAAGATCGAGAGGGGAAAGACGGCCCTTAACTTGGATACGCTTTCCAAGATTACGATGCTGCTTGAACAAACGTCGGACTACATATTGACCGGGGCGGACACATCATCTGCAGACTACATGCGCAATGAGATCGTGGAGATGCTGCAGGGCTGCTCTGCGGAGAAGATCAAGCTCATCGCTCAAATTATCAAACCTATCATCGAATACAAAGAATAGTCGCAAGCAAATGAAGGGGGTCGCTTTTCTCGTTGAATTTTGCTCTGTATTTGGCTTGTACGTTCTTAGAACGTAGTCTCCGTATGTTCGATCTTGATCATCTGAAGGTTCGCATGCAGGAACGCACTCTCGTCATCTACTCCGAGGAAAGTGGCAAACAATCTCCGAGAGCGATTTTTACTTTATTCCCAGGCAATCAGTTTCTGTTGTTTGTGGCGAATCATAGAGGGAAGTGGCAGCCGACTCCGTTTATCGGAACAGCGGCAGAAGTATGGAAAGTGCTCACAAGTAAGTGTGTATTCGCGTTGGCGCGCTGGCCGTAACTTAGGCAGCTTATGAAGAAGAGAGTCGTCCATCCAGGTCATGCATTGACTGGAGGACGGCTCTCTTTTTTTTTATTATTTGATCGCAAGCATTCTCACAATCGCGGCTACGGCCTCGGCCCGGGTGGATTGGGCAGCCGGAGCGAAGCGATTATCTTTCATCCCGCCGAGCAGCGAATATTGACCGGCAAGGGCTGCCGCGCCTCTGGCCCAACCGGGAATTGCTTTGTCGTCGGCGTAGCTGGAGATGGCCGTGGAATCGGTAGGCTTCTTGGAGGCTTTGACGACCATCGTGATCATCTCCGCATGGGTGATTTTCCCCTGCGGTTTGAACGTGCCGTCCGCATAACCGCTAATGATCCCCAACTTCACGGCGGCGGCGACGGCATGGGCGGACCAAGTCTCGATCTTGCTCTTGTCCTTGAAAGCGAGATCCGCAGGGTCTTCGCCGGGCTGCTTCAATCCGTTCATGAGCATGACGGTGAATTCGGAGCGGGTGATGTTGGCTTCGGGGCGGAAAGTCCCGTCGGGATAACCGCTTGTGATTTTGGCGTCAAATGCTTTAGCGATGTCAGCGGCTGCCCAATGGCCGGTCACGTCTTTGAAGACACTGGGTACGGCGGAACCGGGCGTTACGGTCACGGTAACGGAGGCGCTATATTCGCCTTCTTCGGTCGTCACGGTCACGACCGCGCTGCCCGCAGATACGCCGACGATTCGGCCGCTGCCATCGACGGAGACGACCGCCGGATCGCTGCTTCGCCACATCGTTCGTTTATTAACGGCTTGTTGGGGAGCGACCGTAGCTGTCAACGTCGCCATTTGACCGGCTTCCAGCGTCGTTGCAGAAGTGTTCAAAGTCACTCCGGTCGCGGCGAACGTGCCGATCGCATACAAGACATTGCGTTGTGCTGTCGCCGAATTCAACGGACTGGCGATCGCGTACACTGTCCCATCCGGACCCGCAACGGGAGCGAAATACGCTTTGGGATCCGCATCGGCGTACTTCCAGAGTTTCTTGCCTTCCGAGGAGACGGCGTAGATATAGCCGTAAGTCGCGACGTAGAGCGTCTCGTCGGCGTTCATGCCCAATTCGAATTTTGTATCTCCGGCGAGGGCGCCGTTGACGCTAGGGTCGGTCTTGTCGACGGACCATTCCCACTGTTTCTTGCCCTCGGGGGAGAAAGACATTAAGCGGGAATGAGGTGTCGCTCCGGACTCCCAGAAGTTCATATAGACGCCATTACCAACTACCCATGAATCCGAAGGTGCTGTATACGGAAGCTCCCATCTCAGTACGCCACTGGGCTTGATCGCCACGATTTTGGCCGGTGTGCGCGCGAGAATCGTGCCGTCAGCGCTTCGCTTCAGGCGAACAATATCCTTGTTGCCGACCGCGTAAGTCCACTTTTTGTTGCCGTTCGAGTCTAGGGCGACTACGGTGTAACCGATAGCCGAATCGTATTCCGCCACATACAAAATTCCGTTGGCCGCAGTTACCGGACTGGACGCACCGTGGTCTCCGTATTTCCATTTGATGCTGCCGTCCCGCGGAGAGACGGCGTAGACGCTGATGTTGTCGTTGATATAGATGGTGCCGTCCGATCCGTGAGTAGGCGTGGAGAACACTTCTTTGTCGAGCGTCCATTTCGTCAATCCGTCAGGTCCGATGGCGAACACTTTCTTGCCGGCGGACAAGATTACGGTTCCGTCGTCTTCGACAGAAGGCTGACTGGCCGCCAAGCTGGTCCCCGCTGGCGCTTTCCAGCTCCATTTCACTGTGCCGTGAGGCTCGAGCGCGGCTAAGTAATCCCGATCTCCGGTATTGAAATGAACCGAGACGTATACAGTCCCGTCTTTGCCGACAACGGGCGGACTGAGTGAATCTCCCAGAAGTGCTTTCCATCTTAACGGAGCTTCGCGATTTAGCAGCAAGTCGGCCGGGAGCTTGATGTTCAGGTCCCTGTCGATTTTAATGATCGGCCCAGTCACGTTGATAGCCGAGAGAGCGTATGCCGGACTGGCGAGTAGCGTCAATGACGTCGCAAGCAGAAGCGACCCCAGGGAACAGCGCTTAAGAAACGACAACGAAGCTGATTTCAAGAAAATCGCCGCCTTTCGTCCAAATAAAGAGAGGGAAAAATAATGGAATTATGTGTATATATCATACCAACAATGGCAAGAAACCTATAGTGATTTTCTAAAATTGCTTCTCATTGACTAGTTCCGAACGCCGAACAGGCTGCTCCGAAAGTCATCCAAGAATGACTTTCGAAACAGCCTGTTGAACAATCTTGCCGATTGTTACCCAATAACCGTCAGCGTCTTCGGGAATGTCGTCAGCACTTCGACGCCACTAGCAATGACGAGCACATCGTCTTCAATGCGCACGCCGCCGACGCCCGGCACGTAGACTCCCGGTTCGACGGTGAAAATCATGCCTTCGCGCAGCAAATCTTCATTATTTCCGTGGATGGACGGGTATTCGTGAATATCCATGCCAAGGCCGTGGCCGAGCCGGTGGTTGAATTGCGGCCCATATCCGGCGGAAGCGATCGTCTCGCGCGCGGCTCGGTCGAGGCTGCCGAACGTGACGCCGGGGCGAATCGCTTCGATCGCGCGAAGATTGCCGTTCAGCACCGTGTCATAGATTCGCTTCGCATCGTCGGAGATGTCTCCAACCGCGAAAGTCCGCGTGATGTCGGAGGCGTAACCGTCTGAGTACACGCCGAGATCGAACAGCAGCAACTCTCCTTCGCGGATGATCGTGCCGTCCGGATGGCCGTGCGGCAGCGCCGATTTGGCACCGGCGAGCACCATCGTATCGAACGAAGGGCCTTGCGCTCCGAGCTTCTTCATTTGATATTCGAGCTCTGCTACAATCTCGATTTCCGTGACGCCGGGTTTAACTTTAGCGATGCCCGCGCGAAGCGCATCTTCGACAAGGCGAACGGCACGGCGCATGCGTTCCGCTTCTTCCGGCGACTTGATCGCCCGCATCTCGCGCAAAGGCAAGCCGATATCGACGTAGCTGCCCGCACCGATTACTCCGATTAACGTCTCATACTTGCTCACGCTCAGATGTTCTTTTTCCACACCTAAACTCTTGACGTTGCCCGGAATCAGCTTGCGCAATATTTCATAAGGGTTGTCGGTATCGTCGTGCGTATGGATGCTTTGCACAGAGGAAGCTGCGTGCGCTGCCTCGTAATCGAGCGCCGGTACAAGCATAAGCGGTTCTTCCCCGCGTGGAATGAGCAAGCCGAGGAAACGTTCATGGGGATCGGTCGCGAACCCGGTTAAGTAGTAGACATGTTTCGGCGACGTGATGAGCATCGCGTCGAGCTGTTGTTCGCTCATCCATGCTTGAAGGTTGTTTATGCGTGAATTCATTTGATCTACCGCCTTTCGACTCTATTGTACATCTTCTCCTTCATTCCATAAAATAGAGCTATGTAGATGAAGGGGAGATTAACCAATCATGAAGCAAAATCAATTAGGCTCCTCGGAGCTTATCGTCGGCGAAATCGGGCTTGGCTGCATGTCGCTCGGGACGGAAGAGGGGAACGCGGTCGCGCTCATTCACGAAGCGATTGATCGTGGCGTTACTTTACTCGACACGGCCGATCTGTACGACGACGGGATGAACGAGCGCATCGTCGGCAAGGCGCTCAAGGGCAGGCGCGATCGCGTCGTTCTTGCCACGAAAGCGGGCAACCGGCGAGTTCCCGGGCAAGACGGATGGACGTGGGACGCTTCCAAAGCCTACATCAAGTCGGCGGCCAAAGAAAGTTTGCGCCGCATACAGACGGATTATATCGACCTATTCCAACTTCACGGAGGCACGATGGACGATCCGATAGGCGAGACGATCGAAGCATTCGAGGAGTTGAAGCGGGAAGGGTGGATTCGGGCGTACGGCATCTCTTCGATTCGTCCGACTGTGATTCGAGAGTATGCCTTGAGGTCGTCAATCGTGAGCGTTATGAATCCGTACTGCATTGCGGATCGACGGGCGGAGGAACAGGTACTGCCGCTTCTTCGCGAGCGCGGCATCAGCGTGATCGCGAGGGGTCCGTTGGCGGGCGGCGCGTTAGCCGCGAATCGCGAGCCGACGAAGCCTCACTTGGGCTACGGCATAGATGAGCTCCGCTCGTTGCGCGCGCGGTTAACGGAACTGACGAGCGAAGAAAGAAGCTTGACGGAGCTGGCAATTCGTTACTCGCTGAGCGATCCGGCGGTTGCCGCGGTCGTTCCTGGCGCGAGTTCACGCGAGCAATTGCTGCTCAACTTGAAAGCGGCCGACGTTCCTGCGCTGACGGCAGAGGAACTGGCTGCAATCCGCGATGTGAGCGAAGCGAATCGGTACGAAGCGCATCGATTGGTCGATTGAAAGGTCAATTGATTGACTCGTCGAAGCGCGGATAGGTACAATGTTTGTATTGTTTGTATTCACGGATGCAGTGGCATAGTAAGGGGATTCGGATGGACGGAATCGGACTCGTATTGGAAGGCGGGGGCATGCGCGGGGTTTACACTGCGGGTGTACTGGAATATTTCATGGAGCAGGACGTTTATTTTCCATATACGGTCGGCGTATCCGCAGGGGCATGCATGGCGGCGAGTTACTTGTCTCGGCAGCACGGGCGCAACAAACTCATTAACACGGAATGGGTGGCCGATCCGCGTTACTTGTCTTGGCGGAATTTTTGGACGAAGCGGCAGTTGTTCGGAATGGATTTTATTTTCGATGAAATCCCCAATTCGCTCGTTCCGCTGGACTACAAGACATTCAGGGAAGCGGGCGAAGAACTGGCCGTCGGAACGACGGACATCGAGACCGGGGAGACGGTATACTATCGGAAAAGCGAACCGGGAATCGACATGATGAAAGTCATGCGGGCGTCCAGTTCGCTGCCCTTCATAGCTCCGATTGTGGAATATGGCGGCAGACGTCTGCTCGACGGCGGTATATCGGATCCGATTCCGCTTCGCCAAGCGGAGAAGGACGGGTACGCTCGCAATGTCGTCATACTGACACGCAATGCGGACTATCGCAAATCCCGAAACAAGTTTACCTGGATTGTGAAGCGCGCTTATCGCCGGTTTCCTGTGTTCGTGAAAATTTTGCTGTCGCGCCACAACATCTACAACGGCCTGGTGGACTACGTTCGCGAACAGGAGCGGGATGGGAAATGTTTCGTCATTCGCCCGATTACCCCGCTGGCCGTCGGACGGATGGAGCGTGATCCGGTGAAGCTGGAAGTGCTGTACCGGCAAGGCTACGAGGACGCGAAGCGCCTGCTTCCATCGTTAAGAGCATGGGCAAGGGAGCAGTAAATGAAGACACGGATTGCAACGGCTTTTACACTCGCACCCCAATCAAATATTTCTCGGTCAATATCGACAGCAGTTGGATGCCGATCTCATTCTGCCCGCCTTCGGGGATGATGAGGTCGGCGTATTTTTTGGACGGCTCGATGAATGCGTCGTGCATCGGCTTGACCGTCTTCATGTATTGGTCGTAGACGGATTGGATCGTACGCCCGCGTTCCTCGATATCCCGGAGCACGCGGCGAAGGATTCGGACGTCCGGATCGGTGTCCACGAACACTTTAATGTCGAGCATTGCTCGTAAATTCTCGTCCGAGAGAACATGCAGACCTTCGACGATGGCGATCCGGTGCGGCAGCAGCTCGAGCGTCTCGGTGACCGATCGGGAATCCGTCGTGAAGTCGTACACCGGCGCGTGAGCGACTTGTCCGCTCTTGAGCATATTCAGATGCCGGATCAACAGCTCATTGTCAAAAACAAGCGGATGATCGTAATTGATCGCGCGTTTCTCTTCCTTTGACAGACCTGCGTGGTCTCTGTAGTAGTTATCCTGCGAAACAAACGTCACTTTGTCCGTACCAAGCCGCTCAATGACGGAACGGGCGACTGTCGTTTTGCCCGAGCCCGTGCCTCCTGCAATTCCGATAATCAGCATCTTAGTTAGTGAACCTCCTGGTTGCGCGCTTTCTAATTCTCGTATTGTAGCATAGCGCAACTGCGAAAACACGCCCAAGCTTACTGGCGCTTGCTGCATCAGTGAACGGCACGAAAAAAGACCATCCGAAGATGGTCTTTTCTCTACCCGAGCGGCGCTTAGTCGAACCTTAATGTATCCCGCGCCTCCAGCAGTAAACGGATTACGTACCGGATCGGGTAAGGGATACGTTCAACATCTGACTCTGAATGTTGACGCACCTCCTTTCCTGTAAAGCTATCTTAGCAGAGGCGAAGAAGCTTGTCTACACAAAATTCGGAATTATCAGAAAAATCTGAAAAGGCTTGTCCTTTACCGACGCTATCGCATGATGGTAGACTATCGATTAAGTTCCTGCAGATATTCTACGGACAGATAGATAGAGCGATAAGTGCGAGGAGGAGCAGAGATGTCCATCGTTCCAAGTTTGGTGGCGTTCAATAAGAAATTCGTCGAGGATAAACGATACGAAGAGTTTCTCACGGATAAGTTCCCGGACAAGGAACTCGTAATTGTGACCTGTATGGATACGCGGCTCGTCGAGCTGCTGCCCAAGGCGCTCGGAATGAAGAACGGAGACGCGAAGTTTATTAAGAACGCAGGCGGCATTCTGACCCAACCGTTCGGGAGCGCGATGCGCAGTATTCTCGTCGCCGTGTATGAGCTCGGGGCTCGCGAGGTTGCCGTGATCGGCCATCACGGCTGCGGCATGACGGAATTTGATTCGGAGAAGATGGTCGGCAAATTTGTCGAGCAAGGTATCGACCCGCTTGTCATCAAAACGCTTGAAGATTCCGGCATTCGTATGGACAAATTTTTGAGAGGCTTCAAGCGCCCCGAAGAAAACGTCATGCACAGCGTGCGAATGATTAGAAGGCATCCGCTGTTCCCGGCAGCGATCCCGGTCCATGGTTTCGTAATGGACCCGGAAACGGGCGCCTTAGAGGTCATCGTTGAAGATTACCGTGAAGTTGAGCGATAAGCAGCGGCATTCTCGATTCGGCAAAAGAAAGAGCGAACAAGGCCAGGGCGCCTACGTTCGCTCTTTCTTTTGCTTCTCGCGCAATGAGTTGCGCTCCCAGAATACGCCTTCCGAGAAACCTTGAATCGAGGCGTCTTCGTCTGCAAGCGCGAGCCGTTTCTCGGCTAGGCAGCAATAGGTCTCATCCGCTTCGATGCCGACGTAACGGCGGTTTAGCTTCTTCGCGACGACGGAAGTCGTGCCGGATCCCATAAACGGATCTAAGACGATGTCGCCTTCGTCGGAGCTTGCGAGAATGATTTTGGCGAGCAGCTTCTCCGGCTTCTGGGTCGGATGGTCGGTATTTTCCGGCATCGACCAGAACGGGACGGTCAAGTCGGTCCATACGTTGGACGGGTAGGTCAGTCGATATTTGCCGCCGTCGGTTTCATCCCCGACCCAATCTTTCGGCTCGCCGTCTTCCTTCCGATAAGGCGCGATGACTTTCCGCTTGAGCTTGACTCTGTCGACGTGGAATTTATAATCGGCCGATTTTGTGCAGAACCAGATGTCCTCGGAGGCGTTTTTCCAGTTCGTCAGAGCGCCGCGTCCTTTTTCCCGTTCCCAGGTTATCCGATTTTGGATGAGCAGATACTTGGACGCAATCTCGTAGATCGTATGGCTTGAGCGCCAATCTCCGCAGATGTAGACGGACGCATTCGGCTTCAGAAGGCGAACGAGACGGGAGAACCACGAGTCCATCCATTCCGCATAGTCTTCGCTATCCATTCGCAAGAACGTTTTACCGTTGAAATTTTTCGTCAAATTATAAGGGGGATCGATGAAGAGCAGGTCGACGAATGCATCCGGCAATTCGTCCAGCGCCTCGAACAGATTCTGATGTATGGTTTTATTCGCGATGCCCGCGACATCCGTCGGTCCGTTTAACGTGAGCAAGTTGCGTCCGTAGAATGCCCGTTCTTCCTCGGACAACGTCACGGTACGGTTCCGTCCCGCCCGGCGGCTTATTTCTTCGGGTTCCATTTCACGTGCTCCTCTCTATTCCTGACAAGGGCTATTATATACGTTGCGTGCTATTCTTTCATCCAAAAGGTGAACGGTTTAATAGTTGGTGGCGCAATAGGTATATGCTATATTTGATATGTAATATTCGCACGTGACATTTCACAGCGTTGGAGGTTTAAGGTAATGAGTGTGGAAAGAGAACCGCTGTACGTTCAAATACAGAACCACTACAAGAAACTGATCGGCTCCGGGAACCTGCGGGAAGACGATAAAATTCCGACGGAGAAAGAAGTGCTGGAGCAATTCAACGTCAGCCGGATTACGGTTGCCAATGCGCTGAACGAGTTGGCGCGCGAAGGGTGGATTTACAGGATACCGGGAAGAGGCACTTATGTGAAAGGCATTCCCGAGTCTTATGTCCCGCAGGCCGTGCCGGCCGCCGCCCAAGTTGCGCCATATTCGGAAACCGCCGAAGGATCGAGCCGACCGAAGATCGGTCTCGTCTTTCCTTTCGTGGATGACTTCTTCGCCATTCGTCTCATCCGAGGCATATCGAATGTGCTTGAAAGAAGCGGCTATTCGTTGCTGATGATGTTTTCCTTCAATTCGAAAGAGCGGGAGAAGGAAATTATTCGCGATCTGAAGGACAACGTTGCAGGGCTGATCATCTTTCCGGTCGATGCGGAAATCTATAACGAAGAAATCATCGCGCTGAAGATGTCCGAATATCCTTTCGTGCTGATCGACCGTTACTTGCCGGGAGTGGAGACGAATGCAGTGATCTCCGACAACGCGAAGGCTGCCAAGCTGGCCGTTGACCACTTATGGGAGCTTGGTCACCGCAACATTGCGATTTGCTCGGATTCTCCGAAGCCAACCGTATCGGTAGACGACCGCATCAACGGATACATTAACGCTCTGAGGGAAAAGAATGCGATGATCAATCCGGCGCTGTTCCTGACGGATTTCAACGCCAAGCCTTCGGAGGTGAATCCGGAGCATCCGCTATACCGGTTCATTAAGAACAGGATGGCGACCGCTTATATTGCTTTGAACGGAGACCTCGGCGTTCATATTTGGTCTATTGCAAGGAGTGCGGGACTTCGCGTGCCGGAGGATCTGTCCATCGTGACATTCGACAATCCGGGCTCGAGGATGGACGCATCGGTCATGTTCACGCATATCGACCAGTCCGAGGACGAGATGGGGGAGCAAGCGGCCGAGTTGGTGCTCGAAGCAGTGAGGGGCAGCCGCCATCCGGCGAAAATGCGCAAAATCGTCCAGGAGCCGGCATTGATCGTCAAACAGACGACCGGCGAGATGTTGTAGAAAAATTGAATTAAACGATATATATGATATATTAATGATATAATGTTGTATGCAATTGCAAAGTGTGGCGTATAACATCGACTTATCCATATCGCTTAAAGGAAGGTGCATATGCTATGCCGCATACGCCGTGGAATGCAGGGAGATTAAAAGATACGCTTGGTAATATAGAGCGGAGGATTTACGAGAAGATCGCCCCGCTGTCGGTCGTCGCCTACGCGACGAAGGAGCCGGTCACATTCGCGGAGCGCGAAGCCGGGGAACGGATGGAATTGAAGGCCGGTGAGAGATGGGGAGAACGGTGGGACTGTGCCTGGTTCCATTTCCATGGCGTCGTTCCGGCAACGGCTGCGGGTAACAAAGTCGTGCTGCTACTGGACGTGAATGGAGAGCTGTGCCTCTTCGACGAAGAAGGGACCCCGACCCAAGGCCTTACGAACGTGAACTCGGAATTCGACTTGTCGCTCGGGTTGCCGGGTAAGCGGGTTGTCCACGTTGCCGATCCCGCGTCCGGCGAAGAAATCATTGATCTGTGGGCGGACGCGGGCAATAACGACCTGTTCGGCTACTATCGGAGCGGTACGCTGAAGGAAGCGGATATCGCAATCTGCCGGGAAGAGACGAGAGGGCTGTATTACGATTACGAGGTGCTGCTGGATCTGGCGGTCGCGCTCGACGACAAGTCGGCGAGACGCGAGCGGATTATGCAAGGCTTGTACGACGTGCATCTGCTTCTCCGCAATTGGAGTGAAGAGAACGTAGCCCGGGCGCGCGGCATTCTCTCTCCATTGTTGGAGAAGAAGGGCGGCGATCCGACACTAAGAGCAAGCGCGATCGGGCACGCGCACATTGACTTGGCATGGCTGTGGCCGATTCGGGAGACATACCGGAAAGGGGCTCGCACGTTCGCGACGGTGCTGCGACTCATGGAACGTTATCCGGACTACGTGTTCGGGGCGAGCCAGCCGCAGTTGTACGCCTGGATCAAGGAACAGCATCCGAAGCTGTATGCACAGGTGAAAGAACGGATCGCGGAAGGGCGCTGGGAGGCGCAAGGCGCGATGTGGGTCGAGCCAGATTCGAACGTCGCGGGCGGCGAGGCGTTGGCGCGCCAGATTTTGTACGGCAAACGTTTTTTCCAGGAAGAATTCGGTTTGGGTATGCGCATGCTGTGGGTTCCGGATATTTTCGGCTATTCGGCGGCATTGCCTCAATTGCTGAAGTTGTCCGGCGTCGACTATGTGATGACGCAGAAGCTCAGTTGGAACACGCATAACGACCACCCCCACCACACGTTTCATTGGGAAGGCATCGACGGCAGCCGCGTGCTGACGCATTTGCCTCCGGAAGATACGTACAACGGGCCGGCGCTGCCTCGTTCGTTCGTGAAAGCGGAGAGAGAATACTTGGACAAGAACGTATCCGAGCATTGCCTTGTTCTGTTCGGCATCGGCGACGGCGGAGGCGGTCCAGGCGAAGAGCATTTGGAGCGTCTTGCCCGCCAGCGCAACTTGTCCGGTATAATCCCGGCAGAGCAGGAGCATGCCTTGCATTTCTTCGAGAAGCTGGAAGCGAACAGCGACCGGTACAAGACTTGGAAAGGCGAACTGTACTTGGAGAAACACCAAGGCACACTCACAAGCCAAGCGCGCAACAAACGTTACAATCGCAAGCTAGAGAAGTCTCTTCGGGAGCTGGAATTCGCGGCGTCTCTCGCGCTAGCGGCGGGTGGCGCTTATCCGTCGGAAGAGCTGGAGACGATCTGGAAAGAAGTGCTTTTGTACCAATTCCACGATATTTTGCCGGGCTCGTCTATCAAAAGGGTGTTCGACGAATCGTTGGCGCGGTATGAAGCGTTAAGTATCCGAGTGGAGGAGATGATCCGAGACGCCTACCGCGTTGCGTCATCTTCCGTGAGCTGTGATGGAGGCATGAGTCCTTCCGTAATCGCGTTTAACTCGGTGCCGTGGGAGCGAAGCGAATGGCTTGAAGTGGACGGCGGCTGGACGAGAGTTACAATTCCGGCGATGGGTTATCGAGCGTTGGACGGCGCGGCTGTCGTAGCAGAACCTTCGGCGGGACTTATGGCTTCGGCGCAAAAGATAGAGAATGACCTGATTCGAGTCTCATTGAATGACGACGGCAGCGTAAGCTCGATCTTCGACAAGGCGCTCGGCAGAGAGGCGATTGCCTCCGGCCAAGCGGGCAACGCGTTGTACGTCTACGTCGACAACGGGGACGCTTGGGATTTTCCCGAAGATTACGCGGGGGCTGCGCCGGACAAGTTCGAGCTTGTCGACACGGAAGCGTCGGTCGACGGCCCGAAAGCAGTCGTCGTGCAGCGCTATCGTTATGGCCGATCGACGCTGACGCAGAAGATCATCCTGACGTCCGGAAGCAAGCGGGTCGACTTCGATACCGAATGCGATTGGAACGAGGACGGCCGTATGCTGAGGGCTTCGTTCCCGGTTAACGTCTATACGGACCAAGTCAACTGCGAAATTCAATTCGGCCACTTGAAGCGCCAGACCCACCAGAACACGATGTGGGATTACGCGAAGGACGAGATTTGCGCGCACCACTGGATCGATTTGTCGCAGCCGGATTTCGGTGTCTCCCTGCTGAACGATTGCAAATACGGCTTCAGTGCGAAGGGCAACGTCATGGACGTCAATCTTCTGCGCAGCCCGAGCTTCCCGGACGAGGCATGCGACCGCGCGATTCATCGATTCGTCTACGCAATTTTGCCGCATGAGGGAGATTTCATTCAAGCTGAGGTTTATAAAGAAGGTTATGAACTAAACGTCCCGGTCCGATTATCGGACAACGCGCCGGAACGAAGCGGAGCGGCATCCCTGCCGACTTCCGCCTTCGAGCTCGGCTCGTCGCGGACGATGATCGAGGCGGTCAAGAAAGCAGAGGACGGCAATTCGTTAATTGTGCGCCTTTACGAGACGGCAGGCTCCGACGCGGACACGTTCCTGCAGGTGAACTTGCCGCACAGTGGCGCCTGCCTGACCGATCTGATGGAGAATCCGATTGGGGAACTTAAAGGCGAAGGCGGGCGGTATCCGTTGCACTTTTCGCCGTTCGAAATCAAAACGGTAAAGGTCGATTTACCCTCTTAAACGGCGTTTGCATGATCATTTTTTTCTGTTAAGTTGAGGATAGCCGCGTATCGTTCTCCCCCGCCAGGGCAATACAGGGAATATATGATTCTAGCAGGGGAGAAATGATAGATGCACGCGATGTGGAAGGGAACCGTTCAAATCGCCAAAATCCAAATCCCGGTCAAGCTGTACGCGGCGACGGAGGACAAGGAGCTGTCGCTTAAGCAAATGCATGCTCCGTGCGGAGGCTCGGTATCCCACTTGAAATACTGTCAGACGTGTGACGCGAAAATAGAGCCGGAGGATATGCGGAAGGTCTACGATCTGGGCGGCGGCAACGTCGTGGAGATTACCGAGGACGAGTTGACGAGCCTTGCTCCCCCCGCGTCGAAGACGATGATCGTGGAGCAGTTCGCGAGTGAGGCGGAAGTGGAGCGTCTACGGCTGAAAAAGCATTATTACGTCGGTACCGACGAGGTCGGGGAGGAAGCGTTTCGGCTGCTTCAGGCAAGCTTGCGGCAATCGCGCAAAATCGGCATCGGCTACGTGACGCTTCGCTCCGTTCGGAATTTGGCCGCGTTATGGGCGCAAGGCGAGGGATTGGTTTTATCGACGATGCTTTACGAAGACGAAGTGCGGCCGATGGCGCCCGTGTACGCGAAGTCCCCGGCGGCCGCGGAGAGAACGGCGGTGCCGGAGGCGCATCTGCTCGTGTTTGATCGGCTCGTCGCGGCGATGACGTCGCCGTTCGAAGGCACGCGATACGTCAACCATTACGATTCGGCGCTAAGGGAACTGATCGACAGCAAAATCGCGAAGCTCGCTCCTAAGCCGGCAATGGGGGCGGATCAACAGGGGGTGCGACGCGGGACGGCGCATTTGGAAGATTTGCTCGCATCGTTGACGACGAGCTTGGACGCCGTAACGGGGGCGGGCGGCGACCCGTTCGCTCAGCAAGACTTTGGCCAGACCCATTAGCGCACGTACAGGTATTGGAAAAAAATCGTTGACAGCCTTCTTTGGCGTCGCGTATGATTGGCACATTACTTTTCGAGGGAAAGGAGACGGTCGAATATGAAGAAGGCGAGCTTATATGGCATGATCGAGAAGCATCTGCAGTGGAATCCCGAGACGGATCGCCATTTCTTTCCGCATGCGCGGCAGCTTCGACGCGTCGGTACCCCTTTCTCTACGGGACGTTTAGGCCGTTAACGATTTACCGGCTTAACGATTGTTCGAGAGCGGAAGGGCTGCCTGCGGGCGGTCCTTTTTTTGTTTGTGTTGGCGGATTTTCTAGTAATGCGGGCATTGCTGGGCGGGAAGCCACGACCATTGGCCGGACGAGGAGCCGCGACCGCTGTTACGATGTTTTTTATCGCACGAATGGCGATTTAGAAAAATATTGGCGCTGGTGTGATGATTTTGATCGTATGGCGGCTGAAGTTCGGCTCAATTTGCAAAATTGGACGCTGTTACGATGTTTTTCATCGCACGAAGGCGCCGAATGTAGTGGTTTGATGCTGTTGCGATGAAAATCATCGTTACAGGCTGTTTTGCAGGGCTGTCCCATACGGATTGCAAGGATAAATTCCCATAAATAATAAAATATGGTTGACAGCGAAAAAGAGACGATGCTATGATGAGCGACATGAAACGAAAACGACAAGACGAGGTGAGGAAAATGAACCCATTGTTCCAGACGATCGAGACGTATAGCAAGCTAGATTGCCGCGAGCAAGAGAGCCATTTTACGAATCCTCAGTTTCATATACGATGTCTTTGCGAACGCGAAAGAGAGCGGTCGAATGATCGGGAAGGCGAGTCATTGTTATCCTGATCGAACGACGACTGCATCTGTACATATGCGGGAAGCGAAGACGACTTGTAGCCGAATGGACTTTTTCTAAGGGCGGAATACTCCTGAAAAGGTCGACGGCGAAAGTGGTCTTTTTTTATTCACCAAGGGAGAGGCGGGAAACGGGCATGAGAAACGGAGAACAGAAGCATTATCCATCGTGCGATCGGGAGACGAACCGGAATTTTAACGGCGGGCTCCATGATTTCCTATTGCCTCATATCCATTTAGGTAGCCGATATACGAACGGAAGGAGCGAGTCGCCGCCATAAGGCGGGAACGTTTCCTCGTCGAGCGGGCGAAACGATGCCTGAACGATTCGCGTATCGAGCTACCTGAACCGGACGATCCGTTCGCTGCCAATCGGCAGCCGCGGCGCCGGGTTAGGTAGCTTTTTTGTTCTATACGGTCGGGTAGCTCCAATGGTAGAGCGGCGGTTTGAAGAACCGCGCGATGAAGGTTCGAATCCTTCTCCGACCGCCAGTATGGAGGCCATGGCGAAATGGCGAACGCGGCGGACTGTGGATCCGCAAGTACCGGTTCGATCCCGGTTGGCCTCCCCAATATAGCCCGATAGCCAAGCGGCAAGGCAGATGACTTTGAATCATCGATCGCAGGTTCGACTCCTGCTCGGGCTGCCATAAGGTTCCTTAGCTCAATCGGGAGAGCGTCGGTTTGTCAGACCGAAGGCAGCGGGTTCGAAACCCGTAGGGACCGCCATACGCGGGAGCATAGAGCGTAATCGGAAGCGTCTTCGGCTGTAAACCGAATGTGCGTCGCACCTTGGAGGTTCAAGTCCTTCTGCTCCCACCAAACTACGGCTCCGTTGACAAAACGGCTTAAGTCACCAGGCTTTCAACCTGGTCAGTGCGGGTTCGAGTCCCGTCGGAGCCCCCAAATCCAATTCAACAAAGAAAAATGGTGAAAACGATGAAAAGGCGCAGGCAATCCCCCGTCCATGAAACGCTCTTCCGCAACCTGTCGGAAAAAAATTTGAATATCGACGACGTGTTCGAGCGGATCAGCCGCTTCATGCGGGAGGAGCCGCGCGCCGCGTATCAGCTCATCATCGGCACGGATGCGCAGGTGCACGCCGGACATACGAAGTTCGTGACGTCCGTCGTCATCTATCGTCCGGGGCGCGGCGCATGGTTTTGTTACCGCCAAACGATCGTCCCTCGCGAGATTCGCTCGCTGCAGGAGAAGCTGTCGCTCGAGACGACGCTCAGCCAAGAGCTCGCGGCGCTCGTCGACGGCGACCGGCGCGGCATGCTGGAGGATATCCTGCTTCCTTACGTCTATCAAGGCGCGGAACTCCAAGTCTTCGTCGACATCGACGCGGGCACGGACGCGAAGCGCAACAAGACGTCTGCTTACGTCGCCGACATGGTCGGCCGGGTCGAAGCGATGGGGCTGACGGCGAGAGTGAAGCCGGAGGCGATCGGCGCTTCCGCCGTGGCGAATCGGTTCACGAAGACGCCGTATCGAGGCGGCGGGTCGTTATCGGCGGCAGCGGCCGGAACCTTGCGTCGTTAATCTTTTACCCTATATAAAACCATCGGGTCTGCGTGTTCGGCGCCGTCCTGCGATCGCCGGGATTTCCGAATGGTCCCGCAGTGCCGAGGCGTTTCGTCTACGGTATGCTGCAGGCACGGGCGGCGCAGACCCACCAATTGGAGGTTCGAATCCTCCTCACATTCAGATGTGAGCCATGGTAGGCACTCGACTGTTAATCGAGACCAATCACCCAGCAAGACCAACGCCTGAACCGAAATCCTCGGCGAACACCTTCGGGGATGTCGCGCCTCGCGCCAAGCTTTGCGGTCCGCGGATACAGACGGGGGCAGGTTCGTTCGCGCCGCTCTTCAAAGACGACAAGCCAATGATCGTAAGAGGATCGGAGGCCATCGTCCAAGGACGACGAGTGCCGACGTTCCCTATTCCGTCTCAAGCGAGACTTCCGCCGAAGCGCGGGGGAGGATTTTCGGGAAAGGCAACCCATTATTTCATGATCGAAAAGAGGAATCCATCGCAATGAAAGCAATCATCCGAGCCGACGAACGGGGACTCCTGTTCAAAGACGGCAACTACGTTCGTTACTTGAAACCCGGCACGTACCGGTTTTGGCCTCTGGCCGAATACAAAATCGTTACGCTAAACGTGAACAAACCTTTTGCCGTACCCGACCGGGACCTCCAGTTGTTCCTACAAGACGCGGAGCTTGCAAGCGAGCTGACGGTCGTGGACGTGCAAGATTACGAATATGCGCTGCACTTCGAGGACGGCAAAATCGTCCGACTCCTTCCTACGGGCCAATATGCGTTCTGGAAAGGTTGGAAAAATAACGCGTTCGTTAAGATTGATACCCGAGAGCCCGAAATCGACGTTTCGATCGACGTCTCCGTGCTCGCCCGGTTGAATGCCGCTTACGTGCAATCGTTCGATGTCGCGACGTATGAGACGGGCGTCCTGTTCATCGGAGGACAGTACCGGAAGACGCTCGCGCCCGGCAAGTATTACTTCTGGAAAGGTCCGGTGAGCACGGTCGTCAAGACGATCGACATGAGGCAGCTTCAGCTCGATCTGACGGGCCAGGAAATCATGACGGAGGACAAAGCGACGCTGCGCTTGAACTTCGTCTGCCAATACCGGATCGTGGACCCGCTGAAGGCGCTCGAGTTCAAAGCGCTCGAAGACCAGCTCTATGTGCTGCTGCAGCTCGTGCTGCGGGAATACGTCGGCGCTTTGAAGCTGGACGAATTGCTTCGAACGAAGCAGGAGGTTGGCGCGTACGTGCTGGAAAAGATGAATAAGCGCGGCGCGGAGCTTGGCGTCGCTTTCCGGGAGGCCGGCGTCAAGGACATCATCCTTCCCGGTGACGTGAAGGAAATCCTGAACACCGTCCTGATCGCGGAGAAACAAGCGCAAGCGAACCTGATCATGCGGCGGGAAGAAACAGCATCCACGCGCAGCTTGCTGAACACGGCGAAGCTGCTCGACGAGAACGAGACGCTCTTCCGGCTCAAGGAGCTCGAGTTCATGGAGAGAATCTGCGACAAAGTCGGCACGATCTCCCTGTCCAACGGCGGCAACTTGCTTGAGCAATTGAACGCTCTCGTATCCGCCAAAGGAAAAACATAGTGCTGAAGCCAATCGGAGTCTGCATGGCCAAGTCTTATGCGTCTCATAACCCCCAAGCCCAGTGGCTTGGGGGTCTTCGCGATCTGGCGATCGGCAATGGTATAATCATGGGGTCGATAGAAAGATAATACCCGAAAGGGGGGTTATGGATGATTCGGATTAAACGCAGAATGAACTTGATCACGCTCATTCTGCTTCTCATGTGTATTATTATAATCCCGGTTCTATCCCAAGGTTATATGTTGGGCAAGGGAGCAGTTAAACAAGTGGAAACGCTGTACGATAAATCGGTTTCCAGCAATATGGAGTCGCTCTCCATAAGCTTGGATTTCTACGTGAATCATATCGAGGATTATATTCGCACTCTGTCGCAGGACCAGGAATTGCAGAGGCTGCTGAACCGGAATGCCGACGTCCCTGCCAGCGACCACGCGATCAGAGAGCGCCTGAAATCCTTCACCGCGGCCTACCGGTTAAGAGTGCCCTTATACGTACAAATTCTTACCGAGCAAGGGGAAGTATTCAGCAATAGCGTCTTGCACGATACGGAAATCGAAAGGTTTAAGCAAGTCGTAAGCGGGTTTAATTGGCCAAAGGATAGAATTCCTTATGACAATAACATCATGTATCGCAATGTGGGCGCTAATTTCCACGATCTCTCCAGCGGACATAACGCCTTGTATTTTACGAAAAATATCGTGCAAGGGAACCAGGCTCTCGGTCTCCTGAACGTAGAGGTGAACGACAGCTTATTTCAACGGCTGCTGCGCAAAATTCAACTGAATAGCTCTACGCTCGCTTTCATTAGCCAAGGAGACGGCGTATTGCTCATTTCGAGCGAGGACAATGACTCTCATCTGCAGGAGTTATCGAAAAGCGCGATTTCCAAGGCAAAGAAAGACGGAGGAGAGTACGAAAGCTTCCACATCAAATGGGACGGGCAAAGCTACTTCTGCTCCATTCAGAATATCCCTTTTTTAAGTTGGTATTTAATTGCGTTAACGCCCGAGGAATTGCTGGCAAGCCCGACTAAACAGTTATGGAATCATACGCTAACCGTAACGGTTGCCTCGATTGTTCTAATCTCGCTCATTCTGTATATTTTCACGAGAAAAGCGATGGTACCCATCTTGAATTTATCCAAGACGGTCCGCAAAATTCGTTTTAACGATTCCGGACAAGGTCCAAATATCAATTGGCAGTTCCAGTACAAGGGGCTGGAAGAGATCGAAATATTGTTCTCGGGCATTCAACAGATGGTGAGCCGCATTAACGGACAGATCGAGAGAATCCAAACGGATGAACGGGAAAAATCGAACCTGGAATTAAATCTGTTGCTCTCGCAGATTAAACCCCATTTTCTGCATAATTCGATCAATTCGATCCGCTGGATGGCGGAAATGAAGGGCGAGAAGACGATCGCCCAGACGCTTGTCAATCTGAGCAGCATGCTCAACTATACGTTAAGCAAATCGCTCACGATCTGGAGCACGATCGGCGAAGAAATGGATTATGTAAGAAGTTATATCGCTTTTCAGGAGAAACGTATTTTTATGAAAATCGAAACGGTATGGGATGTGCCGCAGGGGGTTCTGAGCGCAAGAATTTTGAAATTAACGCTGCAGCCTATCGTCGAGAATGCCATCTTGCACGGGTTTGCCGATCTGGAGGGGATTACGCCGAGATTAACGCTGTCGTGTGTGTTGGAAGAGGAGCAGGTACGGGTGGAAGTCTCGGATAACGGAGTCGGTATTGAGGAAGCTGCCCTTGCCGGCATGCTGCTATTCGATCCGAACGAGTCGGAGAACGAGGAGAAAATATCGGGTATCGGATTAAAAAACGTGCATCGCCGTTTGCAATTGGAGTTCGGTACGCGTTATGGTATCGACATTCGAAGTGAACGAGGTAAGGGGACGACCGTCGCGCTGACTTTTCCTTATATCGATCATAATGGGGGCGTTTCCGAATGAAAGTGATGATTATCGAAGACGATATGCTCGTTAGAATGGGAATCAAATCGTTAATACCTTGGTCTGAAATGGGACTTGAAGTCGTCTGCGAAGCCAGGGATGGAGCCGAGGCCGTAGAACTGTACGAGACTTATTTGCCTGACATCGCGCTTGTGGATATTCTGCTTCCGAAGATGAACGGGCTGGACTTCATAGAGAAAGTGAAACCGCTCAACCCTCGGGGAGAGTTTATTATTCTTACCTGCAATCAGGATTTCGAAACGGTGCGCCAATCGCTGCGTCTGGGCGTTCATGATTTCATCGTCAAATCGACGATGGAGATTGAAGAGCTTCAACGTATTTTGAAGCAGTTAACGGACAAAATGAAAGCCAAGCTGTCGGAGCATACGCAGTCGGAGCAACCGGCTTCGGAGGCGGGGTCGCGATTTATTCGCAAAGCAGGACTATTGAGAGATTGGCTGCACGGCTTGTATAACGGCGTCGAGACGGAAGATTTTGCCGAGAAGCTGGGCGAATTCAAGCATTTTCTTGAAGAGGGGCACTATCAGGCGTGGGTCGTAGCATTAAATAATTCCCGGAACGATTCGATTCTAACTTCCCAGGAAGTCGCGAAAATCGGCCATTCGATCGATCATATGGCAGCGGAGCTTTACCGGGGCAAGCTTATCGGGTTCGTGGAGAACATCAAAGACAACTGTTGGCATGTTCTGCTGCGTAGCGGGAACGGCATGGAGATCGATCCGGGGCTGTTGATCGTCTCCGTCGCGCAGTATCTCGGCCATTCTCTATCCATCGCGGTAAGCGATCGGTTTACGGAGTGGCGGGAGTGGATCGACTATGACCGACAAGCGGGCGAGCTGCTCAGCCTTAAATATTATCGCGAGAACGATCATCTGTTCCAAGGGGAGCCGCCCGAATCCACGCTTTCCGATGCCGTGTTTATTTGGAAAAAGGCGATGATGAACAAGCTGTCCGGCTTTCAATTCGAGCAGGCGGAGGAGCATCTTGCCGACCTGAAGCGGGTCATCGGCCCGCCTTATCCGAAGCCAAATCTGGTTCACAATGTACTGGAGGACGTATTGTTCCAACTGAAGCAAATATACGAAATGACGGGAAGACGTCAGTTGGACGCACAACTCCAAAGAACAGAACTGCTGGACTGCGCTTCGTTAACGCAAGCCGTGGATTTGCTGCATAATGCCATCCATGTCTTGCAGGACCCTCTATCCAAGGAGAAGAACGGGCATGAGAGAAAGAAGTTCGTTGATGCTACCGAGTTATTCATTCAGGAGCATCGCTTCGAAGAAATCAGTCTGAACGGCATAGCTGCGCACTTGAAAATAAGTCCGGTATATCTTAGCCGGATTTATAAAGAAGAGAAGGGGATTTCCTTCAGCACCGCCGTAGTGACGGCCAAGGTGGAGCAAGCTGAAACGATGATACGCAGCGGAATGACTTTAACCGAAATTTCCGATAAGCTGGGTTATTTGAATCTCAGTTCGTTTACCCGAATGTTCAAGAAAATCAAGGGCATCGCTCCGTCGCATTACGCGGAATCGGATTCGGACACGGAAACGGATTAAAAGATGTCAACACTAAGTTAAAAAATGATAAGCCTGTGCGACGCCGGATATAAAGTGATAAATCAAATGGTTGGCTTAGGACATTCATCTGCGTAAGGAAAGCTTCTACACTAGCTACAAGACATCAACAAACGAAAGAGGGAAGCTTTCCATGAAACTTAGAAAAGGGTCTGTCTTAACCGCCGCATCGATCATGGCCATGGCGCTCATGCTTAACGCGTGTGGCAGTGGCAATAATGAAAGCGCTTCTTCCGCCGGCAACGGGGAGAAAAAAGTGAACCTCGTGTTTTGGAATTCAGGGTTTGCCACCATTGACGAGAATAACAAATCCAAGAAAAAAGAAGACTTCTACATCTCCCAAGCGGTGGCGCGGTACGAGAAGCTGCATCCGAACATCACGATCGACGTGCAGGACGTCCCTTCCGGAGACGAGCTGTTCGCCAAATTCCAGACGGCGAGCATCGCCAAGAACGGTCCCGACCTGACCGTACTCTGGTCCGGTTCGTATATGCTCCGCTTCAAGCAGTTCTTGGAGCCGATGGATCCGTACTTCACGAGCGAAGAGAGAAACAGAATCGTCGGGTGGAGCGCGACGACGGAAGACTTCACGAATGAAGGCAAAGCGTACGGCGTCCCGTTCGGGACGGACGGCACGTTCCTGCTGGCGTATAACAAGAAGATCTTCGCCGATGCGGGAGTTGATCCCGTCGCCCAACGTCCGAAAAACTTCCAAGAATTCGTAGCCATGCTGGAAAAAATCAAATCGAAAAGCGTAACCCCGCTCGGATTATTCAAGGACAGCTTCCTCCACGTGCCGGACTACTGGATTGCTCAGACGGTGGACATCCCGGGGCTCGACAGCTTGGTTCAAGGCACGTCAAACTTCTCCGATCCTAAACTTGTTAACGTCATGAAAGGCTGGCACGAGCTATTCGCCAAAGATTTGGTCATCGCGGACGATTCCGTTCGTCAATTGTTTATCCAAGGGCAACTGGGCATGACCGTAGGCGCCAATTCGGACATCTTGAACTTCAGCAAAGAGATGGGCGATAACATGGGCTTCATGAAAATTCCGGACTTCAGCGAGGATGTCAAAATCCATGATGGCGGTCCCGGCGGCGTCGGCGCTGCGTTCGTCGTGACGAATTACACCGGGCATGCCAAAGAAGCGGCCGATTTCGTTAAGTTCCTCATGAGCAAGGAAGAACAAATCAACAAAATCAAGTCGGGCGAAGCGCGGATTACCGTCGTGAACGACGTCGACGTGAACGAATACGTATCCGATCCGTTAGTGAAAACGATGCAAGATATGGCGAACGAGCCGAGCACGATTTTCTGGCCGGATAACGTGTATCCTGCGGAGCTTACGAGCGAGATGATGTCGTTGCAATCGCTTGTTTCCAGCGGAAAAATGACGGCGGAAGAATTCATGAAGAAAATAGACCAGAAACGCGATGAGCTTCTAAAAAGCAAAAGCAAATAACAACGATAGGAAACGGCCTCCCTTTAAGGGAGGTCGCTTTTGTACACGGCAAGGAGGAAGATAAAACTCGGGGGGATGGCGACGAGTGAACAAGCTCCGCAATTCTTTTTTTTCTAAATTGATCGTCATTCTACTGCTGGTCAACATACCGGTAGTCATGGGTATGCTTGTTTTTTTCTTTCAAAGCATGTCTTCCTTAAAAGTGAATGCAATGGAATCGATCCGGCAAAACCAAGGTGAATTGACGAAGACGGTAGAGAGCGATATCGATTACGTAAAGCAACAATTATTTAAAATATCCAATATGAGCGACTGGAATGAGCTTAACTCTGGCGGTCCCGATGGTATCGACTATAACGGGATTTCCGCGATCAATCGCTTCCGAGAGAGATTCCAGAATACATTGGATACGAGCCGGCTCTTCTCGGATGTGTGGGCCAATATCCCTTCCGTCGACAGGCGGTTCTCGGCCAAGAACGGATTGGAAGAGTTTAATGCGGAAGAAGAAAACAAAATCAGATCATTCTACCACGATTTCAAGCGTGTCGCGGCGTGGGACGGGAGAATGTTTATCACGTCCCAAAGCGGGTACTTGGAAGATTCGGCTGTGAATATAGCAGCAGAAATCGATAGGCAGAAATTATGGAAGCTTGCCGATTCCCGGAAAAGCTTTGCGAACGAGGAAATCATTTTCGCTTTTCATGCCAACGAAGAAACGTACTTATACAATCCGGCGAGCAAGGTTGCGCGGGTGTTAATCCAAGGCGGATTTGCCATTAAGAATACGGATATTCCCCATCACCTACTGATTCAAACTTCCTCTTCCCTGGGGGACTTCACCGTATACAGTCTAGTTCCCACCTATGATGTCTACTCCTTTCTGCAACGCTTTTACACCAGTATGTTTTTCGTGCTTTTTTGTACGGTGGCGGCGATTGTCTCTTACTTTATCGTGGTTGGGCGACTTATCAAAAAACCGATTCGGATGTTGATAGATGGGTTTAAGCAAGTCGAGAAAGGGGATTTTTCTACTCGGCTTAAACGCAAGAGTAACGATGAAATTTCTTATCTTTACGGGAACTTCAACACGATGTCCGCGAAGCTAAGCGACTTAATTACTGAAAATTATATTAAAGAGATCTATGCGCAGCGTGCCATTTATCAGCAATTGCAATCGCAAATCAACCCGCACTTCTTATACAACAGCTTTTATGTTTTGCATCACATGATTAAAGAGGGCGACAACGAGAACGCGGAGGAATTCTCGATCGGGTTGAGTCGGTACTACAAATTTCTCACCCAAAATTCGCGCAGCGACGTACTGTTGCAGGAAGAAATGCTGCATACGGAAGTGTATATGAACATCATGAGAAAACGTTATGGCTCAAGGGTGTCCATTGACGTACATTGCGAAGATCCGTCCTTATTGCAGGTGGAGGTGCCGCGGCTTATTCTGCAGCCCTTCGTTGAAAACATCTTTAAATACGGCATGGGGTACAAACGCGAAAGCCTGCATGTAACGTTAGCGATTAGGCAGGAAGGCCAAGAGCTGATCATCCGCATTTCCGATAATGGCAAAGGGATAGAGGATGAACTCTTGGCGAAGTTCAAGAAAGAACTTTTGCTGCCGGATGCGCCATCCGACTCGGCTATTTTTAACATCAACAAACGATTAAAAATCAAATTCGGAACCGATTACGGCGTGTCCGTAACGAATGCCGCCAGCGGAGGATGTCAAGTAGAGATTAAAATACCCTATCGCTCGCAAGACACTGAAACGAGAGGTGTAGATACATGTATCGAATGATGGTCGTCGACGATGAAGCGGCAATAACCGATTGGCTTGAACAAGCCATCTCCGAGCGTTATGGCGGAAGGATCGAAGTATACAAAGCGTATTCCGCGGATGAATGCCTTGAATTGATGGCCAGGGGAAGCTTTCACATTCTGTTGACGGACATCAGTATGCCTTATGTATCCGGTCTCGAGTTGCTGAAAGCGGTCTCGGTCTATCACCCCAAAACGAAAAAACTAGTGTTATCCGCACATGACAATTTCGAGTATGCCAAAAGAGCCATCGACTTCGAGGTGACGGCCTATGTGCTGAAAAGCGAGGGAGACGAGGTTTTATTCGATGCCGTGGAAAAGGCGATCGCGGAGGCGGAAAGCGATCAAGAGATGTTTAGACTGTCGGAAAAGTTAAAGCTGCAATCTCAAAAATGGGATGGAGCGATTAGAAACAGCCATCTGCGGTGCTTGTTGTTTGGCGAAGTCGGTTTGGATGAGTTCGCGACAAAAGCAGGCAGCTCTTTGGATTTTACTCGTCCGATGGAAATGGCATTGCTTGCGATCGAAGTGCGGGACGTCTCGCAGCGAGCCTTCGCGATGATGGCGCTCGAGGCATCGCTGGCGGAATTCCTGAAACCGCATTTCGCTTATGAGCTGGTGGAGACGGGCATGTCGGAGGTTACCTTGCTGGCACAGATCAAGATTGTCGGCGGAGTGTATAGGGAAGCCGCCCAATTCTTGAAATTCCACTACGTGCTGTACGAAAAGGCGCAGGAAAGTTTCTATCATCTGGCAGGGCAGCACGTCAATATCATCTATTCGACGCAGGCCACGGGCACGGCCAATTTGCACGCCAAGTATGTTCGGTTCAAAGAAACGATGCAAAAGTTCTGCGATTTCGATTGCTCGATCATTTTACCCGAAACGACCAAACACGAAACATCCGGATCTTCTAACGCGACTAGCGGCATGAACAGAGAGATCGGAGTCGTACTGAAATATATCAGCCAAAACATGGACAAAGACTTATCGCTTATCCGGCTTGCGGATGTGGCGTATTTAAACTCCTCTTACTTGTCGCATTTGTTCAAACAGCAGGTGGGAATAAACATATCCGATTACGTAAAGGCCGAACGGATTCGAGTCTGTAAAGAAATGCTGGCAGACCCCAGGCCTAAAATTCACGAGATTGCGCGCCATGTCGGGTACGACAATGCTTCGTATTTCAGCCGTTTTTTCAAGAAAATGACCGGCATTACACCTCAAGAATACCGGAATTCGCTGTAACATCCAACGAAAAGGACAGAGATACAAAGAAAGCGTAACTATTTCCCGGGAGGTAAACGCATTAACATCAAGGTATACGAATCGTTTGATCAGGCATGAACAAGGGGGATATCAATGAAACGTCTATTTGTAAGCGCGACCATCGCGACGGTTGCGTTCTCGTTAACGGCTTGCGCGGGCTCGTCAACCGAATCCGGAGGGGACAACGGCCAGAGTCAAGGACGGTCAAGCTGGAATGAGGCGGCAGGAAAATACGAGCCCAATATCACCCTAACGGTGGGAACCGCAGAGTCCGACCCCAATAGCGACAAGATCGCGGGTCAGACGCAAGAAGACAATGTGTGGATCGATGCATACCGGGACGATCTAGGGATCACATTCGAAGATATGTTTGTCGTCAGCAGCGCGCAGCTGGAAGAAAAACTGAATCTGCAAATCGCTTCAGGTCAAATTCCCGACCTGATGGCCGTCAATCGCAAGCAATTCGAGATGATCGTTAAATCGGGCTTGGCTACGGATTTGACCGAGGCGTACGACAAGTATGCCAGCGAAAAAACGAAAAAGTTCCTTATCGCGGACACTGGCATCTGTATGGACATGTCCAAAATAAACGGACGCTTGTATGCGCTGCCTGCGACTCAGGGGTACTTGGAAAGCGCCGGAGTTATCACCTGGTTGCGCAAAGATTGGTTGGACAAATTGAAGTTGAAAGTTCCTCAATCGTTCGATGAGTTATATAAGGTTATGCAAGCCTTTACGAATGACGACCCCGATGGCAATGGCGTGAAAGACACTTATGCCTTTACGACAAGCAATTCGTTAGACGAGTTGATCGGTTTGTTCGACAGCTTTGGGTCGCATCCCAAGTCTTGGGTGAAAAACGCTAACGGGGAAATCGTGTATGGCGGCACTCAGCCGGAAACGAAGGCGGCGCTTGCCTTCTTAAATAAAGCCTACAAGGAAGGCTTAATTAACCGCGAGTTCGGCGCCAATGACTGGAATCAATTTACCCAAGCCATCGATAGCAGCAAAGTAGGCGTTGCCTGGTTGCCATGGTATGCGGTCGATTGGCCGTTAGGGGCTTCTCACCGCGAGATGGGTGCCGAATGGATACCCGTCAAAATATTCGGTGCCGACGGCGGCGATGCCAAGGTCATGGGCGTTGCGGGTCCCGACACTTATTATGTCATTCGCAAAGGTTATGAACATCCTGAAGCGCTTGTTCAAATGTTTAACCTCTGGTTCGAAAAGGCATACGGCAGCAAGGAAGATATCCTCAAATATCACAAAAACGAAAAAGGCGAAATGCCCGCCAAGTTCAGTCAAGTCAAACCGTGGCTTGCCCATGAGGACATCGGGTACTATCTGAACATTCAAGACAAGCTGGCGGGCAAGGACGTGGGCGAAATGTCCCCCTCCAACGAGATGTATTACGAGGGCGTGGTGCGATATATAAAAAATCCTTCCGAGGATGACTATATTACCTACAAAATGTACGGCCCCGATAGCGCTAGCGGTATTCTGAACGATTATATGAAAAACGGTTTGGTTCTGCAGGAACAATACTATAGTACCGGTACGGAGACGATGAAAAAGAAATGGGGCGCGCTTGAAACGAAGAAGCTCGAAGCTTATGTGAAGTTGATTATGGGCGCAGAGCCTATCGATGCATTCGATGATTTCGTCAAAGACTGGGAATCCAGCGGCGGCAGTCAGGTCGTAAAAGAAGTGCGAGAAGCGGTACAGCACAATTTGAAATGAGGGTCTAACCGTGAAACGGAGACAAGCGCATAACCCGCGCCAAAGGTTAAACCGGCATGTGCTGAAAACACAGCTTACCTATCATGGCCTGATGCTGCCGGCGTGTATTGTTCTTGTCCTTTTTTCTTACGTGCCAATGTTCGGAATCATTATGGCTTTCCAAGACTTTATCCCTACCGACGGCATTTTCGGCTCGAGTTTCGTAGGGTTTGACAATTTCGTACATCTGTTCACGCTGGACAACATTCAGCAGGTTATGTATAACACGCTTTATATTTCGATCATGAAGATTATTCTCGGTCTTGCGGTGCCGATCGTTTTCGCGCTATTGCTTAACGAGGTGCGTAGCCGATTATTCGTCCGATCGGTACAGACCATCGTCTATCTTCCTTATTTTCTGAGCTGGGTCATCTTGGCGGGCGTCTTTATCGAAATACTGTCTCCTTCGAGCGGGGCGGTCAATCATGTATTAAAGCTATTCGGCATCGACTCGATTTTCTTCTTGGGGGACAAAGAATGGTTTCCCAACGTGATGATCCTAACCGATACGTGGAAGAGCTTCGGGTTTGGCACCATCGTGTATTTGGCGGCGCTTACGGGCATAGACCCTTCCTTGTACGAAGCGGCGAAAGTGGATGGAGCAAGCTATTTCCGGCAAATGTTTCACATCACGCTGCCTGGCATTACCCCTATCGTGGTGCTCATGACGGTGCTCTCTATCGGCGGTATCCTGGATGCCGGATTCGATCAAATTTATAACCTGTACAATCCGATCGTCTATGAAACGGGAGATATTCTGGATACGTTCGTGTACCGAGTGGGGATCAAGGATATGATGTTTTCGTTGTCGACTGCCGTGAGCCTGATCAAGTCGATCGTCTCCTTCGTGTTAATCGTGATCTCCTATAGGCTTGCCTATCGCTTAACGGAATATAAAATTTTTTAGGGAGCTGCCATGAGAACAACAAAGGCGAAGAACGGAATAAAAACCGGTTGGCAGAGAAAAGCGTTCATGAGCGGCAACCTGATCTTCCTGAGCTTGATTTCGCTCCTATGCATTCTTCCCTTGGTGCATATACTCGCCCTCTCCTTTAGTTCCTCCTTTGCCGCGTCCAGCGGCAAAGTGGGGATCTGGCCGGTCGATGCGACACTGGCGTCCTATAAATACGTGCTCCAAAACACGGCGTTCTGGCACGCATTCGTCGTCACGCTTAAACGCCTAGTGCTGGCTGTGCCGCTCACGCTGTTTATTATCTTTATCACGGCGTATCCGATGGCGAAAAGCAGTCAAAAGTTTAAGGGCAGGGAGTTTTACACGTACTTCCTGCTTATCCCGATGTTATTCGGAGGCGGACTGATTCCCGAGTATATGACTTATATGAAGTATGGCCTTGTCAACAATATTTGGGTGTTGGTGTTGCCCGGTTTGGTACCCATCTTCTCCGTCATTTTGTTGATGAACTTCATTCGGGATTTGCCGGCGGAGATGGAAGAGGCTGCAAGCATCGACGGCGCCGGCCCCCTCACCAGCTTGTTCAAGGTCGTCTTGCCGTTAGCTACGCCCGCGATCGCAACCGTCGCGCTGTTCTGCGTCGTGGGACACTGGAACTCGTGGTTCGACGGCATCTTGTACATGAACCATCCGAAGAACTATCCGTTGCAAAGCTTCTTGCAAAAAGCGCTTACCGCTTACGATACCAAAACGATTACCGCCAAGGATATGTCGTTAATGCGGATGATCTCGGATCAGACCACCCGTGCCGCCCAGATTTTCGTCGCAACGTTACCTGTGTTGTTGGTTTATCCGTTTTTGCAAAAGCATTTTACCAAAGGATTGGTCATGGGAAGCGTTAAAGGATAAAAGATGTCAACGCCGCTGTATAAAATGATAAATCCGTGCCGCGCCGGATATAAAGTGATAAATCAAATGGTTGGCTTAGGACATTCATCTGTTTATGTAAAGCTTCTATACTTGGACTCAAGACATCAACTAACGAAAGAGGGAAGCTTTCCATGAAACTTAGAAAAGGGTCTGTCTTAACCGCCGCATCGATCATGGCCATGGCGCTCGTGCTGAACGCGTGTGGCAGTGCCAATAATGAAAGCGCTTCTTCAGCCAGCAACGGAGAGAAGAAAGTCAATCTCGTGTTCTGGAATTCAGGGTTTGCCACCATTGACGAGAATAACAAATCCAAGAAAAAAGAAGACTTCTACATCTCCCAAGCGGTGGCGCGGTACGAGAAGCTGCATCCGAACATCACGATCGATGTGCAGGACGTCCCTTCCGGAGACGAGCTGTTCGCCAAATTCCAGACGGCGAGCATCGCCAAGAACGGTCCCGACCTGACCGTACTCTGGTCCGGTTCGTATATGCTCCGCTTCAAGCAGTTCTTGGAGCCGATGGATCAGTACTTCACGAGCGAAGAGAGATCCAGAATCGTCGGTTGGAGCGCTACGACGGAAGACTTTACGAACGAAGGCAAAGCCTACGGCGTCCCGTTCGGGACGGACGGCACGTTCCTCCTAGCTTACAACAAGCAGATCTTTGCTGATGCGGGAGTCGATCCCGTTGCCCAACGTCCGAAAAACTTCCAGGAGTTCGTAGCCATACTGGAAAAAGTCAAGTCGAAAAAGGTTACGCCGCTCGGTTTATTTAAAGACAGCTTCCTCCACGTGCCGGATTACTGGATTGCTCAGACGGTGGACATCCCGGGGCTCGACAGCTTGGTCAAAGGCACTTCGAACTTCTCCGATCCTAAGCTGGTGAAAGTGATGGAAGGCTGGCATCAGTTGTTCGCCAAAGATTTGGTCATCGCGGACGATTCCGTTCGCCAATTGTTTATCCAAGGGCAACTGGGCATGACCGTAGGCGCCAATTCGGACATCTTGAACTTCAGCAAAGAGATGGGCGATAACATGGGCTTTATGAAAATTCCGGACTTCAGCGAGGATGTCAAAATCCATGATGGCGGTCCCGGCGGCGTCGGCGCGGCATTCGTCGTGACGAATTACACCGGGCACGCCAAAGAAGCGGCCGATTTCGTTAAGTTCCTCATGAGCAAGGAAGAACAAATCAACAAAATCAAGTCGGGCGAAGCACGGATTACCGTCGTGAACGACGTCGACGTGAACGAATACGTATCCGATCCGTTAGTGAAAACGATGCAGGATATGGCGAACGAGCCGAGCACGATTTTCTGGCCTGATAACGTGTACCCTGCGGAGCTTACGAGCGAGATGATGTCGTTGCAATCGCTTGTTTCCAGCGGGAAAATGACGGCGGAAGAATTCATGAAGAAAATAGACCAGAAACGCGATGAGCTTCTAAAAAGCAAAAGCAAGTAAGGATTCGGTAAATGACCTCCCTCTATGGGAGGTCGCTTTTACAAAAGGCAAGGAGGAAGATCGGAATGAGTCTTAAGCAAGAACGTTGGGTAGGATGGGTCTCCTTGCTGCCGGCTTTTGTGCTATTGGCCATATTCGTGGGTTATCCCATGTTTAATACATTCTTTCACAGCTTCACGAAATGGGACGGGGTCACTTCCGTATTCGTAGGTTGGGATAACTTCAAGAACATCTTAAGCAACGGCGATTTGCCGCTCATGTTGCGGAACAATCTCATCTTTCTGATTTCCGTTCCGGGCATTCTGTTGATCTCGTTAACGGTGTCGGTGCTGCTGCATGAGGAGGTTAAAGGCTGGCGCTTTTTCCGTTCCGTTTATTATTTGCCGGCCATACTCTCTTCGGTCGTCATCGGTTTTCTGGCCAAATCGATGTTTACCAATCGAGGTGTCGTGAACACCCTTCTGGAAAAAGTCGGACTCGGTCATTTTACGGTGGATTGGCTGAATACGGTCCCGACCGAATTCATGATTTTGATCCTGTGCTTCTATTGGCAAACGCTCGGTCAAGGCACGCTTATTTTTCTATCGGGGCTGTCTTCAATCTCCAACGAATTGTTCGATGCCGCGAAAATAGACGGTGCCAGTTGGCGGCAGCGCTTGTTTTACATCGTCATCCCGTCTCTTTATCCGGCCATCTTTTATTTCACGATTGTTAACGTCATTTACGTATTCGTCGGGCTGTTCGGGCTTGTTTATTCGATTACGGGCGGAGGCCCGGGTTACGAAACGACTCCGATCGATTACATGATTTATATTCAAGCTTTCAGGAGCGGCAATATGGGTTATGCGAGCGCGCTTTCGGTATTTCTGTTCTTTATCGTCATGTTTATTACGTGGATTCAATTAAAAATATCCAGGCGCTTGGAGCAATAGGAGGACATGATGAAAACTGCCTCTGCAAGGTGGATTCGGTTTCTGATTTTTATCGTTCTCGCCATCATCGCCCTCATGGCCATGTATCCCTTGTTCTTCATGGCTTTCAGCAGCATGAAGCCTACGATCGAGTATATTAAACACCCGATCGCGCTTCCTCAAACGTTGTATTTGGACAATTATCAAGCGTTGATTTACCGTTTTTCCTTGGTCCGCTTATTCGGCAATACGGCATTATATGTGGGCTTGAGCATGGTTGCCTGCTTGGCGATTTCCATACCGGCCGCATACGCATTTGCCAAATTGAAATTCAGCTTCAGAAATGGCGCTTATGTCGTCATGATTGCGACGATGACTATTCCGGGCGTCACCTTTATTATTCCCAACTACTTGTTGATGAGTAAAATCGGTTGGACCGATCATATCGTGTCCGTTGTCGTCATCTGGGCCGTCTCGGCCATCCCGAGCACGGTATTCTTGCTCACTTCATTAATGCGGGGAATGCCCGACGAAGTGCTCGAAGCGATCAAAATGGACGGAGCAAAGTATCACCAGACGATGACGAAGATCATCTTGCCCATGAGTTTGCCCGGCGTCGTTACGGTATCGATCTTTAACGCGACGAACTGGTGGAACGATTTATTGACCCCGCTCATTTATTTGCAGTCCGATCATCTGAAGACGGTAACCGTTGCCGTAGCGACCGTGCTCAACAGGTTCAGCTCGGATTATCCGCTGCTGCTGTCTGGATTGTTGCTATCCTCGTTGCCGCCGATTGCCATTTATATTATTTTCCAAGGTTATATTCGTAAAGGCTTGGTTGTCGGCGCCGTCAAATAAATCGAATGAGGAAGAGAAAGGATGTTATGCACATGAGTACAAATCAAACGAAACAAGGTCGCCTTTATTCGAAAGTCGCCATTGTCACGGGAGCGGCCTCGGGAATCGGCAAAGGAACTGCGCTGCTCTTCTCCGAAGAGGGCGCGAAGCTTGTGCTCGTTGACGTCAACGAGGATAAGTTAAACGAAGTCGCCGCGGAAATCCGCGAATCGGGCGGAAGCTGCGAAGTGGTATGCGGAAGCGTAGGTTTGATGAAGACGGCTGAAGCCGCGGTAGCAAGCGCGGTTAACGCTTACGGAAAACTCGATATCGTGTTCAACAATGCGGGCATTATGCCCGTCGGCGATATTCTGGAGTATCCCGAAGAAACGTGGGACGAAGTGTTGCAGGTCAACTTGAAATCGATGTTCTTGATGTGTAAGAAGGCGATCCCCGAGATGCTCAAAGGAAACGGCGGTTCCATTATTAATACCTCGTCCGTGATGGCTTCGCTGACGGAGCCGGGTTATACGGCCTACTCCGCATCCAAAGCGGGCATTATCGGCTTAACGAAGGAGATCGCTGTCTCGTATGCCGAGAAAGGCATTCGTTGCAACGCCATTTCTCCGGGATGGGTCGAGACGGATATGAACGTCCGGCTCGCCGAAAGCCTGGGAGGCATGGATAAGTTGTACCCGATTATTAAACAGCAGCAGCCGCTCGGAAGAATGGCTTCGACACGCGAAGTAGCATACGCGGTGCTGTTCTTGGCTTCGGATGAATCCGTCGTCGTTAACGGCTCTAATCTGAGCATTGATGGGGCGGCATCGGCTGCGATCTAAGACTGGCTTTATTCATAATTCTATCATTCTCATTTGGAGGTTGTACTCATGCCTAAAATCAGTATTATCGGGGCCGGCTCTGCTATGTTTTCCTTAAGCCTTATTAAAGACATTTGCCTTACGCCTTCCCTTGAAGGCAGCGTCATCAGCTTCATGGACATCGACGAGCAACGTCTGAACAGCGCCTATTCGCTTTGCGAACGGTATGCCAAAGAAGCGAATATCCATCTCGTTCTGGAGAAAACGACGGATCGGAGAGAATCGATTCACGGAGCCGACTTCGTCATGCTCGCCGCGCTGATCGGCGGACATCAACGTCTGAAGGACGGATGGGAAATCGCGCAGAAACACGGGTATCGTTTTGGCGGAAGCCTCCATGTCATGCATGACGAAGGATTCTGGATCAATTTCGATCAGTTGCAATTGATGGAGTCAGTTATGCGGGACGTACTGGAAATCTGTCCGAATGCTTGGTATATGCTCGTATCCAATCCGGTCATGGCCGGGGTCACTTATTTGCAGCGCAAGTATCCGCAAGCCAAACTGGCAGGTTTCTGTCATGGCTCCAACGGAGTTAAGGCAGTCGCCGAGGTCATCGGACTCGACCCGGCGCACATTACGTACGAAATTCCGGGCGTCAACCATTTCATCTGGCTGACGGAGTTCCGCTACAAAGGCGAAGACGCATTCCCGATTCTGGATCGCTGGATCGAAGAGAAATCGGCCGCCTATATCGAGCAATGCGGAACTTGCGATTGGTTGGGACCGAAGGCGCTCGATCTGTACAAGAAGTTCGGCGTATTTCCGATCGGCGATACGGGAAATCCGGGGGGCGGCGCTTGGCCGGCTTGGCATCACGCTGATGATGAGACGGAGCGTTTCTATAAGGAAGATCCGCAGGCTTGGTGGCGTGACCTTTACTTCGCGGGAGGAGCAGCGGGCGTAGAGAAAATTCGGAGAGTGTCCGAGAATACGGCCGAGAAAGTGATGGATAGCTACCCGCCGGAGCATTCGACGGAACCGATGATTCCGTTCATCGAAGCGATCGCATGCGATGTTCCTAGAGTCATGATCCTTAATATTTTGAACGAGAGCAATTACGTGCCGGGCATTCCGCTTGATTTCCAGGTGGAGATCCCTTGTTACGTTAGCGGAATCGGCGTTCAAGGCATTAAAACGAAGGGCTTGCCTAAGCCTGTCATTCAATATGCGCTGCGCGACCGCGTCGCCCCGGTCGAGATGGAGCTGCAAGCTTACGAAACCGGAAATTATGAAGACCTCGTTCAATTAATTCTAATGGATCCATGGACCCGTTCCGAGCAACAGGCGCGGGCGCTGTTGGACGATATTCTTCAAATGCCGGGCCTTGACGCAATGAGACGGCATTTTAATTGAGGGGCGGCGGGCTGAATGGCAATCGAAGGGATCGACCTGTACGGCGAAACCGCGATAAGAGCGTGGAACAAGCATCTGGAAATGATTCTAGTCCCTTCATGGGGGAGCAACTTAGTATCTCTGCGCTCCAGAAGCAAAAATCTTGATTTGCTGCGCTTCCCGCAAAGCCGGGAAGCGTACGAAGCCGATCCGTTCATGTACGGACTGCCGATTCTTTTCCCTCCGAATCGAATCGCCGACGGAAAATTCGAATTTAACGACATGAAGTATAGTTTTAACATTAACGACCCTTCCGAACACAACCATACCCACGGTTTGCTGTTCGATGCGCCGTGGAAGCTCCTGCGCGCGGAAGACGAAGGGGAACGGACCGTGCTGGAGACGATCATTCATTCGCAGGAACACAAAGGCATTCTGGCGCAATTTCCTCATCGATTTACCGTGCATATGCGGTACGTGTTGGAGCAGACGACGCTTACCGTCGAAGCGACGGTGAGCAGCCAAGACAGCGATCCGTTTCCATGGGGGCTTGGTTATCATACGACCTTTAATTTCCCTTTTAACGGCTCCGGGGACTTGGCGTCATGTCGTTTTGCGCTAAATGCGGAAAAGCAATGGGTGCTGGACGAACGATTCTTGCCGACGGGGGAGCTAGTGGACATCCCGTATTCGGAACAATTGCGCAAGGGGAAAAGCCTCGTCGGTCACGCGCTGGACGATGCTTTTCAAACGGCTAACATCGGGTCGAACGAAGCGGTGCTGACCGATTCGGGTTCCGGAATTCGTGTCGTGTACGGCGCCGACGAGCAGTTCAAACAATGGGTGGTTTACAATCATGATTCCAAACAAGGTTATCTGTGCCCGGAGCCGTATACTTGGATCACGAATGCGCCCAATTTGCGGCAGCTTCCCGAGGAGTTGACCGGCTTCCGCGTTCTTCAGCCTGGCGAACAAGTCAAAACAACGACGCGAATTCGGATTGAAGAGGTGATCTAGACATGTCCTTGCGCAGCGATAGATGGTTCAAACATCCCTCCAAAGAAACGCGATTCCAGCATCTGTCGGCCATGAGGGCGAACGGGCATGTTCCGGAATCGTTCGTCGGCAAGCCGATCATCGGCATTTTTAACTCGTGGAGCGATTTGAATAGCTGCAATGCGCCGCATAAAGAATTAGTCGAGTTCGTCAAACGCGGGGTGCTGCTCGCCGGAGGGTACCCGCTCGAGATGCATACGATTACGGCGCCTTCCGATTTTCTGAAGCCATCGGACTTACCCTATCGCAACTTGATGGCGATGGATGTCGAGGAGTCCATAAGGGGATTGCCGATAGACGGCGCGGTCATGCTCTGCGAATGCGACAAGACGACGCCCGCGCAGCTTATGGGCGCGGCCAGCAGCAATATCCCGTCGCTGCAGCTTGCCGCCGGACATCGGGCTTCCGGATCGTTTCGCGGGAAGAAAGTGAATTACGGCACCGATCTGTGGCGGTTAATGGATGATTACAATGCCGGACTGATGACAGAAGAGGAATGGACCGAGCTCGAAAAATGCATCTCGTGTACGCAGGGAGGGTGCCCCGTGATGGGGACCTCCTCCAGCATGAAATGCCTTTCGGAAATGCTAGGCATGATGCTTCCGGGTACATCCACGATTCCCGCTACTCATGCAAGCCGCAAATGGGCGGCGGAAGAGACGGGCAAACGAATCGTCGCGATGGTCGGAGAGGGTTTGACTCCGTCCCGCCTAATGACGGAAGCCGCTTTCGATAACGCCATCAAGCTGCTCGCGGCGCTCGGGGGCTCCACCAATGCGGTTATTCACTTGACCGCGATCGCGGGACGCTTGGGTATCCGCATTCCCTTGAAGCGATATGAAGAACTATCCGCGGGCATTCCGCTGCTCGTTAATCTTCAGCCTAGCGGCGAACATAGCATGGACGACTTTTTCGAAGCGGGCGGGATCGGAGCCGTGATCGGCAGGCTGCTGCCGCACTTGGATAAGACCAGTCTAACCGCTCTGGGAAAGACGCTTGAAGAAGCTTATCGCGATGCTACGTCTTACCGCGAAGACGTGATCTCCACGTTAAGCGAACCGTTCAAGACGGATGTCGGCATTGCCGTGCTCACGGGCAATTTGGCGCCTTCCGGCGCGATCCTGAAACGCGCCGCAAGTTCGTTTATCAACGGGAAGCATAGGGGTCAAGCCATCGTATTCGATAGTTACGAAGAAATGCATGAACGAATAGATGGCGATGATCTGGAAGTCGACGAGACATCGGTGCTCGTTCTGCGCAATTGCGGTCCGATCGGCGCCGGGATGCCGGAATGGGGGGCGATACCGATTCCGAAAAAGCTGTTGAAGCTGGGCGTGCGGGATATGGTCAGAATTAGCGATGCGCGAATGAGCGGAACAAGCTACGGCACCAATATTTTGCACGTCTCCCCGGAAGCGCAGCTCGGAGGGCCGCTCGCGGCGATCCGCAACGGGGATTGGATCGAAGTCGATTTGGAACGGGGAACTCTTCATGTCGAGCTTACCGACGCGGAAATAGGCGAGCGATTGAAAGCTTGGGCGCCTGTTCGCTTGCACAAACGCGGATATATGCGGATGTATGCGGATCATGTCCTGCAAGCGGACGAAGGCTGCGATCTCGATAACCTGCGTCCGAAATCCGAGGATGAGGTTCCTTTTATCGAACCGACCGTAGGCAGAGGATAGTTAAATCCGTGTTACGATTTACGATTAAGTAGAAATAAGATGATGCCAAGTCGTTATCAGACTCTTCCAATACTTGTTCGTGAAAATAGAGTGATATCTCAACGTTATTACTCCAAGAGGGCCTCGATTTGACCTGATTTAATCAAAATAGAATGATGCCGAGTCGTTATTTTTCTTCTGCGCGCCAAATAAGCGGAAATAGAGTGAATTTATAACGTTATTGTACTGGTGGAGGTAACAGATATGAGTAGAGCGCAAGCATTCGCGGCGAGTCTTGGGCTGCCGGGCAAGGAGCAGTACCAGCTTCCGACTAGCGGGAAGACTTTCGAAGATGGCGCCCATTATCGGGTGGAAATCCCTTCGGTGGAAGGTCCCGCAATTTTGGAGAGCGTCATCTCCGAGTCCAAGAAATTCGGAGTAACGGTAAACCGGGTGTCGCAGGGCAGCGGCATTATGCTGCTAAGCGATTCGGACATTCGCGACATGTCGCAAATGGGGAATGCGGAAGGCATGGAAGTGTGCCTCTTCGTCGGGCCTCGAATGAGCTTCGATATCGGCGCGATGGCTCTAAGCAGCAGCGGTAAGGTACTAGGCGGAAGGCATGCGGGAATGGATCAGCTTCTCTACGCGCTGGAGGATGTTTACCGCGCGGCGGATCTCGGCATTCGCAGCGTTCTAGTGGCCGACGAAGGTTTGGTGTGGCTGATCGATCAAGCCAAAACCAAAGGGGAGCTGCCGGCCGACTTGGTCGTCAAGATTTCCGCGATGATGAGCCCGACCAATCCGGTTAGCGCCAAAATCATAACGGAGATCGGCGGCAATACGTTGAATTTGACCGGAGATATTACGCTTCCGCAATTGTCGTCGATTCGTACGGTCGTGGATACGCCAGTGGATCTCTACGTCGAGTCGCCGGACGATATGGGCGGATTTATCCGCAGCTACGAAATTCCCGAAATCGTCAGAGTCGCCTCGCCGGTGTACTTGAAGTTCGGACTTCGTAATGCGACAAGCGTCTATCCTGTAGGCGCCCATAACAAAGAGGTTGCCAGAATCCAATGCATGGAAAAGGTAAACAGAGCGCATCTCGGTTTGCAATTGTTGGAACGGTATAACTCCTCTGCCGTTCAATCCGGCAAATTCGCCAAAGGCTTGGGTATCCCTGTCGTGAACTAATGCCGTAGCGAAGGGATGGAGGGAGTAGAAAAATGACGATAGAGACGAAGCAAGAGCAAGCGTATCTGAACTATATCGACGGAATATGGAGCCCATCTGTAACAGGAAGGGTGACGGCAAGCATCAATCCGGCCAATACGAGCGAGATCGTCGGTTATGTGCAAGATTCCGGCGAAGCGGATCTAGACCTTGCGGTCAGCGCGGCCAATCGTGCAAAAGGGGCATGGCGTAAGCTTTCGGGCGCGGCCCGCGGCGATTATTTGTTCAAAGTCGCTAACTTGTTGGAGCTACGGTTAGCGGATATCGCGGAAACGATGATGCGCGAGATGGGCAAAACCTTAGCCGAGTGCAAAGGCGAAACGGCTCGCGGCGTCGCGATTCTCCGATATTATGCCGGGGAAGGCATGCGGAAGATCGGCGACGTTATTCCTTCGACCGACAATGAGGCGATGATGTTCACCACTCGGGTGCCACTGGGGGTCGTAGGCGTTATTACGCCTTGGAATTTCCCGGTAGCGATCCCGATGTGGAAAATGGCGCCGGCGCTTATATACGGGAATACTGTCGTCATAAAACCAGCCATTGAAACGTCTATTACGGCTGCTAAGCTTCTAGCTTGTTTTGAAGAAGCGGGTCTACCGCCAGGGGTTATCAATATGGTCACTGGTGACGGCGCAGTAATCGGAGGCGGCATTGCGCAGCATCCCGATATTCAAGGCATCACCTTTACTGGCTCCAATAATGTAGGGAAACAGATCGGGCAAGCTGCGTTATCCCGCGGCGCAAAATATCAATTGGAGATGGGCGGGAAAAACCCGCTTATCGTCGCGGAAGACGCGAACCTCGACCTGGCGGTGGAAGCGGCGATTAGCGGCGGACTGAAATCCACCGGGCAGAAATGTACCGCGACCAGCAGAATACTTGTGCAAGCTTCAGTCTATGAAACGTTCCGCACGAAGCTGGTGGATCAAGTGAAGCGGCTGAAACTGGGGAACGGGAACGATTCCGCGACGTGGATGGGGCCTTGCGCGAACGAAAAACAGCGCGATACCGTTCTTTCCTACATCGACAAGGGCATCGTCGAAGGCGCGAACTTACTTTGCGGGGGAGGCATCCCTGCCGACGAGGAATTGAACAACGGCTATTACGTGCAACCGACCGTATTCGACGGAGTAACCTCGAATATGACGATTGCCCAAGAGGAGATTTTCGGGCCGGTTCTAGCGCTTATCCCTTTCGATCATTTGGAAGAAGCAATCTCGCTTGCCAACGACGTGGAATACGGGCTTAGCGCCTCGATTTTCACGCAAAACATCGGGAATATTCTCGCCTTTATTGCCGACATGGATGCAGGCTTGGTCCGTATTAATGCCGAAACAGCAGGCGTCGAGCTGCAGGCTCCTTTCGGCGGAATGAAGCAATCCAGTTCTCATTCGAGGGAGCAAGGGCAGGCGGCCATCGAGTTCTTTACGTCGATAAAAACGGTTTTCTTGAAAGCTTAACGATAGGATGAATAACAGCCTTCGCGGATGCATATGCCGCGAAGGCTGTTTGGCTTTCCGGGTTCTCGCGGGAGGGTGAAACCAGCGGTATAGCGCGTCCTTCCTTCAACCATTCAGTCAAACACAGAATAGACGGGGTAAAATGTACCCCTTTGTCCGGAGACGACCAGTCTTAAAATAGAGAAGAAGGAGGTAAACCGCTTTCAAAAAGAAATGAAACTTCTACGAGGAGGGTATTCGCAAATGAAACGAAATTGGAAAACAGCGGCTAGGCTCGTCGCATGTTTGCTTGTGCTCGGATTATGGACGGGATACGACATGCAGAAAGGTTTTGCTAAGGAATCGCTAAAAATTGTAAAAACCGAGCAGTGGAGAGTTGCGGAAATTTCGCTGCAAAGTACGAAAAAATATGCCGACCCGTTCAAGGACGTGGAAATTACGGCGACTTTCATCGGTCCGGATCGAACGGTCATTACCCGCCCCGGCTACTGGGATGGCGGCAACACGTGGAAGGTCAGATTTGCGCCTACTAAACCGGGGACGTGGACTTATCGGATAACGTCGTCCAACCCGGCAGATAAAGGGCTGAACAATCAAGTCGGACAAGTCTTAAGCCAAAAATACAAAGGCAATTTGGAGATTTACAAACATGGATTTGTGAAGGTGAGCGATAGCGGCAAATATTTGACCTATGCGGACGGAACGCCGTTCTTCTACTTGGGGGATACGCATTGGATAATGCCGCATGAACGATTCTCCACGTCCAATGTACCTGGAGTCGCTTCAGAATTCAAGTATATGGTCGATAAAAGAAAGAACCAAGGGTTCACGGTCTACCAATCAGAGCCAATCTGGCAGCCGCATGGCGGAACGCATACCGGAGCGGATGAAGAAAAAACGGCCAATTTAAGCGACGGTTTTACGGCAGACGATCTGGATGGCTTCCGCAATCTGGATCGCAAGTTCAAATATATCGCCGATAGCGGTCTCGTTCACGCGAACGCCCAAGTCACCTGGGCGCTCGACCCGGCGCAGAATAAGATCTACACCGAAGAATACATGGCGCGAATCGCGAAATATTGGGTAGCCCGATTCGGCGCCTACCCGGTAATCTGGACGATCGCGCAAGAAATCGACAAAAATATGTACGGCAACTATAACGATGAAACGATGGGCAAGTGGTATGCGGTGGGGCAGAGCTTGGCGGACAACGACGCATACAATCACCCCATCATGCCGCATATGGAAAGTGCGAGTTCGACGCTTCCGGCGAGCTCCAGTTGGGCGAGCAAACCTTACCATGACGGCTGGGCGGTCCAGTGGCAGGGCAATCTTTCCGGAATGAGAGTGGCCAAAGAGTTCTGGAATGCTTCACCTACGAAGCCGGCGGTGTTATACGAAAGCGCGTACGACCAATTTTGGACCGATAACCGGGGGGCATTGGGCGCGGCATACAAAGCGTTTCAGTATGGAATGTACGGGTACGGGTATGGGGCGGCGGGCGTATGGAACGATATATACTCTAAACGAGGAGGCCCGGATGACTTCGGGACCGCTTCCGAGATGCCGGACCGGTACTTCTGGTGGTATGACGGCGCCAACCTGAAAACGGGCGATCAATTGACCGACTTTAAGCGGTTTTATACCGCACTGGAATGGTGGAAACTTATCCCCCGATTTAATGACGGCGCTTGGGCTTCTTTTAAGGACACGACCCGATCGCTGCTGTCATCGGACGGCAACAACACCTATGTCGTCTTTTTTTACAACAACGATGCTGCCACCGGAACGTTGAAGAAGATGGACAACTCCGCCATATATAATGCTTACTGGTTCGACCCGCGTCAAGGAGTGTACTACAGTATTCCGGAGACGGTCAAAGCAAAAAGTTCGAGCTGGTGCATTCCCGCCAAGCCGAACAACGAAGATTGGGTGCTGCTGCTCGAGAAGCAAAAGAAAGGGAAGCCGAACAATAAGAATAAGAAAAATGCCGTTCTCGATCCGGCGATTCAGCAAAAGATCGCCGACTCCTTGCAAGCGGAATCGCGTTGCTTCGTTCAGCCCGGCCAAGAGGGAGAACTGCCTGTGCCGGTATCGGCATGGAAATTCGACGACAAGACGGGGAATACGTCTGCGGAAGTTACCGGGTCCGGCTCGCCGGCCCAGTTAAAGAACGGAGCGGAGTTCGTATCCGGCGGCGTTGCAGGCAACGCGCTCTCGCTGGACGGAGTAGACGACTATGCTGAAATCGACAGCGGAGCATTGGATGGCAAGGAGCAGTTTACGATATCGTTATGGGTGAATCTATCGAGGCTGCCGAAGCTCAATTATTCCCTGATCGGTAAAGAAGGAGGAGATACGGACAATGCGTTCCGATTGACGATAGAACCTAGCGGAGCGGGACATTTCGTGATGAGTACAACGAAATCGGGATGGTACAGTACGGTGGCGGGATTTTATTTGCCGCTGCAGCCCGGACAATGGCATCAGATTACCGCTACTTACGACGGGAAGAACGCGCGCGTATACATCGACGGCGAGGAAGAAGGGATGAGCGGCGATTTGGCAGGGGGTCTGCTGTCCGTCAAGAACCCCATTCGTCTCGGCTATCAATCAGCCTCCAATATCGAATTCGCGCAAGCCAAAATCGATGAATTGCAATTGTACGACCGGGCGCTCACAGGCGACCAGGTCGCTGCACTCTACTCCCGTCGATAAGCGAACGAACTCCAATCGAATGGATGAGCTCCTTCCGGATTTCCGGACAGGAGCTCTTGTGTTTGTCAAATAGAGAATAGAATAAGCACACGAACTCATTGACTGGCGAGTAGATCCTCTGAGAGGATTAAGTTATGACATATCGTGAAGTTCAATCATAAGGAGAGGTTCGCCAGGTGAAAATCGTTCGGTTCATTCGGTCGAAATTACATTATAAAATGATGTTGATCTACTCTCTCCTAACCCTGGTGCCTTTGATCATTGTAAGCGCCACCTTCTATTCCACCTCTAAGCGAATTCTTGAAAACAACGTCGACCAATCCTTCAAGCAAACGCTGGCCGAGACATCGGATAAAATCGATGGGATTCTTAAAGCATTCGCAAGGCAAGCTTCCAGCATCGGCGACAATCGGTTCGTATACGCGCTCTTGCGCAACGCCGCAGACCCGGATAAATATCCGCTGGCGCCTTCCGAAAGATCGGCGTTGGAGGAAAGAGTGCAAGATATGCTGAGGATCGAACTGGACGATATGGGCAAAAGCATTGGCGACATCGCCGATTCCATTCATCTCTTCGACGTTCAAAGCAAGCATTATTTCGCGGGAGCGGAACCCGACGTTCAGTATTATGAAGCGATCACCATTATGCCATTCGAGAAGATGGGCTTTCCGGAGTGGGCATTTTTCGTCGACCATCGCCGAATGATATGCAATTTGCAGCTTGTCGATCCCGCTTCGGGAGTTCTTCTGGGACACTTGGCCATCATGCTGGATCCGGTCAAAGTGACTTCGTTATACGGTTCGTACGAAAAAGGCTCCTTTTTCATTACGAATTCCAGCAACGTGGTCATGTCGAACAATAATCCCTTATCGATCGGAGAACTCCTTTCCTTACCCGCGAAACGCGATACGATAACGACGGAACGGAAATCCAAATGGACAAGCTTCAAATATGTCAGCCGCATTCCCGTGTCCGAAGCGAGCGCGGGGATTTCAAGACTGGCTGTCTTCTCTATTATGGTTGCGCTGGCGTCCTGGATCGCGGTCATCGTCATTACCTATTACGTACTCCGGAAAATCACGAATCCGCTAGCGACGTTGAGCAAGCTTATGCGTAAAGCGCAGAAGGAAAATTATCAGTTGATCGAAAACTTCGGGTCACACGACGAGATCGCGCAGCTCTGTCATACCTTCAACCGGATGATTATAGAAACGAAGGAATTGATTCAAAAGGTGTACAAAGCCGAGCTTCAGCAGAAGGAAGCCCAACTGGCGGCGATCCGGACTTATTTTAATCCTCATTTTCTTCATAACACGCTTGAATACGTTAGCATACTAGCCAAATCCAAGGACAAGATCGAACGGATCCCTTACGTCGTGAAAAGTTTGTCCAGCATTATCCGGTTTTCGATTTCGCCCGGAAAACCTTTCGTTTCGCTGGACATGGAAATGAAATTCGCGAAAATCTATATGCAAATTCATCAATATCGCTTCGAGGATCGGTTTCAATACAGTCTCGATTATCCGGAGCACTTGAAACAGGTTGAAGTTCCGAAGCTGATTCTTCAGCCTATCATAGAGAATGCGTTCATTCATGGAATCGACCATATTCGCGGAATAGGCGTAATCGATATCCGGGCGTACGAAAGCCGGTTCAATCTTGTCATCGAGATCGAGGACAACGGCGGCTCTGCCCAAGCGCCTCCGCAGAAGTCCAAAGGGATGGGATCCGGCCTGAAGGGGATCGAGTCCAGAATCAAGCTGCATTTCGGAGAGCGTTACGGCGTCGAGAAGCTGCAAGGAGAGAACGGGATGATCGTTAGGCTTCACCTGCCAATCCTATTGAATGAAACGACAGAATGTTCATCGGAAAAGGAGGACGCCCCTTCATGAATTTATTTATCGTCGATGACGAAAAAGCGGTCAGGGATTATATCGTCTCCCTCCCCGCTTGGAAGACTCTTGGGTGCAAGGTCGTCGGGTATGCCGCGGATGGATGGGAAGCTTATGAAGCGATTTCCGGGTTGAAGGAGGCAACGCCCGATGTGTTGATCTCCGATATTCGTATGCCTTTTATGGATGGGATCGAGCTGACCAGACGCGTTCTGGGGGACTTTCCCGAGATGAAAGTCATCTTCCTGACCGCGCACGGCGAATTCGAATATGCCAAGCAGGCCGTGAAGCTGGGCGTTGCGGATTTCATTACCAAGCCGTTCCATGAAAATGAGCTCGTGGACAGCGTGAAGTGGATCAGAGATCATCGCCTCGACCGTCAGAAGGGGGAAAGGATTCAGCAGGAGGAATGGATTCAGACGTTATTGAACCCGAGAATGTCGGACGAAGAGAAAATGAGCTTGCTTAGCCAATCTCATGCGTCTAACAAGTCGGCGGTTTTCTTATCCGTCGAAATCGACAACGTGGATATTTTGGATGAAACGGGAAAGCCGTTTTCCAAGCTTTCTTTGCGCGAGAAAATCGTCGACGTGATGGCGCTGTACCCGCATCCATATTGGTCGGCCTTGTCGCAAAGCGGGGTTTATTTGGTTTTGTTCCTGTCTCCGGATGTTCCCAAGGATCATATGGCGCATGAAGCGATGGAGGTAGCAAGGCATATTCTGGAAACGATCAAAAGTTCGCTCGGTTTCAGCGTTTCGATTGGAATCAGCGATCGATTGTCCTCCGCGGCGGATCTCCGAAGGGGGCTGGAAGAAGCGAAGAGCTGCTTGGATTATCGGATGCTGATCGGTCGGAATTCGATCGTCGCTTATCCGGCCATGCTCTCCATGCGGGAGCAGAAACGAGAGCGCTCGGAGCTGAAACGCTCCGAACTGTCCGATCTGCTGCGCAGAGGGGATGAAACGTTAATTTCCGAGTTTCTGAGAGACATGAATAAAACGTTCATGATGGAAGGAATAAGCAAAAAACGCATCCAGGAAGCCTGTATGGAAATGGTGGAGACAGCGGGGAAAACGCTTCTTTCCTTCGGCATTCAACCGAGTCCGGAGGAGACGATTGCTGTGCGCAAAAGCGTTCTGTCCTTTACGATCCTATCCGATTTGATGGTATATATGGAACAATTCCTGGAGAAGGTTGCCAAGCTGGTCGGTTCCGCCAGGCAGAGAACGTCGGCCCACTTCATCGATGCCGCAACGAAGTTTATCGAAACCCGCTACATGGAGGAAATCACGCTGCAAATGCTGGCGGATCAGCTTTTCGTCAATTACTCGTATTTAAGCAGACTGATCAAGAAGGAAAAGGGACGCAATTTTAGGGATTTATTGTGGGACTACCGGATCGAAATGGCCAAGATTATGCTATCCACGACAAATTTGAAGCATTATGAGGTCGCCTATGCGGTAGGGTTCAAGGACGCCGCCCATTTCAGCCAACTTTTCAAGAAAATGACCGGCAAAACTCCCGGTGACTATAAAGCATAAAGAAAAATACAGAACAGTTCGAGACAAATAGACACATGTCGATACAGACACGTATTCGATAAGCTAAAGATAGGGAAGGCAATTCTGTCGAAGGCGCCGAACCCGACTTAAAAATTCCAGGAGGTCAAACCAGGTGAAAAGAAAAATGATGCTTCTCGTGTCGCTGACCATCGTGCTGGCCACGCTGATCTCGGCATGCGGAGCAAACAAATCGAACGAAAGCCAATCCTCGCAAACGCAGGATTCGGGCACTTCCGAAGCAAGCGCAACCTCCACAGGCTCCGCCGGCGGGACCGGCGATCCCTTTACGATCCGGATCGGGGCTTGGTTTATCGACGATCGGCCGTTCATGCAAGAGTTCAAGACAAACGTCGAGAAAGCTTACAAAAAAATATACCCGAATGCCGACATTCAATGGGATATAACGCTGGGAGACACGTATGCCGACAAGCTGAAGGCAGAGCTGGCGTCGAATACGGCACCGGACGTTTTTTTCCATCAGGGAAAAACCGCAACGTTCGGCGAAGTCGGTTATTTGGCGGATTTGTCGGGCGAGTCTTGGGCTTCCAAGTTGAATCCGGGAACAAAAAGCGCTTTTTCGTACAAAGATACGGTTTATGCGCTGCCTATGGGGATCGCTTCCAGCGGGATCTGGTACAACAAGAAAATATTCGCCGATCTCGGGATCGAAGTGCCGAAATCCTGGGCGGAGATGGAAAGCGCATTTGCTAAAATTAAAGACGCAGGCATTACGCCGGTTGCTGCGGGATTTAAGGATGCGTGGACGGCAAGCATGACCTTTAATTTGTGGATGCAGCCGTATGGAAACGAGAGTAGCCCGACTTACGGCAAAGATCTTTATGAAGGAAAGAAGAGATTGGACGGTCCTGAAGTTCAGGCGGTCATGACGCATTTGCAAGAAATGGTCGACAAAGGGTACTTGAATAAAACGGCGCTTAGCATCGATTGGCCGCAATCGGCGGAGCTATTCACTTCGGGGAAGGCGGCCATGATCGTTCAAGGTCCATGGATGCCCGGCACCGCGCAGGAAAATTTCGAAAAGAAAGGCCATGCCGCCTTTGAACTCGGATACTTTCCTTTCCGAACGGACAAAGGGTACGCCAAATTGTCGCTGGGCATCGACCAGTCGCTCTCCGTAAACGCGAAAACCAAACTCCTGCAGCAAGCCAAGGATTTGGTAGGCGTTATCTCAAGCCCGGAAATATACGGACCGTTTAATATAGGCAGCGGAACGGTTCCTGCGATACAAGGCATGCAGCTGGACTATCCGAACTCCGCGTTAAACGATCTATTGAAGGTTGTCGATGAGACGGATTCCGGCATGGGTTACGAAGCCTATGTGCCAGCTTCGGCCATGACATCGCTCGTGGAAACGTTCACGAAAGTGGCATCGGGCATCAAGTTTAATCCGAAAGATTTGTTGGAAGCCCAGAAAAAATTGGAGAAAGATAAAGGTACGGTTATCGTTCCGGCAGAGTAATTCTTTCCATAACCATTTACACCGGCCGGCTCAATAGAGCGGCCGGTGTAATATTAAGCAGGTGAGAGCGTGTTAAGATCCAGTACCCGGGAGTGGTGGACCGGTTTTTGGTTTATCCTGCCGGCAACCGTGTTGTTCGTGGCGTTCGTCTATTACCCTTTCGCCACCAGCGTGTTCTATTCGTTTACGGAATGGGACTCTATTCGTCCTGCTAAATTCATAGGCTGGGACAACTATGTTTTTCTGCTCGAGGATTCCAAAATGCTTCAAGCCGCCAAGAATACGTTGATGATCACCTTCTTCGGAATCGTCGTTCAGAACCCCTTGTCCTTATTCCTGGCCCTATTGCTGAACCGCTCTTTCCGCACGAAAATTTTGCTCAGAATCGCGTTTTATTTGCCTGTTGTCGTCAGTCTAGTCGTCACATCCATCGTGTGGGGCAATATTTTGCAGTATGACGGCTTGCTTAACGGCCTGCTGGAAAAATTAGGATTGCAGGCCTGGGGACGCGATTGGCTGGGAAACACGCGAACGGTATTTCCGACTATCATCGCTTTGACGCAGTGGCAGGGACTCGGATATTGCGCGGTCATCTACTTGGCCGGGCTGCAGGCGATTCCGCAAGAATTGTACGAAGCTGCGAAGATAGACGGCGCCAAGGCAGGCAGCAGATTTATGCACGTGACGCTGCCGATGCTCATGCCCGCGACAACGATTGTCGTTTTCTTGACGATCGTCGGAGGGCTGAAGATGTTTGACATTCCGTATATCATGACGGGAGGAGGCCCCGGATCAGCTTCCTATACGATAACCCTTGCGATTTATAATGCCGCATTCCGGGAAAATACGTACGGCTATGCGATCGCGGCCGGTATCGTTCTCATGCTGTTCATTATGGTTGTGACCCTGATTCAGCTCAGAATGATGCGACGTAAAGAGGTGGAGATGTAAATGAACCCTCACTCCGCCAAACGAAAAGGCCATGGCAGCGCATTGCTGGAAATCCTTTTGTTATTGGCCGCTTTGCTCTTTCTATTCCCGATTTTTTATCTCGTCCTGACAAGCGTTAAAGCTCCCAGCTTGTTCTATCAGCCTTTGGCTATGCCGGATTCGTTCTACTGGGGCCATTACGCCAAAGCATTCGACAAAGTTAACGTCTGGCGCGGTTTCTTCAATACGTTCGCGATCAGCGCAGGCTCGATCGGACTGATCATCCTCGTTTCTTCTATGGCGGGTTATGTCATCGCGCGTATTCCGCGCAAGTTCTTTCAGTTTCTGTTTTATTTCTTTATTTCCGGCATGGTTATTCCTCTGCAAACGGGAATGATTCCGATCTTCAAGATGGGGGTTGCCTTGCATCTGATCGATACGCGTTCCTTCCTGATCCTATTGTACGCGGCGGGCGCGCTTCCCATGGCGACGTTCATGTACACGGGATTTACGAAGTCCGTTCCCAGGGAAATCGAAGAATCGGCCGCCATCGACGGGTATGGAAGATTTCGGTCGTTCTGGTTGATTATTTTTCCGCTTATGCTTCCTGCGACCGGTACGCTCATCATGTTGAACATCTACGGGATCTGGAACGATCTGTTCGGACCGCTGCTTTATCTCAAGGATCCCGCAAAAATGACGCTTATGGCTCAAGTCGTGCAATTCAAAGCGAATAACCAATCGATCGATTACGGTCCGATTTTCGCGCTTTGCGTCATGGCGACCCTGCCGTTGATCGTTCTGTTTTTCTTTACGCAAAAATATATGATGAAAGGACTTGTCATCGGTGCGGTTAAAGGCTGATCCGAACCTAAGCGAGAAAGAGCGGAGATCCGATCGGAACGATTTCGGCATCGCGGAGCTGCGCGTCGAATACAGAAATAATCCGATTGGCATCGGCGTGCGAGCCCCCCGATTCAGCTGGCAGCTGTTCGGGGCGGGAAGGGGGATCAGACAAGGAGGATACCAAATTCAAGTCTCCGAGGACGATCCTCAATACCGAAGTCTGATCTGGGACAGCGGCGCGGTGAACTCGGACCAATCCGTTCACGTCCTGTATGAAGGAGGCTCTCTAAAATCCCGTCAAGTCTATCATGTCCGCGCGCGCGCTTGGGATACAAAGGGGCGGGAAAGCGGCTGGCAGAGCGCATTTTTCGAGACCGGCATACTGGACTTCGGAGAATGGCAGGCTCAATGGATCACGTGCGATCTAGAGATGCAGCACCGGGCGGAAGCGTTGCCTATTTTCCGCAAAACGTTCGAGGCGGGATCCCCCTTACGAGCGGCGCGTCTTTACGCGACCGCTCTTGGACTGTACGAAGTGGAAGTGAATGGTCAACGCTTAAAAGATCAACTTCTCACGCCGGGTTGGACCAGTTACAGCAAGCGGCTTCAAACTCAGACATATGATGTGACGGAGTATATTCAAATCGGCGTTAATGCGATCGGATTAACGATTGCGGACGGTTGGTACAAAGGCAGAATCGGAGGGCATCCTCGCGATTTTTACGGGGATCGAAGAGCGGCGCTGCTTGAGCTGCATTTGATATACGAAGACGGCAGCAAGCAATGCGTCCTTACGGACGGATCCTGGCGGGCGGAGACCGGTCCAATAGTGATGGCTTCCCTCTATGACGGAGAAACCTACGACGCCAGGCTTGAAAAAGACGGTTGGAGTATGCCGGAGTACGATGATCGCGGTTGGTTGCCCGTCGAAATATGGGAACGCGGCATGCATATGCTTCTTCCCCAGGAAAACGTATCGACCGTAATCGTAAAAGAAATGAAACCGGAGAGAATTTTTCAGCCGCCAGCCGGCGATCCGATTCTGGATTTCGGCCAAAATTTGACGGGATGGGTTTCCTTCACGGTTGAGGGACAACCCGGAACGACAATCGAACTGGTTCATGCCGAAGTATTGGATTCCGCTGGAAACCTGTACGTCGATAATTTGCGTTCCGCCAAGCAGACGACCCGCTATATTTGTAGAGGAACGGGGAATGAGCGCTATGAGCCCAGATTCTCGTTTCAAGGATTTCGCTATGCGCAAGTAAAGGGATATCCGGGCGAGGTGAATTCCGAGCGGTTTACCGCACATGTCGTAAGCTCCGATCTGGAGGAGACGGGGACTTTCGAATGCTCGGATCCGCTCGTGAACCAATTGCAAAGCAACATTGTATGGGGGCAGCGGGGGAATTTCCTCGATGTTCCAACGGACTGCCCTCAGCGAGACGAAAGATTAGGGTACACGGGAGACGCGCAGGTTTTCATCCGGACAGCCGCCCATAACATGAATGTTGCCGTGTTTTTTGCCAAATGGCTAAGAGACTTGAAGGCGGACCAACTGCCGAGTGGCGGAGTGCCCAACACGATTCCCGACACTTTGCCGGGTTGGGAAATGCATTCGGCGGCAGGATGGGGGGATGCGGCGGTCATCTGCCCATGGACGATGTATGCGTGCTACGGGGATCTGCGGTTGTTGGAAGAACAATATGCCAGCATGAAAGCGTGGGTCGAATTCCTTCGAAACTCGGGGGAGCAGGAGTATCTGCGGAACGACGGGTTTCAGTTCGGAGATTGGTTGGCGCTGGATGCGCCGGCGGGGAGCTATACGGGGGCGACTCCGAAAGACTTGATCGCAACCGCATTTTATGCCTATTCTACGGATTTGCTCGCCAAATCCGCACGGGCGCTAGGAAAAAAGGAGGATTATGCAAAGTACCAAGAGCTTCGGACGCGGATTGTTGAAAACTTCAACAGGGAGTTCGTTACTCAGACGGGGAGACTCGTATCCCCGACCCAAACGGCTCACGTATTGGCGCTTCGGTTCGGCTTAGTGGAAGGCGCGACCCGCAAAAGGGTGGAGCAAAGCTTAATCCGACTCATCGAACAAGCGGGTTATAAGCTGACTACGGGTTTTCTGGGAACTCCATATTTATGTCCGACGCTGTCGGAAATCGGCAGAAGCGATCTCGCCTATCGGCTGGCGCTATCTCGTGACGATCCGTCCTGGCTGTACTCTGTCGCTCAGGGGGCAACAACGATCTGGGAACATTGGGACGGACGGAAAACGGACGGTTCATTCTGGAGCGCGGATATGAACTCCTTTAATCACTACGCGTTCGGCGCGATCGGCGAGTGGTTCTACCGCTTTGTGGCGGGAATTGACACGGATGAAGCCAGACCGGGCTTTAAACATATTCATGTGAGACCCTTTCCGGGCGAAGGACTGCATTATGCGAGAGCTTCCTACCAATCCATGTACGGGGAGATTGTATCCCAATGGAAGATTGATAACGGGAAGATGCAAATAGAGGTTAAGATTCCTCCGAATACGACGGCTACGATCGTTCTTCCGAATGTGCTGCAGGAAAAGGTATCGGAACGAGGCCGACGACTTGGCGATGCGGAAGGGGTCAGGGTCGTCGCATTGCACGACAATCAAGTGACCTTGGAGCTGGAATCGGGCTCTTATCAGTTTCAATATGATTGGCGTACGCCATCCTCAGGAAATTGATTCGGCCAAACGCGAAAGTGAACCGTCAGGGGACAAAGCCGCCCTGACGGTTTTCTTGCGTCGCGGCTTGTGGTGCCGGCGAGAGGTAAATTGGAGAATACATAAAGTCAAATAGATTCATGTTCACTATGAAAGCGCCATCATAAACTGGGGGCGAGGGAAGAAACTCGGCAAGGCGGACAAATTCGAAGGAGGAGAGAGTGATGAAGGGGAATCCGATTCCGATCAACTGGCATTTCCCGCTTGCGATTGTTGTTATATTCTCATTATTTAATGGCCTTACCGGCATCCGCACCGCCTATGCAGCCGACTTTACGGTCCAGCAATGGCAGGCGGCAGAGATTACGCTGACAAGTTCAATGGCGTACGGTAATCCGTTCAATGACGTGGACGTCATCGCCACTTTCACCGGTCCGGATGGAACGGTCATTACCCGCCCGGCGTTCTGGGATGGCGGATCCACCTGGAAAGTCCGTTTCGCGCCGACCAAGACGGGCACTTGGACGATGACCACAAGCGCAACGGATACCGCGAACACCGGCCTCCACAACGTGACGAAAACCGTGCAAGCCGAAGCTTATACCGGCGATCTCGATATTTACCGACACGGCTTTCTTAAAGTCAGCGGCGACGGCAGATATTTGACGTATGCGGACGGGACGCCGTTTTTTTATTTGGGCGACACGCATTGGATTTTGCCCCACGAGCGATTCGCGACATCCAACGCGCCCGGTGTCGCTTCGCAGTTCAAGTACACCGTGGACAAACGAGCCGATCAAGGCTTTACCGTTTATCAATCGGAACCGATCTGGCAGCCTCACGGGGGCGGGACTCACACCGGTGCCGACGAAGAGGCGCTGGCCAATCTAAGCGACGGATTCACGAGCGCGGATTTGCCCGGGTTCGCCAATCTGGACCGGAAATTCAAGTATATTGCCGACAAGGGACTTGTGCATGCCAACGCCCAGATCACATGGGCGCTCGATCCCGCCAGCTATGTCGTCTACACAGACGCTTACATGGCCAGGATGGCGAAGTACTGGGTCGCCCGGTATGGCGCATATCCTGTCATATGGACGATAGCCCAGGAAATCGACAAAAACATGTACGGCAACTTTAACGCGACCACCATGAGCAAGTGGTTCGCGGTCGGACAGAGCATCGCGGACAACGACGCGTACCGGCAACCCCTTATGCCCCACATGGAAAATACGAACTCGACGACAGCATCGTCTTCATGGTGGTCCTCCAAGCCGTACCACGACGGCTGGGCGGTGCAGTGGCAAAGCGAAATGAACGATATGAACACCGCCAAAAACTTCTGGAACATTTCGCCCGCCAAACCGGCCGTCTTATATGAAAGCGCGTACGACCAATTTTGGACCGATAACCGAGGGGCATTGGGGGCGGCGTACAAAGCGTTCCAATACGGCATGTACGGTTACGGTTATGGAGCGGCCGGGCTGTGGAACGACATTTACTCCAAACCTGGAGATCCCGACGACTTCGGCACGGGATCCGAGATGCCCGCCCGCTACTACTGGTGGTATGACGGCGCCAATTTGCAGACAGGCAATCAGCTGACGTATTTCAAAAACTTCTATACCGGTCTGCAATGGTGGAAGCTTGTGCCCCGCTTCGACGACGGCGTCTGGGGGGCGTTCGCGGATTCCTCGCGCTCGCTGCTGTCTTCGGACGGACAGACCACGTTCGTCGTCTTTTTCTTCGGAAGCGGAACGTCCACCGGCACTCTGAAAAACCTGTCTTCCGGTTTCAATTATTCGGCAAAATGGTTTAATCCCAGGACCGGGCAGTTCACGACGATCGGCACCTTAACGGCCCCCGGCGGCCAATGGACGATACCCGTCCGGCCGACCGCCGAGGATTGGGTGCTGCTTGTGCAGCAAACCGGAACAAACGCTAACAATTTGGCTCTTGGGAGAACATACGCCGGTTCCTCGTCGTGGGACGCGAACCAGACGGCGCCCAAGGCGTTCGACGGCAACAGGGTCACGAACTGGCAAGCTTGCAACGGGTGCTGGAACGGGCAATGGCTGGAGGTCAATTTCGGTACGAATACAACGTTCAATACCGTGTTGTTAAGCGAATACGGAGACCGGACGACCGGTTACCAGATACAGTACTGGAACGGTTCAGCCTGGCAGATCGCTTACGCGGGTTCGACGATCGGTTCGTCCAAGACGATCACTTTCCCGGAGGTGACCGGCAGCAAGGCGCGAATCTACTACTTGTCCGGCACCGCCAACGCGCCGATCGTATACGAGTTCGAGATTTACCGCGACTCCATGCCCAATCTTGTACTGGGCAAGACGTATGCCAGCTCTTCGTCGTGGGACGCGAACCAGACGGCGCCCAAGGCGTTCGACGGAAATTTCGCGACAAACTGGCAAGCTTGCAACGGGTGCTGGAACGGGCAATGGTTGGAAGTTAACTTCGGGTCGAATATGACCTTCGACAAGGTCGTGCTTAGCGAATACGGGGACCGGACGACCGGCTACCAGATACAGTACTGGAACGGTTCAGCCTGGCAGACCGCTTACGCGGGTTCGACGATCGGTTCGTCCAAGACGATCACGTTTCCGAAAGTGACCGGCAGCAAGGCACGAATCTACTTCTTGTCCGGCACCGCCAACGCGCCGATCGTATACGAGTTCGAGATATACAATACGTAACGATGAACCCTACTGCGGTCACTGCCCAAATTTAATGCCCTTCTAGCACAAAACCTCTCCTTCGTTGACATGAATGGTTACAATTAGCTATATTCGCAGCTTGTCCAACACGGATCGCGAGAGAGTCGAGTGGATCGCGGAATATGCCGGCGCAGTAATGGGGTCTCGCGCGATACCGTACTTTCTTACATCGAGAAGGGAATCGCGGAAGGCGGCTTTCTTGAAAGCTTAACGGCATAATGAAAATACAGCCTTCGCGGATGCATGTGCCGCGAAGGCTGTTCGGCTTGCCGGGGACTATGATTTGTCAGCCTGCTATTTCCCCCACCGTTTCGTTCCGCACGCAGTTGTTTTTTGAGCAACTACAGTTTCGATTTGTGCGGTTATAAGCTTAACCTGACAAAATTAGGGACCGCGGTAAACAAAGGTGCACAAATGTAAAAAGAAGTGCATAGCCCTCCCCGCTCATCCGCCGTTACAATGCGATCATATCCCATGGTTTGGAGGTAGGACATGCGCGAGAGTAACTTGGAAATGGACAGCATTCATGTCATTGGCGGAAGCGTTGAACCCATAACATTCGCGGCGGCGGAGTTGCGGAAATATTTGCGTCTGGTATCCGGAACGGACATCCAATTGAGCGAGACTTCGCAATACCGGGCAGATCTGCCTGGTATTTGGGTCGGACTGCATCAGGATTTTCCTTGGGCTCCGGGGCTGGAATATGATGAGCGGGAGGATGCCGTCCGGATCGACGTTTCGCATGGGAGCGGAATCATTGCCGGCTCCAATAAAGGCAGCGTGCTGATTGCGGTGTACCGGTATTTGCAGGAGCTGGGCTGCAGGTGGGTGAGGCCGGGAACGAGCGGAGAATTCGTGCCGCGCGTCGATTACAAGATCAGGCCGGTAAAAGTGGACGAGAAAGCCAACTGCCGATTCAGGGGCATTTGTCTGGAGGGAGCGGTCAGCTTCGACAACGTTTTCGACATGATCGACTGGCTTCCGAAGGTGGGGTTTAACGGCTATTTTATTCAATTTCGCGAGGCCTACGTGTTTTTCGAACGCTGGTACCATCATCTCCGGCATCCGACCAAGCAAACGTCCGGGAAAATCCATCCGAAAACGACTTTATCGTTCGTAGAGTCGTTGGCGGCCGAAATTAAAAAGCGGGGGCTCGTGTACCATGCCGTCGGCCACGGCTGGACAAGTACGGCTTTAGGCGTTCCGTCGCTGAGCTGGGACAAAGTCGAGTCGGAAGCGGCGCCGGAGATTGCGCCTTACCTGGCGGAGGTGAACGGAATACGCGGCTGGTGGCGAGGCGTACCGATAGATACGGAGCTGTGCTATTCTAATTCGAACGCGAGAGCCCGGATGATCGACGAGATTGTGAAATACGCGATGGATCATCCGGAAGTCGATATGCTCCACGTCTGGCTGTCGGACGGACATAACAACCAATGCGAATGCCCGAATTGCGTGCTCCAGTCGCCTTCGGATTGGTACATTGCGCTGCTCAATGAGCTGGACGACGCCTTGACGGTCAACGGATTGACGACGCGGATCGCCTTCCTGCTCTATCAAGAGTTGTTGTGGCCTCCGAATAGGGAAACGCTATACAACGCGGAGCGTTTCGTTCTGATGCTCGCGCCGATTACGCGTACCTATCGCAAATCCTTTGCGGAATCCGGCGAGCTTCCGCCGCTTCCGCCTTTTGTCCGCAACCAAATCGGTTTTCCGCTGACAATCGAGGACAATTTGAGCTATCTGAAAGCATGGCAGGCAATGTTCGGAGGAGAAGGCTTCGACTTCGACTATCATTTCATGTGGGCCCATCAGAAAGATCCCGGCCAAGTCGCGATATCCCGAATGCTGTACGCAGATATCCGGCATCTGCGCGAGATCGGATTGCATGGATACGTGAGCTGCCAGGTGCAAAGAGCGTTCTTTCCGAACGGGCTCGGCGTTACTGTCATGGGAAGAGCGCTATGGGACAGCACTCTGAGCTTTGAAGAAATCGCAGCCGACTATTTCCGTTCGGCTTATGGCGATGCCGGGGGGCAATGCCTGAACTACTTGACGGAGCTGTCGAAATTGTTCGATTTGCTTCATCTGGATGCCCCTTTCTCCACCTCCGAAGTTGGGCGCAACCCGGGCTTGTTTGAACGAATCGGCTCGACGCTGCGGAATTTCAAGCCGGTCATTGAACAGAATTTGTCGTCTCCGGATGCGTGCCGCTCCGTTTCGTGGATGCATCTGAAGGTGCATCAGGAACTATGGCTGGAGATGACGGATGCGTTGGGACTGCTTTATAACAGCGAAACAGAGGAAGCGCGCGCGCGATGGACAACTTTGAAAAACAGGCTTTGGGAAAAGGAAGAGCAGGTTCAGGAAGTGCTGGATGTATTCAATTTCGTGTACGTCTATGACGGCATCTTCGGGGGTTAGCATTCGGCAGACAGGATAAACCGACGTAAAAAGGTGTGCATGAAAGTAAAGTGTTGTGTATAGAGATGTCTTTTTTTCAGCCGATATAATAAGCTTGCACACGAACGAACTGCACAAAACGACGAGGGGGATTCGGAAATGAAACGCAAGAGCAGATTGGCGGTATCCTGTGTTCTTATTGCGGCGCTGCTGGTTGTAACCGCATGCAGCAGCAACAAATCGAATGAAGGCGCATCAAGCTCAAGCCCGCCTGCGGAAAGCAGCGCAGCCCAGACGAGCGGTACGGACAACGGTAAGAAGGAACCCGTTGAAATTACGATGGTTCGCGATAACGCAGCGGACATCAAGTACATTTCGGGCGAAACGATCGATAAAAACGCCGTAACCGACGCCTTGCAGAGAGACCTTGGCATCACGATCAAAAACTTATGGGTGGCAGAATCCAACCAGTATGCCCAAAAAGTGCAAATGAGCATTTCGTCCAACGATATTCCGGATTTGATGTTCGTCGACATGCCGCAGTTCCAGCAGTTGATCGAAGCGGACATGATTATGGATCTTACGGACGTCTACGAGAAAAATGCGACAGCGGATACGAAAGCTTATTTAACGGGAGACGGCGGCATTCAATTCGAGTCGGCCAAGAGCGGCGGCAAGCTGATGGCGATTCCCGCAACCAACGGTCCATACGGCGCATCAACCCAGGTATGGATCAGAAGGGATTGGTTGAAGCAACTCAATCTTGCTGAGCCGAAGACGATGCAGGACGTCATTAATATTGCAAAGACATTCGCCGAGAAAAAACCCGGAGGAGCAGGCAAATCCTACGGTTTGCCGATGACGAAAGAATTTTTGGCGGACGCTACGTTCGACATTAAAGGCTTCTTCAACGGTTTCCATGCGTACCCGAACCAATGGATCAAGGATGCTTCCGGGCAACTGGTTAACGGGAATATCCAGCCGGAGATGAAGACGGCGTTAAAGCAACTGCAGGATATGTACAAAGAGGGGCTCATCGATCCGGAATTCGGCGTCAAAGACGTGACGAAAGAAGGCGAACTGCTCGCCGCGAACCAGATCGGCATCGTATACGGTCCGTTCTGGCTCAGCGCATGGCCGTTGTTCACGAGCGCGGTCAAAGACGGCAAGTTGGTGCAGGATTGGTGGCCGTACCCGATCGTATCCGTCGACGATAAACCGGCGCTGTCGCAAATCGAGTTGGGCGTCGGCGGCTACTACGTCGTATCGAAAAAAATGAAGCATCCGGAAGCCGTCATTCAACTGCTGAACAAGTGGGTTCAAGCGTACACGAAGCCTGAAGAAACGGACAAGGTATATTTCCTCCAGAACGAGGAAGCGTCGAACTATTGGAAGCTCAGCCCGCTCCGCGTATTTTCGCAGACGGAAACCGTTCTGCTGGGAGAATCCGTGCCCAAAGCGGTCGAAGCGAAGGACGGCTCCAAGCTTGAAGGGGGGGAAGCGCCAAGCCGTTATGGCAAGATCATGAAATATTTGGATGGCGATGTGAAGGAATGGGCAGAATATCCGATTTCCGGTCCGGGCGGGGCCTTCTCCATCATGTACGACTACTTGCAAAACGACCGGTACCATAATAACGGTTTTTACGGCGCTCCGGGGCCGGTCATGCTTGAGAAGAGGCCGATTCTAGATGCGAAGATGAACGAGGTATTCGTCAAAATCATTATGAATCAAGTATCGATAGACGAATTCGACAAGTTCGTAGAAGAATGGAAAAAACTGGGCGGAGACGAAATGACGAAGGAAGTCAACGAATGGTACGCCGGCACGGCTAAGAAATAAGCAGGATAAGCAGGGAGGGGAACTGCAATTTGCGGCCATCCCCTTCCGATTTTTAGGAGGTAGCCGGAAATGATCATCAAGAGGTTTACGAAGGAATGGCCGCTTCATCTTCTGTTGCTGCCCGGCATCGCTTTCGCGATTGTTTTCAGCTACGTCCCGATGGCGGGCATTGCCATTGCCTTCGAGAAGTTTATTCCTACTCGGGGCATCTTTACTTCTCCATGGGTCGGATGGAAAAACTTCGAATATATGATCCACTATCCCGACATTAAACGGATCATGTACAACACCTTGTACATCGCGTTAATGAAAATCATCTGCGGCTTGATCGTGCCGATTACGATCTCGATATTGCTGAACGAGCTGCGCAAAGCCTTTTTCAAGCGGATCGTGCAAACGCTCATTTACTTGCCGCACTTCTTGTCGTGGGTGCTGCTTGGCGGCATTCTGATCGACTTGATGTCGCCGTCATCCGGAATTATCAACCAATTTCTAGGCTTTTTCGGCGTCAAACCGATTTTTTTCCTTGGGAGTAATGAATGGTTTCCGTATACGCTCGTCGTTTCGGACATTTGGAAAGAGTTCGGCTTCAGCACCATCGTCTATTTGGCGGCGCTCACGGGCATTAATCCTTCTTTGTACGAAGCGGCCGAAATCGATGGCGCGAGCCGGTGGAAACAAACGTGGCATATTACGCTGCCGGGCATACTGCCGATAGTCGTTCTTATGGCGACCTTAAGCATCGGCAATATTTTGAATGCCGGCTTCGAGCAAATTTTCAACTTGTATAGTCCTGCCGTGTTTGAGAGTGGCGATATTATAGATACTTTCGTTTACCGCATGGGATTCGAGCAGGTGCAGTATGGGCTGGCGACGGCTGTCGGGCTATTGAAATCGGTCGTTTCCTTAATTTTAATATCCATATCTTATACGCTCGCTTACCGGTTTGCCGGATATCGCATTTTCTGAGAAAGGAGGAGGGGAGCTTTGATTGCAGGCAAGTCCATGGGAAGAACCGTTTTTATTATCGGGAATTACGCTTTTCTGACGGCGCTTTCCCTGCTGTGCATCTTTCCGTTAATTCATATGTTCGCGTTATCGTTAAGCTCCGGGGCTGCTGCGGCAGCCGGCAAGGTTTCCTTATGGCCGGTGGATTTCACGACTGCCGCTTACCGGAACATCGTCAGTAAACCGGAATATTTAACCGCCTTCGGTATTTCAGGGAAGCGGCTTATCCTTGGAACGGCGATCAGCGTGGTTCTGACGATTGTTACAGCTTATCCCTTATCGAAAGACAACAGCGCTTTTCAATTCAGAACGTGGTATACGTGGTTTTTCGTGTTTACGATTTTGTTCGGGGGCGGTCTTGTTCCCTGGTTTATGACCATCAAGCAGCTCGGGCTGATGGATACGATCTGGGCGCTTGTGTTGCCCGGCGCGCTTACGGTGTTTAACGTCATTTTGCTGCTTAACTTTTACCGCGGGCTGCCGAAAGAGCTGGACGAATCGGCGAAGATGGACGGGGCGGGTCATTTCCGGACGCTGTGGAGCATTATCGTTCCGCTGTCCAAGCCGGCACTGGCGACGATCGGCTTGTTTACGATGGTGGGGCACTGGAACAGCTGGTTCGACGGTCTGATCCTGATGAATCGGCCGGAGCATTATCCGCTGCAAACTTTTCTCCAGACGATCGTCATCAAGAAAGACATGCGGTTCATGACTTCGCAGGATGCGGAGCTGCTCCGGTTAATATCCGACCGTACGAGCGGAGCCGCGCAAATCTTCGTGGCATCCCTGCCTATCCTGCTCGTCTATCCTTTCCTTCAGCGGTTTTTCATTAAAGGGATCGTATTAGGAAGCGTCAAGGAGTAGAGGGGGGACGAAAAAAGCCTGCTTCCCTTACCCGTATGATAAAGTGGAAATACGACACAATGTCATAGGACTTTGGGGGAACAGAACACCATGAAGAAGCTGAACGACCTACTGCGAAAGCGGACCACGATCTTCGTGAAATTGATGCTGACATTCGTCGCGGTGTTACTGCCGTTATACGTATTGACGATTATCATTAACCATAAAGGCGAAGAGAGCATCCGCAAGGAAATTTTCCAGTCGATCTCGGACCGCAACGATTTCTACTTGAAAACGCTTAAGATGGAAGTCGAGCGTGTAATGCGCGTCCTTCCGGAGTACGTCGCGGACAAAGACTTGATGACGTTAAGCGCAAGCGGAAACAGCTTAAGCGATTACCAGAAGATTGCCTTTATTAACGCAGTCCAAAGGCGTCTTCAGTTGATTAAATACAACAGCATTTACATCGAAGAGGTTAGAGCGTACATTCCGCTGCTTCAGCGGACGATTCTGAGCTCGACATTCAATACCTCCATTGATTTTCCGGAGTTCGAAGCGCTCCAGCTCAAGAACAATATCTCGAACAGTCCGCTCGTTTATTGGAACGACCGGTTGTTCGTCAGCATGCAGTACCCCGCTATCCCGAACCGCCGAGCGCTGTTCGTCGTCGGCGTGGAAATCTCGGTGCGCAAGCTGAAGGAAATGTTAAGCGAAATGATCAGCATTCCCGATGGAAACGCCGCGCTGCTCAATTTGAACCGGAATTGGACGATATCAAGCGAGCGGGACGATTCGAAAATGTCGGCGTTTCACGATTACTTCGCTGGCCGGATTAAGCAGGGAGTGAATGCAGGTTACGATACGCTGCGCATCGGCAACGTGTCGTACCTCGTTTCGTACACCTATTCCAAGGAACTGGAATCGTATTTGGTGAGCTACGTGCCGGAAAGCCATGTCACCGATCCGATCAACAAATACCGGTATTGGCTCATGGGCGTTTCCGTATTGTCCGTGTTTATCGTTTTGTTCTTCTCCCTCTCCATCTTTCGCATGATTCATCGTCCGTTAAAGCGGCTGATCGGCGCGTTCAAACGCATGCGGACGGGCGATATGATGCCGATCGTGTCCGTGCCGAGACAAGACGAGTTCGGTTATTTGTACAATGCGTACAACGACACGGTGATGCATCTGAAGACGCTGATCCAGGAAAATTACGAGCAAAAAATTCACAGTCAACGGTCCGAGCTCAAAAGGCTGCAATCGCAAATCAATCCGCATTTTCTGTACAACTGCTTTTTTGTGCTATGCCGGTTAATCAAATCCGAAGATTTGGAGCTTGCTTATAGCTTCTGCCAATATGTCGGCGACTACTTCCAGTTCATTACGAGGGACGATTCCGATCAAGTGCCGTTGGAGACGGAGTTCAAGCATGCGAGAACGTACGTCGAGCTGCAAAAGGTATGTTACGGGGAGAAAATTCAAATTTCCTTCGATGCCCTCGATCCCGCACTGGCAAGGTTTAAGGTGCCGCGCTTGATTTTGCAACCGATCGTTGAAAATATTTATAAACATGCCGTTTCGAAAATGTTGAGCGGGGGACAAATTGTCATCCATATGGAAACCCAAGGCGAAGATTTAACCGTGTATATGGAAGATAGCGGAAGCAGCCTGGCCGACGTTGACATCGCGCGGCTGAACGAACGACTTAGCCTATCGGCTCATGGCATCGAGGACACGACCGGAATTATTAACGTCCACCGGCGCATTCAAATCATGTATGGTCCGGAATACGGATTACACCTTTCGAGATCGAAGCTGGGTGGATTGCAGGTCGCCATCCGGTTGACGCTTAAGGAAAGCGAGGGCTAACGCATGTACAGATTGCTCATTGTGGACGACTTGCCAATCATTACGAACGGATTGGTCGAGCTATTCGAGAAAGAAGGAAATGCCCGGCTGGAAATCTACAAAGCGTATTCAGGCTTTGAAGCGCTTGAACTGATGAAAAAACAGCGCATCGATATCGTACTTTCCGACATCTTGATGCCCGGCTTGGACGGCATCGAGCTGCTGCGGCAAATCCGCAGAAGTTGGTCGATGTGCAAGGTGATATTATTGACGAGCCACAGCGAATTCAGTTATGTGCAGAGCGCGCTCTCGCTGGGTGGACTCGAATATATTCTGAAGACGGAGAACGACTCGGTGATCGTCCAGGCCGTACAGAAAGCGATTGACCGCCTGGATGAGGAGCAGGACGCGAGAAAACTGATCGAGAAGGCGCAGGCGCATATGAAGCTGGCGCTTCCGACGCTGCAGAGAGAGTATTTATGGCTTTTGCTGCAAGGGAAAAAGGTGGAAAATGAGCTTCTGGCCGAGCATTTCGCGAACATTCAGCTGTCTTTCCGGGTAGCCGATCCTGTGCTTTTGCTAATATGCCGGGTGGATGACTGGAACGAAATTACGACGGCGCCGGACAAAGCGTTGATCATTTATGCCGTTCAAAATATCGCCGAGGAATTTTTGGCCGAATCCGCCAAGCTCGTCTCGCTCGTGTACGAGCCGTCCAAAATCGTATGGATATTGCAGCCCCATTCCACCCTTGCGGAAGACTGGGAAAGAGCGTTCCATTATGTGAACGGCATGACGGAAATGATTCAGAGCAAGTGCCGGGAACTGTTGAAGCTGTCCGTTTCCTTCGTGCTTGGCAGCCGCGAAGTCGCCTGGTGCGACCTTGCCGAGCGGTTCCGCGCGCTGAAGTTTCTCCTTGTGCGCGGACTCGGCAGACAAAGAGGCACGCTGTTGACGGACTTGAAGGCGATGACGTATTCCGATGAACGGCGCGCAGGACTGCAGGAGCCGGTACCCAAAAGCGACGAGCTTCCAATTAAGATGCAACTGCTGATGAACGGGCTGGAGAACGGCAGCGAAACGGATTTTTACCGGCTGTATGAAGAGTTGTCGCCGATTTTCACGGACGAACGGGTGTCTCGTCTACACAAGCTCGAACTTTACCATGCGTTGTCTTTCATGTTCCTCACTTTCGTAAACAAATACGATTTGGAGAAGGAGCTTAAAGACCAATGCGATTGGGATCGGCTAATTCGTTACGACGAGCAAGTCTCCTGGGAAGAATGGAATCTCTATTTTCAACAGCTTGCCAGCGCTATCATCGCCTGGAACCTTAACGAACAAGAGCAGAGCACCCACGAGGTCGTCAAGAAGGTACATGATTTTATCGAAAATCATATTTCGACGGATATTTCGCTTATTCATTTAGCGGATCACGTGAATTTGAACCCCTCTTATTTATCGCGTCTCTATAAGCAAATTACCGGCAACGCTTTGTCCGATTATTTGACCGAAATCCGAGATCGGAAAGCAAAGGATCTATTGAGGAAAAGCACGCTGAAGGTGCACGAAATCGCGGCGGCGCTCGGCTATAACTCCTCCCATGCGTTTATCCGTTTTTTCAAGAAAATAAATCGGATGACGCCGCAGGAGTACAGGGAGCAATGGGGATAGCGAGAGGGGGGTGAGGCCGCAACGCGCTCATCTTATTTTGTGTTGCGTGGAAAGGGTTTTAGAAAATAACTTTTGGAGGCGCTTTCATGAAAAGGTCATCTGGAAAACGCACGACGTTGATCACGCTCATTTGCTTGCTGTTTTCTTCCTATTCTACGGCATTCGGTGCAGGCATAGCGGCTAATCCCAAAGCTGCCGCCAGTGATCTTGCCGGACATTGGGCGGAACCGCAAATCGCGGATTGGTTAGACAAGGGCTTGCTCAAGGGATTTCCTGACGGAACGGTACGACCGGACCAAACGATTACGAGAGGAGAGCTGGCTGCTCTCGTTAACCGGGCATTCGGATGGGTAGAAGCGGCGGATATTCGTTTTGCGGATTTGGCAACAACGAATTGGGCTTATTCCGATATCGCCATTGCGATAAAATCGGGTTACTTGCAAGGTTATGCGGATGGAACGATCCGAGCCCAAGAAAAGGTTTCCAGACAGGAAGCCGCAGTCGTCATCGCCCGGTTGCTGCAGTACGATTTGACGAAAAATACCGCCGGGGCTGAAGCCTTTACGGATGCCGCTCAGATGGCCTCCTGGAGCAAAGGGGCGATTGGCGCGGCTGCGGCGAAAAATCTGATAAAAGGCTACAAGGACGGCAGCTTCAAGCCAAAAGCCGTCATCACGAGGGCGGAATTAATCGTCGTATTGGATCGGGCGATGGCGGAACGGGAGGTTGTTTATAGCCAAGCGGGTACATACGGCCCGGCCTCCGGAACCCAGAGCATTACAGGCGATGTAACGATTTCCGTTCCCGGGGTTACGCTGCGAAACATGAAGATTACCGGTAACCTTACCGTGGCTGAAGGAGTCGGGGAAGGCGACGTCTTTCTCGACAACGTAACGGTAAAAGGAACGACAACCGTCAAGGGCGGCGGCGCAAACAGCGTTCATTTGAAAAACGTGAATTTAAACATCCTTCGAATCGAGAAAACATCGACCGGTGTCCGCATCGTTCTCGAAGGTACGACGACCGTCGTCCAGGTAATCGTGGCTTCCGGAGTTGGAACGGGAACGACGATCGTGATCGATCAAGATGCGAGGATCGATGCGCTATATTTGAACGAGATCATTAAGGTACTCGGACAGGGCGTAATCGACAAGGTCATCTATGGCGAGAAAGGGCAAGGGACGACATTCGAGCGCAAGCCGAATAAGGAAGAAGGCGGTTCTGCATCCGGCAACGGCGGATCGCCGACGACAACGCCGGAACCTTCTTCGTCGCCGGAACCTTTGCCGAGTGCTCTCGTGAAAGAAGGGATAGCCAATGCGGATATCCTGGTCAGCCCGCTAGCCGGCAAGATGGAAACGCTTGCGGCAGAAGAGCTTCAGCGTACGATTAAGATGGTTAGCGGAGCAGAGCTGCCGATTTACAAAGGACAAAGCGATGGGGATGCCCTTAGCGCGCAGCTGTGGGAAAACGAGCTTGACGTTCATCAATTCGGCAGTTATCCGATTCGACTTTCGCTGATTAATAACAGCAGCCATCCTGTTCGCGTTAAAGTGGCACAGACGGATGCTGGTCCAGTTACCGCTTACTTTGGGAATGAAACGATGCTGGGGGCAAAACAAAGCCAAACGATAGAAGGTACGATTACCGTATCGAATGGAGCTGCGGAAGGAACGCATAACGTTTCGCTGCAGGTAAGCTCTGACGAAGTTCAGACCTCCACGCTAACCTTAACGGTAAATCTGGACAGAAATCTGATCAAGAACGGCGGGTTCGAGATCGGCGGGAGTCTGCCCGACGGGTGGATTGTGCCGTCCGGCGCGCGGGATAATCAAGTGGCTCACAGCGGCTCCGGCTCGCTGCGGATCGATCTTGGACAGTACCCGTATATTAACGCAACGACCAATCAGCGCCTGATTTTGGAACGAGGCCATCAGTATACGCTTCAAGCCTATGTGAAGGGGAGTGCCGCTTCCGGTCAGAAGATTGTATCGCAAATCATGGAAATGAAAAATGACGGAAGCTATAAAGACGGTTCCGGCCAACAGGTTACGAATATTACAGATCAATGGTCGTTAGTGAAGTTGACCTACACGCCAAGCGTAACGGCTGTATTCGATTACAACTGGGTTTATTTCTATGCCGTCGAGGGAACGGATCACCTGTGGATCGACGATGTAACTTTGATGGAAACGCCGCCGCAGAACCCGATCAGCAATGGAGGATTCGAAACGGTCGCTGCGGATGGGCAGCTTCCGGCTGGCTGGAACGTACCGTCCGGTGCACTGGATAGCCAAGTGAAATATGAGGGAACGCACTCGCTTCGCATTGATCTTGGGCAGAGAGATTACATTTATGCGCGTACGGACCAACGGATAATCCTTCAGGCGGGCCATGAGTATACACTTCAGGCCATGGTAAAGGGCAGCGCCCCGTCAGGCCAGAAGGTTATCGCGCAATTCGTGGAAATGGGGAATGACTGGTCCAGCAATCCCGGCACAGATCAGACCTCGTTCAACGTGACTGATGAATGGACTAAAATAGAACTCAAGTATACGCCGGATAAGGCGACCCAATTGGACTATGCGTGGATCTACTTCTACATCGTGGCCGGAACGGATCAGTTATGGATCGATGATGTGACGCTGAACGAATCGGCAAGCGAGACTCAGAACGCCGGAAGCCAACATGTTACTGTGGTAACGTCTAGCGACAACATGGATAATGAGCGGCTTCAGATTATTTTGGGAACGCCGGACTCTAATCCGAAACTGTCCAGCTTATTCGGAGACGACGTGGCCTATCTGCACAATTCCGACGGCTTTGCCGTCAGGAAGGCGGGTAATCGGATTTATATTATCGGCACTGAACCGAAGGGGGTGCTGAACGGAGTCTATGATTTTCTGGAAAAGAACGCCGGGGTATTGTGGACGCGCTCAAGCACGACGGATAAGGGGACTCTATACGATCCTCTAGCCACGATCAAGGCAGTAAAGGCGAATTATCGCGAGAAGTCACCGTTCCAAGTCCGCGGGTTTAATCTTATCGGGTATGGAGCGAACGGGGAATACCACGAGGATCCGGGCACGGAAGCCATGATCGCAAGCAATAAAATGAATGCCAAGATGGCGGAGTTCGCGAATCAATCTCTATGGGAGAGACATGAGCAAGTAGGCGTACAGTCGTTTACGCTCGGTCATAATCTGGGCTACTGGCTTCCGAATGAAGTATATTTCGCAGAACATCCCGATTATTACAATACGGATGTCAGCGGCGAGAATTACATTCCGGTCGCGGATGACACTCAAATCAACTTCTATCATCCCGATGTTCCGGGGGTGATCGCCGGCCGCGTGAAGCAGTTCCTGAGCGAAAACCCGATCGAATATGTTGGAATCGGCATTAACGATACCCATTATTTTCAACAAGGAGAGCTGAGCCGCTCGCCTTTTACTACGGCTGCTGGCGTCGTCATTCAGCCTAACGAAGCGGATTACCAGTCGACCGTATTCTTCTCGTTCCTGAACAAGATCGCAGCGAAAGTGAAAGTAAGCAATCCGAATGTCAAAATCGTTACGTTTGCCTACTTCTTCACGGACGTTCCGCCGAGAGTCAAGCTGGAAGATAATATTGTTGTCGTTCTGGCACCGCTGACCGGGGATGACCGCGTTCCTTTCAACACCGCCGATGAGACCAATTCGAATTATCAACATCGGCTGAAGCTGGAGGGCTGGCTGAAAAATACGAAAAACGTGGTCATGTATAACTATTACGGCTCTTTCAACTCGGACACTTACGAAAGGCCGATTGCCGAGAAGGTTCAAGCCGATATGAAGTATTACAAGAGTTTGGGGATTACGGGGGTCATGCCGGAGATCGTCATGGATGCCAGAATTCCAAACTGGTCCATTAATGCACTACAGTTCTGGTTGTTCCAGAAGCTCATGTGGAACCCGGATGTCGATCTTGCCCAGCTTAAATCCGACTATATTCGGAAAGCCTATGGTGCAGCGGCCGAACCGATGAAGAGGTATTATAACCTTATCGAACAGGGCTGGAATCAGTATCACGATCCTATTGGCTATAATACGAGCCCCAAAACGTATATCGGCAAATACATCATTGAAGCGGGAATTAAAGATGCGGCACAAGCAGCTTTGAATGAGGCATGGACGCTGGCGGACGCTAAGGCGAAGGCAAGAATCGAACCGATCAAGACGACGTTCGAACGAATGGTATTAGAGTATAGCGAGCAGTCTGATTTAGAAGCGCACGCTTTGAGAACGACCTCTAGTAAAGAGGATATTGTCGGCGTGACCGATTTCAGTCAAGGCCCATGGGCGAATGCCGAAGCGGTGACGGGATTCTACGTGATGAACACGAAGACACCGGCACCCGTACAGACAAAGGTACGTCTGTTGTGGGACGATAATAACTTGTACGTCGGCTACGAAAATTTCGATGACGATATATCGAAAATCGTGGCAAGCGATACCGCACCGGGAGAATGGTGGGCTAGCGGCGCGGACGACGACAACGAAACGTTTATTACGGGCGACGCGACCGGCTCCTCCTACTACGTCTTTTTCAACAATACGAAAGGCTTGAAGCTGGAATATAGCGGACCCGTCCAGAACAGCAGCTTCAGCAAGCCATGGGAAAATTATACGAAAGTCGGCGATGACCGGTGGATTTCGATTCAGGTGATCCCTTTCGACAGCATCGGCGTCAATCCTTATGTTAACAAAGCGCTACAAGGCTATTTCTTTAGAAGCTATCACGGCATGGGAGGATTTTTCGGCTGGGGAGGCGGGACGGTGTGGAGTTTTGCGGACTTCTACCCGATCCGACTGCAGCAGGACTGATGTCTATTAGCGAGTAAGCACATAGAGAAGCCCCCTTGTCTTGTCGTCAACGGCGATGTCTGCCCGACGAGACAGGGGGGCTTATTGACGTGAACCGGTTATTTTGTCTCGCGCAAAACGACCGTAGCCTTTTGTGCCATATTGTCGATATACGCTTCATAGCGGTCGCGGACGTAGGCGATTGCGACTTGCTCTCTGACTTCATCGAAATCGCGGGCAGCTGCGTCTTTGCGTTCTACGCACTTTACGATCAGATAGGCGTTGCCGATCTCCAGAATTCCACTGGATTGGCCGGCTTTCAGCTTGGAGACTTCGGACAGCAGCTGCGGAAAATATTTGCGGTCTGTTTTGGCCGAGGCGCTGTCGAACGTTTGTGCACCGCGACTCTGTCTGTCACCTGCGTTCTCGTTATAGATTTCTGCGAGTTCGCCGAAATCCTCTCCGGCTTCAAGCTTCGCCAGGACTTCTTCCATGATGGATTTGACCGCCGTTTTCCGGGTCCGGTTCACGCTGCCATCCTCATCGACGAAGGAGACGGTTATTTTTTCAATCTTTGTGTCGTCTTTTCCGTCGTAATGGTTCGCTTTCGCCGCCTCGTCGTAATACTGTCTCAGATCCTCTTCATTAAAGGCGAGCTCGGAGCTTCTCAGTTTGTTTTCCAATTCAATCGCCAAGTTGGTCAACTTGTAGTCGTAATAAGCGGCCTCGGTATATTGAAGAGGTCCGTAAATCACCTCCTTCGCTTTTACGGCGGCCGCCCTACGTTTGTTTTCGAGGGTGAGCTGCTTGAGGAAAGCGGAGTAGGAGATGTCGCGGACGAGTCCCTTGTCCCGAGCCAGCAGTTGCTGCAGCTTGGCGCGGACGCTTCGGTCAAGGGCGCGTTTTTTTAAGCTTTGCAGCGGGGTTTCTCCCTCATAGTCCTTTGTCCAGAAGTCAGCCGTCTCTTCCCGCACGCCATAATGAATTTGAAAATATTGAAAAACCTCCGTACGTTCCGCCGAGACCCAATGGTTAAATTCGGCCAGAGAGATCGGCTCCCCATTAACGGTAGCGACAGTAGGCTCACTATGACGCTGCGGAATGAGCAGCATTAACGCGATCGCGCAGCCGACGAACGCCACGCTGACGCCAGCCCAAACGGCGTATGGTTTTCCGGCGACGATACGACGGCTCCATTGTCCCATAGAAATCAGCCTCCAATGCGTTCAAGAGGACGGCAGGAACCATCCTCTTGATTCAGATGCTGACGACGCTGTCAGCTGTAAGTGATCGTGGGATCCCAATTTACATTGTCTGCGTAATCGTTGACGACGTTGGAATTGACCCGGAAGTCGATGTTGTCCCCCGCGTTAACGGTCGTGACGACGCTATGGGTATAACCGGTGGAGTCGTCCCAAGCGATCGTTTGATTGCCCCAGATCGTCGTCAGGTTTTTCAGAATCGAGACGACGACGCCGTCCCCCGTATTTACGTTGTCCTTCTTGACTGTGCCTGTAATCGTAATCGTGCCCGCCTTCGGCGCGACCCATGTCCGGACGGCGTCACGCCCGGTTTGCGCATGCTGCGATGTGCTCATGATCGTGGAGTAATTGACGTTGCCGACCCACCAGCCTTTGGCGGCGTCCCACGTTTTGTACGTGTAAGAGCTGCCGTTCCACTCCCTGTAGTACCATCCATCCTGCCCTTGCGTTTCGCTGAAGCCTTCGGAGGCTTTCCATACTTTGCGATCTCCCCATGTAATCGTAGGGTCCCAGTTCAAGGTGTCGCAGTAGTCGTTCAGCGTATTTTTGTTGATGCCGAAATAGATCGTATCGCCCGCCGTAACCGTCGTCGTCAAATAGAGCGAATATCCCAGCGCATCGTTGTAGGCTACGACCTGTGGTCCCCACAGTGCGGAGCCGTTCTTCATCATGGTCGCGACCGCTCCGTCTCCGCACGTCACGTTGGACTTCCGCACCACTCCGGTTATCGTAATCGTGCCCGTGGCGGGGGCCACCCAAGCTCTCACTGAATCGTTGGCCGCGTCGGGCGCGATCAGGTTTTTCGTGATGATGGCGTAATATTGGGAACCGACCCACCACTGGTTAGCGGCGTTCCAGGTGTCGTTCGAATACGTGCCGTAAAATAAGTTTTTCTGCTTGTAGTACCATTGGTCTTGTCCTTGCACGTCGCTGAATTGAAGGGAGGCCTTCCAGGTCGTTCCAATGACGGGAGCGAGAGGGGGCGTCGGCGGAGTTCCCTGGTATTCGAAAGCGCCTCTGTCGGTACTGCCTCCCGCATAAGGTATGGGATTGCCCCAGTAGTCCTTGCCGCCGTTATTCGCGATCGCAACGCCGGTATTGATGGCCGGGGAATTCGGTTGAAGCTTGTAGCCGTCGACCGTGTTTCTGCCGTTGCCGCCCGAGCCTGGATTGACGAACTTCGGATCGGCGGTCGACTTGTGCGGGTCCGCCGGCTCGCTGCTGTGATGATTGCCGAAAAACGTATTGTAGTCGAAGCTTCTCGGCGTGTAGCCTCTTGTGCAGGCGTTGCAGTCGAAGGATAAAATTCCGGAGTTGTAAATAATGTTGTTCTTGAAGTTCAGCATGGAATCGCTTGTAGTGGGATCGGCATAGTCCCACAAAAACAGGAGGTTGCCCGCCGCGCTTGTAAAGATCGTGTTGTTGTAAATGTTCGCGTTCACGTTTCTGCCGCAGCTCGCGAACAGGCGGGTTCTGTCGTTCTGACTTATGTTGTACCGCACGACGACGTCGTCATTAAAAGACTGGGGCCCTTCGTAGTTGCAAATATCCATAAAGCCGCCTTCGTTGTCGTGACTATAGTTGTACTGATAGAGCGATCGGTGGGAATTGCCGTCGGCATCGAATCCGAGTCCGTCGGCGCCGTTCGGATTGCGGGTTAAATAAGCTTCGTTGTATTGATACACCGCATCGTCCGTATTCATATTCCAGATCGCCGTATGGGAGCCGCTCATTCTTCGGTCCGCATTGGAGACTACGTTATACTCCACCAGCGGGCCGGCGCTCTCGCAAATGACGATCCCGTCGCCGCCGATATCGTTAAGCGAATTGCTGCGCACGACGACATTCGTCGACCCTGCCCAAGGTCCCGCTCCGCCGTTCATCGCGCCGCGATTCATCCAGCCGCTGCGCAGGAAAATTCCCGTGCTGTCGACGGACTTGATTGTATTGCCTTGAATGAGCACGTCGTTGTACTTCGTCGAGACGGCCGCTCCCGTTACCCGAACGATAATGCCGCCTCCGTCGAGATCCCAATCGCCGATAATGCTGTTGACATCGTGTATGTCCAAGTTAAGCAAATGGATGTAGTTGACGACTCCGAAGTCGCTGGCTTCGATCCAAACCGCCCTTCTTAGCGCTCTTGTCGGACCGAGATTCGTAATTTCCAGATTGCGGATTTCCCAATACTGCTGATTGTACAGGCGCACCGTTTCCGTAACCGTCCCCGCGCCGTTAATGACGGGCTTGCTGCCTGTTCCGTACAGATCCACCACGATCGGATTGCCGCTCGCGCCGGAGCCTTTAGGCCACAGCTGGCCGGTATAGCTCGTTCCGGCTTTGAACAAAATCTTGTCTCCCGCTCCGAATGTCGTTGCGTTGACTTTCGCCAGCGTTTTCCACGCTGCGGTCGGACTCGTGCCGGAGTTGCCGTCGTTACCGCTATCCGCATCCACATAATAAGTCGTATTCGCGGCGTAAGCGGTTTCGGGTTTAAGTGCGGAAACAAGGAGCCAACAGGCGGCAGCCAGCGTCAAGCCCATCATCAGGATGTAGAAAAGCGTGCGTCTTTTCTCCGTATTCGCCATTCCTCATGCACCTCCGTCTTTTGATTAAAAACGACAATAAGTTCGGATCACCGCCTTCCCGTTTCGTTCGCGGGTAACGAAAAAAGCCCCGTTCCGGCATGCATGCATGAATGAATTCATCGTATGCCGGGGGCGGGGCGATTCCGCAAACTGTCTATTTTGAAACACCTTCATTATAAAAGCGGTTGATGCAGAAGCTCTATACGCATGACTTTACATTCATGTACTGTTTTTTACATTGGCAGCCCTGGCGCGTCGGTCGATCTATGCAGAAGCGCAACGGACAGCGCGGGAATCCGGCAGTTTACGATTTTTGCATTCCCTTCGCTGTCCAGCGCGATGGGACGACCCTGCGGTTCCGATCGGCTAAAGAGCATCCAGCCGTCTCCCGTTAAATCTCCACCGGCCAATTTTATCTCCTCGATATCGTCCAGCGAGTTGTTGACAAGGCAGATCGTTTGTTTGCCGTCCGTACGGAATTCATATACGGCCGTATGGGGGGCGTAATTGGCGATCCGGAGCGGCTGCGTGCCGCCAGTTGAACCGATCGTTTCTTGAAGAACCGCCCGGCGAATCGGATTGAGCAGGCCATGGGGGGCCTTCTGGTCGTAGGGAAGTATGAAAACGCGGCCGTTCGCGATCGTCATCCCCGGACAAATCGCCTCGCCTTGTATGGTGCAAATTTGCGAAATGACGTTCGCCGCGCCTTCTTCGTATTCGATATCCAAAAAACGGCCGAAGACAAGATGCGGTCTCATGCGGCCTTCTTTTATGCTTGCATACGTGCGGTCGTTCACGATTTGCTCGATCGTTTGCAGCTCGCGCCATTCCGCTTTGGCGATCCCGCCAAGGGCGCCGAGCCCCAGGTCGTGCAGCGTGTGAGCGGCTTCCCCGTCGAGCAGCACGAAATGCTCGGCGAACAGCCGGCGGATTTCAGCCTCACCGTAATTGCGCAAAATTTGGCCGGACAGGGCGAGGATGCCGCCCGGTTTCGGCGTCTCTGCCGCATACGTATTGGAGATGCCGTAGGCGGATAGCAGGCTGGCCCAGAACGTTTCGCGCGGGTACAGCTCTTCCATGGCAAGTGGCCCGGATGTGTGCAGAAACCCGGAGGAGCGCTCGCTCATAAGCACCTGCACGCCCTTCGCATCTTGAATGCGGAGCCCGAGGGAAGTCGCCGAGTTCAAGAAAGCTTTTTCTTCGCTTAACCAGCTCTCCGCCCGTTCTTCAGCGTAAATGCCGTTGCCGATCATATCGACGATGTTGAGCGTGATCCCTTTGCTGCCGAGCAGCAGTGCCGTTTCTAATTGATATTTCTGAAAAGCCGCAGATTTGGAGTAGGCGGTATACGGCACATTTTCCAGTTCGGGATAGACTTCCGTGTTTTCGGGAATCAAGGCGGCCGTCTGGCGGGATGTCGCGTTGAACTCCCATGAATAATGGATTCCGCTCGTCTCCATGTAGGCGGGCAGATGGGGCCGAATAATACCGGGCCGGCTACCGCCGAACGCATTTATGATGCCATGCCAGTCCCGGCCTTCGGCGGCATGAGCGCTCGGCACGCTCGACATCAGACCGATCCGGGTTTCGGGCGACACCCGGTGCACCGCGTCGCCGATCTCTTGCGCAAGCTGCACGAGGGTACTGCGGCACGATTCCAACCAGATTTGCCGGTACGGGTGAGGCTGACCTTCCGCAAGCAATCCCCGAACAAAAGCTTCCCGATGCAGCGAAGGCATGCCTGCACGCTCGGCGAATTCGCGCAAATGATGATCGCAGAAGCAGCCGCCCCACGCAAGCGGATTGTGGTTATGGAAGCGAAAATCGTCCTCCACCCATAACGCGTAGGGCTTCATCGTCGCATAAAACGCGTACAAGCCGGTAATGTATTCGCGCCACTCCGGGCAAAGCGGACAGACAACGGTGCCCGATTGGTTGCCTTGCGGATCGACCATCAATCGAAACGATTTGTCGGCGGGGAGTACATTGCCGGCGGAATCGTGCAGCAGCGTGTTCAAGGGGTTGATGGACGTCGTGACGCCGATTGCGGTGAGTGCCTCTTGGGCCCGCCCAATCGTCTCAATCCAGCGCGAGGCTTCCTCCAAGGCAATATGATTTAAATTCAAGGGTGCGATAAAAAACATGACGTCGTCGATTTCCGCAGCGCGGCAGAAGTTCGATAGCGCGTGGATGCGCTCCTCTTCGAAATGGCCGGGCTGCAACGCGAAACGCAACATATAAGCATAAGCGGACAGAGGAATCACCTTTTTTCCTGTTTGATTTTATAACCGTAGAAGGAGAGCATCGGCATATGCGTACCCGTATCCAGAACCGGAAAGGCCGAAGGATTCGTTTCGTAAGCGCCATGGACGACGGCGGCGCCTTCCAGCGGGCGGGAGAGCTCCAATTCCACCTTGATCTTGTCCGTAATCCGCCAACGCGTAATGGGGGCTTTGCCCTGACCGTCCTCGACGGTAAACACGGGCTCCCGGTTCCCTACGGCGAACAATTCGCCGGTCACATCGGCAAACATCAGTAAGATCGTCGGTGTTCCGTCATGGCTTTCAGGGTCGTATGCCGCTTGGACGATGTTGGGCGCCCGATATGCTGCGGTTTTACCGTAGTCGGCCGCCAACGCCGCCTTTGCCAATCGCCCGCCGATGAGCAAATTGCCGGCAGGACAGTTATGAATAATATCCGACAGCGGGCTGTCGAGCGAAGGCACGACATACACCCGGGAGAGAGTCATAGCGGCCGTTCTTTGGGCTTCGCGAACCTCGCCCCACCAGCAATCGGCTTCGTCTCCCTCTTCGGAGCTTGCGTTTCGGTTCAACTGCACGGTCAGGACGGATAGATCGTTATCGGACATATCCTCGCGCCAACGTTCCACCATGCGGGAAAACCGGCTTAGATAGGTGGGGGCGTTCTCGGGATCGCAGTCGCTGCAGCCTTGATACCACAGCATCCCCTTTACTTGGCCTCCCGCGCTCCGGATAACGTCCATCATATTCCGGTACAAATCGCCGTTTTCGTCCGGATTCCATCTGGACAGCGGGGAACCGCCGAGCGCGGTTTGCAGCAGGCCGATCGGAACGCCGGTTTCCTTCTTGATCTCTTTGGCGAAAGCCAGATAGGGCGAATGCCCCGGATTCACCGGCTCGCCGTTTAGCGCCTGCACCGTCCCGGTAGATTCGTTCAGCGGATGCGTTGCCAAATCCCACTGCCCGTTATGCCGCAGCAGGTGAACGCCCATCTCCGGCGGATCGTTAACCGCGCCTCTGCCGTAACCGGCCGCATTGCTTTGTCCGGCGATGACCCAAATATCGCCGACGACGACGTGATGGATCATATCGCCGCGCGTCGCAAGTTCTATCGGCTGTCGGTCGCCGACCCGGAGACAGGTTTCGATTCTGTATAAGCCCCCGGTCGGAATATCGCGTATCGCGGTATTCCACTCGCCGTTTCTGTCAGTAGCGCATCGTCTCCAAGGAACAATATCGCCGCTGCCGTCCTCCTTGACGACGCGAGTATAGACGCTCGCCAATTCATCGCCCGCGCCGGGCAGCGCCGACCAGATACCAGACAATTCGATACTCCCGAAGTTTCCCTTGCGTTGCAAGATCGCCCAGTGCCGCAACCCCCGTTGAATCTGAACGCCAAACCGTTTGGCTTCCATTGCTGATTTTCCTCCAATACCGGATTGTTCGCGAAAATTATAAACGGGATCGGCAGGGGGATCTATACACATGTTTTGATATTCGGGTACATCTGTTTACTAGATTCGATCAATTAATAATGATTTTCATTCTCATTGATAATGTGATAGGATTGAAGCAACGAAAAAAAAGCCACTCGAATCAATCCAGAAACGGAGAGGACATATGACATGAACGACAGGGAAATTTTCGACGTGACGATTATCGGGGGAGGCCCCGCGGGGCTGTACTCCGCTTTCTATAGCGGCTTGCGCGAGATGCGGGCCAAGATTATCGAGTTTCAGCCTTACTTGGGCGGCAAGGTGAACGTCTACCCGGAGAAAATGATTTGGGATGTCGGCGGACTGACACCGACGACCGGGGACAAGCTGATTGAGCAAATGATCGCGCAGGGCCGTACGTTTGATCCCGAAGTCGTACTCGGCGAGAAAGTGACGTCGATTGTGAAAGGCGAAGATGGGATTTTTGCGCTTCATACTTCTTCGGGTGCCGCGCATTATTCCAAAACCGTCATTCTGGCGATCGGATACGGGATCCTGAAACCGATGAAGCTGAAGCTGGAAGGCGCGGACCGGTTCGAGGTTGGCAACCTCCATTACACGGTAAAATCGCTAGGTCGTTTCAAAGACAAAACAGTGCTCATCTCCGGAGGCGGCAACGCGGCGATCGATTGGGCGAACGAACTGGAGCCGATCGCGAAAAAGGTGTATTTAACTTACCGCAAAGATGCGCTGAAAGGTCATGAGGCGGAAGTGTCGAGGCTGATGAGCAGTTCGGTCGTCTGTTTGTTTAACACGGAAGTCGAGAAGCTGATCGCGGAGAAAGCGGAGGAGCGCGTGGACAGGGTACTTCTAAGAAACAATGACGACAATGCTCAAGTGGAGCTGGCGGTCGACGAAATCATTATCAATTACGGTTATGAGCGTGATAGAGACTTGCTCGCGAACAGTGAAGTCCAAATTGAGATGAAAGACGAGTGGAGCATCGCGGGCACGCCGATGAGCGAGACGTCCGTCGAAGGCATCTACGCGGCGGGGGACGCGATCGCTCACGACGGTAAACTGCATCTGATCGCGGGGGCGTTCCAGGATGCCGCGAACGCGGTCAACAAGGCGAAGCAGCATATTACGCCGGATGCAAAAGAGTACGCGATGGTATCTTCGCACAACGATGTGTTCAACGAGCGCAACCGTGCGTTGAAGAAGCAATTGTTCGGGTCGTAAGGCGGTAGTGTAGCCGCATTGGTGACGAAGCTAGTCTGAGATTGATAGTAACTCCCTGCTCGGAGCTTCGTTTAGGATGGAGTTAGTGTAGGTTTCGAAAGCAACTCTCTGCTCGAAGCCCCGCTGGAGGGGCTCGCTACAAGCACTCGAAAATTCGAACATCTCACTCTCGGATGAGGCTCACTGCAGGCAATTACTCGAAAAAGTCGAACATCTCGCTCTCGGAAGGGGTTCATTGCAGGCAGTTGCTCGAAAAATTCGAACATCTCACTCTCGGATGAGGCTCACTGCAGGCCATTGCTCGAAAAAGTCGAACATCTCGCTCCCGAAAGGGGCTCATTGCAGGCCGTTGCTCGAAAAATTCGAACATCTCGCTCTCGGAAGGGGTTCATTGCAGGCAGTTGCTCGAAAAAGTCGAACATCTCGCTCTCGGATGAGGCTCGTTGCAGGCAATTGCTCGAAAAAGTCGAACATCTCGCTCCCGAAAGGGGCTCATTGCAGGCAATTGCTCGAAAAATTCGAACATCTTGCTCTTGAATGGGGCTCGCTACAGGCAATTGCTCGAAAAAGTCGAACATCTCACTCTCGAATGGGGCTCGCTACAGGCAATTGCTCGAAAAAGTCGAACATCTCGCTCCCGAAAGGGGCTCATTGCAGGCCGTTGCTCGAAAAATTCGAACATCTCGCTCTCGAAAGAGACTCGCTGCAGGCCGTTACTCAAATTAAGTCGTAGGTTTTAGATTAATCGACTGTCACGGTTTGATAGTAACTCCTCGGAGCCTTGGGATCGTAGGGTCGGAATCGGCGGTGGGGAAATGGCGCGTTCTCGTAAGAGGTTGACCTGGCTCCCCGACCGCTCCCTGTATCGCAAACGACTACAACCGAACCGTCTCTCCCGTCAGTCGGCTACGGTTGCCGGCTTGAGGAAACGGGCCACTTCAAGCAACTCGACCGGCGAGATCGGGGAGATCCCGGTGCGCAACAAGGCAAGAATCGCCTCAAGCAAACCCGTGTTCCACCGCCTCTTCTTGTCCAGATAGATGTGACGCGTACATCGCAAGAACGACTGCGACCGCATGGCGCGAATGCTCAAGCGGCGGCCCCGGCAGAGCATCTGCAGAACTCAAGCTTGCGTCCGCTGACCCATCGACAGCACTTAAGCCCCCGTTTGCCCCCGCCTCAATCCGCGCAATCAAATCCAGCAACTGCAGTACAAACGGAGCTTCCTGCGGGTCGATCTCGACCCGTTCATATTCGCCGCCGCGACTGATCCATAGCGCTTTGCCGGTTTCCAGCCGCAGCATGCCTTCCGTAAAGACAATCTCCGTTTCGTTGCGAGAGAAGCCTTTGTAGCCGGATTGCGACACGGTTGCGGGAATGCCGTTCGCAAGATGGAGGAACGCCATGCCGCTGCCTTCGATATCTCCTTTGCCCCCGTAATGGCTCGTTACCGCTTTAACCGAGCGAACGGCGGAGCCCGCAAGCCATGTGATTTTGTCGACGGAGTGCGAACCCAGATTCATCATAATACCGCCTCCCGCGAGCGCCTTCTGGAGAAACCATGCAGGCCGCTGCTCCCGGAAATAGTATAAATTACGAACATCGTTAATCATGACGAGTGTGCCTAAGCTTCCCTCGTCGATAATCCGTTTCGCCGTCCGATTCTCGGCGATGTAATGCTGCGTATGGCCGACCATCAGGCTGACGCCCCGTTGCTGTGCCGCCGCAATAATCTCGTCGCACTGGTCGACGTCCAGCGCCATCGGTTTCTCCAGCAACACGTGAACGCCTGTTTCGATGCAGAACAATGCCGCTTCCCTATGCAAGAAATGGGGCAGGGTGACGATCGCAATATCCGGCTTCTCCCTCTCGATCATTTCCTTGTAATCGGTATACGCGGAAATTCCGCTGGAGCCGCCGCCATAACGCGCCGCCAACGCACTCGCGCGTTCCTCAACCAAATCCGCGACCGCGACCGCAGCCGCTTGCTCCATTCCCGCCAGCGCGATCAGGTGATCTTCCGCGATCGCCCCTCCGCCAATAACCGCCACACGATATGTCATGTCGAACAACCTCTTCCCCGAAGCCTGCGACCGAAGCCGCTGAACTATAACGTATTTTTGCGATACTCGCCCGGCGACATGCCGGTGATCTTCTTGAACGTGCGGATGAACGAATTGGCGTTTAAGTAGCCTGTCCGAACGGCAACCTCCTGAATTTGCAAGTCCGTGCCGGTCAGCAATTCCTTCGCTTTACCGATGCGGACATCATTCAAATAATCGACGAAGTTGACGCCTTGTTTCTTCTTGAAGTAAGTCGAAAGATACGTGCCGGTAATGTTCAGTTTGCTCGCGAGAATATCCAAGGATAGATCGCCCGCATAATGCTCGTCGATATAGCCGAGAGCGAAGCTGATGATCGGATCGCGTTCTTCCTTCTTCCGGCGAATTGCCTCCGCTACCCGCGTCACATAAGCGGTCAGCGCCTTATCAAGCTGCTCCAGCGTCAAACATTCCTCGATCTCCTCCCATGGCGTTCGCTGCGCGTCTCCGTTCGGCAGTTCGGATTCGGCCTGAACGGCTTGCAACGTTTTCTGCGCTTTGATGACGATGTCGCGGGCGAACGACTGGAAAGCCGCCGCCGTCGCGCGCGAACGCGACATGCCGGCCAAGTGCCGCGAGACGAGCTGCCGCAGTTCCGTTTCGTTGCCGTAACGCAAATGCGTGTAGAACTCTTGCTCCTCTGCGGCGCCGAGCGAGTGTCGGCCGGCGGACGGCCGGACGTTAAACAAAATTTGCGTCTCGTCGTTCAGCATGCGTTCTTCCGTCATCGCGGCAGCTTGCTCGTAAGCGGAAATCAGCTCATAAGAGTGGGCGAAGATCGGGCTGACGCCGATCGTGAAGTAACCGAACGCTTTATCGAGGTCGAACGTCGGTTTCATCTTATCGAGTAACGTCAGCGCTTCGGCAGCATCGCCTTCCGTAAAAATAAGCGTCACGATCCGGTTGCGCTCGATCTGGAACGTCTGCGAATCCGGGAACCGTTCTTTGAATTCAAGCTGAATGTATTCCTTATAGATGAATACCGCCCGTTCCATTTCGCTTGTCGGCTGATCCTGAAACCAGCGCTTAAACGTCATGTCGTAGACGATGACGAGAAACGGTTTGTCCGCGAATAGCGGGCTTTTCGGCTCGCCGGTTCCCGTCCGGATCATTTTGAGCCGGTTAATGTAGGCATAATAACGCAGCGTCGTCTCGTTCTTTTCGAGATGGTGCCTGGCGTCTTCGTTGGACTTGAGCAGTAAGCTCATTTTTTCCCCGATGTAATCGAACTCGGTAATTTGCGTCGAAAGCAGGCCCGGCTTCTGCCGCTTCAGCGCGTCGACGATTCTCTTTAATGGCCGGTTCACTCGGAAGCTGAAAAGGACCGATGCGCCAAGGCTGATCAAGATCGCTACGCCTAGCAGGCCGATGAGCACGAGATTCAAATGTTTGATCTGGGACGAGATTTTTGCATACGGCATCGACAGGACATAAGTCAACCCGCTGTCATGGCCTTTGGCATAGAACACATAATTGCCGTTTTTCTTGAAGTAGCCTTCCTGTTTCGGCATTTCGGCAGGGACAAGCGTCTGATCGGACTCGGATGTACGATAAAGCGATTCTCCGCTCGTGCCGAGCAGCGAGAACTGACTGTCCGGGGGAAGGAACGCTTGCGTCATTTTACGAGCGTCGAGGAAAGCGATCATGTACACTTCCGATTGTCCGTATTCCTTCATGACGATGGGATACAGAAGACCGATCGGCTTCTTCTGATGCGAGAACACTTCGGAGAAGACGGCTGAAGGAAACAGCTTGAAGCTGTAATCTTTGGCAAACTCCGTCTGCCAGAACGAGAAAGAATATATGTCGCTCAAATAGAATTTCTCGAACATTCGCTCCGGCTTGACCGTGCCTTCTTTTTCGATCATCAGATTGCTTTTCGGAAAATAGAGCATGACATTGTTCAAATAGAGTGACTCGTTAGAGAGCATATAGATGATGTCTTTCTGAACTTGAGACACCATCTCGTAGTTCACGTTCTGCCTGTCGTTCTTCAAGACGGACTTTAAGATGGACATGTGGTCGTTGAAATACAGTTGCAGCACCGTTTTGCGGACGAGTGCCAATTGTTTATCGTAATTTTCGCTTGCGAAGCCGAGGTTTGAGCTGCTGTTCTTGATGATCTCGTCCTGAATCGTATTCCGGAAAAACGTATAGGAAAAAATGTTGAACGACAACATCAAAGCAATAATCGCCAGGAAGCTGGCGAGCAACTTAAAGAGCAAAGAGTTCATTTTGCTGCGTATGAAAGTCATTCTGCCGGCCTCCCGATCCCTCGTATCACCTCTTTCCACTATAGCGGACGATCTAATTCCTTCATAGATGCAGCGACGTTCAGGCGATATACGAATTTCAATATCGTTACCCGATCTTTCGATTGTTGCAAAAAAGCGCGTTATTCAAAGAACGGAAGATTTCGCTTCGGCGGCGCCGGGACTATGCTGAGGTCGTGTCTGAACACTCGCTCAGGGGCATCCTTCACCGCCTTTTCGCTCCCTGCTTCGTCACTTTTGCTCGACGTACCCCCGGTACGCCTTCTCAAAAGTTCCTTGCATGGAACGAAAATTCGGCAAATCCTGCTCCCCTCGGAGTATTCAGACACGACCTAGGTCACATTCCGGAGCGAAAGGAACATCGAGATGACGCTGAGTCAGAAATGGAACAAAGGTAAATGGCTGTTCGCCATGTCTATCCCATGTTTGTTGTATTACCTCATTTTCAAGTATGTGCCCATCTTCGGGATTGTCGTGGCCTTTAAGGATTACAACTTGTACAAGGGCATATGGGCGAGCGACTGGGTCGGCCTGAAATATTTCAACCTATTTTTCGACAGTCCCGACTTTTGGTTGCTGCTTCGCAATACGTTCTTGCTTGGCTTCTACAATCTGGTGTTCGGATTCGCGGCTCCGATCATCCTCGCGCTTCTTCTTAATGAAATGAGGCTGCAGGTGTTCAAAAGGTTCGTCCAGACGGTCAGCTATTTACCACACTTCATCTCGAACGTCGTCGCTGCGAGTATGGTTATCATTTTCCTGTCCCCGTCGGGTGGGATGTTTAATCGAATGCTGGAGTCGATTGGACTCGAATCGGTCAACTTCATGATTCAGCCGGGATGGTTCCGTCCGATCTACGTTCTGTCCGAGATCTGGCAGCATGTCGGCTGGGAATCGATCATTTTCCTGGCAGCGCTCACAGCGATCGATCCTTCTTTATATGAAGCTGCAGGCATCGATGGGGCGAACCGTTGGAAGAAAACCCTTCATGTCACGCTTCCGGGCATTTCCTCGACGATGATCGTTCTGTTTATTTTGAAAATCGGCAGCATGATGGAGATCGGCTTCGAGAAAGTGTTTCTGCTGTCGAACCCGGCAACGTTTGCGAAAGCGGACATTTTGAGCACTTACGTCTATCGGACAGGTCTCGTCAACGGCAATTTCAGCTACGGCTCCGCAATCGACCTATTTACCGCCGTTGTCAGTTTCGTCTTCCTGCTGAGCGCCAACTACATGAGCCGCAAATTCACCGGCAACAGCCTGTGGTAGAAGGAGATTAGCAGCTATGAGAAAAGGATCGGTATTCGGCGTCGTAAACGGGCTCGTGCTCATCGTCGTTGCGCTTGTGACGTTATTTCCATTCATCTATATGATTTCGGTTTCCTTAAGCGGCAGCAACTACGTGCTAAAGGGCATGGTCAGTTGGTATCCTCGCGGTTTTAACGTCAACATGTACAAGATCGTACTGGACGACCCGCGCATGATGAGGGCGTACTGGAACACGATCGTCTATGCCGCCGTCGGCACGGCCGTCGCCTTGGCTGTGACGGGATTAGGCGCGTACGCTCTCTCGAAGAAAGAAATGTTTTTCCACCGCGGCTTCACGATACTGATCGTCATTACGATGTTTTTCAGCGGGGGCCTGATTCCGACGTTCCTCGTCGTCAAACAGATCGGCATTATGGACTCGATCTGGGCCATGGTGCTCCCGAGCGCCGTCAGTACGTGGAACTTGCTTATCATGCGGACGTTCTTCGCGAATATCCCGAAGGAGCTTGAAGAATCGGGCAAGCTGGACGGGCTCTCCGATGTGGGCATATTCGCCCGTATCGTCGTCCCGCTGTCCGGTGCGATCTTCGCCACGATCGGTTTGTTTTACGCGGTCGGAATTTGGAACAACTTCCTGAATCCGCTGCTTTACTTACGCAATCCCGACCTGTTTCCGCTCCAAGTGATTTTGCGGAACATGCTGCTCGTCGGCCAAGCCGGTGCGGGCGATCTGACCGCTGCGAAGGGAGGTGATTCTCTCATCGTGGAGGAGTCGTACAAGTTCGCTGTCATCCTCGTCTCCACGTTGCCTATTCTTTGCTTGTACCCGTTTTTACAACGTTATTTCGTAAGGGGCGTTCTGATCGGCGCTGTCAAGGGTTAAGAAGTGCGTTATACTACTTACAAAGATAAAGGAGCCTGTCTACGATGAAAAACAGAAAAATCATTATGGCGATGCTGCTGGCGATCGTCCTCCTGATCGCGGGTTGCAGCAAGTCGAATAATAACTATAATGCTTCTCCTTCGGCTTCCGGGTCGCAGCCTGCGTCCGAAAGCCCGTCCGCAACGGCGTCGGCGACGCCTGCGGCGCTTACTGACAAGACATTCACGATGTTGACCGATTCCAACCCGAGCTGGCCGTTCGATAAAAACTGGCCGGTGTGGAAATGGATCGAAGAGAAAACAGGCGCGAAATTCGACGTTCAGCTTCCTTCGGGCACGCTGTACGATGCGCTCAACTTGACGTTCGCTTCCGGCGATCTGCCTGATCTCATCTTCATGCCTGACCGGACGCAAGCACTCAAGTACGGGCAACAAGGCGCGCTTGCCAACATTCTCGACTATAAAGATAAAATGCCTAACTTCCAGCAGTGGATGGACAAATATCCGGAAGTGACGAAGTCGTTCCTCGCTGCCGACGGCAAAATGTACATGCTGCCAACACAAGGTTTCGGCGAGACGAACCGTGTTGTCTGGATGTATCGCAAAGATATTTTCGATAAAAACGGGCTGACGCCTCCCACGACGTACGACGAGTTGTACACGGTGCTGAAGAAATTGAAAGAGCTGTATCCAGACAGCTACCCGCTCGCATTCCGCAACGGCATGAACGCGATGACGAACTTGACGCCGAACTTCGAGACGAATCCGACATATTACAAAAACGACAGCGGCGAAGTGAAATTCGGACCTGCCGAAGACAACTACAAAACGATGGTCGGTTACTTGAACAAGTTCTATAAAGAGAAGCTGATCCCGTCCGACTGGCTGACCCTGCAAACGAAACAATGGCAAGACTTGTTGTCGACGAGCCAGGCATTCATCACCGTCGATTACATCGGCCGGATCGACTTCTTCAACGCTGCTCTTCGTCAAGAAAATCCGGACTTCACAATGGCATTCATGGCGCCTCCTGCAGGCTTGCCAGGCGGCAAGCAGCAGAACCCGTACACGCAAGTCGTTGAGAACAACCTGGCGATCTCCGCTTCGTCCAAAAATATCGACGACATCGTAAAAGTATTCGACTTCTTCTACAGCGAAGAAGGACGAACGTTGCTGAGCTGGGGGAAAGAAGGCGAGACGTACACCGTTGAAGGCGGCCAGAAGAAGCTTAACTCTACGTTCACCGATTCCTCCGACTTCCGTAAGAAAACAGGTCTTGCGACGAACGGCACGTACACATGGATCGACTATGACGCTCATCTTAGCCTGGCGTCCAAGGAGCTCAAGTTCGCTTACGAAGAAGCGCGCAAATACGACAGCAAATTCAATCCGAAGCCGTCGTTCACGGACAAAGAATATGAAACAATCTCGATCACGGGAGCAGCCATCGACAAGTACCGCGACGAGCAAATCAGCAAATTCATTCTCGGCTCGTCAAGCTTGAACGACTGGAGCAAATACATCGACGAGTTGAACAAACTCGGTTTGCCGCAAGTAACCGAGTTGACGAAAACCGCGCTTGATCGCACGGAGCAGATTAGTTTGAAGTAAACGTGTTATGTGAGCTAGGTGAGTGCGAGGGCCCCGGAATCCGTTCCGGGGCCTGTTTTGTAGTATGGTGGTATGTGGCGTGTGGGCGAGGGCGTGCGTGATGCTGGCGGGGAGGCGAGGCGGGCATTTACGTTATTGATATCCGCATCATCCACCGAAGTAATGTTCTGCTGGAACACTAATCGCACTGTATCTCCGTCATCCGTCGAAGTAACGTCCTGCGGGAACACTAATCACCGCATATCTGCATCATCCGTCGAAGTAATGTTCTGCTGGAGCACTAATCGTCCCATATCCGCGTCGTCCGTCGAAGTAATGTTCTGCTGGAGCACTAATCGTTCCATATCCGCGTCGTCCGTCGAAGTAATGTTCTGTGGGAACATTAACCGCCCCATATCCGCGTCGTCCGTCGAAGTAATGTTCTGCGGGGAAATGCCCCGTACGCTACCCGCTGACAGGTAGTTCCTACGGTAAGTGGTGATAACTCACAATTAATTCCGATAAAAACGATAGGAAATTGTGAAAAAGCTATTGACACTGCCGTTGTACGCGTTTAAGATGGGGATACGTTAAACCCGAGTTAACTACGCGGATTTAAGAAGAAGAAGCGGAAATCTACTGGACAGCCAGAGATTCGACAAGAGCGCATCAAGTATGCGCCCTAGTTGAGTCTCTTTTTTTATCCGCGCAAACGACAAAAAAACAAAGCTCACTGAGCGAAAGGGATGGATCACACATGAACAAAATCGCAACCTCCAAGCTAAGCTTGTCCTTTATCATCGCTGTACTGGCGTTCGCCGTATTGACTTACGCAGCCGTATCCGCCAATAAGAAACCGCAAGCTGAGCAACCGGCAGCAGAGCAAGCTGTATCGACGGAAGCGCCCGCTCAACGGGAGGCGCAGCCTGCATCGCCTGCAGCCGAGACGGCGCCTCAGCCGGAAGCTTCGGTCGTGACCGAAACGCAACAGCCTGCAACGGCAGCGCCATCCGACGCATCGGCCAATACGCAAGTTGCGGTGGCAGCAGAAGCTCCAGAAGCGTCGCCTGCTTCGGACAAATCCGAGAAGCCGGCCGCTTCTTCCAAAGAAGCGAAGCCTGCTCCTCAGCAACCTAAAGCGGTCGCTTCCGCTCCAACTGCGAGCGCTTCGAAGAGCGCCGCTCCTGCTCCAACAACAGCGCCAGCAGCGACACCAGCACCGGCGAAACAAGAAGAGAAAGCGCCGGCTGTCTCTCCTGCTCCTAAAGAAGAAGTACCTGCATCTTCGGCGCCGGCCTCAACGGAAACGAAGAAAAAATCCGTCACGTTCACGACGAAGTCCAGCAGCCAACCGAAAGCCGATGCTCCTGCCGCATCTTCCAGTTCTTCGTCTAGCTCGTCGTCAAGTTCGTCCAGTTCTTCTTCCGGTTCCTCGTCGTCCGGCTCGTCCGGTTCCGGTTCCTCGTCGTCCGGCTCGTCCGGTTCCGGCTCCTCGAGCGAAGAAGATTGCTAATCGCGGATTTACCGAATCTCTACGCTCAGAAGCATGACTACTTAAAAGAAAGAGAGGTTCTAAACCTATGAAATCATTCTCACTCAAGAAGCCCAAGCGGCTCTTATCTCTTGCTTTGGCAACAGTTCTGGCATTGCCCGCGTTCGGCGCGGGCATCGGCCAGGCGAGTGCGGCGGCTCCGCCTAGCGTTTCCAGTCATTATGATTATTTCAAAGACGTATACACGAATCTGAAGAACGTTGATTCTCATATTTTCAAAACGATTACGTACGAAGATCTTGTTACAATTTTGGGAAGCAAGGGAACGTTCGCGATTCTGATCGGCGGAGCATGGAGCGATGAGACGCAAGCGGACATTGGTTATATTAATGAAGTTGCCAAAGCAAACGGCGTTAAAGAGATTTACAATTTCGACACGAGATTGGATGGGGCAAGCCCGGGATTGGATATTGCCGTCACACATGATCCACTGACAGCAACATCCGTCAATGGAGGCAACACGACGACCAACTATTTTGACTACACAGAATATTATGTTGAGTTGGTCAATAAATATTTGACGAATTTGACGACGTTGTCTTCCGTATCCGCTTCTTATGTGAACAAATCCAAATTGGTGACTGGTACAACGCCGATTCAATCGTCGGTCGTAGCACAAGGAAGCGCCAAGGCTGTACAATCGCCTTACTTGCTTATTTACAATAAGGATCACAAATTGAACGGAGAAAACGCGCCGGTCGTTTCCTATCTGGAGAAGCACGGACCGAGCAACGCGACGTCTTATACTTGGGATTCATACTTTAAGGATAATGCCACTAATGTAACCAATTATAAAGCACAAGTAAAAGCGGTTTTCGATGAAGCAACCACTGAAGGGTATGCTCCGAATAACTTCGATAAGTTGAATAGCTGGGATTTCATCGGACCGCAATTCAACAGTCATAGGGCAAGCGGATCAGTTGAAATTTTCCCTTCCAAAACAGTAGACGGCAAAGTCGTTCCTGACCTCGGAGCAAACAATGAATACGAGATCGATTCCACGCTTGTTTTCGAACATGTGACTTACCACGAAGTTAATAAGCTGTTGGCGAGCTCTGGCAGGTACGCGTTGTTATTCGGAGGTTCTTGGTGCCCGAACACGCAAGCCGAGATTAGATGGATCAACCGCTACGCGAAGGCACATAACATCGATAAAATTTATTTCTTCGACACGCGTCTGGATGCCGGCGTCGGTATGACGGTCCGTACTCCAACTGCAAGTACTCACGATGATGGCACAACCTTGCAAATTCGTGACCATCAAACGGCTAATCCGCTGGCCTATTTGTACGGGGCTCTTGTTGAAGCGAATTTGAAAAATATTCAAACTTCTTACCTGATTACAAGCAATAGCAAGGTAACTTTTATCGATCCGGCCACATCGCAATCGAGATCGGTAAATAAACTGCAAGTTCCGTATCTCTTCACGTTCGATAAAGACTACAAGGATTCGAACAATAGCCCGGCTCCGATTCTCGGACACGTAGAGATCATGAATACATGGCCGAATACTTATACGGGCACAGGAGCGCAGTATTCAAAGTACGACGCTGCCGCAAACTCTCTCTTTTCCAGATTTGAAGGAGTGCCTCCAACTGGCTTTAACGTCGTAGGCGTAAGCGCAGCAGGAGCTGCCGATGGGCAAATTACCGGAGTTTCCGGTGGCGGAGTCATTGAATATCGGTTGAAACCTGCCGAAGGACAAGAGACGGCCTTCACACCGATTACTGGAACTACCGTGACAGGTTTGGCGGCAGGCACCTATCAAGTGCGTTTTGCTTCCAAAGGCTTTAATACTTCTTACAATCAGTCGACGGGGACCGGTACAGTAACGTATGCGGCAATCAACAATAATTATACGGAAGTAACTATTCAGAGTCCTCAGTTGCCTCCGACGGGATTACATGGCGTGAAACCTACAACGACCGCCAATGACGACGGTAAAGTGACGATCGATGAAAGTACAGCAATCGAAGGGTTGCAATACAGCGCTTCGCAGGGCGGAGCTTCTGTTGACGTAAGTACCAGAACGATTTCCTCATTGCAACCGGGTACTTACTATTTCTGGTATGCGTCCAAACCAGGTTTTAATCAAAGCGAAGCAACAGAAGTAATTGTACCAAGTTATAGTGAAGTTTCTCCGCCGTCCGGATTGACGGCAAAGGCTACGACAAGCCTGGAAAATAACGACGGCCAAATTGAGGGCGTTACGGCTTCCGATTATACTCTTCAAATTAAAAAGCAATCGGATGCAGTAGAGGCTTACACGAATGCGGTTGCTGTTGATGGGGCGATTAAAAATCTGACCCCGGGTGTCTATCATGTTAGATATGACGCGCATGGCGAGCTTCAAGCCAGCCAGCCGGTCACTTTAACGGTAAGAGGCAACCAAGCATCTCCTACAGGACTGTTGGGTGTAGCTCCGACTGCAGCGCTTAACGACGGGCAGATAACGGGCGTAAGCAGCGCATTGGAGTATCGAATAAAGGATACAGGGAATTATCAAAGCGTTACGGGTTCCGTTATTGCGGGGCTCGCGGCAGGCAGTTACGAAGTTCGCGCCAAGCAAACAGAGTTGTACGTGGAAAGCGCATCGACGACAGTCAATGTTCCAGCCTATGTTCCACCGACAACAACACCAACAACGCCAACGGCCCCAACAACTACAACACCGCCAGTTGATAATAGCGGCGTCGTATCGACTCCGGGCAGCGGCAACACCGGCACGGTAACGGCCAAAGCACCGGCGAAGACGGACGCTGCGACGGGCGACACGTTGGCGAACCTCTCCAAGGAGACGGCGGCTAGCATTGTCAGCAATGTGAAGAAATCGGAAGCAGAGGGAAGAGCGACTGTCGTTGAAGTGAAAGTCGAGACGACGGAGCAAACGAAGTCTGCGCAATTGAGCATCCCGAAAGAGTCGTTCGCCGAAATCGCCACCGGAACGAAAGCGAATGTGAAAGTCGAATACGGCAACGTAGGTACGATCTCTTTCGATCCAAAAGCGGTTCAGACGATTAACGCGGCGACGGGTACCGGCAATGTCAGCATCATCATTGCGAAGAGCGAACTGACGCCGGAAGGCAAAGAAGTGCTGGGCGATCGCCCGGTGTACGACTTCACGGTTTTTGTCGGCAACGACAAAGTGTCTTCCTTCGGCGGCGGTGTGGCGAATATTAGCCTTCCTTACACGCTGAAGGCGGGAGAAAATCCGGAATCCGTTGTCGTTTACTACGTTAACGATGCAGGCGAACTGGAGACGGTACGCGGACAATTCAACGCAGCGACCGGCACAGTCAACTTCTCGACGAAGCACTTCTCGCAATACATTATCGCGTACAATGCAGTAACGTTCGACGATGTCGCAGCTACGTCCTGGTACGGCAAAGCTGTCAGCTACTTGGCGGCTCGCGACATAACGGGCGGCACGGACGATACGCACTTCAGCCCGAACGCGGCGTTGACGCGTGGACAATTCATCGTGCTGTTGCTGAAGGCTTACGGCATTCAAGCGGCAGAAGCAGGTGCGGACAACTTCGCCGATGCTGGCAACAAGTACTACACGGGCTATCTGGCAGCAGCCAAGAAGTTGGGCATTGCAACGGGCATCGGCGACAATCAATTCGCGCCGGATCAATCGATCACCCGCCAAGAGCTGTTTACGCTGCTCTATCGTTCACTCGGTCTGCTCGGCGAACTGCCATCCGGCAAAACGGGCGCGACAGTATCGTCCTACAACGATGCCAACCAAATCTCAGTCTATGCGCAAGAAGCGATTCAGTCGCTCGTGGAAAGCGGCGTTATTTCCGGCAGCAACGATAAGCTGGACCCGCGCAGCGTAACGACGAGAGCGCAAGTCGCGCAAGTGCTGTACAATCTGTTGTCCAAGTAAGCCGAGTCCGCGCGACTCGAATGTTCAAGGGGACGGGGAGCCTGCGGGCTTCCCTTTTCCAGTGCTGCAATCATTCTTAGGAGGGTCTGACCGACATGAACGACATCCAAAATAACTTGCTATCGGCGATCGAGACCAACTGGTACAGCTTCGTCACTTCGATTTTCGTCTTCTTCATTCTTTATTTATTGGCCAAAAAACGCGTAGGCTTCGGCTCGAGGGTCATCGTCGGCCTCGTGCTTGGCTTGCTGGTAGGCATTCTTTTTCAGAACCTCGACTACGAGACGAAAGGGATCACGACGTTCGGCAGTATTTACGTCAACCTCATTCGTATGCTCGTCATTCCGCTTGTTTTCGTGCTCGTGCTGAACAGTATCTCGTCGCTCACAAGTTTGGACTATTTGCGTAAAATCGGCTTTAAAACATTCGCATGGTTCCTCGGCACAACGGGTGTAGCTTCCATTATCGGCTTGCTCGTCGCATTGGCGTTTAACCCGGGAAGCGGCATTCAGCAAGCGGTACCGGAAGGTTTCGAGGCGCGTGAAATCCCGACGTTCTCTGAAGTCATTTTGTCTCTCGTTCCTTCGAATCCTTTTAACGAAGCGGCGGAAGGGAAAGTCGTTCCGATCCTCATCTTCGCGATCTTTATCGCTGTAGCGATCGTCAAAATCGGCTCCAAGAACGCCGAAACTGTTAAGCCGGTGCGAGATCTGATCCAATCGTTAACGCAAGTGCTTCACCAAGTCGTGAAGTTTGTCATCCGCCTGACACCATACGGAGTATTTGCGTTGATAGCGGGCATCACGGCCAAATACGGCTGGGATACGCTCGAGGAACTCGGCAGCGTCATTATCACCTCGTATGTGGCGTTAATCATCCATTTCGTGCTCGTGTTTGGCGGCCTCGTGCTTCTTGTGGCGAAAGTTAACCCGATTAAGTTTTTCCGCAAAATCTATCCCACTATCGCTGTCGCTTTCACAACACGAAGCAGCTACGCAACTTTGCCTGTGAATCTCGAAGTGATCACGAAGCGGTTGCACGTATCTCCGCGCATCGCAAGCTTCGTTGCTCCGCTCGGCGCATCCGTCAATTTCAACGGCTGCGGCGGCATCTGGCCGGCCATCGTCGCTGTGTTCACCGCGAAAGTATTCGGCATCGACCTCTCTGCAACCGACTATATTATTCTGGTTGCCGTCAGCATCATCTCTTCGATCGGCGTCGCAGGCGTTCCAGGCCCGGCTGTTATCTCGACGACCGTCGTACTGACCGCTCTCGGTCTGCCGCTCGAAGGCATCGCCATCGTCGCCGGCGTCGAAGCACTCATCGACATGGGCCGCACGGCAATCAACGCGACAGGCACAACCGTCACATCATTGCTCGTCGCGAACTCCGAAGGCGAATTCGACCGCGAAGCGTTCAATAGCAAAGAAGACGACGAAGAGATTGCTTTGGGTACGGCTTGATGGAAGAGTGTGACAATCGTTATGATAGATGGGCTCCGTGTGAAAGTTGCGAAGGGCTTGAATAAGTGAGAACCTCGAAGAATCTCGATTTATCGGGGTTTTTTTCTTTATGTAGCACTACCTTTTTAATACATATATCTCAGTTTATACATAAAATGTATTGAGGAAAAAAATATTTTTTTTTGGAGCGGTTAATTCGACGTGGATCGACACAATCATACAATGTTAGTCAATGACAGAATCTTCCATGGGTAATATGATGTGTAGTGGATTTTGTCGAAACATGATAAAAGTCACTAAGCTGAGGGAGCGACTGTCGAATGTTTCAGAAGAAACGTAAATGGATTCTGCTCATGATTTTCAGTTTGATTGTTCAAGGGTTTGGAGAATTTGTATGGCCGGCACGAACAGTTGAAGCTGCTTACGATCCTGCGCTTCAACCGGCTGTTATTGCATCGGGAAATTACCACACCTTGTTTGTGCAGACTGATGGAACTGTTAAGTCTAGCGGGTACGATGGCGGAACAGGTGCTTTGGGACTAGGGAGTACGACATCAAGCTACGTTACACCAACTGTAATTAACGGGCTAACAGGTGTCAGGCAAGTTGCAACGTACGGTTATAGTTCCTATGCGCTATTGCAAGACGGTACAGTTAAAAGCTGGGGACAGAATGCTAGCGGTCAGCTAGGACTAGGAGGTACTTCGAATACATACACGCCTACCCTTATTTCTGGATTGACCAATGTCAAACAAATTGTGGCAGGGAACGGGTTTGCCATTGCCTTGTTGACGGATGGCACGCTTAAGGGATGGGGAACCAATACGTACGGGGAACTTCTGGGCGCTGGGGTTTCCACGACACCTGTCACATTATCCGGGATTTCGAGTGTTAAGCAGATTGCCGTGGGGGACAAGTTTGTCCTTGCTTTGTTGACAGACGGCACTGTGAAGTCTTGGGGTTACAACAATTATGGGCAGCTTGGTCAAGGGGATATCTCGAATCGTTCGACGCCGACAGCGATTACAGGGTTAACGAATGTTGTTCAAGTTGCAGCGGGGAACTCCCATGGACTGGCGCTATTGCAAAACGGAAATGTTCAGTCGTGGGGCTATAACGGATATGGCCAGTTGGGCAACAATAGCGCAGTGGATGCTAAGTCGCCAATATCTGTTTCTTCTCTTTCAAACGTCAGATCGGTAACGGCAGGGTACCATGGTTCAATGGCTGTTCTGAAGGACGATAGCCTAAAAGTATGGGGATACAATGGTAATGGACAACTCGGAACCAACGATGTCGTCAACAAATTACTGCCAACATCCGTAAACGTGGACTTTCGAATTGCGCACGGCTATGTTGGCAGCAATGGAAGTGCTTTTGTAGTAGGCTATGAAAATAAAGTGTATGGCACAGGTCAGAACAGCAACGGTCAATTGGGGATAGGGGATTCCTCGAATAAATCGCTGTTTACTTTAGCCTCGACGCTTCAAACATCGGCTTACCAGATGGATATGAATTTATCGGTAGATACAATCAATCTCCAAGTAATTACCAATTCAAGCTCCTTTTCATCTTTCCTGATTCAAGATGGGCGGGTTTGGGCTTGGGGCTATAACTCTAGCGGGCAATTAGGCTTGGGAGACATGACAGCCCGAACTACGCCGACGCTAGTGCCGGGACTAACCGGAGTCAAGCAACTGGTTGCTGGACAGCTTCATACATTAGCCCTGATGGAAGACGGAACGGTGAAAGCCTGGGGACGCAATGATAATGGTCAATTAGGTTTGGGAGACATGATAAATCGAACGACGCCAACACTAGTGCCGGGACTAACCAGAGTAAAGCAACTTGTTGCGGGCGGTTCTCATATGTTAGCCCTGATGGAAGACGGAACGGTGAAAGCCTGGGGCAATAACGCTAGTGGGCAATTAGGCCTGGGAGACATGACCCCCCGAACTGCGCCAATACTAGTCCCAGGGTTATTTGGGGTGAAGCAATTGGTTGCGGGATATTCTCATACGTCAGCTCTGTTGGATGACGGAACGGTGAAAGCCTGGGGCACTAACGCTAATGGCCAATTAGGCTTTGGAGACACTTTCAACCGAATTGCGCCAACGCTAGTGCCGGGGCTAACCGGTGTAAAGCAAATTGTTGCGGGTGGTTCTCATACGTTAGCCCTGATGGAAGACAGAACAGTAAAAGCCTGGGGCTATAACGCTAATGGACAATTAGGCTTGGGAGACACGACAAACCAAACTGCACCAATACTAGTGCCAGGGCTATCGGGTGTGAAGCAACTGGTTGCGGGATATTTTCATACGCTAACCCTGATGGAAGACGGAACGGTGAAAGCCTGGGGCTATAACGCTAACGGACAATTAGGGTTGGGAGACACGAGCAACCGCACCGCGCCAACGCTAGTGCCGGGGTTTATCGGTGTAAAGCAACTTGTTACGGGCGATTCTCATACGTTAGCACTGATGGAAGACGGATCAGTGAAGGCCTGGGGATCTAACTCTTATGGCCAATTAGGCTTGGGAGACACAGCAATCCGTGCTACGCCAACGCTAGTGCCGGGACTAACCGTTGTAAAGCAAATTGTTGGGGGTAGTTCACATACTTTATACCTGATGGAAGACGGATCAGTGAAGGCCTGGGGATCTAACTCTTATGGCCAATTAGGCTTGGGAGACACGACAACCCGAATTACGCCAACGCTAGTGCCGGGACTAACTGGTGTAAAGCAAATTGTTGCGGGCGGTTCTCATACGTTGGCCCTGATGGAAGACGGAACGGTGAAAGCCTGGGGCTCTAACTCTTATGGCCAATTAGGCTTGGGAGACACGGTCAACCGAACTGCGCCAACGCTAGTGACTGGGCTAACCGGTGTAAAGCAACTAGTTGCGGGCGGTTCTCATACGTTAGCCCTGATGGAAGACGGAACGGTGAAAGCCTGGGGTTATAACTATAATGGTCAATTAGGCACGGGGGATACGACAAATCAAACTGTGCCAATGTCAGTGCCAACGATAACGGGAGTAAAGCAATTGGTTGCGGGCGGTTCTCATACGTTTGCCTTGATGGAAGACGGAACGGTGAAAGCCTGGGGTTATAACTATGATGGTCAATTAGGCTTAGGAGACACGACAACACGGACTGCGCCAACGCTAATGCCAGGGCTAACCGGTGCAAAGCAAATTGTTGCGGGAGACTCTCATACGTTAGCACTGATGGAAGACGGAACGGTGAAAGCCTGGGGCTATAACAACAATGGTCAATTAGGGTTGGGAGACACGAGCAAACGAACTGTGCCAACGCTAGTGCAGGGGCTAACCGATGTAAGACAACTGGTGGCAGGCAGTTCTCATACATTAGCCCTGATGGAAGACGGAACGGTGAAAGCCTGGGGCTATAACGTTTATAGTCAATTAGGCTTGGGAGACACGTCAAACCGAACAGCACCCATCCCAGTGCCAGGGTTATCGGGTGTGAAGCAACTTGTTGCTGGACAGTATCATACGTTAGCTCTTATGGAAGGCGGAATGGTGAAAGCTTGGGGAAGTAACAACAGTAACCAACTCGGAGTTCTTAGGTCTCCATCTTCTCCAACACAAGTGGATCAATTTTTGTACAAGGGGATTAGTATTCAAGCAACTGTTAACGGACCTGTTGGGGAAACATTGAATGCGAAGTACTACTTAGACACTGAAGCTGAACAAAGAGAACAACAAGCAGTTAAGTTGTCGGATGGTTCTGCCTTCGTGAAGTTCCAGTCTATCGCCAATACCTCCCTTAAGAAAGGTACACACACAGTTCGTGTCGTCATGAACACGATGTACCAATCGGTAGAGAAAACAGCGACGTTCACGGTTCAAGACGGAGCGATGAGTTCAGATACGCTGGATGCAACGTCAACGGCCACAAGCATCCTACTCAAAGGCAGGACTGAAGACCAAGCATCTCAGCTAGCCGCCAGCCCTTATCAATATTCGATAAATGGACAATCGAGTGGTTGGCTTGCCCCTTCTGTACAACTAAATTCAACCATATCGAGCCCTGCACTTGATATGCCGGGTGCATCCAATAACACAATTACACGTCTATCCAACGACTGGTGGATAATAACAGGATTTACCGGAGTGCCGAGTACTGGTGCGCTCTTCTATGTCTCCAAAGATCAAGGTAGGACGTGGACTCAACTTGCAAGTCTAGCAGATGCTAATATTCAATCAGCCCCTGTTATTACGGCAAGTGGGACTAAAGTAATTGGTCTCGTACGTTACGGAGCAACGGCTGTTCGTACATTTACTTTTGATGCGCTCACACAAAATAATATTAACATTTTCAATCAAACTGTAAATTTAAGTACCGCCAACTCTGACATTCCGTTGACAAAAAGTTTAGCCATTGTAGCAGATGATGACGGTATTGTGCATGCAGTATGGTCAGCTAAAAAGACAGGAGATTCAAATAACCTTTTTTATGCAAAGAGCATGAATATCGGGCAATCTTGGTCAACTGTTTCACAGCTGACAACGGATAACTATATTGCCTATCAATCGACAAACCCGTCCATTGTACTTGTAAATAAATCTCCGGTTATTTTTTACGAGAATCTCAAAGGTGGTGCGAATCAGTATATTACTGCAATGGTGTGGAATGGGACTACCTGGATTTCTAATAATCCTGTTAGTTCTTCTTTCACGCAGCAAGATCACAGTGAGTACGTAGATGGTAATAATGTGTATCTAGTGTGGTCGGGTGAGGAACCCTCTGAATTGAGAGGAAATATTCGATTCAGGAAGTCCACAAATGGTGGAACAACGTGGTTGCCTGAGATTAAGCTGACAACAGGAAATATATATTACCAGGATACACCAGTTATCACTGCGGATACACAAGATCAGCTTTTTGTCGTCTACAGTGGAATTGACCCTGCGGTTAGTACAACGACGAAAAATATACGCGTGCTCACATCGGCAGACGGTGCATCTTGGTCAGCGCCTATCTCACTCACTAATGCAACAAATGGACAGATGAGTCAGCCAGTCACTCTAGTGGGCAAGCAGCGGCCAGTGCTGAATAACAAACCAGTTGTCCTATATAAAGACACGGCCAATAATCGAACTTCTATTCTAGGTAACTTCGAATTGGGTTCAACCTTCACTGTAACAGGTTTGGTCTCAAACACAAAATATACGGCGAAGTTTGAAGTCAAAGACAGCAGCGGGAACGTACGTGCGACCACGAAAGAAGTATATACACTAGCGGCTGCTCCAACAGTAGCGCTGCAACAAGTTGCAGATCAGCCGGCGAAGCTGGTCATCACAGATAGCAATCCTAATATTACAAAATACCAAATCACAGCTGGTAACAAGTATCTTACCACAGAAGGCCAGCTTGTGAATCAGCCGGTCAACCTGGTGCTGCAAAACAAGGCAATCTCGCTCACAAAGCTGGATAGTAAGAAAACATATAGCTTCAAGGTTCGCGCTGTAAACGAAGAAGGCGTCTATACGAACTGGTCCACGGCTGTTCGTGTCGGGCCGCCTGCCTTGCCGCCAGCGATGCCGAAAAACGTCAAAGCCCAGCCGACGAGCAATAGCGTTACGCTAAGCTGGTCGCCAGTATCGGAAGCGACTTCTTACGAGGTCGAAGTGGACAACCAGGTGGTACCTGTTGCAGTAGGTCGAGTGCTCTCGTATAAGCATAGTTCACTTGAAGCCAACACTTTGCACCAATACCGCATTCGCGCTGTTAAAGACGGCACACCAGGGGCCTGGAGTGTGCCCATCTTTTCGCGCACACTGATGCTCGCACCAGTGTACCCGAACACAATTGTGCCTGCAGCCACCGCCAAGACGGTTACGGTAACATGGAATGCCGTAACGGGCGCGGTCGCTTATGAAGTCGAGTGGGACGGACAGCTATTTACCGCAGGCAAGCAGCTTACGTTTAAGCAAACGAACTTGCCGATGGGCAGCCGCCATACATTCCGCGTGCGTGCCATTAACGCCGGGGGAAAAAGTCCATGGAGTCCATCGCAACTCATCAGCACGACAAACACACTGCCAGACGTACCGGTACCAAACGAACCGCTCGTGGGCGATAAGTCTGTTGCCCTCAGTTGGCCAATCGTAGCGGACGCTTTAGCGTATGACATTGAGGCAGACGGTGCTATCGTACAACTGAACGATACGACAACCGCTTCGTTTAGCGGACTGACGCCAGGCTCATCACATACGTATCGTATTCGTGCAGTGAATGAACTGGGCGAAGGTGCATGGAGTGCGCCAGTCGCTATCACCACGTTTAAGCTGGCCACGCCAGCAAGTATTGTCGAAACCCTTTCGGATATATCGATTGCACTCCAGTGGGAAGCGGTAGCTAGTGCAGCTTCTTATGAAGTCGAAATAGACGGGCAAGTCGTGGGTACATCAACACCTAACTATACGAAGACGGGACTCACGCCAGAAACCGCCCATGCATTCCGGATTCGAGCGATCGGAGCCACCGGGGAAAGCGCGTGGACAAAGTCTCTGCTTTATACCGCTATGCCGGTAAAACCAGCCGTACCACTCAACGTATCGGCGACCGCATCCAGAGACCAAGTGTACTTGAACTGGAGCCAAGTAGCCGGCGCACTCGGGTACGACGTGGAACTCGACGGTGTTGTCATCGTGGACAATTTTGATGGGACGAGTTACGTCGATACGTTGCTCAATCCGTTTTCGACCCATCAATACCGCATTCGTGCCAGAACGGACGCCATCGAAGGGGACTGGAGTCCGCTCGTAACGCTGCGTACGTTGCCGGATCGGCCAACGATCCCAAGCAACATCGCGGTTACGTCTACCGCCAACATCGTCACGTTGAAGTGGGACTGGGATCCGACGGCAACGAAGTACGAAGTCGAAGTGGATGGGCAAGTATTCAGCACCAATCTCAAGAACGAGTACCAACACCGCCGGGTAGCACTCGGTTCGGAGCATAAATACCGCATTCGCACAACCAACGTGAGTGGCGTTGGTGATTGGAGCGGCTATATCATCAACAATACGCTGGTCGCGAAGCTCACCAAAGCCAAAACCGTAGACATGGGCATGGTCGGCAAAGACATTATGGACTTCAGCCGCTATACGCTCAAAGTGACCTATGATCCGAACGCCATTGAAATTGTTGACTTGTCTACTTTAACAAGTAAGAAGGAACTCACAACCGGTCGCATCGCAGGAACGGACGTCATCGTCACTTCTTTCCGCCCAGGCGAAGCCGTGTTCACGTGCGACAAAGCAATTGCACTTGATGAATCGTGGACTGGTGTCATTAACAGCATTCAGATGAAAGCCAAAGTATCCGGCGGCTCCTCGATCACGTACAGCGTGGTCGAGCGTCCGGAGACGGTTATTAACTTGCAGCCGTAACAGTTCTCGAAAAATTGATAGATTAATAGATACCATTTTCTAAAGCGGATTTTATCCATTACATTTTCCTTGGAGGCCCTTATGAGCCGATTGATGCGATATTTGGCAGCGCTCAGTTTACTGACGCTGCTTGCCACGACCTTGCTTTCCGATTTCAGCGTATACGCAGCGCAGAACGCGCAGCAACCGAAAGCCGCTTCCCGAGATAAAACCGAACTGCTCGTCAAATACAAGAGCGGCGCACAAAGCCAGACGATTAACAGCAAAGTGAAAACAAAGCTCAAGCTGGGGAAGCTTGAGTCCAAGCGTAAGTCGAAAAAGAACCGCATCGAAGTGCTGCAAGTCGGCGACGGAGATAACCTGGATCAGACGATCACAGAACTGAAAAAGGACCCGAACGTCGAGTACGCACAGCCGAACTACAGGCTAACGATCAGCGAAGCACCGCAAGATGAGCGCTTTGCGGATCAATGGGGCCTGTCCAATGTTGGGCAAACGGTAGGTTCGCAAGCCGGCACAGCCGGTGTCGATATCGATGCGAACACGGCATGGGGGCTGACGCTGGGCTCACCGTCCGTGCTCGTAGGTG
>NZ_JBHSMI010000028.1:102234-179411 GCF_042655525.1 Cohnella soli
GCTCGACACGGGCATCGACGTCACACATCCGGATCTGGCAAATAACATTTACACCAACCCAAACGAAATTCCGGACAACGGCATCGACGACGATGGCAACGGTTATATGGACGACGTGCACGGCTATGACTTCGCAAACGGCGACGCCACCGTCTTCGACAGCGCGACAGACGACAAACATGGCACGCATGTGGCGGGCATTATCGCGGCCGAAGCGAACGATATCGGCGTAAGAGGTGTGGCGCCAGGCGTAAGCCTATTGCCGCTCAAATTTATCACTGGCGGCAGCGGCTATACGTCAGATGCGATCGAAGCGATTGAATATGCCCAAACTATGGGCGTCTCGATCCTTAACGTCAGCTTCGGGGGACCAGACAACAACCCGGCACTGCGCGACGCGCTGGCCCAAAGCGGCATGCTCATCGTTGCAGCCGCAGGTAACCATGGCGGCAGCGTCGACACGACGCCGGTTTATCCGGCTTCCTACACGCTTGCGAACTTAATTTCGGTTACCGCCATTGACAACCAAGGCAAACTGGCGTCCTTCGCGGGTTATGGCAGCACGGTGGACGTCGCTGCACCGGGCGTGGGCATCGTGAGCACGCTCCCGAACGAGAGCTACGGTGCACTTAGCGGGACAAGCATGGCCGCGCCATTTGTAACCGGCATTGCCGCATTACTCAAAAGCAAATACCCTGACCTGACGAATGCCCAAATTTTCTCCCGTATTCGAGCCAATGTCACGTCGGCAACAGCCCTGAAAGGCAAAGTGTCTTCCGGTGGCTTCGTCAGTGCCTCCGCAGCGCTGACTGGACAAGCTGTTGTTACACCGCCAGAACAGCCGGAAACACCGGAACCGGACAAAGGGAACACCAAAGGCGGCAGAATGGTCGTCACGCTAGCGGCGGACATCTCGGCGAATCTGTTAGAACAACTGCACTATGGTGAAGAGGGCGTTAACCTGTTTACCGGTAACTACGGCAAGACGGTCACTGACCTGAGCGTCTCTTCGCCTGGCTTTATGGTCAACATCAGCCGGACGTATAACTCTAAAGACGACCGTACGTCAAGCTCCATGGGTCGCGGCTGGACGTTCGGGTTTGAAGGCAGCGTGAAAGACGACACGACCAACCCGTCGGGACTCAAAGTCGTGAAACTGCCAAATGGCGGCGCGCAAGTGTTCGTCAAAAACGGCAACCTCTATACGGCCAATGACTCTCACAGCACGCTCGTGAAGCTCGCGGATAATACACATGTGCTGACGACGAAAGATCAATATACGTACGGTTTTAACGTTGCCGGTTTTTTAAGCTGGATGCAAGATCGCAATGGCAACCGACTCACGATTGAGTCTGACGCACAAGGCAAAACGCGTAAAATCACAGACACGGCGGGCCGCGTGTATACAGTTGGCTACAATGCGACGGGCTACATCACAACAGTGACTGATCCCATCGGTCGCGTTGTCACCTACAGCTACGACGCCCAAAACCGTCTGAGCACCGTCACCGATCCTAACGGTAAAGTGATCAGCAAATATGGATACGACAGCTCGAACTATTTGACGAGTGTACAAGATGGCTCTAGCACAGTACTGGAAAGTGTCACGTACACCCATGCAGCAGGCGTCGATCAGCACAAAGTCACCACTGCGACAAATACGACGGGCAATGTGCTGGTTTACACGTACGATGCCGCCAATCGCAAAACAACCGTCAAAGATGTGGCAGGACTCACCACTATCAAATGGTACGATACGGCGGGTTATGTCATCAAAAGCCAAGACCCGGAAGGAAAAATAACGCTTGCCGAGTATTTCCTTGATGCGAACAGCTACAACAAATTTGGCGAAGAGAAGAGCATCACAGACCGTTATGGCAATAAAACGCAGTACGAACGCGACAACAACGGCAACATCACAAAGATCATCAACCCGGATAACAGCTTCCGTGCGTATGAATACGACAGCAATAATAACCTCATTGTCGAGAAAGACGAACTTGGCAAACGCACCGAGTATATTTATGACACGAGCAAAATCAGACTGCTGAAAAAAGTACAACCACTCAACGGCACGGACGTGTACAGCGAGTCTGTGAATCAAGACGCTTTTGCGATTACAGCTTATCAATACGTCTCGGACGCGGATGCAGCAAAGCTTGGCTACAAAGCAAAAGGGCTGCTGCAAGCTGAAACTGACCCGGAAGGCGGCTTGACGCAGTACGGCTATGACGCCGACGGCAACAAGACCTCCATTACAGACCCGGCAGGCAATGAAACGACTTCGACTTTTAACGGCATCGGGTGGAAAACAAGCGACACATCGCCGCTTGGATTTGTGACGACGTACGACTACGACAAAAACGGCCGCCTCGTCCGAATCGTTGAAGAAGGCGGCGAGACAACGGTAAACGTGTATGACAACTATGGCCGTGTCATCCAAACCGTATCGCCGCTTGTGTACAACGCAGCCGATGATGGGCTGAACGATGCATCACCGACAATTGTCTATCGGAAAACGAATGTCGGCACAAGGATCACCTACGAGGCGAATGGTCTCGTGAAATCGAAAACGGATGCGCTAGGCAATGTGACTGCGTTCACCTACGATGTCTACGGCAATGTCGCTTCGGAAACGAAGCCAAACGGCGCTGTTTATCTCTATCAGTACGACGTGATGAACCGCCTGAAAAAAACGCAGTTTAAGACCGATGAAGCCGCCATTCCGGCGACGCTGGATACAACGGTGTACGTCGCGCTTGCTGACGGCAGATCCCAAAAGAAACAAACGGTTTATGCCAGCGACACGAACACGTCCACAACCACGTGGACGTACGATGCACTGGGCAGAGAAGAAAGCGTGCTTCGTGCGGACGGCACGATGACGTCGACCGTGTACAATGCAAACGGAACGATCAAGTCTACGAAGGACGCGCGCGGAAACGCGACGCTGTACCGCTACGATGGACTAAATCGCGTAACCGGAACGTGGACACCGCTGGAAGGGTCCAAGTTTACGTACAAGGGCATTTCGTACGATCGCACTGGACGCAAAACAGGCGAGCAAGTGGGCAAAGACGCGGTAAGCGCCATGGCTACGCCAAGCGTCGATCGCTTGATCACGACGCAGACGAGTTATACGATAAATGGACTCATTGCGCAGACACTAACGAGCGCAGGCGGTAAAACCACATTTGAATACGATGCATTAGGCCGTGTGACTCGGGAAGACGTGTATACGTCAAGCAGTGAAGCCATCACAACCGAATATACTTATGACTACCACGCAAAGCCGATTGAAGTGAAGAAACATGTGCGTAGCGGCGACCTCGCCGGAAATGACTTTACCGACGACAGCGATACGGTGCTTGTTTCGTCGTACACGTTCGATTCTGCAGGCAACATCGTAAAAGAAGTGCGTCCAGATGGCGTTGTGAGCCAATCGACGTACGACTTGCTCGGTCGCGTACTTTCAACGACCACCGAGGGCATCGATGAAAAAGGGTTGCCGACAGAACTGAAAACGTCTCAAACGTATGACAGCATGGGCAGTATCACCACAAACACCGATGCGATCGGGAATGTAACGACGTTCGCGTACGACAAACGCGGCCAACTGCTTACGCAAACGGACGCGCTCGGAGGCGTGACGGCATATGCGTACGACCGCGCAGGTCGCAAAACGCTGGAAGTGTCGCCGCAAAACTACGACGCGACCAAAGCGCTCACGGAAGTGAGCCGTACAGAATACGTTTATGACAGCATGAACCGCGAACAAGCGGTGAAGACATTCTTTACCGACAAAAATCTGAACCCAACCACGTTTGCTTGGAGCGATACGCCAACGGAGCGTGTCACGAAAGCGTACGCGTACGATGAGAACGGCAATATCGTCAAAGAGCTAGACGGCGAAGGCTATGCCGCAGGTACAGGGGCGAGCCTCTCGGCACGGATTCAATCCGGCTATGGCACAGAAATGACGTATAATGCCGCCAACTTGCCGGTGACAGTACGGGATGCGGTATCCAAAGAGCGTGGACTCAAATTCACGACGAAAACGCTCTATGACGGCGCAGGCCGCGCGATTGGCGTGATCAATGCAAACGGCAACGTGAACGGCACGCGTTATGACGATGCGGGTAACGTCACGGCACAGACGGTGCGCGTTTCTTTGAACGCGCCGGAGAAAGTGCTCAAAACAAACGTCTACGATCTTGCAGGACGTGCGATCAGCGAAACCGATGGCAACGGCAACACGACAAAGATCACCTACAACGCCTTCTCTCAAGTGGCGCGTAGCGAAGACCCGGGTGATGTGTCATTGCCGGCGTACAGCGTAACGAAGCAATACGACCTGATGGGGCGCCTCATCCAAACCGAAGACGTTGAAGGTGCCGTAACACTATACACCTATGACCCCCAAGGGAAAACGCTGAGCATAACCAATCAGCAAAAAGACGGTTCGCAGGCGATTACCACTTCGACGACGTACGATAAGAACGGTCATGCACGCTTTGTGACGGATGGCAACGGCAATGTCAACGAGTATGTATACGACGCTCTGGGTAGAGCCGTCGAGTCGAAAGTGAAAGTGACGAATGCGTCCGGCACCACATCTTCGCAATCGACGAAAACCGGCTACGACAGAAACGGTAACAAGCTGTGGGAAGAAAACTGGTTCGGTAACCGAACAACGTATACGTACGATGAGCGGAATCGTCTGGTGGCAACGACGGATGCAGCAGGTGTAGTCATCTTAAAAGCGGTCTACAACGCCAACGACGCGCAAATCGCTTCTTATGATGCACTCAACCGCGTAACGGCGTTTACATTTGACCACAACAACCGGCAAATCGGCAAAACCGATCCGGAAGGGCATACAACTGCACAAACGTATACGAACAATGGACTACAAGCGAGCCAAACCGACGGCCGAGGTAACACAACGCGTTATGCGTACGATGAGCGTGGCCAACTCACCTCCGTTATGAATGCACTCGGTGAAGTCACTTCCTATACGTATGACTTAAACGGCAACAAGCTGACGCAAAAAGACGGTAGAGGTTTTGTGACGACGTTTGAGTACAACGTTGCAAACTTGCTGCTTCGCCGGATCGACCATGGCGGACGTACAGGTAAACCAGGTAACTATCAGTACAATTCATCGAAAGTAGAAAGCTACGCGTACACCGCAAGCGGACAACTCAAAACCCAAGTCGACCGCAACGGCAACACGACGACGTTCCTCTACGATGCGCATAACCGCCTCATTTCGAAGTCGGTTGACGGTAGTGGTCTAGTGCTGAAAGACAATGCCATTTTCTATACGTACGATAACAACGGCAACCAGCTCAGCATGAAGGATCCTTCGGGCCTGACGACACGCTCGTATGATGAACTAAACCGCGTCATTACGAAATCCGTACCGGGTCTGGGGACAACGACGTTTCAACTGGATCAAACGGCGGGACTGACATCGGGTTTTGTTGCAGAAATATCGACCGATCCGAAGAACAACGTCACGACCAAAGTGTATGACAAAACGAACCGGCTCGTGGAAGTGAGAGACGGTGCGGCGCTGCAAGCGTCGTACACGTACTACGCGGACGGCACGCAGCAGCAGGTGACCTATGCGAGCGGCGCGAAGGAGAAGTACACGTACAACAAAAACAACAAGCTGACGAAGCTCGAAAACTATCAAGGTGCGACGCTGCTCGACGTGTACACATATGACTATGACAATGCGGATAACCAGAAGTGGAAGAACGAAACCGTAAACGGTGTCGTGAACGGCAAGACGGACTATACGTACGATGCGCTGAATCGTTTGCAAATGGTGCAAGAACCAAGCGGAAAGAAAACGGAATACACGTTTGACGCCGCAGGCAACCGTTGGAACGAGAAGACGATGGTAAGTGGCAGCGTGTCAATGATCTCGTATACGTACAACGAGCAGAACCGTCTGCTGAACACGGTTGAAGTGAAATCGAATGGCGAGACACAGCAAGTGAACTACGCCTACGACAACAACGGGAATTTGATCAACAAATCAACGGAAGTACGCAAAAAGATAGACCCGAGTAACTTGCCGACACCAACGTTTGGCCTATTTATTTACGGCCAGACGAACCCGAACCCGCGTATCTCGGATGTGCTGGAAGGCGTAGCACGCTATGAGTACGACGGATTTAACCAACTGATTAAAGTAGCGACAGGGAACAGCGGGGCGACTTACCAGTACAACGGTGACGGGCTTCGCGTGAAGAAAACGACGAGTGATGGCATTACGACGAACTACTTGTACGAGTACGACAAAGTGGTGCTGGAGACGGACGGCAAGAACAAGCAAACGGCACGCCATTTGTATGGGCTCAATCTTATCTCGCGTACGATGGGGTCTGAGACGTACTTCTACTTGTACAACGGCCATGCGGATGTTACGGCATTGTTGACGCCAACGGGTGTGGTAGCTTCCTCTTATGTGTACGATGCATATGGGAACATTACGAATCAAGTTGGTACGGTGAAGAATCCAATTCGCTACGCAGGGTACCAGTACGACGAGGAGAGCAAGCTCTATTACTTGAATGCTCGTTACTACGATCCGAAGTTGGCGCGGTTTCTGACGGAGGATACGTATAGAGGGCAAGGACGCGATCCGTTAAGCTTAAACCTATACACCTATGTGCATAACGAGCCGATTATGTATTGGGATCCTTCGGGGCATGCGGAAACAAATGCAACAGTGGCCTTACGAAATGTAGTTGAAAATGGCTACGGTGGATCCATACAGTCTTGGAATAATACAACCAAGACTGTTACATTTGAAATCAATGGACAATCTGTTTCAATCAAAGCGGATGGTGTTAATGCGGGAATTGTAAACGGAAAAATTATTATTAAACCCGAAACCTTAGATAAGATCTTCAATAATAATAACGATAAGATTAAGGGAAATACACTAATAAGCACGTCTGCTAATAAAGAGACCATTGACACGAAGCTTATGGTAAAAGGTGAGAAAACAGAGAAGAAAACGATAAGTAATGACTACAAGCCTACCAATGAACTGGTAAGTATAGCGAAGGAGGTCATTGCATCAAAGAGTATTAATTCAGATCAGATCAGTTCTCTTTATACGATCTTAAAGTTTGAATGCACAGGATCTGCTTGTGTTCAAGCCTCGAATATGACTACGGCACAATTTGCAGATTATCTGCAAACAACAGATAATAAAGTGAATATTAAACTTGAATTGACCAGTGCGGGAGCAGACCTAACGCCATTCGTAGGGAATGGAAAGTCAATCATAGAAGTGCTTTCCGGTCATGATCTAATCACCGGAGAGAAATTAAGCACGACGGATCGCTGGATCGCCGCAGCCGGGATTATTCTCCCTGAAGTGAAGCTTATCAAGAGAGGCAAAGCTGCAAAAAGGCTTCTAACAGGTGCAGAGGATGTAGCTAAGGGTGCGGGAGATATTCCAAAAAGGATTTATGAGCCTAGTCCTAAGCATGACCCTCAAAGTGGATGGGGAAGCCCTAATCCAATACCTGATGCGAAAACTGGGCAAGAGCTACTAGATGGCGCTTATTCGTCCTCAAAGAACAAACAACTTTACAATATTTATGAAGGCAAGTTAGTTAAGTTTCAACCTGATGGTGAAGCAGGATGGCATCCTTATGAAGTTGTTAATCCTGCTAAGGAAGTACCTGCTGATGTGCTGAGACAAATGGTTAATGACGGAAAAATTTCTAAAGCAGATTATAATAAAATGATAAAAAATAACAAATGAGGTGATTAGGCTTGAGAGTGTTTGGCGATACTCGTATATTTTCAATTAAATATGACTTTACAAAGAATCCTTTTAACGAAAAGGGATTGCTTGCTGAATCGTGGGGGAAGTTTGAGCTCTGGGTCAATGGGAAAGAACTTTGTAAGTTTTCTAGGAACAATCAAGATACCACTTATGAATGGAACTTGATTCACTTAGTAGAATGGTTAAGTGAGAATCTGCCGACCATTTTAACTGATGAAGAGTTTCCTTTACCTGTTCAAGGTAATACCTCGATAGAACTATTAGCTAGCAGTTTGGAATTTGATTCAGACAACGATGATGAATTTGATGAGTGGTTTAGCACAAAACAAGACTGGGAGTTCAAACATTCTTGGTTCTCTAGTAGGGGAGGCTCATATCTGTCTGAGGTTTATTTCAGGAAAATTGGTAATCAAGTGGAAATATCGTGGGATAATGAAGGTGTATATTCAGAGGAGATTTCTTTTCAATATTTGACTGGATTAGAATATGTCCCAATTCATGTGTTTGAATCAGTCCTTAAGGATTATATTCATGACTTTTTGCAGACACTGGGATTAAAAACTGAATGTAATGATGAATATGTGAAATTTTCGGAACAAGTATTGAAAGTTAGATAATGTATTTTGCTCTCTTCCTTACCTTGATTGGCTTCGTGCCTTTCAAGGTTTTTCTTTGGTGGTCACGAACGAGAACGAAACGGTAAGCAACCCGATCCGCTACGCCGGCTACCAGTACGATAAAGAGACGAAGTTGTATTATCTCAATGCGCGTTACTATGATCCGAAGCTGGCGAGGTTCTTGACGGAGGATACGTACAGAGGGCAGGCAAATGATCCACTGTCACTGAATATTTATTCATATGTCAGCAATAACCCAATTAAGTATACCGATCCGACCGGTCATGTTCAGAAGGGGGATGAAAAGTACAATAGCCTTGTACAAGCCGAGCTAATCGCACTAACAAATGCCTATTATAGTGCGGCAAGCCCTGCGGAGAGGACAGCAATTGCCGAACAAGCGAAACTGATCAGAAAAGATGCGGATAAAGCACCGAACGCCGTGGTCGTTACCCCTTTAAATGATGAAAAAAGCAAAATGCAAAGCCTTATCACAAGTGCGACGGCTGGTAAGTCATTGTCGGCAGACCAGTGGAGCACAGAACTTGCAAAAGTTAATATTACGACGCCCGTAGCGCCAAAGATCAATTACGATGGCAGAACCGGCAGCACTGCAACAACGACAGTGATCACAATCGGCAGAACGAATGTGGAAGTAGCCACTAAAAACGAAGTTTCGACCAATAAGCAGACGAATGAAGTAACAAACAATGCAACATCAATGATCGATTTTTCGTACAATGTCAACAAGAAGGAAATGAAGTTCCTGACGTACACTGCTGACATTTTCCCATCCGTAGAGGTTGCAATGGTAGCCATTGATATGATGGAAAAGGGTAAGGGCAAAGTTACAGAAGCACAGTTAAAAAGTATTGGTATGGAAGTTAGTGGGGGTGGTTTCTTTAAGATTTCGACGGTAGACTGGATGAAAACGACATACCACTGGAGCTTCGATTTAGGAATATCCGCTTCTGAACTAAACAAGATGTACCAAGAGCAAGTGAATGCACGAATGGCGGAAGGGTTTGGTCTCTTAGTCGCCGGCTACGTGGCTGGCTCGCTCCGAATAGGGTCTGCTCGGGGGGCTTTAGCTACTGAGGTTGAGGTTAAGGCTGCTGAGAAAGGTAAAGTTCCAAAAGTACAGGTTATCACTAATGGAGGTGAATACCTGTCTAGAAAGGCACTCAATCAAGTTACCCCTGGTACCCGTGAATTGAGTGGGCAATATATAGACGATTTGGGGCGAGTTCAGCCGTGGAAAGCTTATTATGATGAATATGGTAGGCTAATTGCGAGAACTGGCTATAATGCCGGTAATAAAGCACAAGGAATACCCGATACCCATTATCATACCTACCAATGGGGACCTGGAAAAACTCCGTATGAATCAGGAAGTCACATTGAAGGGGAATATAAGCCATGAAAAAAGCTGAGGATTTCATATTTAATTTTAACCAAAGACAAAGAGATTTTGGTTATTTACAATCCCTCCATGTAAGTCGCAATATCGGCAGTGAAGATGGTTTGCTCAGAATACTTGTTAAACATCGTTTTGTGTAATTATCTTTTCATGAAGGAGATCAAAAGTTAGTAATTTCCTTTTTGGGTGTAAGAAATTTGAAAATTGGCGAGTTAGAGGGATTGTATAAATTGTTAATAAATATTAACGATGTATCAGAAAATCAAATCGAGGGTATCAACTATAAAGTAAAAGAGGATGAAAATGAATTATTTTCTTTCTACTGTGCTGAGTTTGATTTTCAAATTATGTAATACAGGTATTGGAACGTTCGGCGAGAACTGTATCACGATTGAGCGGCATGTAAGTCGCAGTATGTCTCCTCTCGTGTGAGATGGACTGACGTCGTACCCGACATTTTGCCCTACTGATTTCATTGCCTTGCGGGCCCAACCCTGGTTCGCCAGCGTCACCGCCAACCGTTCCCCGGCTTCTCCATTCCTTCTTGGGGATTTCGCTGCAGAATGAGAGGATGTGCCCGGGCATGGATGCAGAACTTTCTTTACCGGAAGAGGTTGCCGATAGTCACACCAATCGGTGGATATGACGAGGAACCGAATTACCTGTGAACGAAGTCAGGACTTATTCGCCGCTATCTATTTTTCCTGTCGCTGCTGCCTACAGTAAGTGAGTTCGGGAAGGTGAGGATAGCGACAATAAGCCTGTACGTTCTAATCGGGCAAGGATTCGGCTTCTTCATGCCCCTTGAATGGTAACAGGACAAATATTAACTATGAACGGAAGTCAGGACTTATTTTCGCTATCTTTCATTTTTTACTGTTCGCTCCTACAGCAGCGTGATCGGGAGATGGAAGATAGCTGGTGATAAGTCCTTTCGTTTTGTTTGGGAAAGGGTTTGTCCTGTTTCCGTTCAACACCGATTGGCGTTCCTAGCGACAAAGTCTTGGTAAACCGGTATTAAAAGCTGAACATCCATCAGGCTTTCAACACCGCCGTCCGACACCCCCAAAAAAGTGCCAATGGTTTTTCCACCCCCCCATAAGACGTCTTTCCTCTTTTCGAATTAAGATACTCCATGCCCTGGATGGCTTGTTCTTCTTGCTTCTTTTTTGGAGTGGTTAAACCGCTTGCCCTCTTTTCGATTCAATAGCTATCCTGACGATCTTGTCTTTCAAAGCGATTTTTTTATTCCCCGAGTGGCTGCCAATTGGAGTTCCGAGGTGAGGAGCTAGTGCCGAAAGTGCTCATCATTCAACCAAAAACACATCTAACCCATGTAATAACCGTATAACGATTTTTCTATCTTGTTTGTACGCACGTCAATGCTGCTTTACTTTTATAACCTAAATAACGCTAAGCGGATGTAATCGTCAATGTCACTCTTAACTGTCTCTCTTTAACTGCTCAAAGGTACGGTGAATGTGTAAATAATAATTCTCGCATTTTTCGTTCCCCAGAAGGATTCCATGGGTCCGTTATAAATGCAACGGAAAATTCTAGACACCTTTGCTTTTGATTAGACTTGTCCAATATCTCCTAAAGCCTAAGTGACGTGTATTGGTATCCCCGATCGCTGTTACCTTCCGATTGTCTTGTTTATGAGCGAAGCAAAAAAGAGTGAGGTCGATTCGTTTCTGTAAATTTTCGAAACGCCGAAAATACTTACTGCAGATTTCACACCAATATCTCCGCGCTCAAACTGCTAAATTATTGCGAACTTCTCAGATGTCGTATGCTCAGTTTTAGAGTGAAATGCTCCCCTCACGCAAAATAGGTTTTATTATCCACCTGTCTACCGGATGGGGAGTATAACAGAATCTCGACATTCTGGGTTCTTTTATTTTTATTAGAACGGTCATTATAAATACAGATTTTGAGAATGTGATATCTAAAATGTAACTTTTTTGAAAAAATAAGCCCTGGATCAGCGGATTCGACATTATGTGACATTTTCAAACAAAACTTGTCAAGGACAAGTACCTCCATAGGTAATATGATGTGTAGTGGATTTTGTTGAAACATGATAAAAGTCACTAAACTGAGGGAGCGTTTGTCGAATGTTTCAGAAGAAACGTAAATGGATTCTGCTCATGATTTTCAGTTTGATTATTCAAGGATTTGGGGGATTTGCATGGTCAGCACGAACGGTTGAAGCCGCTTATGATCCTGCGCTTCAGCCGGCTGTTATTGCATCGGGAAATTATCACACCTTGTTTGTGCAGACAGATGGAACTGTCAAGTCTAGCGGGTACGATGGCGGAACAGGTGCTTTGGGACTAGGGAGTACGACATCAAGCTACGTTACGCCAACTGTAATTAACGGGCTAACAGGTGTCAAGCAAGTCACGGCCTATGGATACAACTCGTATGCCCTATTGCAAGACGGAACAGTCAAAAGCTGGGGGCAAAATGCCAACGGTCAGTTAGGTCTAGGAGGTACTTCGAATACATACACGCCTACCCTTATTTCTGGATTGACCAATGTCAAACAAATTGCGGCAGGGAACGGGTTTGCCATTGCCTTGTTGACGGATGGCACGCTTAAGGGATGGGGAACCAATACGTACGGGGAACTTCTGGGCGCTGGGGTTTCCACGACACCTGTTACATTATCCGGGATTTCGAGTGTTAAGCAGATTGCCGTGGGGGATAAGTTTGTCCTTGCTTTGTTGACGGACGGCACCGTTAAGTCGTGGGGTTATAACAATCTCGGGCAACTTGGCTCTGGAAGTACGGTGAATAGTTCGATAGCGACTACGGTTACAGGTTTAACGAATATCGTTCAAGTCGCAGCTGGGCAATCTCATGGACTTGCTTTAAATAAAAATGGTGGAGTTCAATCGTGGGGATATAACGTCTTTGGCCAGTTAGGCGACGGCAGTGCCATGGATTCGAGAATTCCAGTAGTAGCTTCCTCTCTGACAAATGTAAGATCGATCGCGGCAGGGTACCATGGTTCAATGGCTGTTCTGAAGGACGATAGCCTAAAAGTATGGGGATACAATGGTAATGGACAACTCGGAACCAACGATGTAGTCAACAAATTACTGCCAACAACCGTAAACGTAGACTTTCGAATTGCGCATGGCTATGTTGGCAGCAATGGAAATGCTTTTGTAGTGAGCTATGAAAATAAAGTGTATGGCACAGGTCAGAACAGCAACGGTCAATTGGGGATAGGAGATTCCTCGAATAAATCGGTGTTTACTTTAGCTTCGACGCTTCAAACATCGGCTTACCAGATGGATATGAATTTATTGGTTGATGCAGTCAGTTTAAAGGTAGTCACAAATCCTACATCCAGCTCATCTTTCCTGATTCAAGATGGGCGGGTTTGGTCCTGGGGCTATAACGTTTATGGTCAATTAGGCTTGGGAGACACGACAAACCGAACGACGCCAACATTAGTGCCAGGGCTAACCGGTGTGAAGCAACTTGTTGCTGGCCAGTATCATACGTTAGCCCTGATGGAAGACGGAACGGTGAAAGCCTGGGGCTATAACGTTTATGGTCAATTAGGCTTGGGAGACACGACAAACCGAACGACGCCAACATTAGTGCCAGGGCTAACCGGTGTGAAGCAACTTGTTGCTGGCCAGTATCATACGTTAGCCCTGATGGAAGACGGAACGGTGAAAGCCTGGGGATTTAACTATTATGGACAATTAGGCTTGGGAGACACGACAACTCGAACGACGCCAACGCTGGTATCGGGGCTAACCGGTGTGAAGCAACTTGTTGCTGGCCATTCTCATACGTTAGCCCTGATGGAAGACGGAACGGTGAAATCATGGGGTTACAACTATTATGGTCAATTAGGCTTGGGAGACACGACAAATCGAACGACGCCAACGCTGATATCGGGGCTAACCGGTGTGAAGCAACTTGTTGCTGGCCAGTATCATACTTTAGCCCTGATGGAAGACGGAACAGTGAAAGCCTGGGGATATAACAGTAATGGTCAATTAGGCTTGGGAGACACGACAAATCGAACGACGCCAACAATAGTGACGGGACTAGCCGGAGTCAAGCAACTGGTTGCTGGGGGTTCTCATTCATTAGCCCTGATGGAGGAAGGAACGGTGAAAGCCTGGGGCTATAACTATTATGGTCAGTTAGGCTTAGGAGATACAACAAACCGTACGACGCCAACACCAGTGCCGGGGCTGACCGGTGTAAAACAACTTGTTGCTGGGGCTTCTCATACGTTAGCCCTGATGGAAGACGGAATGGTGAAAGCCTGGGGCCATAACGGTTCTGGTCAATTAGGCTTGGGAGACACGACAAACCGAACGACGCCAACATTAGTGCCAGGGTTAACCGGTGTGAAGCAACTTGTTGCTGGACAGTATCATGCGTTAGCCCTGATGGAAGACGGAACGGCAAAAGCTTGGGGCAATAACGGTTCTGGTCAATTAGGCTTGGGAGACACGACAAGCAGAACGACGCCAACGTTGGTATCGGGACTAACTGGTGTGAAGCAACTTGTTGCTGGGGCTTCTCATACGATAGCCCTGATGGAAGACGGAACGGCAAAAGCTTGGGGCAATAACGTTTATGGTCAATTAGGCTTGGGAGACACGATGGACCGAGCTGCGCCAACGCTGGTATCGGGACTAACCGGTGTAAAGCAACTTGTTGCTGGCGGTTCTCATACGTTAGCCCTGATGGAAGACGGAACGGTGAAAGCCTGGGGATATAACAGTAATGGTCAATTAGGCTTGGGAGACACGACAAATCGAACGACGCCAACACTGGTATCGGGACTAACCGGTGTGAAGCAACTTGTTGCTGACCAGTATCATACGTTAGCCTTGCTGGAAGACGGAACGGCAAAAGCTTGGGGATATAACGTTTATGGTCAACTAGGCTTGGGAGACACGACAAATCGAACGACGCCAACGCTGGTATCGGGACTAGCCGGTGTAAAGCAACTTGTTGCTGGCCAGTATCATACGTTAGCCCTGATGGAAGACGGAACGGTGAAAGCCTGGGGAAATAACCTTTATGGTCGATTAGGCTTGGGAGACACGACAAATCGAACGACGCCAATGCTGGTATCGGGGCTAACCGGTGTAATGCAACTTGTTGCTGGGGCTTCTCATACGTTAGCCCTGATGGAAGACGGAATGGTGAAAGCCTGGGGATATAACAGTTTTGGTCAATTAGGCTTGGGAGACACGACAACCCGAATGACGCCAACACTAGTACCAAGACTATTAAATGTGAAGGAACTGGTCACGGGTTATTATTACTCGTTAGCTCTGATGAACGACGGAACGGTGAAAGCCTGGGGAAATAACGACTATAACCAACTCGGATTTCCTATGCATCCATCTACCCCGACGCAAGTGGATCAATTCTTTTACAAGGGAATTGGCATTCAAGCAACTGTTAACGGACCTGTTGGAGAAACACTGAATGCAAAGTACTATTTAGATACTGAACCTGAACCTAGAGAACAACAAACGATTAAGCTCACAGATGGTTCTGCCTTTGTGAAATTCCAATCTATCGCCAATGCTTCGCTTACGAAAGGATCGCATACAGTCCGTGTTGTCATGAACACCATGTATCAATCAATCGAGAAAACAGCGACGTTTACAGTACAAGACAGCGCAATCAATCCAGATACATTGGAGGTTACGCCGGGGACCACAAGCATCCAGCTTAAAGGCAGTACGCCAGACTCGTCTGCCCAGCTAGCTGTAAGCCCGTATCAGTATTCGCTGAATGGACAATCGAGCGGCTGGCTCGTGCCCGGGACGCAATTAAGTGCAGCGGTCAGAAGCCCGAGCCTTGATATGCCCGGCGCAGCGGACAACAAAATCACACTCCTTTCCAATGGGTGGTGGCTCGTTGCTGGATATTCGGGATCTTCGAGTACTGGCGTTCTCTTCTATGTCTCCAAAGACCAAGGCAAAACATGGACACAACTTGCAAGTTTAGTAGATGCATCTAATATTCAATCTGCACCGGTCATTACGGCGAATGGCACGAAAATCACAGGTCTCGTGCGCTACGGTGCAACCACCATACGCGCATTTACTTTTGATGCTGTCACACAAAGCAATGTGAATCTTATTAACCAAACCGTTAACGTGACAACCGCCCACACAGACATTCCGTTAACGAAAAGTTTGGCGATCGCGGCAGATAGTAGTGGCGTTGTGCATGCGGTATGGACTGGGAAAACGGCAACCTATTCTCTTTCCAACGATCTCTATTATGCCAAGAGCACGGACGGCGGTTTAACGTGGTTGACGGTTTCACAATTAACGACAGACAACACAGCAGCCTATCAATCGTCCAACCCGTCGCTTGTGCTCGTGAACAACCAACCGGTCATTTTTAACGAGTACGTAGATGGCTCAGCTTACTATGTTTATAACAGAGTTTGGAACGGTAGCAGTTGGGCGGCCTATGCCCCAGTTGCCGTGTCGAGTTATCCGCAACTAGACCCTAGTGTCTATGCGGAAGGCAGTAATTTGTATTTGGTATGGTCTGGTACGGATAGCGGCGAGCCATCGGCCAGAAATATCCGATATCTGAAATCGACAACGGGCGGCACGTCATGGTCATCTGCCGTGAAGCTGACGACAGGCAACACGTATCATCAGGATTTCCCTGTTATGACGTCAGATGCGTCGAATAAACTCTTCGTTGTCTATAGCGGCATTGATTCCGCAATCAGCACAACGACGAAAAATATACGTGTTCTCACCTCGACAGACGGTACGTCGTGGTCAGCGCCTGCTTCACTCACAAGTGCAACCACGGGGCAAATGGATCAGCCCATTGTTCTGGTGGATAAGCAATTAAAAGTACTGAATAACAAACCGGTTGTTCTGTACAAAGATACGGCAAATAACAGAACCTCAGTGCTTGGCAGTTTTGAATCCGGCACGTCCTACACGGCGACGGGCCTTACGCCAAACACAAAGTACACCGCAAAGTTTGAAGTCAAAGACAGCAGCGGCAACGTACGTGCCACGACGAAAGACGTGTACACGTTAGCAACTGTCCCGACAGTCGCGCTGCAACAAGTCACAGATCAACCGGCGAAACTGGTCATCACAGACAGCAACCCGAATGAAACGAAATACCAAATCACCACTGGTAACAAGTATCTCACCGCAGAAGGCCAGCTTGTGAATCAGCCGGTTAACCTGATCCTGTCTAGCAAGACAGTTTCGCTAGTCAAGTTGGACAGGAAGAATACGTATAACTTCAAAGTCCGTGCCGCCAACGAAGAAGGCGTGTATACGGCTTGGTCAACAGCTATTCGTGTCGGCCCGCCTGCTTTGCCGCCTGCGATGCCGAAAAACGTCAAAGCGCAGCCAACAAGCAACAGCATTACGCTGAGTTGGTCGCCGGTATCGGAAGCGACTACTTATGAAGTTGAAGTGGACAATCAGGTCGTACCGGTTGCGGTAGGCAGAGTGCTCTCGTATAAACATAGTTCACTTGAAGCTAACACCCTGCATCAGTATCGCGTTCGCGCTGTTAAAGACGGCACACCAGGCGCGTGGAGCACGCCCATCATTTCACGCACGCTTATGCTCGCACCTGTGTACCCGAACACCATCGTGCCTGCGACTACCGCGAAGACGGTCTCAGTGACATGGAATGCCGTAACGGGCGCAGTTGCTTATGAAGTCGAGTGGGATGGGCAGCTCTTCACTGTAGGCAAACAGCTCACGTTTAAGCAAACGAACTTGCCGATGGGCAGCCGTCATACGTTCCGCGTGCGCGCGATTAACGCTGGGGGCAAGAGCCCGTGGAGTCCAGCGCAGCTCATCAGCACGACAAACACGCTGCCAGACGTACCGGTACCAAACGAACCGCTCGTAGGCGACAAATCTGTCTCCTTAAGCTGGCCGCTTGTAGCGGACGCTCTAACGTACGACATTGAAGCAGACGGCGCAATTGTACCACTCAACGATACGACAACGGCTTCGTTCAGTGGCTTGACGCCAGGTTCATCGCATACGTATCGCATCCGTGCAGTCAATGAACTAGGCGAAGGGACATGGAGTGCTCCGGTCGCCATTACTACGTTTAAGCTAGCGACACCGGCAGGCCTTGTCGAAACGCTATCGGACACGTCAATCGCACTTCAGTGGGAAGCGGTAGTTAACGCAGCCTCCTATGAAGTCGAAGTAGACGGGCAAGTGACGGGCGTGTCATCGCCAACTTTCACGAAGACGGGACTCACTCCAGAATCGGCCCATACGTTCCGGATCCGTGCGCTTGGCGTTACAGGAGAGAGTGCGTGGACGAAGCCGTTGCTCTTCACGGCGCTTCCAGTGAAGCCTGCTGTACCGCTCAATGTGTCGGCGACCGCATCCAGAGACCAAGTGTATTTGAACTGGAGTGCAGTAAATGGTGCGCTCGGGTATGACGTGGAACTCGACGGCGTCGTTATCGTGGATAACTTCGATGGGACCAGCTACGTCGATACGTTGCTGAATCCGTTTACGACGCATCAATACCGAATTCGCGCTAGAACGGACGCCATCGAAGGGGATTGGAGTGCGGTTGTAACACTGCGTACATTGCCGGATCGCCCAACGATCCCAAGCAACATCGCCGTCACTTCTACCGCCAACATCGTCACGTTGAAATGGGACTGGGATCCAACGGCGACGAAGTACGAAGTCGAAGTGGACGGACAAGTGTTCAGCACAAACCTGAAAAACGAGTACAAACACCGTCGGGTAGAACTCGGTTCAGAGCATAAATATCGCATCCGTACAACCAACGTTAGCGGTGTCGGCGATTGGAGCGGTTATATCATTAACAACACACTCGTCGCGAAGCTTACAAAAGCCAAAACAGTCGACATGGGTATGGTCGGCAAAGACATTATGGACTTCAGCCGTTATACGCTCAAAGTGACCTATGATCCGAACGCCATTGAAATTGTTGACTTGTCAACTTTAACAAGCAAGAAGGAACTCACAACCGGTCGCATCGCAGGTACGGATGTCGTAGTCACTTCTTTCCGCCCAGGCGAAGCCGTGTTCACGTGCGACAAAGCGATTGCACTTGATGAATCGTGGACTGGGGTCATTAACAGCATTCAAATGAAAGCCAAAGTATCCGGGGGTTCCTCGATCACGTACAGCGTGGTCGAGCGCCCGGAGACGGCTATTATTCTGCAACCGTAACAGATCTCGTCATGTTAATAGATTAATTGATTCATAGATATACCAATAGCCGATTTTATCCATTACATTTTCCTTTGGAGGCCCTTATGCGCCGATTGATGCGATATGTGGCAGTGTTCAGCTTACTGACACTGCTTGCCAGCACCTTGCTTTCCGATTTTAGCGTGTACGCCGCGCAAAATGCACAGCAGCCAAAAGCCGCACCTCGCCACAAAACCGAACTGCTCGTCAAATACAAGAGCGGCGCGCAAAGCCAGACGATTAACAGCAAAGTGAAAACAAAGCTCAAGCTGGGGAAGCTTGAGTCCAAGCGTAAGTCGAAAAAGAACCGCATCGAAGTGCTGCAAGTCGGTGACGGAGACAACCTGGATCAGACGATCGCAGAACTCAAAAAAGACCCGAACGTGGAGTACGCACAACCCAACTATCAGCTAACGATCAGCGAAGCGCCGCAAGATGAGCGCTTTGCCGATCAGTGGGGCTTAGCGAATGTCGGGCAAACGGTAGGTTCGCAAGCCGGCACAGCCGGTGTCGATATCGATGCGAACACGGCATGGGGGCTGACGCTGGGCTCACCGTCCGTGCTCGTAGGTGTCTTGGATACGGGCATCGACATCACGCATCCGGATCTAGCAAACAATATCTATACCAATCCAAACGAAATTCCGGACAACGGCATCGACGACGATGGCAACGGCTATATCGACGACGTACACGGTTATGACTTCGCGAGCGGCGATGCCACCGTCTTTGACAGCGAGACAGATGACAAACATGGGACGCATGTCGCGGGTATTATTGCTGCCGAAGCAAACGACATCGGCGTAAGAGGTGTGGCGCCAGGCGTAAGTCTATTGCCGCTCAAATTTATCACTGGCGGCAGTGGCTATACGTCAGATGCGATCGAAGCGATCGAATATGCCCAAAGCATGGGCGTCTCGATTCTTAACGTCAGCTTCGGGGGACCAGACAACAACCCGGCGCTGCGCGACGCACTTGGCCAAAGCGGCATGCTCGTCGTTGCAGCCGCAGGAAACCAAGGCGGCAGCGTCGACACAACGCCGGTATATCCGGCTTCCTACACGCTTGCTAACTTAATTTCGGTTACCGCCGTCGACAACCAAGGCAAACTGGCGTCCTTCGCGGGTTATGGCAGCACGGTGGACGTCGCTGCACCAGGCGTTGGTATTGTGAGCACGTTACCTAACGAAAACTACGGCGCACTTAGCGGGACAAGCATGGCCGCGCCGTTTGTAACCGGCATTGCCGCATTGCTCAAAAGCAAATACCCAGACCTGACGAATGCGCAGATTCTCTCCCGTATTCAAGGTAATGTCACGTCTGCAGCAGCCCTTAAAGGTAAAGTTGCTTCGGGCGGTCTCGTCAGCGCATCAGCAGCGTTGACCGGACAAGCCGTTGTTACAACTCCGGATCCGCAAGAAACACCTGCACCGGACAAAGGGAGCACCAAGGGCGGCGGAATGGTCGTAACGCTTGCGGCGGACATCTCGGCGAATTTGTTAGAACAATTGCACTACGGTGAAGAGGGCGTGAACCTGTTTACCGGTAACTATAGTAAAACGGTGACTGACCTGAGTGTTTCTGCACCGGGCTTTATGGTCAACATGAGCCGAACATACAATTCCAAAGACGACCGTGCGACCAGTTCCATGGGGCGCGGCTGGACGTTTGGGTTTGAAGGCAACGTTAAGGACGACACGACCAACCCATCAGGGCTTAAAGTTGTGAAGCTGCCAAACGGCGGCGCACAAGTGTTTGTGAAAAATGCCAACGGAACGTATACCGCTAACGATTCGCACAGCACGCTCGTGAAGCTGGCGGACAATACGCATGTGCTGACGACAAAAGACCAATATACGTACGGCTTTAACGTCGCTGGCTTCTTAAGCTGGATGCAAGACCGTAACGGAAACCGGCTCACGATTGAAACAGATGCGCAAGGCAAAACACGTAAAATCACAGATACTGCGGGCCGTATCTATACGATGGGTTATAATGCCACGGGTTACATTACAACGGTCACTGACCCGATTGGCCGCGTAGTGACGTATGGCTACGACGCGCAAAATCGGCTGAGCACGGTTACCGATCCCAATGGCAAAGTGATCAGCAAGTACGGATACGACAGCTCGAACTATTTGACGAGTGTACAGGATGGTTCTAGCACGGTGCTGGAGAGCATCACGTACAACCACGCCGCAGGCGTAGATCAGCACAAAGTTACCACAGCCACAAATGCGACGGGTAATGTGCTCGTTTACACTTACGATGCTGCAAACCGTAAAACAACCGTCAAAGACGTGGCAGGACTGACCACGATCAAGTGGTACGACACGGCTGGGTATGTCATCAAAAGTCAAGACCCGGAAGGGAAAGTGACGCTAGCGGAATATTTCCTCGACGCCAACAGCTACAACAAATTTGGCGAAGAGAAAAGCATCACGGACCGCTATGGCAACAAAACGCAGTATGAACGCGATAACAACGGCAATATCACGAAGATCATCAATCCCAACAACAGCTTCCGCACGTACGAGTACGACAGCAACAATAACCTCGTCCTCGAGAAAGACGAGCTCGGCAAGCGCACCGAGTACATCTACGACTCGAACAAAATCAGACTGCTGAAAAAAGTACAGCCAACCAATGGCACGGACGTGTACAGCGAGACCGCGAACCCTGATTTGTTTGCCATCACGTCCTACCAATACGTCTCAGACGCGGATGCTACGAAACTTGGCTACAAAGCCAAAGGCTTGCTGCAAGCTGAAACCGATCCGGAAGGCGGCCTAACGCAGTACGGCTATGACGCCGACGGCAACAAGACTTCCATAACGGACCCGGCGGGTAATGAAACGACGTCGACATATAACGGCATTGGTTGGAAGACAAGCGACACATCACCGCTTGGATTTGTGACCACTTACGACTACGACAAAAACGGCAGACTCGTCCGTACCGTCGAAGAGGGCGGCGAGACGACGGTAAACGTATACGACAACTACGGCCGGGTTATCCAAACCGTTTCGCCGCTGGTGTACAACGCTGCAGACGATGGACTGAACGACGCATCACCGACCATTGTCTATCGGAAAACGAGTGTCGGCACCCGAATCGCTTACGAGGCGAATGGTCTCGTCAAGTCGAAAACGGACGCACTGGGTAATGTGACTGCGTTCACCTACGACGTCTACGGCAATGTCGCTTCGGAAACGAAGCCTAACGGCGCTGTCTATCTCTATCAGTTCGACGTGATGAATCGCCTGAAGAAAACGCAGTTCAAGACGGACGAAGCCGCAATCCCGGCGACGCTGGACACAACGGTTTACGTCGCGCTTGCTGATGGCAGGTTCCAAAAGAAACTAACCGTTTACGCCAGCGATACGAATACATCTACAACAACGTGGACGTACGATGCACTCGGCAGAGAAGAGAGCATTCTTCGCGCGGACGGCACGACGACGTCGACTGTGTACAACGTAAACGGCACCATCAAGTCCACGAAGGACGCGCGTGGAAACGCGACGTTATACCGTTACGATGGACTGAACCGCCTAACCGGAACGTGGACTCCGCTTGAAGGCGCTAAGTTTACGTACAAGGGCATTTCGTACGATCGCACTGGACGCAAAACAGGCGAGCAATTGGGCAAAGACGCGGTAAGCGCCATGGCTACGCCAAGCGTCGATCGCTTGATCACGACGCAGACGAGTTATACGATAAATGGACTCATTGCGCAGACACTAACGAGCGCAGGCGGTAAAACCACATTTGAATACGATGCATTAGGCCGTGTGACTCGGGAAGATGTGTATACGTCAAGCAGTGAAGCCATCACAACCGAATATACTTATGACTACCACGCAAAGCCGATTGAAGTGAAGAAACATGTGCGTAGCGGCGATCTCGCCGGGAATGACTTCACCGACGACAGCGATACGGTGCTTGTCTCGTCGTACACGTTCGACGCGGTAGGCAATGTCGTAAAAGAAGTGCGTCCGGACGGCGTTGTGAGCCAATCGACGTACGACCTGCTTGGTCGCGTACTTTCAACGACCACCGAGGGCATCGATGAAAAAGGGTTGCCGACGGAGCTAAAAACGTCCCAGACGTATGACAACATGGGGAACGTCCTCACAAGCACGGATGCGATTGGGAACTTGACGACTTCCACCTACGACAAACGTGGTCAACTGCTGACTCAAACGGATGCGCTCGGTGGTGTGACGGCTTACGCCTATGACCGTGCAGGCCGCAAAACGCTTGAAGTGTCGCCGCAAAGCTATGACGCTACCAAAGCGCTCATGGAAGTGAGCCGTACAGAATACATTTACGACAGCATGAACCGCGTACAAGCGGTGAAGACGTTCTTTACGGACAAAAAGCTGAACCCAACCACGTTTGCCTGGATCGATACGCCAACGGAGCGCGTCACGAAAGCGTACGCGTACGACGAGAACGGCAATATCATCAAAGAACTGGACGGCGAAGGGTATGCTGCAGGCACAGGTGCAAGCATCTCGGCACGCATTCAGTCGGGTTACAGCACTGAAATGACATACAATGCGGCAAACTTGCCTATAACGGTAAGAGATGCGGTATCCAAAGAACGCGGACTTAAATTTACAACGAAAACGCTCTATGACGGAGCGGGCCGCGCGATTGGCGTGATGAATGCCAACGGAAACGTGAATGGTACACGATATGACGATGCGGGTAACGTAACGGCACAGACCGTGCGCGTTTCTTTGAATGCGCCGGAGAAAGTGCTCAAGACTACGACCTATGACTTAGCCGGCCGCGCCATGAGCGAAACCGACGGAAACGGCAACACGACGAAGGTTACCTACAACGCCTTCTCTCAAGTGGCACGCAGCGAAGAGCCCGGCGATGCGTCGATGCCGGCGTACAGTGTGACGAACCAGTACGACCTCATGGGTCGCCTCCTCAAAGCCGAAGACGTTGAAGGCATGGTAACGCTATACACCTATGACCCGCAAGGGAAAACGCTGAGCCAAACGAACCAGCAAAAAGACGGTTCACAGGCGATTACCACTTCGACGACGTACGATAAGAACGGTCATGCACGCTTTGTGACGGATGGCAACGGCAATGTCACCGAATATGTATACGACGCTCTGGGTAGAGCCGTCGAGTCGAAAGTGAAAGTGACGAATGTGTCCGGCACCACATCTTCGCAATCGACGAAAACCGGCTACGACAAAAATGGTAACAAGCTGTGGGAAGAAAACTGGCTCGGTAACCGCACAACGTATACGTACGATGAGCGGAATCGTCTGGTGGCAACGACGGATGCAGCGGGTGTAGTCATCTTAAAAGCGGTCTACAACGCCAACGATGCGCAAGTTGCATCTTACGATGCACTCAACCGCGTAACGACGTTTACATTTGACCACAACAACCGGCTAGTGAGCCAAATCGATCCGGAAGGCCATGCGACTGCCCAGACGTATACGAATACGGGCTTGCAAGCCAGCCAAACGGATGGACAAGGCAATACAACGCGTTATGCCTATGACGAACGCGGGCAACTCACCTCCGTTACGAACGCACTTGGTGAAGTCACGTCGTATACGTATGACCTAAACGGCAACAAGCTGACGCAAAAAGACGGCAGAGGTTTTGTCACGTCATTCGAGTACAACACCGCGAACTTGTTATTGCGCCGAATCGATCATGGCGGACGTACAGGTAAACCAGGCAACTACCAGTACGATTCATCGAAAGTAGAAAGCTATGCGTATACGGCAAGCGGACAACTCAAAACCCAAGTCGACCGCAACGGCAACACGACAACGTTCCTCTACGATGCGCATAACCGCCTCATTTCGAAGTCGGTTGACGGCAGTGGGTTGGTGCTGAAGGACAACGCCATTTTCTATACGTACGATAACAACGGTAACCAACTCAGCATGAAGGATCCATCAGGTCTAACGACGCGTACGTACGATGAGTTGAATCGTGTAACGACGAAATCAACCCTCGGCCTAGGCACAACGACGTTCCAACTGGATCAAACCGCGGGACTGACGGCAGGTTTTGTTGCGGAAGTGACGACCGATCCAAAGAACAACGTCACGACAAAATTGTACGACAAAACGAACCGGCTTGTGGAAGTAAGAGATGGCACAGCGCTACAAGCTTCTTATACGTATTACGTAGACGGAACACAGCAGCAAGTCACTTATGCGAGCGGAGCGAAAGAGCAGTACACGTACAACAAAAACAACAAGCTGACGAAGCTCGAGAACTACCAAGGCACGACTCTGCTTGATGTGTACACGTACGATTATGACAATGCGGATAATCAGAAGTGGAAAAACGAAACCGTAAACGGCGTCGTGAAAGGCAAAACCGACTATACGTACGATGCACTGAACCGGCTGCAAATGGTTCAAGAACCAAGCGGGAAGAAAACAGAGTATACGTTTGACCCCGCAGGCAATCGCTGGAATGAGAAGACAACGACAAACGGTAGCGTGTCGATGATCGCTTACACGTATAATGAGCAAAACCGTCTGCTGAACACCATTGAGGTCAAGTCTATCGGGGAAACCCAGCAAGTGAACTACGCGTACGACAACAACGGGAACTTGATCAACAAGTCCACAGAAGTACGTAAGAAGGTAGACCCGAGCAACTTGCCGACGCCAACGTTTGGACTGTTTATTTACGGCCAGACGAACCCGAACCCGCGCATTTCGGATGTGCTGGAAGGCGTAGCAGTGTACGAGTATGACGGCTTTAACCAACTGATGAAAGTCGCTACAGGGAACAGCGGTGCAACGTACCAGTACAACGGCGATGGCCTGCGCGTGAAGAAAACGACAAGCGAGGGCATTACGACGAACTACTTGTACGAGTACGACAAAGTGGTGCTGGAGACGGACGGCAAGAACAAGCAAACGGCACGTCACTTGTATGGACTCAATCTCATCTCGCGTACGATGGGGGCGGAAACCTACTTCTACTTGTACAACGGCCATGCAGATGTGACGGCATTGCTGACGCCAACAGGTGTAGTTGCTTCCTCTTACGTGTACGATGCATACGGAAACATTACGAATCAAGCCGGAACAGTGAAGAATCCGATCCGCTATGCGGGATATCAGTATGATGAAGAAAGCAAGCTATATTATTTGAACGCTCGTTACTACGATCCGAAGCTGGCGCGGTTCCTGACGGAGGATAGCTATAGGGGACAGGCGGATGATCCGCTGAGTCTCAACTTATACTCCTATGTACACAATGAACCGATCATGTATTGGGACCCAACGGGACACTACGTTGCTTCCGACAAAGAATATAACAGTGTTGCCCAAGCGCAAATTATTGCGCTGACGAATCAATACTATGCAGCCACTACGCCACAAGAGAAAGCTGCCATTTCTCAACAGGCGGAAGCTATTAGAAAAGATCCCGCGTCAAAACAGGCTGTGGTTTCGCCGTTGAACTTTCAAAGCGGTTCGATTTCGGCTGTATTATCAGCTGCAGCAGCGCAGGCAGCGGGGCCTAAAGGTACGTCCGGAATGACGTCAACACAATGGACTACGTTAATTAATAGTGTAGGCATTACAGCGACTCCGTCCAAAGCCACAAATAATGTGGTAATGTCGAGCCCCAGCATTACAGTGACACAAACTACAGTTGTGACGACAATTGGAAGAACGAATATTAGCACGAGTTCCACAGCGACGGTTGTGAATGGAGCGGTTGCTGCTGCATCTGCATCCGTTTCGAATAGCAATGATTTCAAATATAATCTATCTGCAAATGAACTAAATTTTGTTAAGGATGTCATTCTGACATCAACCGATTTAACGAAGAAAAAAACCTATTCGATGGCGGAAGCTATTTTTATCATGGATACGATGATACTACATGCGGCTGAGCCGGGCGGGTATGGAGAAATATCTGTGAGTGAATTAAAAGCGGTCAATAAAGATATCTTGGCTAACGGAAGAGCAGCAGACTTTATAGAGTTAGCGTATAAGACGAACTTCGTTGCCGGTATGTCAGTGAGTGAAGCCAACGCCTACTATGCGTATGAACACGATCCGATGATGGCTGCAAAAGCGTTGTTGGCACTGGGGATATCAAACATCATTGTCACTAAATCTTCTCCAATTGAAGTGAGAGGCAGAGAAATTAGACAAAGAACCAGCGTGGCTGACTGCAACTGTTTCGTCGCCGGTACTAAAGTGATGACAGACGAAGGGGAGAAGAATATCGAAGACATTCAAGTCGGAGATAAGGTTCTCTCTAAGGATGAAGAAACTGGTGAGGTAGCGTATAAAGAGGTTACAGCTACGTTCAACCACGAAACGGATGAGATTTACAAGATTCATGTGGGCGGTCAGATGATTGAATCAACCTTCAACCATCCATTCTACGTGAAGGATAAAGGATGGATATTCGTTAAAGACCTCAAGGTTGGAGACTTGCTTGTACAGAGTGATGGGAATACTCTAAAGATAGACAGTATTGAACTGTTGCACAAGCATGTCACGGTTTACAACATGACGGTAGATGAGTTCCATACGTATTTTGTTAGTGACCTTGGGATTTGGGTGCATAATACTGGAAAATGCAATGTTGAATTCAGCGATAAATTTAGCAAGCCTCAGTACAAAAATCAAGTGTCTGAGCGAGGATGGACTAACGATTCAATCGCTAACGCAATACAGAACCCTGTGAAGACTGGTACAACAACTAACAAATATACTGGGAACTCTGTCACGCTTTATTACGTTGATGATGTTCATTATGTAGCAGTAGATAACGGAACGGGAAAAGTAATACAGGTAGCCGACTTGAATAAAGCCGACTGGAAAATGGACTTAACAAAGTAGAGGAGAAGGAGATACATGGGAGACAATTTTGTAAATAACATTATTGTTGATTACACTTCATATTGCGGTGGGAAGTACAAGCACTATCCAACGCTATCAGAGTTACAAAGATTGGTTCAGGAGATTATTAAGTCAGAATTAACTTCTGACTATATAAAAATTACTCCATTTTATGTGAACTCGAAGTTAGACCAACAAGTTGAGTTTGATGACTATATGTTTTACATGGAGTGCAGAGAACAATATAACGAAACAGAATTAACTAATCATTTTAGTGCCTGTATTGGTAAAGAGTATAATGCTATGAACGATGAAGAAATAGAGAAAGTACACCTTCTGTTCCCGTTGTGTAAATATGATGATAAAGAGGCTTTCAAAAAGAGACTTGAAGAGTATTTAGGATATTTGGATGGATTACTTCCAAAGTTGTTGGACTATTGTAAACATACAATAGGTTTAACTGATGTTGATGTGGCATTTGGGTATTTTTGTTTCGAAATACATTCAGGTTAAATTCTCATTGACCTTGGGGGCTACAAATCCTCAAGGTCTTTCTTTTACCCCCACCCAGTGCCGAATGAATCGGGCGGCTGAGTCCAATCATGGTAACCCATGTAATACCAGTATAAGAACTTCTTTAATTCCTTGTACGCACATCCATGCTTGAGAAAGTATACCTAAATAAAGCAATGCAGTTACACGATTCAGGTCAATTATGGTCAGATACCACCATGATTGACCTGTTTTTTATTAGCTTCGTTATCTGCGGTTTTTCCAAAATCCATCGCAACTGTAGAATACCCTGTCACGATAGAAAGGGTGAGAAGGTAAGAAGACGCACCTTTTCAGATGGATAGCACGACAATTCTTAGTAGGGGCTGCAATCTTGAAGGATTTTGATGTTGTCCGCAACTGAACTGACCTATACAGCGATTGTTACTGCGAATAACGACAACTATTTTGACAGAGGGGGATAAAAGAACTCTGCTGACGAGCAGTTGACATAAAGAGGTAAGGCAACGTAAAGGTTAGCCGCCTTCCTCACATCATAGCCGCCGCAGGGCGGAACACTCAAGAGGAGGACAACGAAAGTGAAAGACCTATGGTTGAAAAAGAACAATCAAGCTGCCAATACGTACATGGATGAAGTAAGTCGAGCGAATCAGTTCACATCCCATCACAACGGTTACATCAAAGCACCAGTAAAGATTCTACGTTGCATTGGCTTGAGTGCCTTTGAGAAGCTGATTCTGATGGATTTAATCGCTTATATGAGCGATAAGACGTTGTGCTACCCTACCATTGAAATGATTGCACGTGATGTCGGATGTAGTTCCAAGTCGATAGAGCGGCATATCAAGGAACTAGAAGACAAGAAGATGATTCTAGTCAGTCAAGACCGAAAGAACAACACGTATTATCTGCCAAACTATCTACACTACCACCCGTATTTGCTGATGAGCGAGAAAACGCATGAGTTTATCGGCAGTGTGCGGAAGCAAGTCAATGAACGAGAGTTGACGCTATGGGTGCGAGGGATTGTAAAACGTGACGAGTTCAAGGCGTTTACCGCCCGATTGCAAAAGCTACATGAGTTCCGCTTCCCAACGGACAAGTTTGCTGAGAAAGAGATACTGGACAGCTATGCCCAGTTCTTGAGATTGGAATTAGCAAAGCGATTTCCGTCCGATGTGAACGTGCAATAATGGACTGTCTGTTATTTCAACCGACTTTGTGTCCTGATAACCGTCAACGAGTCTGTTGAAGGATACAAAACAGCCGTGGTAGACAAGTTGTCTTCGTTTTTGACAGATTGTCGGTTATCGTGGACGGATTGTCTGCAATGAGGACACAAAGTCTGTCGTAAACAGACTGGCAGTCTCACTAATAAGAATCATTAACAATACTCAATAAACAAGAATCAAGAGAAAAATCATTTGAATAAGAAACAGCAGACACGCCGTGGGCGGTCTGCATTTTCAGGGAGATTCTTGATTCTTGGAGGGTAAAGAGGGCGGACTTCACTTCTCTTTACATGAATAGATAGATATTCCGCTGTTGCCGCTGTGAGCGGTATGACAACTCAATCAATCTCTATTAGTTCTTCAATCCTGACGTTCAGGGTCTTACAGACGAGTTCCAATGTCTCTAAGTAGACCCTGTCAACATTGTCAGAACACAGATGGTTGATTGTGCTAGCTCGTAATCCTGTTAATCGTGCCAGTTCCCGTTGAGATATTCCTTTCTGCTCTAACAACTGGCGCAACTTTACTCGAATTGCCATGCTTATCCTCCTAACGAGTAACGCTTAACCGTACTGAATTAATGATGCAATTATATCACCGCACATGTGGAAAGTCATTGTGTGTTTCGGTTAAGCGGTATATAATGAAATTATTGATTCGGTTAAGCGTTACGATAATCTCGATTATCGTAACGGAGGGGGATATAAGGCATGAATGTCATCGGATACGTTCGAGTTTCAACAAGCGGACAAGCCAAAGACGGTTACAGTTTAGCTTACCAACAGGATGAAATCCGCTCCTATTGTCAGGAACAAGGATGGAACTTGCAGGACATCTTTACGGATGAAGGTATCAGTGGGGCAAAGGTGGATGAGGATGCTCTTGAAGTGGACAGAATCGGCTTTCAGAGCATGTTGTCAGCCCTAGCCACCCGAACCTATAACGCTGTTGTAGTCCTCAATACAAGCCGTTTATGGCGGTCTGACATCGTGAAGGTATTGGTTCATCGGGAGTTCAAGAAGTACGGCGTGGATGTGAAAAGCATTGAGCAGCCGACTTATTCCATCCACAAGAAAGACCCAAGCGATTTCCTTATCAACGGTCTCATGGAACTACTAGACCAGTATCAAAGGCTAGAAATCGCCCTCAAGCTAGGCAGAGGACGCAATAAGAAAGCCCAACAGGGCGGTTATGCAGGAGGTCGGGCGGCATTTGGTTACAAAGCCCGTAAAGGACACAAGGCAATAGAAGTGAATGATAGGCAAGCCCAAGCAGTCAAACGGCTCTTTGACATACGGGAACAGAACCCGAATTGGACGTTATCCGAGATTGCATTTCAACTGAATAAAGAAGGCTATACGACACAGCAAGGCAAGCAGTTCACCAAAGTACAAGTCAAACGGGTACTTGACCGCAGGGAGTTCTACGAAGGTCAGTATCAGTATGGTGGCATTACAGCAACAGGACTACATCAAGCCATTTTATAGCGTTTATAGAGGAAGAATAGACACGCTTACCCTTCAATGTACGCCTTCGGGTGAATACTAAACAGACGATGCGGCTATTCTTTTTCCCTAAACGCTATAAAGGCCAAGGGGGATACTCAAAATGAGACATCGTAAAGAGCAGTTTATCTATGTTGGCGTTGATTTACATAAGCGGACGCATACCGCAGTTGTCATCAACTGTTGGAATGAGAGGTTAGAGGTCATTGAGTTCGAGAACAAACCATCGGCTTTCCCTGCGGTGGTCAATAAGGTCAAGAAGCATGTTCAAGAAGGCATGACGGTTGTATTCGGGCTTGAGGATGTGGGCGGCTACGGGAGGTCGTTAGCCGTTTATCTAGTCGAGAATCATTTCCTTGTCAAAGAGGTCAATGCCGCTTTATCGAACTGGAAGCGTAAAAGCTATGCCATGACGGAGAAGCATGACAGTTGGGATGCGGAGAACATCGCCAAGCTGTTACTCGATGAACTGGACAGGTTGCCAAACGCCCACCCACAGGATGATTACTGGATTCTAAAACAGCTAGTCATGCGGCGTTACAGCTTACGAGATACGCTTGTCATGCTCAAGAATCAGCTTCACACGCAATTAAGCTACAACTATCCAAGCTACAGCAAGTTCTTCTGTGAAGTGGATGGACAAACGGCATTAGCCGTGTGGCATGAGTACCCTTCACCATATCTGTTGGAGGGCGTGACAGTCGAAGTATTGGCAGAGTTCTTACGGAAAAACAGCCGTAATGTGTGTTCCACTAAGAAAGCTACTCTAATCCTTGAGTCTGTTCAAGCTGACGGGAATACGAAGCGGAACGGGCAGGAGTATCGGGATTTCCTTGTACGAAGCCATGTAAACCAAATTCGTGACGTTCAACGTGAGATGAACGATGTGGAGGACAACATCCGTCACATCATGCAGAAGCTAGGCTTTAAGTTGAATACGTTCACTGGCATTGATGACGTTACCGCTTCGGCTATCATGGCTGAAATCGGAGACATAAGCCGTTTTACGAGTGCTGACAAGCTAGCTAAGTATGCAGGGCTTACACCAAGCCAAATGAGTAGCGGCGGCAGGGGTAAAGACCGCAACCAACGGCAAGGCAACCGAGCCTTAAACAAGATTTTATGGGGGCTAGCCGTGAGACAAGTGCATACCGCAAGAACTTCCAGTAAGCCGCTCAATCCAATATTCCGTGATTATTACGAGAAACGATTGTGCGAAGGTAAAAAGAAGAAACAGGCAATCATCTGCATTATGAGAAGGCTTGTCACCATTCTATATAGCATGTTGAAGAACAAAACCGAATACCGACTTGACGCTTTACCTGAACGGGCGGCAAGCTAATGATACAATGGTGGTAACTGAAACAGTTGCCACCTTCTTTATTCCCTGAATCAAAGTTCTAACTAACGAAGGGGAGAAGAATATTGAAGACATTCAAGTCGGAGATAGGGTTCTTTCTAAGGATGAAACGACTGGCGAGGTAACTTACAAAGAAGTTACGGCTACGTTCAACCATGAGACGGATGAGATTTACAAGATTCATGTGGGCGGTCAGACGATTGAATCGACCTTTAATCATCCGTTCTATGTGAAGGATAAAGGGTGGACGTTCGTTAAAGACCTCAAAGTCGGGGACTTGCTTGTTCAGAGTGATGGGAATACACTCAAGATAGAGAACATCGAACTGTTGCACAAGCTCGTTACTGTTTACAACATGACGGTAGATGAGTTCCATACGTACTTTGTCAGTGACCTTGGGATTTGGGTGCATAATACAAATCCATGTTGGAGTAAGATGAGTGCGGATGAATTAAAGAAGTTAGCACAAGCTGACCAAAAGGATATTAAACAAATTAAAGGGAATGCAAATGACGCTTGGGATTTCTTTAATGCACAGGTAGATAAGTCAACAATCAATGAAGTCAAGCCTGGAGTATTCGTTGGCAAAGACTCGAATGGTGTTACGTTTACTTATCGATCTGAATCGACATATGGTAATCAAGAACCCACAATTAATATTAATGGAATTAATGGTGTCAGAAAAATTAAGTTTACTGATTGAGAGGAATGAAATATGCTTACGAAACCTCTAAGTTATGGGGAAATGGAAATCATCAGAAGTCATTTTGGTGAAACATTCAAAAGTAACCAGCCCTTTGGTCAAATGTTTCAGCACGATGTTACTAGCAGACTACTGATCTATCCAACCGATGGGACATATTTAGATGAACAACAGTTTATAGCATTAATCGAATCAATTAAAGCAATAGGAGAATCAGGCTTTTATATTTCTGAGGTTGAGGCAGAACCAGACCCATTTGTTCTTCCGAATAACAATGAAATGTATCATCCTGCCCATTGGATTTGTGATTTTCCGATCACTATCGATGAATATCGAGATTTAACAATTGTCCTAGATAATGCGTTATTCTCGAAGAATGGAAAGTGGGGGATGCTCATTTCTAATGAGGGGCATGCTGTGCTAGGTGGTACTAATGAATTTATTAACCACTTTAAACGGCTATATCCTAGTTGGGTAAACTGTTTCACAGAGTTTGAAAAGATGTGTGAATACAACCGCAATAAATACAATACCAATATGCATTGGTACGATGATTTTGTAAAACATATATTTAATTGATTTTTTGTCTTGACCTTGAGGGCAGTAATCCTCAAGGTCTTCCTTTTATCCCCACCCAGTGCCGAATGAATCGGGCGGCCATGTCGTAACCCGCTTTATTTAATAATTCATAGCGACTTCTCTCGGAATCTGAACTCATATGATGCCAGTCGTCCGTATATCTCGTCGTGCTTGGGCGTGGTGAATCATTCAAAACTAAGAAGCACTTATTCGAAGGGAATTGACTTCTACTGAAACGAGGGGATGTCTAATGGCAAACAAATCAATAAGTGTACCAGCTGGTATTAAGACTTTTCTGGACGGACTTCCGAATGCAAGCAGCTACGTAGTTGATCTGATTAACCGAGATCGCGGAAGCGGCGACGCGAATCTGGAGAATTCGATTCGGAAGGTGTTAACTGAACTGCTCTCCGAGCTGAAGGGTCCTCCTATCCCTCCTGATCCACAATGGCACGTACTGGAATCACAAGCTTGCTTGGAACTAACGGTAGCCGCCGATGACCCGTCCGACCTCGTTGATCCCAATGTCCTTGCGGAGATTGACCGTCTGGCTGGGCGAGAGGGTTACTTGACTCGCGTTCGGATGGACGGCGTTATGACCTTTGGGCAGAACGAGCTGGCTAGAAGGAAGTTGTACTATGAGCGAAACGAGCCTATTTTCTAATCGTTAGCGAATGAACGAAGCCTGAGGATGTGAATTGGACATATGACGACCAGAAACCGTGCAAGCTGGGCTGCTCGACGGCTTCTTGAGTCTTTATTTGGGTATGGCGGTAAAATGGACGAGAGGGCGATTGCTGGAACCTGTAACCAAGGGCGGAGGAACGAGCGTGGGAGAATCCTTAAAGGTAGCGTTAAGTCGGAAGCTTATCCGCTTGGAAAATCGCGAGCGGAAGCCTGTGGTGTATGATCCTGCTGGAAGATCGGAGACGGATGTGCTCCGCTCGTTGCTAGAGAATGGGACGTGGGTTAGACCGGGGAATGATACCGGGAGCGACGGGAATGAGAAGTAACGAGGTGCTGAAAATTCCCGATAGAACTTTCCTATCGGATTCGTTACTACGATAAGCTTTTATAATATTGTGGTATATCTATACCGAGTAGCGAATGAATATACCGCCGATCGGCTACGCTATGGGCTGATTCTATGGAGAACGTGCCATGTGCTCCGATGTGGAGAATACAGGAGTCGGCTGTGCTGCTATGGGAAATCTGGTCTTCTCCAAGCGAGAAGAGACTGTAGGGAGTTGTGGTATACGACGTATAAAAGCGGTGGCGATATTCAGAAGTAGAACATGATTCTACACCTGAACATCCTGCTCTTCCCGAAGACCGAAGGTAAGAAGGCGGACGAAGCGAAGCGGAGTCTTTCGAGCGAAGCGAAGAATGGTTAAGCGGAACGAGGAAGAACGTGAAGCCGCCTGAATATCCGTGGGGAAGGTCTGCCCAATTAAGCCTGAGCCGCTTCGCGTATGGAAGCTTCAAGGAACTTGATGTGCTCTACTCCTCGCTATCGCTCGGAGAGGACTTCGCTTCGCTCGTCCTTTGAAGTCTTACGAGATGGTATCGAGGTAGCTGGATGAATGGGAATGCGCTGGAGATTCGCTGTTCTCTGGAATTGAATAGCTCTCACCTGCCCCCGATGGCGACTGGAGGACGCTACGCGTCGAAATGTCGCTGAAGGGGGTTCTTTGCGTACTGCCTGATTTATTGGAAGCGTCGTTGTCCCGGTTTCCCGATTCTGCCGGTTGAGCTTGGAGATGCGCTGGATGCTACCGGGTTTCCCAGACTTGGATGATACGATATGTGTCGTATAATCCGAATAATGATACGATTTCCATACATCACGCGTTTCGTTTTGGAGCCGCGATGACTGTATGCTTACGATAACCCCGCTGGTGACTGAATGGACGTTGATCGCCCTGAAGTCGCTGATGGGGTTTTCTCTATGTTTGGAGCTGCTCATGCCTATCCTACGTTGACCGAAGGAAAAAGTTTGTTCTCCATGAGCACAACGTGGAGTGGACTTAACACTGTCTGGTTCATTTATCGTATCTGAACAAGAAAGGTGGAAGAAGAATGTTGGACTACAATTCGAGTAACGAAAACGACGGCTGGGTGATTGCTGATATGGAGAAGACAATGGGCGGAGCGCTGCTGTATATCACCTTGACTTCGAAAGATGTCGAGATACTCCTACGACCGAAGACGACGATTGCCATTGCGAGATTGGCAAGATCAGAAGGATATAACACCCTATGGGACATGGACTGGCCGACTTTTGAAAACGGAATATTCGAACGAGTGTTTTGTTTTCGTGGAAAGCAGATAAGTGGGTGAGTCAATGAACAGCTATAACTGTCAGATGGTGAAGATCGGTAATTGTCTTCGTACGAAGCGCTACGGACGGACGATCTACGAGGGAGGGAAGAATCCACGGAGATCGAAAGTAGAACGGAGCGCGGAGATAGCGGAAATCATGGAAGACCCGTCGTTGTCGAAGCTAGAGAAGCTAATTCATACGGCGATTCTGGAGCCGTCGAATAAGGAAGAACGTGCCGGAAAACGTCCAGACCGAACGCCGAAGCCGGGACGACTGACGCTATCTGAGCGTGAACGCTTCTGTCATCTTATGGATCGGAACTTCAGCGAAGGCCATAAGTTCCTTACTCTGACCTACGAGAAGGAAGACGTATCGTTGGATGAATCGGCCAGAGACTTTGAGAACTGGGTGAAGCGGATGCGCGAGCGGTACGATGATTTTAAGTATCTCGCCGTCCGTTCCTTTCAGCAGCGCGGAACGCTTCACTATCACCTGCTCGCTGATCTCCCGACGATTCCGAGAGCGGAGTTGGCGGATGGGACGTTTAGCGCCATCTGGGGGCATGGAAGCGTCGATCTGAGGCGGATTTATTGCCTGCCGATGGAGGAACGTCGAAATCGCTTGAAGCAAGACCTGTTAAAGAATCTACGGAACTTTAAAGAGGACGAAAGATCGTATGGGAAACGGCTGTTCCTGCAAAGCAAGAACCTCATCGTGCCACCGACGATTAAAGGTGACTTCGACGAGCTGATGGAACGCTTGAAAGCGAATGGCTACGTCCCGAAGCTAATGGATTCCTATAGCTTCGAGACAGAGTTCTTAGGGACTATCCAGCTCGGGACATACTGGCTAACGAAGCAAGAAGCACTTTAATATAGTAAAGCATTAAAGTTGTTCGATAAGCCCTGAAACCGCTGTGGAATTACTGTTTAAATGTGCTGATGACTTTAAGCTTTAAATCGCACAATCTTAAATTCGATGCTTGAACTCCCCCATCTGCGCGTAATATGCTTGCCGCAGAGCAGTAATTACCAGTTATTAGGAGTATAAAGATGAGGCTCCGTTACGGTAATTTTAATTTACGTTGCGATGGGGTGAGGAAAACTTGAACGTAATTGGTTATATTCGCGTTTCGACACAAGGGCAAGCGAAGGAAGGCTATAGTCTCGCTTACCAGCGGGATGAGATTGAAGCGTACTGCAAGGAGCAGGGATGGAATCTCGTTCACGTCTATGAAGACGCTGGAATCAGCGGCGCGGAGGTGGACGAAGAAGCGCTCGAAGTCGAACGGGAAGGCTTCCGCGATATGCTCGAAGTGCTCACGGATGGCGGTGTAAGCTATGTGCTCGTGCTGAATACGAATCGCTTGTGGCGTAGTGACATCGTGAAAGTGCTCGTTCATCGCGAGTTGAAGCGCTACGGCGTGGACATCAAGAGCATCGAGCAACCGTCGTACAGCATCCACCGGAAAGACCCGAGCGATTTCCTGATTAACGGACTCATGGAACTGCTCGACCAGTATCAGCGGCTAGAGCTCGCCTTGAAGCTGGGGCGTGGAAGGATGAAGAAAGCCCAGCAAGGCGGCTATGCTGGTGGACGCGCCGCATTCGGCTATACGGCGAAGAAGGGACGGAAGGTGATCGAAGTAAACGCGCTTCAAGCGTCTGCTGTGAAACGGCTATTTGAAATACGAAATCGTAATCCAAGCATAACGCTGGCAGAGACGGCACGATGGCTGAACGCCGAAGGCTATACAACTCAACAAGGCAAGCGGTTCACGAAGGTGCAGATAAAGAGAATCCTTGATCGGAAAGAGCTTTATGAGGGCATGGTGTTTATGGGAGTGTGAAGGCTGTTGGGCTACACGAAGCGATTCTGTGTGGCGGCGACAGTGAGTGACGGAGATAGAGCAAGTAACCTAACAAGCCTTGTCGGGCTTACAGAGAATGAATGGATAGGCTTACCCTTCAATGCACATGCGTCGTATGACGGATGAATGCTAAACAGACGATGCTGGCATTCTTTTTCTATAAGCCCGATAAGACGAGGAGGAAACCAGGTGAAGCATAGGAAAGAACGGTTCTGGAGTTGTCAAGAAAAGTGCAGTTTGAAAACACACTCATGCAGAAATCCCGTTACTACGCGGCTTGAGACAGCATTCTTTCGCGATAAATAGCTGGGGGCCAGCCCCCTGGATTCGTGGTGTAGATCCGCCGCCTGTTGTAGTAGACCATGATGTATCTGAAGATGATCGATTTGATATGCGCCATCGGGTAGTGTTCAGTTTTGATTTTGTACAGCTTCTCTTTCTTTAGCGTAGCAAAGAAGCTTTCCATTCTTGCGTTGTCATAACAGCGCCCTGTGCCGCTCATGCTTTGAATGGCACTGCGTTTAGCTAGACACGCTCGGAATGCCTGGCTTGTGAATTGGCTGCCGCGATCGCTGTGATAAATCATGCCGCGCGCATTCCTTGCCTTGCACGCGTTCTCAAAAGCTTGGATACAGAGCTCCTTACGCATGTTGTCGTCCATGGCGAGGCCGACGATCTCTCCGTTGAAACAATCCAGTACCGCGGACAAATAGAGCTTGTCGTCTGAACAAGGGATTTCGGTGATATCCGATAGCCACTTTTGGTTCGGTGCCGAGGCACTGAAGTCTCTGTGGATCAGGTTCTCACTCTTTTGAGCTGCGGCATCCTCGCGGGTAATGCCGTTTGGACGACGCTTCGCTTTCTGCAGCAACCCGTGCTTCTTCATGAGGCGATAGACGGTGCTGTAGCTGGTGTGGATATCTATTTGCGACAGCGCCAGCAGCATACGCCGGGCACCGTAATTCCGATTGTCCTCATGTTCACTGATGATTGCTTTCATGTTGACCAGAAGCCGTTGCTGCCTCTCCTGCATGGGTGCAGGTCTCAGGCTACGGTAATAGCCCGACTCGCTGACCGCAAGTGCTTCGCACATCTCCTTGACGGTCCATCGATCCCGTCGTTCACGGATGTAGGCATAGAGCCGGCATGCCTTTACCGCTTCCGGTCTTTTGCGAAAAAACCGAGTGCGTCCTTGAGAATATCATTCGCGCGACGCAGCTCGCCTATTTCTCTTTCCAGTTCGATTTCCCGCGCCGTCTTATCGGCGGATGCATAAGCCCGTCCGCTCCCGATATGCGCACCATCGCCATGCAGGGTTCGTTGCTTTCTCCATCCTTGTAGGGTGTAGTAAGCTACGCCTAACTGCTCGGCAGCTTTTTGCAGTCCAATCTCATCGCTTAATCGTACGCTTCTTCTTTGAATGCTTTGTCGTACCGTTTCATTGTCTCCCGTCCCCTCGTTTGCTTTCATTTTATTTCATACGAGGGTGTTTTTCGACTGCATTTTTATCGTAGCACTCCATTCATTTATGTCGGTGTCGATTTACATAAACGAACGCATATGGCGGTTGTCATCAACTGCTGGAACGAGAAGCTTGCGGTCATTCCATTCGAGAACAAGCCCGCCGCTTTTCCTGCGATGGTGGAGCAAGTCGTCTGCCATGTCGGCGAAGGTCAAACGGTTGTGTTTGGTTTGGAAGATGTAGGCGGCTACGGGCGAGCGCTCGCTGCCTATCTCGTAGAGAACGGTTTTACGGTGAAGGAAGTCAATGCGGCTTTATCGAATTGGAAGCGTAAAAGCTACGCGATGACGGAGAAGCACGATAGCTGGGATGCGGAGAATATCGCCAAGCTGTTGCTCGACGAACTCGACAAATTGCCGACCTCCGCGCCGCAGGATGCCTACTGGATACTGAAACAACTAGTCATGCGACGGTACAACTTGAGGGATACACGTGTTGCACTCAAAAATCAGCTTCACACGCAATTGAGCTACAGCTATCCGAGCTATGGCAAGTTTTTCGTAGCGGTAGACGGGCAAACCGCGTTAGCATTTTGGAAACAGTATCCCTCACCACACTTGCTAGATGGATTAACGTTAGATGAATTGGCTGAGTTTCTACGAAAGGCTAGCCGGAACGTCTGCTCGACGAGAAAGGCGATGATGATTCTTGAGAGCGTTCAATCGGACGGGGATACCAAGCGCAAGCATCAGGAGTATCGCGATTTTCTGATCAAGAGCCACGTCAATCAAATCGAGGATGTTCAACGAGAAATGAGCGACGTAGACGCTCAAATTCGCGAACTGATGGAGCAACTGGGCTGTACGCTCAATTCCATGCCAGGTATTGATAGCGTGACCGCTTCCGCGATTGTTGCCGAGATTGGCGATATTGCGAGGTTCGGCCATGCTGACAAGTTGGCGAAGTATGCTGGATTGACGCCAAGTCAGATGAGCAGTGCCGGACGGGGTAAAGATCGCAATCAGCGGCAGGGCAATCGCGTACTGAACAAAATACTATGGGGACTAGCGGTCAGACAGGTGCATCTTGCCCGAACGTCCGAGAAGCCGCTCAATCCGTTGTTCAGAGCCTACTACGAGAAGCGGCTGAGTGAAGGGAAAAAGAAGAAACAGGTCGTTATATGTATCATGCGAAAGCTTGTGAACATCATCTACGGCATGTTGAAGAACAAGACAGAGTATCGGCTGGCTCCGCTTCCTGAGCGGACGGCGAGCTAATCGGAGGGCGGTAGCGGTTGCCGTTCTTTAGTTAACTAAGGTCAAGGTTTTAACTAACGAAGGGGAGAAGAATATTGAATACATTGAGGTCGGAGATAGGGTTCTCTCTAAGGATGAAGAGACTGGCGAGGTAGCTTATAAAGAGGTTACGGATACGTTTAACCATGATACGGATGAGATTTACAGCATCCATGTTGGCGGTCAGACGATAGAATCCACCTTCAACCATCCATTCTATGTAAAAGACAAAGGATGGACGTTTGTTAAAGACCTCAAAGTCGGTGACTTGCTAGTTCAGAGCGATGGGAATACACTCAAGATTGACAGTATCGAACTGGAACATAAGCACGTCACAGTTTACAACATGACGGTCGATGAGTTCCATACTTACTTCGTTAGTGACCTTGGAATTTGGGTTCATAATACGAATTGTAAGGTAAACTATAACGGTGCTGATGTAAATGTTTATCGTGGTGGCAATAGCTTTACAGTAAAGTCTAATGAAATCAAGATTGACCCTAAGACTGGAATGGTAAAAACAACTCACGGTGTTTCGTTAGATGTTAATCCCGATACAGTCTCTAAATTTGGTGGGGCGTATCGAATTGATTCACTTCCCGATGGATTAAAGATAATTCAAAGGGGTGGCAGGGCTGAGCATTTTGAAATTGTTCCTGCATACGATATGCCTTTAGACCAGTTCCAAAAGTTATTAAATCAAATTACTGTTTCACCAGTTAAATAGGAGGTAGGACGTGAGTAATTTTACAGTTATATTTACTGATGATACGGAATTAGCCGAATATGAAGCAATAAATAAAGGCTATCGCAATGATGTTTTTGTTAAGATTCAAGAGGATTACTTCAACTTGAGAGTGTATGATATTGTACGATTAAAACAGGATTTTGAAAGTGAAGTTGAAGAATACGGATATTATTCTGCTGAACCCAACTTAGTATTGGTCACAGAAGTAACAAAAGATAATGTGTTGAAAATCATATCTCAACTTTATGAAGATGGGTATTTTAATCATCTTAAGTCCGTAGACAAGAAAATGTTTAATGTAACTTAACCATACTCTTTGACCTTGAGGACGAGTGCCTCAAGGTCTTTCTTTTACCCCCACCCAGTGCCGAATGAATCGGGTGGCTGAGTCCAATCATGCGTAACCCATGTAATACCAGTATAAGAACTTCTTTAATTCCTTGTACGCACATCCATACTTGAAAAAGTATACCTAAATAATGTAATGGAGTTACTCGATTCAGGTCGATTATGGTTAGATATCACCATGATAGACCTGTTTTTTGTTATCTTCGCTTTCTCACGTTTTTTTCAATATGTCTCGCAACTGTAGAATACCCTGTCCCGATAGAAAGGGTGAGAAGGTCAGCAGTCGCACCTTCTTGGATGGATAGAACGACAATTCTTAGTAGGGGCGACAAACTTAAAGTCTGTCCGCAACTGAACTGACCTTTACAGCGATTGTTACAGTGAAAAAACTCTGGGGGACTTTGGGTGAAGGCCCCTACCAGCCACATATCGGTTATCAAACACCTGGAAAAGGTGCAAATAGAACGAGGGGGCATATATTTGTAGATGATGTCCCTGCTACGAGGTGATGCATATGAACAAACTCAATAAACAAGAGTTAGTTCAAGTGAGTAGCAAATTGGGTGTAGAAGTAGAAGCTTTGGATGACTACACTGCAAGTGATTATATTAAGAGAGTACTTAAAAAGTTTAAACCATTTAAGACCACTGGTCACTTGGCGATTAGAGGAGATTCTCATACTTTATCATTAGAAAAATTCGAATTTTCATACTCAAAATATTTAAATAGTGAACCTGCATTTATATTTTTTGATCAAGAAGGTCTTGATAGAAACACTGTTGTTGTTAAAGATGCTAAATTAGTCGGGGACTTAATGGAGAACTCTTATGGAATGGAATACTTTTTAAGCAACGAAAACTTGGACTATCTTATTGTAGTAAATTGGTATGTGATTGAAGTTTCAGGTTCTTTACCTCTCCTTAAAAATCTGAATCTTAGTTAAAAACTACGCAATTAATTAGGGCTATTTGGTGACCTTGAGGGCTGCAATCCTCAAGGTCTTTCTTTTACCTTCACCCAGCGCCGAATGAATCGGGTGGCTAAGGCGAGATGGACTTAACGATCTGTCCTAAATAGAAAAACCGTCCGAGATGGACGGTTAAGGTTCTTCCACGAGATCAATGATGTCGCGGATGTCAGTAATATTAAGCGCTTCGGCGATCTTTTCTATATGCTGAAAGTTGATGTTCTGACGCTTGGAATTGGAAAGCTCGCTAAGTGCGGCGTGACGAATGTCTATAAGCCGGGAAAGCTCTCTCAAGGACATTCCCCTGCGGCTCGTTTGTTCCTTTATCTTAATCTTTACTCTCTTCGCCATTGTGCTCCTTCGAGGAAAAAGGAATTAGTTGACTATACGCAAAAAGGTCTTTCTCTCAGTGATACCCAATTAAAGTATCAGCAAGAGGTTGTTGACCGAAACATTGAAATGGCTTATGGAGTTGTTGCGTTTGGTATATTAGGCGGAGGGTTAAGGATAAACTCAAGTAGATCCTTTAAACCAAGTTCACTTAATAGCGCTCAAGAAGTAAGTATGCAGAGGGGGTTAAAACATACCTCGATGGCAGTGTTAGGGATGCCAAAGGTAGGTTCGCAGGTAAATCAGGTACTGTTCCGGGTACTCCAGGAGTTGATAAGGAAGTCTAGCATCACCGAAAACTAATTTCAGCGAGTAGGAGAACAGTGGGAAAGTAAGCGTCAAAAAGATCCCACCTACATCGGTCCCTGGAAACGTGAGATACTGAGCACAATTACGATGTGGGAGGTCTTCACATGGAAAAGAAGCAACAGGGTCAAGCTACTTCGTGGTCGGAACGGATTGCGACGTACGAAGCCGGCGGACTGACCATGGCCGCATGGTCAGCGAAAGAGGGATTTACGATTCATCAACTGAAATACTGGCTTAAAAGGTACCGCACGACGCAACCGAAACCGCGATTGGATACCAATGCTCTAATTAGAGCGCTAGATAAAGGTGAAGTCCAAGCAATAGATAATGCGATAGCAGGGCGAACTCCAGTTGTCTCAATTACTGCTGCTAAAGTGTACTTATCCAAGGGCGATGTTAATGTACTTCGACAATTCTTGAGTCAAAGAGGTGGTAGAATTGGAAGCGCGGCAACAGAACAGGAAATCCAACAATTAATATCTCAAGCTAAGGTTCTTGGAAGGATACTAAAATCTTCTGATGCATCTGTCGCAGGTTCAGCTATCAAAGAAGGGGCTACATTAATTACCAACGATGCAAGGTTTGCGAAATTTCTTCAACAAGCAGGATTCAAAGTGGAGGGACACTAAGTTGAGTGCATATAATACATTATCCTAAATTTCGAAAGCGCATTAGGTCAATGCAAAATGCTAATGGCGGTTTGAGATGTAAAAATAAAAATGCTGCATGTCCCGTTACGAGCATATTCGTTATCTTCGCGCAGAGGCTTAGCTGGCTTCATTGGAATGGGCTTACGGGATTCATCCAGCAGTTGATACGGTTTCTCGTCTATACAAATGACCGGGCAGTCCGATCATAGGGCAATTGGTAACCATCCAGCAGATCTTCCATCGCGGCGAAAAAAGCGGCATTCTGCTCGGGAGGAATGCACCAGCATTTACGAAGGAGTGGCTCGAGTTCGTTTTTTTTAGACTTGTCTGACCGTTTCATAAGAAATGCTGTCGACGTACTGGAGTTCAACTGCCCGTTCGGCCAGCAGGTTAAGCGTCCAACCCGTTCTACCGTCCAGAAGCGCACTGTAATTAAGTGCGGTAATGGTCAGTTAGGATTAAGAGATAAGACAAAACGGACGACACACTATTCCAGGCTCGCCGTTTTGAATGAATAACGTGTTCAGAGTCGGGGCTTGTGCTTTCAAAATGAATACGTGAGATTGTCACAAAATAAAGAAAAAATTAGAAAGACCTTAGGAGATTTCATCTCTTAAGGTCTTTCTTCATCCTCAATACTTCAACTTAATCCGAAGAAGCTTATCATTCTGAGGAGTACGCGGAAAATCTTCGTACGTGTAGCTGAAGCCTTTCAGGCCCTTTTGCGCGTTAAACGCTTTTTTCATATCCGATTGGACGGTTGCGCCACGTTCGTAACGGAGGGTGAGCTCCTTCTGCTTAAGCTTGGCGGCAGCGGCGATTTTCTTTGTCAATTCATCTACGGTTGCAGCAGAGTAGGTGCTTGTCAAATATGGGAAGCCAAGCGTCGTATACATCTGCGTATAGTAGGTTTTACGAGCCGCGTCTTTCGCCGCAAGGGATGTTAACGTGGCATCGTAACCGGTAACGGCGAGCGGGTAAGCGGCTTGCGCGTTCCAACGGTGATCCGCCTTGATTTGCGCGTCGGTCAAATTGTAGTAAGCATAAGTCGAACGTCCGGCGACATCGGGAACCGGATCGTCCCACGTCGAATCGAGATGGTACCACTTGCCGCCGATTTGAACGAGGTTCCATGTATGGGCGATGCCTCTCGACGTGCCTTCGACGATTTTGACGGGAATGCCGGCTTGTTTCATCATCTCGTAGGTGATCAACGCATAGCCTTGGCATACGGTGGTGCCGTTGAACAAGCCGTCGTAAGCGGAATGAGAAACGAGACTTTTGTCATATGCGATATGGGTGACGATCCAGTCGTGAATCGCTTTCTCTTTCTGGTGATCGTTCATGCCTGGCTTGATGATGCTGCGTAGCGCTTCGGCGATTTTATTCTTGACGCTTGCCGTCTGAGCAGCCGTCTCCCAGTACGTGAACTCAAACGTTATCGTCGCTGTCGAATCTTCGATAGACGCGTTGTAGCCGTATGTTTTTACGGTGAAATGCAAGTAATCGTCGGAAGCGACTGCGGCTTCGAGCGTCGATTTTATCGTGCTTTTTAGAGTAGAGGCGGTGTCTGTAAAAGTGACTTCGAATGTGGAAAGGCGCTGGCTAAGGCCATCAACGATCTGTTTGCGCAATTGATCCGAGGTTGAAGCCACGGCAGCCGCTTGGGCATAGGGGCTGTTGGCGCGAACTGTTCCCCAGAAGGAAGCGAGGACGAGTGCGACGGCTAATGATGCATTCAGGATCTTGTTCATGGTGGGCGCAGCCTCCTTATGACGATTCGTCCGCTAGCGTTTCTCTGAATATATCATATTATTAGGGGGGGCCGCCCATGCCTGAGGTCACGGAATAAACATAGGACAAACTGTCGAGATTGCAGGTTGACATTTTCCACAAAGGACCATATATTAGTTGTACATACAAAATAAAAAGGCGATGAGACGAATGAACGATTCGTTTTTGCGAGATTGTTTGTTTTTCACCTCGAACCGATTGACTCGCGATATTACAAGGCTGGCCGAAGAACAATTCGCGACGACTGGACTTAGTCCAAGTTACGGTTATTTGATATTGCTCGTGAACGGGACTCCGGGCATTACGCAGAAGGAACTGGCCGAGAAGCTGGGGCTGGCACCGTCGACATTGACGCGGTTCGTCGATAAGCTCGAAGGGAAACGTCTGGTCGAGCGCAAGGTGCAGGGGAAGACGGTTCTCGTCTATCCGACGGATAAAAGCCTGGCGATGGAAGAGCCGATTCGTCAAGCATCCCGGAGGCTCCACGACGGATACGAGGAACTGCTTGGGAAAGAAGCGTCTTCGATGTTGTCCGATGCGATTAAGAATGCGAGCGAGCAGCTGAACAAGCGTTAAACAGTTGCTTTCACAGATATAATTGTATGTACAAGCAAAATGAAATAAGACTGGGTGGAGATACGTGGAGAACGCTAAAAGGTTGTCAAAGCTGCATTACGGCTGGATCGTCCTAGTTATTACTTTTGTTACGCTTCTTGTATCGGCTGGCATCCGTTCGCTGCCGAGCATTCTCATGCTCCCGCTGGAGAAAGATTTCGGATGGAGCAGGGAAGGATTGTCCGGCGTCGTATCCGTCGGTATTTTCTTGTACGGCTTGACCGGTCCTTTCTCCGCGGCGCTGCTGCTGAAATTCGGCATTCGAAGGGTCATGATTGTCTCGTTGATCGTATTGGGCGCAAGCCTTGCGATTACTCCGGTTATGACGGCGTTGTGGCAGTTTCAATTGTTGTGGGGCGTTGTCTCGGGCCTTGGCACGGGGATGATGGCCAACGTGCTCGGCGTTACGGTCGCTAATCGGTGGTTCGAGAAAAGAAGAGGACTAGTCGTCGGCATTCTGACAGCGAGCGCGGCGACGGGCCAACTGCTGTTCATGCCGCTGCTTGCGAAAATAACGGAGGACGCTGGATGGCGGAATGCAATGTATACGTCAGTCGGGGTAGTCGCGGTTGTGATCGTTATCGTAGCGATCTGGATGAGAAACCACCCTTACGACATCGGCAAACCGGCTTACGGGGCGGATCGGGCGGTCGCACCGATAGCATTTCGCGGGAGTATTTTTCTGACGCCGCTGAAGGTGCTTGGGGAAGCGATTAAAGACAAAACATTTTGGCTGCTGGCAGGCACGTTTTTCATTTGCGGTTATTCTTCGAACGGCTTGATCGGCACCCACCTGATTCCGGCTTGCGGCGATATCGGCATGACGACTGTCGTGGCGGCGGGTTTCCTCGCGTTCATGGGGATGTTCGATCTTGTCGGCACGACGCTGTCGGGCTGGTTGTCGGACCGATTCGATAGTCGGTGGCTGCTGTTCTGGTATTACGGCCTTCGGGGGCTTTCCTTGCTATTCTTGCCTCAAGCGCTAAATATGGGCTATACGGAAATGATGATCTTTACCGTGTTCTACGGGCTGGACTGGATTGCGACCGTGCCGCCAACCGTCAAAATCTCCTCGAACGTCTTCGGTAAAGAGAAATCGGGCATGGTTTTCGGTTGGATCGTTGTCGCTCACCAAGTCGGCGCATCGACGGCGGCTTATGGCGCGGGGGCAATGAGGGAGGTGTTGGGCACGTATACCGTTCCGTTCGTGTCGGCCGGTTTCGTCTGCTTCTTCGCCGCTCTAATGGCGATTCGCGTCGCCAAAGTTCACGCAGCGAAGAAGGCCTGATCTACTTGCGCGGAGGGGATATGCGATACCGGTCGTTCTCGCCGAGAATTTCACGCACGACGTTACGTACCATTTTCACCTGATCCGGCCGTTGTTCGCGCAGCGCCGTCACGATCTCCCGCACGTCGGCTTCGGATTCCGTCAGTTTCTCTTCGACGTCCACATAAGAGAATAGTTGAGCCATGCTGACGTTCAGAGCGTCTGCGATTTTGGCCAGATTGAGGAGGGAAATATTTTTCTCTCCTCTTTCGATTTGTCCGATATAGGAATAATGGAAGCTGCCCTTCTCCCCGAGCTGTTCCTGCGACATTCCCTGAGCTTTCCTCAACCCGCGAATGCGCCGCCCGACAAGCTTCAAAATATCGTTTTCCATCGTCCACACCTCTTTGGCTTTCAGTGTAGACAAAAAGCGCAAATGCCAACACAAGCGTATTAATCGCAAAATGGATGAGGATAGTATTCAAAAATCTTATTTTGAATTATAATCAGGATAAATAAATACCTTTTCATATCCAAAAGCGATTCAGAAATAAGATTCTGCGATGCGAAAATGAAGATGAATCCAGCACAATGAGCGATCGGGGGATAACTGCATGCTGCTTGGACTCGTGAACGATCAAGGACAATGCCGCCTTCTCGATGTGAAAGAAATCGTGTACATGCAGACCGATGGGGCGGGGGACTTGACCATTTATTCCTACGACGAGAAATTCCGGACAATTTCGTCGGCGCAAGACTTCGCGGAGTACTTGAGAGAAGTGGATTTCGTTCGGACGGACCGGGGCACGCTTGTCAATATGAGACGAGTCGAGACGTACGACCCGGCGCATAACGTACTCCGCCTTCGAACGAAGGAGGGGGAAGTGCTCGTACCCGCGGCCCGGAATCGCAGGCGCGTATTACGCGAATATTTTTGGGACAAACAGGTCTAAAACGCGTGCCTTTGCCCATTCTATTAATAGGAGTTCTTAGTAGAGTGGGTGATGGTGATGTTATTGCTGGGAATAGCCGGCATGCTGACATCGATGGCATGTGTTGGAAGTTTCAGGATGGGAGCAGCCTCCGCAACGGGCAAATCGATCGCGGTCGCAGCGGCAGCGCTCGGCGTTGTGCTTGGCATGACCGCAGGCACGGTTGCAGCGGGCATCGGCGCAGGGGCGATAACGGCAGTGTCTGTCGCGCTGATCGGAGGCTCGACGCTTGTAATCGCCATCAGCGCCGCAGCGAGCAAGCGGATCGCCAAGGCGGAGGCTAGATAGGCGATAGTGAAGCGTAGGCGTAAAGAAAGGACACCGTTGCGGACGGTGTCCTTTTAAATGTGAGATTGCAAACCTGCCTCTCAGTAGCACGCTCTCAGCGTACTGCATGCAGCAAATTGCCGACAGCCAGCCCATTAGCACGTTCTCAGCGTACTGCATGCCACAAACTACCGATAGCCTGTCCATTAGCACGCTCCCAGCGTACTGCATGCAGCAAATTGCCGATAGCCTGCACGGTAGCACGCTCCCAGCGTACTGCATGCCACAAACTACCGATAGCCTGTCCATTAGCACGTTCTCAGCGTACTGCATGCCACAAACTACCGATAGCCTGTCCATTAGCACGCCCTCAGCGTACTGCATGCAGTAAATTGCCGACAGCCTGTCCATTAGCACGCTCCCAACGTACTGAATACCACAAACTACCGAAAGCCAGCCCATTAGCACGCTCTCAGCGTAGAAACTAGCCTGCCTGGTGGGCATTTGTTGTATTTTGCTACGATGGCATAGCGACCTGACGCCCGGGCAAGGGGCAGCGGTGAAAAATCAGAAGCGGTTTAACCTGACAGCAATGGGCCCTTCTGAACCGTTCAGCCCGCGAATTCGCGGCGAAGCGTAAACAAGTCTTTGAGCTCATCCGTCGACAGTTCGGTAATCCAACCTTCGGAGGAGGAGATGACATTGTCGCTGAGCTGCATTTTGCTTTCAAGCATCTCGTCGATCCGCTCTTCGAGCGTGCCAAGCGAAATGAACTTATGCACTTGAACGTCTCGGGTTTGACCCATCCGATAGGCGCGGTCGGTCGCTTGGTTCTCGACGGCCGGATTCCACCAACGGTCGAAGTGGAATACGTGATTCGCCGCGGTTAAATTGAGGCCGACCCCTCCGGCCTTGAGCGACAGGATGAAGATGGCGGGCTGCCCGTCTTCCCCGGATTGGAACTGCTCGACCATGCGATCTCTCGCTGCCTTGGGCGTGCTTCCATTCAAGTACATCGCGGACTCCCCGAGTTCCCGCTCAAGCACGTACTTAAGCATTTCGCCCATGCCGATGTATTGGGTGAAAATCAAACAGCGGTCGCCTTCCTCGCGCAGCTCCTTCACCATCGCAAGCAAGCGCTCGAGCTTAGCCGAACGAGTGACGATGCCGGTGACGGTTGCAGAACCGGCATCCGACTCTTCGCCGCCGCTAAGGCTGCCTTCAACTTCGATGTGTGAGATCGCGTCCCAATCATCCGAATCGCTGCCAACCCCGCCACCATCCTCCGGTAGTTTTTCTCCGGTCAATAACATCGGATGGTCGCACAGTTGCTTCAGCCGGGTAAGTGCGGCGAGGATAGCGCCTTTGCGTTCGATGCCTTCCAGCTTCTGCATTTTCTCCATCAGTTCCTTGACAGTCTGCTCGTAGAGCACGCCTTGTTCGGCCGTCAAGTTGACGTACGTCTTCATCTCGTTCTTGTCGGGCAGATCGAGCTGAATAGCCGGGTCTTTCTTCTTCCGGCGCAGCATGAACGGTCTGATGAGCCGCTGCAGCTCCGATGTATGCCTTTCGTCTCGGTCACGTTCGACAGTCGAGGCGAATTTTTCGTTAAAAGCCCTCAAGCTGCCCAAATAGCCCGGATTCATAAAATCATATAACGACCAAAGTTCCGACAGCCGATTCTCGATCGGCGTGCCGGTAAGTGCGATGCGGTGCTTCGCCGGCAACGTACGAACGACCGACGACTGTCTGGTCTGGGCGTTCTTGATGTTCTGCGCTTCGTCAAGGCTCAGAGATGCCCATGTCACGCTTTGCAATGTCTCTTGATCGAGAGAACAAGTGGCATATGAAGTCAGAACGACATCGGCTTGACGAGCCGCTTCCGCGAAAGCTTCGCCGCTAAGCCGCCTGCTGCCATAATGCAGCATTACTTTCAGCGACGGGGCGAAGCGGTGAAGCTCCTTCTGCCAGTTGCCGAGTACCGACGTCGGGCAAATAATGAGCGATGTCGAACGCGCTGAGTCGTCATCCGCGGCGGCATCCGAGCTGCCTGCGGATTCCCGCAAGTGAAGCAAATATGTGATCAGTTGCACCGTCTTGCCGAGTCCCATATCGTCGGCAAGGCAGGCACCGAGCCCGAACCGGCGCAGCAGGCCGAGCCAGGAGAAGCCTTCGCGCTGATATTCGCGAAGCTCGGCGCGAAGGCCGTCCGGCACAGGCAATCGTGGCGGGCCGTCCTGCTGGTTCAATTGCCCGATCAGCCGCGTGAGATGCTCGTTCAACTCAACTTCGAGCCGGACGCGATGTGCCCTTGCTTCTTCGTCTTCATCAGAGTTGGATGAGTCGTCCGGGTTCATGTCGGAACCGCCGAGCAGGTGAAGCTGAAGTACGTCCTGGAACGACAAACCCGCTTTCCGGTCTACACTGTCCATTGCTTTGCGAATTTGCGATAACAACGCCGGATCGAGTTCGATCCATTGGCCGCGGAAGCGGACGAGCCGCTCGTTACGGGCGACCAGGCGGATAAATTCCGCTTCCGTTAAGTCGATGTCGCCGATCGCGATGCGCCAGTCGAATTCGATTAACGAATCGAGCCCGAACAGCGAGCCGCCGGCCCGTCCGGTCTCCCCAGACCCTGCCGCATCGCCGATCTTCGCCCGTAAACGCGGCTTTTTGCGGCGTACCGCTTCCCACCATGCGGGCAGCAGCACATGCCATCCGGCTTCCAGCAGACGCTGACTGTCCGCAGTCAAGAACAGCCACGCTGCCTCATCATTCAGCGGATCGGAGAATACATCCCGTCCAACCAGGGAGAAACGTTCCGACGGCAGGACGGCGCGAAGCCTTTCCAGCCAGTTGGCTGCACGGGCGTGCACATTGTCTGTCCACGCGCCCGGCCAGGAGCCGAACGCTTCTCCGTTATCGGAAAGTCGCACGGCGGCAGTGATGGACGGGTCGCGCTTATCCTGCAACAGAAGCCGAACTCGCCAATCTCCGTCCTCTTCTCCCGGTTCCAACAGTTGCAGCACAGGACGGAAAGAGGCGTGATCCGTCTTCCAGCCGATACCGACGAGCCATTCCTTCTCGTCCCAACCGTCGTCGAACGGCTTGTTCCTGGCGAAAAGGAGCGGGTGCTCTCTGCGCAGATCGGCTGCCGCCGCTTCCGAGCCATATTGGTTATGGAAGACGGCGGCGGAAAATGCCGAACGCAATCCTGTCATGAAGTCGCCGTTCTCGTCCAGAGTTTCGTCTTCCGGGTCTTCGAGCGCATCGACTTGAAAATCGCCGGCAAGCTCGTCCCACGTCCGAAGCACTGCTAGGTCGCTTGGGGACAGCGTCTCTTCGTCCCATATCCATTGGAGCTTGCCGCGCCGGTACGCATCGTAGCTGGGCACGAAATTTCCATCTTCGACGCAGCCTGAGAGGAACGCCGCCGCTTTGACGAGTTTGGCGGCATTTCCGTCCCATTCCCAATCGATGTGGCGCAGCAGCTTCGGATTACCGAAGAACGGGAGGACCATTTCGGCGGGGAGGAGCACGAGTTCGATGCCTTCGAACCGACGCACTTCAAGTTCCGTACCGTAGAACGACTCCTCATGCCAGGCAAAGAGATGGTGCTTCAAGTCGATTCCCGGCAAAGAGTCGAATTCGCCGCGGTAGCCGTGAATGAGCGCATCTCCATGACCGCCGAGTAAAACCCGGATATGAATCGTATTGTTGGCGCGAATCATGCTCATGACAGCAGATTTCCTTTCTTTATTTCTTCCTGCAAGGCGCGAAGTCGACTATTGCGGCTCACGAATCCGTCCAGAAATAGCTCCCAGCGCTGCTCTTGTTTCAATTTCTTATACAGCTTCGCGAGCCGTTTCAACAGTCGCACCGCGATTTTGTAGCCATCCCTGTTTTTCTGAAGTACGTATCTCTCGATCGCCTGATGGTAAAAAGGCAGCAGAAGCTCCGGCGCCTGTTTCTCCAGCGGCTGCAAGTCGGTGACGCGGAATTCGAGCGGGTCGCTGCCTTGGCTCAGATGATAGTCCATCCATCGCTGTAAGCGCCCGCGAGCGAGCAGTTTCTCCTCGTACAATTGGCGTGACTGTGGAAGACGGGAGGCAAGCACATCCCACATTCGCTCTTCGACTTCAGGCAAATGCTGTGCCGCAGCTTCCCAATATTCAATATAAGGACGAACGTCTTGATTGCGTCTGAAGTTAACTGCCGGAGCAGCCCATTCCAGCCATTCGACAAGCCTTTGCCATTGTTCGTTCTGCGCAGGCAACGCGAAGAAATAAGCGAGCAGCTCTGCGGGGAGGGAGCCGGCTTGAGGCGTGTTCCGCAGCACCTTCCGTGCAGCTTCGTCGTCTGTCCGCTGCAGTATCGAGGCGCGCGCGACGGCGATCGCCAGAACAGCAGAAGGGCTGCCTTCGTGGAGAAGGTCAAGCTCCTGTAATTCGACTGCGCAAGCGCGACGCTCGGCGTCGGGCGCCAAAGAACGATACAGCCAGGCGGCGAGGTAATGTTGAAGGAAATACTTTACTTCATTCGTCTCCTTCAACATCTCCTGCCGCAAGTATGCGATCGTTTGCTCCGCATCTATTTGATCTTGTCCCTCCGAGGCGAGAATGCCTTCCTCGAACGATTTGGAGATCGCCTGGTGCACGTTTTCCGCAGCATGGTGCGTATGGAAGGCGAGATAGGAATATACGTAACCGGATTGATCTTGCGGCTGTTGCGAAAGCTTGGACAGGACGAACATTCGGGCATGTAGCGTGAACAGCTCTTCCTTCCGCTGCGGCATAGCTGGTTTCAGCCGAACGATGGCCGCCAGAACGTCGTCCACGAACTGGACGTTCCTCGCGCCTTGCATCAGCTTCTCGGTCGCTGCAGCGAAATAGCGATGCCATTCTCCGATTCCGCCCGAAGGAAGGCGCGCGGCCAGCTTCTGGAGGGCTGCTTCGTCCTCGGCAGCCTTTTTCGCAGCTTGCAGCTTCGCTTCTTGGTAAGAGCTTGCTTTCGGCGCTGCCTTCGACAACATTGAACTCCTGGCATTGACGAGCGAATGAATCGGGCGGCCGTGTACATCTGCATATTTCAGAAGGGCGGCGAACACATGCTTGCAATTGTAGCTAACGGGACAATTGCAGCGGCTGCGCTCAAGCCATTCGAGATTGGCGGATACGCGATATAACTCGGTGCCTTCCACAAGTGCGGCGAGCTGCCGCGGCTCGGGCATCGTTAGCTTCACGACGCGGCCTTTTTTATAATATTGGAAGCCTCTGCTCGCAGTTACGTCATCAAACACTTTCGCAACATCCCGGATCAACGCGTCCCATTGGTCATCGTCGATTTCGTAAGTCGGTATCATTGGCGTTAAACTCCTATGTTTTCGGTCACTCTAATCTTATTATTATAGCACGATCCGTTCACTGTTCTCGCGTCTGACGTAGCAGCAAGAAACCTGAACGCCGCTTAGCGCGTAATACATCTATAAGAGGTTGTTCCAAGCAAGCTTACGCGAAAGGAAGTTACAACGTGGAGAAAAATCGCAGCCGCTCGATTTGGGCGGGCATTGGCGTATTTGTAGTAGCGAAGCTGAAGTGGGCGCTCGCGCTGCTCAAATGGACGAAGTTCGGCGGTACGTTCATTACGATGATGATCAGCCTCGGCGCATACGCCGCGCTATACGGATGGAAATTCGGCGTGGCGATTGTTTATTTGATTTTCGTGCACGAGATGGGGCATCTCATCGCCGCGAAGCGCAAAGGAGTCAAGACGTCACCTGCATATTTCATCCCGTTCGTCGGAGCGATGGTTAATATGAAGGAGCCTTTAAAGGATGCAGCAACCGAATCCTATGTGGCATACGCGGGTCCGCTTGCCGGCCTTATTTCTTTTTTGCCCGCCGTGGTGTTGTACGAGTATACGGGAGAGCCGTTCTGGGCGCTAGTCGTGTTCCTGGGCTCGTTGCTCAACTTGTTTAACCTGATCCCGGTTACGCCATTGGACGGGGGGAGGATCGTATCGGTTCTGTCTACGAAAATATGGCTGATCGGTTTGCTCATTCTTGCCGCGTACGCGGTGTATACGATGAGCCCGCTTATTTTCCTGATTCTGATCATCGGCGCCTTCGGTTGGTGGAATCGCGGCAAGGAAAGCTATCGCAACGGATTGCTTTCGTACGAGAAAATAAAGCTGGAAACGCTCCGTGAGCAGATCTCGCAGTGGCCATCATTGACGAGCACATGGGACTTAAAGCAAGCGATGCAGGCTCAGCTCACTTCAGCGAAGGAGAGAATGGGCAAGGAGAACGCACGCTTTATACCTTTCTGGGACGACGATAAGAAGCTCGTCCGGGAGCAGGCGAAGTTGGACGAGCATTACGCGAACCAGACATTGACGTTGCTGCAGCAATGGGAGCATCAGCCGGTCATGTACGAGGATGGAGATCCTGATCGTCCGATTCCGTCTCCATTGCTGACAGGCGTCACGCAACAGTGCAGCGAACGGCTCAAGCAAATCGAAGAGGCGCTCAGCTATAACCGCGCGTATTACGAAGCGCCGGCGAAGCTGAAGTGGAAGGTACTGATCGCTTACGTACTGTTGGCGGCCGTACTGTCCGCCTTTATGATCTATGGCCACAATATTATGGATGCACGGTTGTAGAAGACGAATGCCGCCGCCGATGGTACAATAAGGAAGCGGACGGGCGAACGGACAGTATACAATCGACAGGGCGTGCCGACATGGAATTGGTGAATTGCAACCGTTGCGGGAAACTGCAAGTCCAAAGGCCGGATACGCTATGCCAAGATTGCAAACAGCTTTATTTGGCAGAGGCGCAGATCGTCAAGGACTACATTAAGGCGAACCCGGGCGCGAACATTATGGATGTTGCTCGAGACACAGGATATTCGATTAAGCGGATTAAAGAGATGATACAAAATTAGCTGATGATGCACCGAAACCTTCCGGAAAGATGCGGATTTCTCGCTCTTTCTGGAAGGTTTTTTGATTGCAGCGAAGGGTGGGAGGCGATTGTAGGCTAGGCGTTTGCCCGGTCGTACAGGTTAAACATGAAGTTATATAGGATGGCGGAGACAATAGAGATTCCCGCCAGAATGCCGAACGTCCAAGAGAAGCCGATGGCGCTCGCGAGCGGAATCGACAACGGCGCAATTGTGCGACCAAGCGTGAAACGCAGGCTGGACGCCGCGAAATATTGCCCTCGCACATGCTCCGGCGCTAGCCGCGAGACGAAAGCTTGCTGCGGTCCTGCTGACATGAGCTCGGCCAGCGTGAAAACAATGATCGCAGCGGAGAAGCCGAGGAACGTGTTCATCTGCCCGAACATGAAGATGCCGACCGCATAGAGCAGGGCGCCGCCGATGAAGATGATGCGGTCTTTGAATCCGATCAGCCAACGGGTGACTGCGACGGTGAATAGCGCGACAAGAAGTCCGTTCTCAGAAACGATCAGGCCGAACAGCTTCTCTCCGGTCATTTGCCAGTGCCAGTCTCCGATATGGAGGACGGTTGCGATCGGCACCGTTTCTTTCAGGAACACGGGGAAAAGCAGATCAAGCTGCATGAAAGTCTGGGATAGCAGTACGCCGGCGATGACGAACAGCAGAAACGTTTTGTCGGCGATGATGACCCGATAGTCCCTGAATTGGGCGGCAATGGCACGGTGCCAAGGCACTTTGCTGGCTGTATGCATGCGGTCGGCGATCGCTTGGGGCAGCGTCTCACGGGTGAAGCGGACAAGTAGCAGGGCAAGAGCGGAGCAGAACAGCGCCGCGACCGTCAGGACGACGGACGGGGCGCTCAGGAAAAACGCCGAGCCGATAAGAGGTCCGATGACAACGGCGATGTTGACGGCCGTGTAGAATACCGCAAATACGCCGGAGCGATGTTCCTCCGGCACAACGTCGGCAACCATCGCCTGGCTGGCAGGATAGTAGAAGGAGCCGGCCATGCTGGCGAAAGCGAAACCGGCGAACGCGAGGCCGGGCGCGGGAAGCCAGGATGATGCCGAGAGCGCGAAGACGCCGTAGCCTAGCGCTTGTCCTGACGCGGCGACGATCATCATTTTTTTTCGCCCGAACCGATCCGCGCAGTAACCGCCCGACAAGTTCGCAACGACGGCAAGCGCCTGCGAAAGCACGAGCAGCGCTCCTGTCGCACCTTTGCCGAACGACTCGGCGAAGTAGATGGGTAAAAACGGGAAGAACGCCCACAGTATCACGTTAAACGAAAATTCGCCTCCGAGGCGAATTTTTAAGTTGAAGTCCCAGTCGCGTATTTTCATAGTCGGAAGATCCTCTGGCTGTAAGGTGTTCACTCATCATAGCGTTTCAGCGGAGCTTTCCGCAAGGCGGGTCCGGGGCGGGGGCGTGGCTGGTCGGTGCGAATAGCCGCGAAAAACCCGGCTACAGAGCGCCGGAGGCCGCGAGCGGTGCCAATAGCCGGGAAAAACCCGGCTACAGGGCGCCGGAGGCGGCGAGCGGAGCAAATAGCCGGGAAAAACCCGGCTACAGAGCGCCGAAGGCCGCGTGCGGCGCAAATAGCCGGGAAAAACCCGGCTACAGAGCGCCGGAGGCAGCGAGCGGTGTAAATAGCCGGGAAAAACCCGGCTACTGAGCCCCGGAGGCCGCGAGCGGAGCAAATAGCCGGGAAAAATCCGTCTGCAGGGCGCCGGAGGCCGCGAGCGGAGCAAATAGCCGGGAAAAAAAACCCGGCTACTGAGCCCCGGAGGCCACGAGCGGAGCAAATAGCCGGGAAAAACCCGGCTACAGAGCGCCGAAGGCCGCGAGCAGTCACCACCCGCGAAACATAGCGGCAGGATCAACAAGCTCGTAGGAATGAATACGTTGCTTGCCATCTTGTGACGGCCGGAATATCCCTTTTGAAACTAGCGATCTGATGATTTTACGGCTGGTGTCTTCGCGGACATCCAGACATTCGCTCACATCGCTTAAGTGAATAGGCTTGGCAAGACGCATCGCGTGCCGGATGACTTCCCGTTCATACACCGACAGTTGTGGGGGGACTTTGGCTGTCGATGTGCTTCCAACTAGCTTCCCGTACAATTCGTACAACGAACGGCGACAGAAGTCCGGTTTCTTATCCATCTCGTCGTATGTCAAAGGCACATAGAGGATACCAATCCCGGCCATAGACCGGATGCGCATCTTCTCGAAGTCGTGACGAGGGCGAGTTATATTCTCTGCGTGTACAACGAATCCTTCCGATTCAAGCCCAAAACGGCAATGACTGTCATATGCATCGATGTAAGCCTTCGCTCCAGTCATTGTAATAAACTCCTTTTCCAACACAATTCCTTCGAAGGAGCCGCGAACCGGCCATAGGATGTCGACGAGAAGCTTGCGCTCCCCCTCTCCTTGCTTGTTTAACTGCTCCAATCGTGTGCCTGATGCAGTTTTCTTCTGCTGCTCAAGCAATTTCTCGTACGCTTGTTGCCCTTCGGACTTGCCTTCCCAATTGCCTCCCAAATTGCCATTTACGAGCTTTTTCATTATTATTCCGCCTTTCGCTTCAAATTTTAAAACAAAAACGCCGTCCCCTCGAAAAGAGAGAATCGGCGTGTGCTTCACGCTTAGTGCGGGTTTAAGGCTTGCACTCCTAAGGTTACAACTTAACAGCAAGCCGATCTTTGATCGCGCGCCATTCCGCGAGGTGGCGCTCCAAATCATCGACAAGCGCGTCGACGTCGCTGATGAACTGCAATCGTTCGACCCCCTCGAGTGTCGGAATGTCCGCAGGGGATAAGGAGATCGGAGCAGGCAGCGTACCGAGCATGACGTTGAGCATTTCTTCGATCACATTCACCGGTTCGAACGGCCTGTCCGGTTGCTTGTCCTCGGCGATCGGTTTTTCGAACGGGGGAGGGGTGCGCCTCTGAGCAGTCGGTCGGACGATAGTAGATTGGACTTCCGCATCGTCGCCTGGTGCTGCATGAGCCATAGGTACATCCATGACCGCCGCCATTGCCGGTACCTCGAGTTTCGCCGCAGCTTCAGCCGCTTCCGCGTTTCTGGCTCGCTCTTTTTTGTTATGTTCGTGCGTGGCCCATGTTTCGAGCAGTTGCGGCCCGGTTTTGAAGAGCAGCTTGCCTTTCGTCGCGTCGGAAATGTCTTTGTCCTTAAACAGCTTGGCGATGCGCTTCACATCGGTAACCGGCATTTCGTCCGCGGCCATCGTAAGCGCGAGCGAGTCTCGGTATTCCATCGGCAAATCCTTGAGGGGAAGGAGTTGGTCTTCCGTCAACTGGTCTTTGCGGATGTCCGTCCCGCCAACGATCAACTTCCGAACGGAAGGGCTGAATTTCAACAAATCGAGCTTGTTCTTGATATAAGCTTCCGGTTTGCCAAGTTTGCTGGACATATATTTGGTCGAGCTGCTGAAGCGGGAGTCGGTAAGCAGCTTGTTGAAAGCTTCCGCCTCTTCGATCGGGGAGAAACCTTCCCTCGTTAAATTTTCCGCAATTTGCTCCAAATAAATTTCCATCTCGTCCGTAACTTCGGATACGATACAAGGCACCGTCGGCAAACTGAGCATCGTGCACGCTTTGTAACGGCGGTTGCCGTAAATGATTTTATAGCGGCCATCGTCCGTCTTGCGGACTTTGATCGGCGAAAGCAAGCCAAGCTCCGCAATACTCTCCTTCAGTTCTTGAAGCGCCTGCTCTTGGAATTGGTATCGTGGCTGGTCTTTATCTTCGTCGATTAAATGGATTGGAATAGGAATAATGTCCATGGAGACCTCCTGGCTATGCCGTCTGAACAACTGTATTATAGCGTAGCCGCCAACGAATGGGAATAAAGCTTGTTGTTCGAAATCCGGCGTACTATGATAAAGAGTGCAGCTAAAGCAAGTTGAGGTGTAACCGGGATGAATCAACACGAATATGCGAAAATAACGCCGGGAGTCCGGGAAGCGGGCAAATCGAAGTTCATATGGCTCGTTGTTCTGCTTGGCTCGCTATCGGCGTTCGGGCCGCTCTCTCTCGATTTATATTTACCTGCGTTGCCAATGCTGGAGTCCAGTTTCCATACAAGCTCCTCTTCCGTGCAGCTTAGTTTGACCGCGTGTATGGTCGGTTTGTCGGTCGGTCAACTATTTGCTGGTGCGTTCAGTGACTTCCGGGGCAGAAGGGTGCCTCTATTGATCGGCCTTTTCGTCTATGCAGTCGCATCGGTGATGTGCGCTTTCAGCCCGTCGATCGGAGTACTCGTCGCTCTGCGGTTCGTGCAGGGGCTGGCCGGATCGGCCGGTATCGTCATCTCTCGGGCGATCGTCCGCGATTTGTACTCGGGTTCAGAGCTGACGAAGTTCTATGCGACACTGATGCTCGTAAACGGTGCGGCGCCGATCTTGTCGCCGGTCATCGGCGGACAGTTGATGAAGGCGATGCCGTGGGAAGGATTGTTTGCAGTGCTCGCGGGATGGGGCGTGCTGACGCTTCTGGCAGTCTGGCTTGGCTTGCCGGAGACGCTTCCGGGATCGAAGCGGATGACAGGCGGCTTACGTCAGACGCTGCTTACGTTCCGCAGCCTTATTCGTAATCGCACGTTCATGGGGTTCGCGCTCTCGCAGGCGTTCGTTACCGCGGCGATGTTCGCTTACATTTCAGGTTCGCCGTTTGTTTTGCAAAACATTTACGGAGTCTCGCCTCAGATGTTCAGCCTGTTCTTCGCGATTAACGGGTTCGGCATCATCGTTGCCGGACAGTTCGGAGGCCGCCTCGCCGGCCGCTTCGGAGAGAAAAGATTGTTCCGGATCGGCTTGCTTACAGCGGCCGTCGGGGGCAGCCTTGTCCTTGTCGCCGTAGCAACCGAGGCCAGTCTTCCGGCGCTGCTTATCCCGTTGTTCCTTGTCGTCTCCAGCGTCGGCATCGTCGGCGCCACGGGCTTCTCGCTTGCGATGAAAGATCAAGGACACGCTGCGGGCAGCGCTTCAGCATTGCTTGGGTTGCTGTCGTTCCTGATCGGCGGACTGCTTGCTCCGGTCGTCGGCATCGCCGGAGGAGACAACGCATTGCCGATGGGTATCATAATTGCATCGACCGATATAGGAGCCGTCATCATCTATATTACAATGGTTAGACGTAAGGAAGTTCACTCGTAATGAACGAAAGGAGAACAACAAATGACCATACAAACTCAACATGATATCGATCAATTGATGAAAATAGGCAAAATCGTCGCGTTGACGATAGAGACGATGAAGAACAGCGCGAGGCCTGGCATGACGACTCGGGAGCTCGATGCGGTCGGACAGCGTGTGCTGGAGGAGCACGGTGCGGTGTCCGCACCGATGAAAGACGTCTCATTTCCCGGTTACACGTGCATCAGTGTGAACGAGGAAGTCGCTCACGGCATTCCTGGGGATCGAGTACTTCTACCGGGCGATATCGTTAACGTGGATGTGTCTGCCGAGTTGAACGGCTATTACGCCGATTCCGGACAATCGTTCCAGTTGACGCCGGTTTCCGCGGAAGTCGACCGTCTGTGCCGGTACACGTACGACACGATGATGAAGACGATCTCCGCGCTTAAAGCGGGCGTAAAGCTGAACGAAGTCGGACGTATTTTCCAAAGCGAAGCGGCTAAAGGCGGTTACAAAGTCATCGAGAATCTATGCAGTCACGGCATCGGCCGGAGCCTGCACGAGCAACCGCTCGAGATTCTTCCGTATTACGAAGCTCGAGACCGGAGAGTGCTGAAAGCCGGCCAAGTGATCACGATCGAGCCATTCCTGTCCGACAAGGCGACTTTCGTTGATCAGCAATCGGACGGATGGACGCTGATGGCGCCGCGTGGAAGCAGGACCGCGCAGTTCGAGCATACGATCATCATAACGAACGATAAGCCGATCATTACGACGGCATGCTAGGGCGTGTCTGAATACTCGCTCAGAGGCATCTTTCACCGCCTTTTCGCCCCCTGCTTCGTCACTTTTGTTCGACGTACCCCCGGTACGCCTTCACAAAAGTTCCTTGCATGGAACGAAAATTCGGCTAAATCTGCTCCCTTCGGAGTATTCAGACACACCCTAATCTAATATTATCGGAACGAGGTAGGGAAGATGGCCGCAAAACAAAAGTTTTACGTTGTATGGGCGGGAAGGACGCCGGGTGTATACACCAGTTGGGCGGCTTGCCAGGAGCAGACGAACGGATTCGACCAGGCGAAGTTCAAAGCCTACGAGTCGAAGACGGCTGCAGACACCGCGTATCGCGAAGGTTGGAAGAAGCATTGGGGTGCGGGGAAAACGGGAGCAGCGGCTTCCGGCGCGAAACCCAAAAGCGCATCTGCCGCGGAGCCGGTTGGTGAGATCGACTACGACAGCATCTCCGTCGACGTCGGCACGAACGGCAATCCGGGGCCGGTTGAGTATAAAGGCGTGGATACGCAGACGGGTGAAGTGATTTTCGCAGTGGGACCGATTCGCAAAGGAACAAACAACCTCGGCGAGTTTCTCGCTATCGTTCACGGGCTGGCGTACTTGAAGCAACTCGGCAGCAACAAAACGGTGTACAGCGACTCGGTCAATGCGTTGAAGTGGGTCAAGCAGAAAGAAGTGTCTTCGACACTTCCTCGCGACGAATCGACCAAAGAAATATGGGACATGGTTGATCGGGCCGTCAACTGGCTGCGAACGAACACCTACAAAAACAAAGTATTGAAGTGGCAGACGAAGACGTGGGGCGAGATCAAAGCCGACTACGGAAGAAAATAAGAGACGAAAGCCTTCCGCATGGGATGACGCGGAAGGCTTTTTTCATACCGGTATTTACTTGAGAGACCCTTCCGTCAACCCGCTAACGATACGTTTGTGGAAGAAAACGTACGCGATAATCATTGGAATCGTGATCAACGACAGCGCCGAGAACAGAAGTTTGTAGTTGGTTACATACCTAGTCGAGAAGGCGAGAAGGCCGACCGGAAGCGTCTTAAGCGCATCGTCCTGAATGTAGAGCATTGCGAGCAGCAATTCGTTCCAAGCGTTCAGCGAGGAGAAAATCGCGACGGTGGCCATGCCAGGCCCGAGGAGCGGCAAGATGATGCGAGAGAACAAAACGATATCGTTGCAGCCGTCGATGCGGGAAGCTTCGATCAAATCTTTGGGAATCGAATCTAGGAAAGATTTTAACAGGAAGACGGCTAGCGGCAGCCCGACCCCGATATACGGGAGGATCAGTCCCATGTAAGAGTCCTTCAGGTGCAGGCGGTCGAAAATATAGCTTTGCGCAATGAAGAACGATTGAAGTGGCATGAATAGACCGATGACGAACATCATGAGCATGCCTTTGCTTCCTTTGAAACGAAGCTTACTGAAAGCGAATGCGGCCATGCTAGCGAATAGCAAAATGAAAATGACCGTTAGCGATGTGACGATGACGCTATTCGTAGCATAAGTGCTAATGTGGCCGACTTTCCATGCATCCGCCCAATTCTGGAACTCGATTCGATCAGGGAGGCGGAACGGAGCAGAGAAGATGTCGCGATTTTCCCGGAAGGAAGACAGAACCAACCAGATCATCGGATAGAAATAGAAACACGAGAGCACGATCATAAACCCGTAATAGGAAAATCGGGATAACCATTGCTTCGCGGAATGGTTCGCGGCAGTTGCCATCGGTTGCACCTCTTTTCTTTAATACTCCAACGCTTCGTTGTCCTTTTTCTTCAGCTTGTTGGTCAAGATGCCAAGCAAAGCGATGACGATCGACATAATGACGGCCAAAGCCGAACCGTATCCGACGCTCATGTTGCTGAACACGACTTTGACGACGTAGGTTGTGACGATTTCCGTCGAGTTGTAAGGGCCGCCGTTTGTCATGACGTAGAACAGATCGAACGCCTGGAAGCCGCCCAGTACGCATAACATGATCGCGACGTCCACGAGATCGCGGATCATCGGGATTTTGATTTTGAAGAAGATATCCCGGTTCGTCGCTCCGTCCAAGTAGGCGGATTCGTAGATGTCGTTCGGGATTCGCTGGATGCCGGCGTAGAAAATCGTCATATAGTAACCCGCGTAAACCCACCCCGATACGAAGGTGACGGCGTAAATCGCGTAGTGGGGATTGCCTAGCCATACCCGTGTCCAGCTTTCCAACCCGATGCCATTCAACAATCCGTTCAAGAGACCGAAATCGGAGTTGTACACGAATTTCCACAAGTAAGAGACAACGATCATCGGGAGCAGCACGGGCGTGAAGAACGCCACGCGGAACAAGCCACTGCCGCGCCTGTTCATCGTAATGAGCCCGGCGAGAGCGAGTCCGCAGAACACCTCGAGGATGACCGTTAGAAAGATATAGATGAAGATATGCCAATAAGAAAGCAAGTAAATGCGGTCGTGGAAAGCGCGGGTATAATTGTCGAATCCGACAAAGTTCATTTTGCCGAAGCCGTTCCAGTCGTAGAAGCTGAACGCGAAAGTCAGGGCGATCGGCAGAAGGATGGTCAGTCCGAACAACAAGACGGACGGAGCGACGAAAAGATAGGGCGAGATGCTGAATTTAGGTTTCTTGCGATCCATTGTTCCACCTCCATAGTGCATATACGGGCAGGAGGCCGACGTCGCGAAAGCGGTAACGTCGGCCTCCTTAACGATTATTTTTTCAATGGCGCTATCGTGTTGTCGAGCTCGGCAAGAGCGGCTCCCGGCGTTTTGATGCCGCCAAGCACTTGGGAGATCGCCATGTTAAACGCGTTGGCCACTTCGACGTTGTAACCGATGTCCGGAGGCGAGACCAGCATCTTGGAGTTTTTCATCATGTCGATCAGGCTCAAGGACAAGGCATCCGTCTTCGCCGGATCGATTCCGCCTTTGGCGATCGGCATCGCGCCGGCTTGGGCGAGCAACTCGGACGATTCTTTGGAGCTGTATAACGTCATGAAATCGACGGCTTCTTGGAAATGTTTCGAGTTTTTGTTGATGACGAAGCCGTTTAGTACGCCCATGACGCTCGTTTGGTCGCCTTTGCCGTTCGGCATGGCCGGCAGATTGAAGTAACCGAGCTCCAGCTCCGGTGCGCTCTCGAGCGCGCCGGATACGAGCCAGCTTCCGATCGGATGCATGGCAGCTTGGCCGTTGAAGAAGAGGACGTCGCCTTCGTCGTCGGCGATCGCATTGACGCTGTCGTTGATGTAGCCGTTATCCCACATCTGCTGTACGTAGGTGAGGGCGGTTACGAGGTCAGGCGAGTTAAACGGTTTCTTCAATTGAAGCGCGTCCCCGTAAGCCTGTTCGCCGACGACCCTCGACACCATATGGGCGATCCAGTTGCCGCCTGGCCACAAGTCTTTGTTGCCGGAAACGATCGGCGTAATGTTCGCCGCTTTGATCTTTCCGCTGATCTCCATGAATTGCTCCCACGTTTGCGGAGGCTGGATGCCGAGGTCGGCAAAAATCTTTTTGTTGTACCAAATAATGTTGGAGACGTCGCTGGCGGTCGGAATCATGTAGGTTTTCCCGTCGAAGGTCATGCCTTTGAAGTCGCCTGGGTCGAAAGCGTTCTTTAACCCGTCCTGCTTCAACGCCTCCGTCAGGTCGGCAGCGTAACCGCTTTCTATTCTTGTTCTGAGACGTTCTCCGGCCCACTCGAAGTAGATGTCAGGAGCGTTCGTGCCGGCGAGCAAATTAGGAAGGCCAACGGATTGATAGATTGCATCTTCCTGATAGTTCAGCTCGACAGTGATGTCCGGATGCGCGTCTTCGTACTTTTTCTTGATTTGCTCCCACACTTTAATAACGCCTTCTCCCGGCGACACCATCGCGATGCGAAGCGTCGTTTTGTCTTTGCCGGACGAAGATCCGGAGCAAGCGGTAACTCCTAGTGCTAGCGAGGCTAACAGTAAGCCAATGACCGTCTTTTTCATTTTTATATCTCTCCCTTTGGTTAGTTGCAGTTCGTTTAATTTTCTTATAATCAAGGCGCAAAGCGGATCAAGTGGGGAATTTCACCACCTTCAGTGGATTAAATGTTATTGAATGTATACAAATCGTGAATCAGGGTTGATTTGTAGTAACAATATAACTGCATTGTAATGATCGTAACAACATATTGTCAATGGATTTATTCCTGAATTTTAAGGTTTTTATCGTTGGAAATGAATATTTGGTTAGCGGAGAACTTGGATAAAACAGCTGACGAATATTGTTACAATAAAATTTAAAGTATTGACAATTTGTTATAATCATAAATAATAAAGTTAGCAAATGTTACTACATATCGACGAGGGGGCCGGCTGGGGAGCACAATGAATGTAATCGCTTACTTATTCGAGGGAGGAACGAACGTGAGAAAAACGCTGAAGAAAAGCATCGCGATTGCGATGGCGTCGACGATGGTGCTGACTTATGGTCAAGCAGCGGGAGCGGCAGACATAACGAAAGAAACGATTCCGGCATGGGCTTCTGCGGAAATGGCGTCTTGGAAACAACTCGGTTTGCTGAAAGGGGATGCGAACGGTCTCATCCATCCGAACGATGCCGTAACGAAAGCTCAATTCCTCGCTTTCGTAAATCGGGTATTTAATTACACGGCAACGAGCGGCACGTCGTTTAAGGATGTACCCGCAACCGCGTGGTACGCCGCGGACATTGCCAAAGCTTCTGCAGCAGGCATCGTGCTCGGAGACGCCCAAGGCAATGTAGCTCCATTGGAAATATTGACTCGGGAAAAGGCAGCAATCATTCTGAGCCGGGTATTCGAAGTCGCTTCGTCGACCGGATCGGGCGTTAAATTCACGGATGACGCCAGCATATCGGCGTGGGCGACGGAAGCCGTATATGCGATGAAAGATGCCGGATACGTCTCGGGGACTGCAAACGGTGCGTTCCAGCCGAAGAAAGCATTGACTCGCGCCGAAGCCGTGAAAATGATCAATAACGTCATGGGAACGCTGATCGCGGACTCTTCCGAGCATGCGGACGTCAAAGGAAACAACGTCGTTGTCAACACGGCCGGCGGCAGCTTGGCCAATGCGACGGTCTCTGGCAACCTGTACATTACCCCTGGTGTCGGCGAAGGAGATTTCACGATCGAGAATTCTCAAATCGCCGGTACGGTGTACGTACTTGGCGGGGGAGAACACAGCATTATTTTCAAGAACAGCAAAGCCAAGAAAGTGAAAATCAACAAACCGGCCGGACCTCTCCGTTTGCTGCTTAGCGGTAATTCAGCCGCGGACGGCATCGAGATTCTCTCGAGCGCCACGGTCGTCAACGAATCGCCGAATCCGATCGGCAGCCTGCTAGTGTCGTCCGGTTCCGGCGATACCGTCAACGTGACTGGGAATGTGTCGGATCTGTCCATGAACAGCGGAGGCGCGCTGAATATCGGAGAATCGACCATCTCCAGATTGATTTTTACAAAGCAGGCCAAAGAAAGCAAAGCGAAGCTCGATAAAAAAGCGAAAGTCGGAAGTTTGACCGTAGACGCGCCTGCTTCGATTACGGGCGAAGGTACGGTGAGCGATGCGACGATCAACTCGGACGGCGTAACGCTGGATCCCGTGCCTGGCAAGCTGACGCTCAACGCGGACAGCGCTACGGTTGGCGGCAAGGAAGTAAAGAAAGGCTCCGTAGGGGCAATCGGCGGAGGCGGCGGCGCGCCGGATATGAGCACGAAGCTGTACGATTACGCGACGGTGCTTTCGACGTTTGCGGATACCGGTGCGCAAGGCAACGTGAAGCAGTATATCAAGTTTATGCAGGATCCGACGTATAAGCCGTCAATCGCAAACGAAATGACTTATGTTCCCAACCTCGTAAATGCGCAGACTTTCGTGAACCAAAGCTTTACTGTTAAACCGTCCATTTTCCCATCCATGAGAGGAATTAACACGTCCGTTCTCGACTCGAATAGGAATCAACTGTGGATCGGTACCGATAACGGCGTTACTAAAATCAATTTAACGAACAACGAGATGACAGCGTATACGAAAGAAAACAAGCAACTGTCGGATGATCGCGTACTTCTATTGATTTCCGATGGAGGCACCGGGGTGTTCGCTATTACAGAAACCGGCGTTTCTTATATCCGACAATAGGGAGGAAATTGGATCCATGATGAAATCGACTAAAAAGACGATGCTGGGAGCTCTTGCCGCATCCTTATTGCTCACTCTGCCCGTTTCCCAGGCTTACGCCTCTGCAGGGAAGCCGGTTAACGCGCAGTACTCTGCGGTCCAGCTAAAGGCTACGCCAACGAAACATATGACTTACTTTAAAGCCGGGGACAGCACGATCCCAAACAACATTGTGTGGGTAACGACGAAGACGGATCTCACTTTCCTACCGGCTGCGGTGACAGCTGACGTCACTAGCGTTGTGAAAGATGCGGACGGCGTTTTCTGGATCGGTACCGAGCACGGCTTGCAACGAGTTAACTTCAAGGAAGCCGACGCGAGAGATATCGTCCAGTATTTGGCGGGGCCTCAATACCTCTACGGCGGCGATGATCATATTTTGGGATTGGCCAGCGATGGACAGGGTGGAATCTGGGCGAAGACTGCCACGGGCGTGACGCATATCGCGATGCCGAAGAAGACGTTGTATGAAAAATCGTTCATCTATGAAAAGTTGATCGCGCCGGTTAACGATCGGTTCGGGATGGTAACGGGGACGGGGTTCACGTTCACGGAGACGAATCCTGCCGTTACTTCCGTCGATTATAGTTCTCCTACGGGCGTTTTCACAGGTCATCCTTCCACCGCAGATAACGATGGTTTATGGACAGCCATGTATGCGCTGGGCGAGATCTTCCGCTATTCGACGTTGAAGAGCGACTATGGTCCGAACGCGACGCAAGAGCAATTGGACGAGATCGCAACTGCGAAAAGAGCGGCGTTAAGAGCGACGAAAGCCGTGTTATTGCTGGATTACGTTTCCGGGCGGGGGAACGGCTACCCTGCTCGCTCCTACATGCTTACGAGTGAGTTCGGCGCGCAGACGACAACGGGTGACGATTACGGATTTCAACCGTACGAAAACGGCTTCTGGTTCCATCATGTCGTAGGCCCGGACGCCGTTAATCCGAACGGCATCATTCCAAGTTTGAAACGGACCGACGTTACTCCGATCGGCTATTCGATCGCGAGAGTTACGAGAGATTCCCTGACGAAGAAAGGTTCGACTTTGTTCCCGTCGGGCGGCACGGATGTTATGAATTACAATGGCATCGCGCTTAGTCAAGCTGCGATTGATGCCCTGAACGAGACGCGTCCCGTCGGGCAAAAGCTAGGCATAGACATCAAGACGAATGTGGGCAAGACGAGTAAGCCAGTCTATCAAGTGTTACCTGTAATCACAGCGAACACCAATAATCAGCTGGCAGATGAAGATAAGACGACAAGCAGCACGAATCGCCCTTTATTCCAGTTGACGTCTCCAGTGTATGAGCAAATTCCGAAGTTTTTCAACGATTTGCTTCCGCAAATCGTCGATCCAGTTACTGGATATATCGATATGAATAAAATCGTCTATAAGGCGGATACGTCTTCCGACGAGATCGCCGGCCACTCCGCATTATTCTTTGCCGCTTATAAGTATCTTTGCGATGATCCTGCGGATACGGTTACGAATGAATTAAAGAGCCTGATCGCTAAGGCTTCGGACCGTTTGACCAACCTGATTTTGGCCGACGATCACTACTATATCGAGGATGCGACGGGCAAATCCACGCAATGGTCGCGATGGTTGGCGCAGTACTTTAACGATAGCCTGACCGAAATGAAAAGCAACCCTCTATGGACGTTAAAGATCGGAGTGGATGCCGACGGCGAAGACGCTTTGTCTTACGGATACGAAGACGGGCCTTTGAATGCTCTCGGTGTGATGGGACTTCTCAAAACCGCGATGTACGTTACAGCGGAAGAATATCCGGATGACCAGGCCAAGTTCGGCGTGGCATATAACTTCGCCTTCGACGGCGACTATAGCACGGAAGGACCATTCCGGAACGGCAAAGGTTATATCAAGCTGGCCAACGAGTACGTTGAACGCCGATTGGTTCGCCAAGCGACGAATGCGTACGGCAATAACGATAACCAAGTCGTGACAAAGGAAAACCTGAAATATGCTGATCTTCCGGACAATGCCACGCCCAAGGAGAAACTGAAAAAACTGCAAAAAGACTCGAATACCAACGGAGCCTTGCACCAGGATTGGACGCAGTATATTAACTATTCCGACGAAGAGCTCGGCTGGTTCCCAGTATTCCAACTCGTAATGTTGGAACAAGATCCGATTAGACGGGAGCAGATCGTAGCGGCCTACGATCAATGGTATTCGAACGAAGTACGCGAGGAAAATCCGTTCTACACGTTCCTCTACCAAATCGCGCATCCGGAAAAGACGAATGTGGATTTGGCTTCGGCGGTCAGATTCTTGTACCGTATGCCGGAATATCGCATTATTTTCAAATCGCAATACGATCGTCAAGACGTGTTCTATATCGAACCGGGCGACCGTGACGAATACACGCAAACGAATTATGCGCTTGCTCCAGATGAAAGACTGATTATCAAAAACAACAACAATCCGTTCGAAACGATCGAAGGCGAATATTCCGTGGATCCTAACTTTAATTACAAGGTTCAGGGCGAATTGGAGAGCGCTACCGTGTTTACCCTCCCTTACTGGATGGGACGCTACTTCGGCATCATTAAGGAAGCGCAGTAAACGAAAGGACAACAAAAAAAGAGGGGTTCGCCCCTCTTTTTTACGTCCCTTTATTCTAGAAAAACCGTTCGATCGTATAGTTGGGGAAGTCTCCCCGGAAGACGCCGAAGCTGTATTCGAGCGGCGTGTTATCGGATAAATAAGTGAAGGTTTTGATTTGCAGGCAAGGCGATCCTTCCTTGACGTGAAGCAGCTTCTTGGCCGTTTTGTCCGCGAGGATCGGCTTTAGCTGTTCGACGGCTCGATGGACTTTGAGATTGTATTTCGACTCTAGGAATTCGAACAGGGAACCGTCCTTGTAATCGTTGATCAACCCCGGCGCCATGCTCCAAGCGATGTGGGTTCTCTCGTAGAGGAGAGGCTCGTTGTCCGCGTACCGAACTCTGAGCAGTTGATTGATCGGAGCGCTGGGAGGGATGTGGAGGAACTCATCGAGTGGAGACTCCGCCGGAATGACTTTAGCTTCCAGCAGCTTGCTTCGAGGCTCCTTGCCCTGCATCAGCACGTCTTCGGTAAAGCTGCGCGTCTGAATCAACTGGAGCTCTTTGCGCTTGATGAAAGTCCCGCGCCCTTGCACACGTTCCAGAATGCCTTGAAATTCGAGTTCGTTCAAGGCGAGTCGAATCGTGGTGCGGCTCGCATTGTATAAAACGCATAATTCGGCTTCAGTTGGCAATTTCTGACCAACACTGTAAACGCCTGTTTGGATTTGCTTAAGGATCTTCTCTTTGATGTTAAAATACAAGGAACTGGTTTGACGCTTTGTCACTACAAATTTCCCCCACGAGTAGAATTTTCTCTATTATAACATAGCCATAAGCGGTGTAAAAGTAAGTCAAATTCGATTTGTATCGCTTATGTATAGGTTATTACAAATTAAAGCAAACGGAAAAACCATTAAGTGATTATTTGTGACAACCAATCTCTTACAGGTCTTTCAGTGTATCTTTTTTTGACATTTTTCGTTGACTATTTGTTATATCAAAAATTATAATTTAATAAAAGGTTATAACAAAATAAAAGGGCTGATGCAGATGATTCAGAACAAAAGGTTAAAGGTAGCGGTGATCGGGGGAGGCTCGTCGTATACGCCCGAATTGGTTGAAGGGTTAATAAAACGTCAAGGCGAATTGCCAATCAAGGAGCTTTATTTGGTCGACGTGGAATCGGGTCGTGAGAAGTTGGAGATCGTTGGCGCGCTCGCGAAGAGAATGGTGGAGAAGGCGGGAGCGGACATCAGCGTTCATCTGACTTTGGACCGCAAAGAAGCGATCCGAGGCGCAGATTTCGTAACGACGCAATTAAGGGTCGGCCAATTGGAAGCGAGAGGGCGTGACGAGCGCATTCCGCTGAAATACAACTGCATCGGTCAGGAGACGACCGGGGCCGGCGGTTTCGCCAAGGCGCTCAGGACGATCCCTGTTATTTTGGATATTTGCAGGGAGATGGAGGAACTGGCTCCTAACGCGTTCTTGCTGAACTTCACGAATCCGGCGGGGATCGTTACGGAAGCCGCGCTGAAATACAGCAAAATCAAAACGATCGGGCTCTGCAACTTACCAATCGGCTTAAAGATGCAAATCGCCGAGTTCTACGACGTGGAAGCCTCCAAAGTCGATATTGAGATGATCGGCATCAATCATCTTAACTGGACGACCCGCATAATCGTTGATGGTGAAGATGTGTCCGAAGCGTTCCTGCTCAAGGCAGCGGGGGCGAAAGGGTTAACGATGAAAAACATCTCCGATCTCGAATGGGACGGAACATTCCTGCAATCCCTTGGGGCGCTGCCTTGCAGCTACCACCGCTATTACTATATGAGGGACGCGATGCTGGCCGAGCAACTCGAGGATCTGAAGACCGAAGGGACGAGAGCGGACGTCGTCAAAAAAGTCGAAGCGGAGCTGTTTGAGCTCTACAAGGATCCCAATCTGGCGATCAAACCTCCTCAGTTGGAACAAAGAGGCGGCGCGTACTATTCGGAAGTTGCCGTTAACCTCATGACTTCCATCTATAACAATAAGAAAGACATTCAGACGGTAAACGTGAGAAACGGAGGAATCCTTCCTTTCCTTCCGGACGACGCTTCTATCGAAGTTAATTCGATTATCGACGCGCAAGGAGCGCACCCGATTCAGGTCACTACTCAGGTCGGTCCGGAAATTCGAGGCCTGATGCAAGTGGTGAAAGCTTACGAGCAACTGACCGTCGAAGCTGCGGTTCATGGGAATGCGAAAGCGGCTTTGCAAGCGTTGACTATCCATCCGTTAGTTGGCAACGCGGAAACCGCGCAAGCGATATTGAACGACATTTTGGAGCAAAACAAATCGTTTCTTCCCCAGTTTGTTTAACGGCTGATTTCGGTGCGATTTTCACAAAATATTCGTTACGGCAGTGAACAAGTCTGGTCTCCGCTACGTCTATATGAGAGCAGGCACCCCTCGAGGGAAGGCCAGACATCATGCCGGGAGGAATGAAGTACATGAACAACACGAAAATGCGCCGGAAGACGCGCCAAGCTCTGACACTGACGGTCGCCGCCGCGCTGCTGTGCGCGCCGCTGCTTGCCGGAGCGGACAAAGCGAGCGCTGCGTCCTCTTATAAAATCATTAATCAACCGATTGAAGTAAACGGAACGCAAAGCAATATTGCGGCGATTGACCTCGACAGCTCGAGATATATCGCTCTTCGCAGCTTAAACAAGACAATCGGGCTCACAACGAACTGGGATAAGTCGACGAACGTCGTGACCGTGACGGGCCGCGGGCGTACGCTTACGCTCGATCTGAAAAAAGGAATAGCCACGATGAACGGCCAATCCCTCTATCGGCTGAGCCCGGTCGTGCAAAATGACACGACCTATGTGCCTCTCCGCTATTTGCTCGAGCAGATGGGGTATGGCGTCTCGTACGATCCTGCCACGAAGCGGATCGGCATCGAAGCGATCGAAGAAAACAACTTGAAAATCTCGACCGCCACGATTGAGAAAAGCTCGAAAAAATACGATCTTGTCGTCCACTATCCAGTACTGTCGGGCTATGCGAACGAAGATGTTCAGAGCAAAGTTAATGCCGTGCTGAAGAAGGACGCGGAGCTTCAGGCGAAAGAAGGGCAGACGTCGCTGGAGGAGCCGCTCAACGACAGTTCGTTCGAGCCGACCAATCCGTACGCGTTCGAGGGCGATTACACGATCACCTATAACGAGAAGGGCAAGTTGAGCTTGTACGTCGATTACTATATTTACACGGGCGGCGCTCACGGTTCGACGGCGCGGACGACGTATACGTTCGATCTGGCGACGGGCGATCTGATCTCGCTGAAAGACGCGGCAGGCGGGAACTCCGACTACGTAAACATCATTAACGCGAAAATCAAAAGCGATATCAAAGCGCGTGGCCTGGGACTGATCGAACCGTTCAAGACGATCGAGCCGGACCGCGATTACTTCCTGAAACATAACGGTATCGTCGTCTATTTCGGTCAATACGAGTATGTGCCTTACGCGGCGGGCATGCCGGAATTCGAAGTGCCGTTCTCCTCCTTCGTGAAGTAGTAGAGCGTCGCATCATAGCTGCGTCAACTGGAGGAATCTCTCATGATCAACATGGACAACATCTATCTGATTAAGGACATTCCCGGATATACGCCGCAAGTCGGCCGACTACTGTCCATGATGAATTATGCGAGGTATACGACGTTGGCGGCGGTAAAGGATTTAACGGTGGACCAGCTTGATTTTCTCATGGATGCTCAAAGCAATTCGATTGGGGCGTTGCTAGCGCATTTTGCGGCCGTCGAATACGCCTATCAAATCGAAACCTTCGAAAAGCGCGACTTAAACGAAGAAGAAATGGCCATCTGGGGACCGGCACTGGATTTAGGGGATTCGGGTCGGGAGAAAATCAAGGGGAATGACCTCGCCTTCTACCTGCACCAATTGGAAGAAGTCCGAAACCGCACCTATGAACTGTTTAAGTCGGTTAACGATGATTGGCTGCACATGGAGGAAGAGTTCTGGCACGGCAAGCAGGCGAACCATTATTTTATGTGGTTTCATGTGTTCGAGGACGAGATTAATCATCGGGGACAGATTCGATTGATCAGGAAGCGGATGGGTGTGTAGCGGCATTTGCGGATACGTGCATCATTCTCGTTGGACAGGAAGCATCCTGCGCAGTTTGCGCGGGATGTTTTTTTTCGCAGAGAGATGAATTCCTCTAATATTGTGATTTAAATCACAATCATAATTCGCAAATGGATTTACAATAAAGACATGAAAGAGAGATCAACCAACAAGGACGGTGATCCCGATGTCAGCGAAACGATCTCACACATCGGTGAATAGGACGATACAGTCCAACGGATAATCGGAATATAACTTAAAGGCTCCACCAATTCCAATTAGGGAGTGATTAAGATGATGAAACTTTGGAGAGAACACCGCATAGCGGCGGTAATCATAACGATCGTACGGTTTGTTGTCGGGTATGCGTGGTTGACGGCCGGGTGGCACAAGCTTACCGGAGGAACCCCGTTTAACGCAGCGGGTTTCCTGAACAACGCCATTAACAACCCGATCGTAGACAAGGCGACAGGCCAGGCGGTCTACCCAACCTACCAAGCTTTCCTTGAACACTTCGCTCTTCCGAACGTCAAGATTATCAACGTCATGATTCCATGGGGCGAGTTTCTGGTAGGGCTCGGACTTATCCTCGGCACCTTGACGCTCACCGCCGCATTCTTCGGGCTGCTGATGAACTTCATGTTCCTGTTCGCCGGCACCGTAAACACGAACCCTTGGCTGCTGCTGCTCGGTATGCTGGTGGTCGTCGCCGGAACGAACGCAGGCCGCTTCGGACTTGACCGTTACGTGCTCCCGCTCCTTCATAAGGGCACTGATCGGCTGTTCCACCGCAAACCTAAAAACCCGGCAGCGGGAGCCGGAGAAGGGGCACTGGCCAAATAGCTTATCATAAACAAAACATCGGGGGCCTCCTCAGGGGAAGGCACCCGGTGTTTTGACGTTTCCGAATCGTTGAAGAGGGGACACAAAGCTCCAACTTCCGGTACAATAGAGGCGTTACAGAACTTTAGTCGAGAAAGCCCTTGGCTTTAGGCTTGGAATGAATCGACAATAGGACATGGGCTGTCCGCAGGCCAGCTTAATTGTCCTACATTGTTGCTGTTCTCGTTTTATGCAGTAGCCAAGACGACATCATTTTGTCACAACTCTTTCGATGCGAACATTTGTTTGGTATAATGTTTCCGAGGGAGGTGAATAGATGCAAACTGTAACGGTTCAGATTCGCATATTTCCCGTCGAGTCCGCATTGTTGCGCGAACATGGGGCAGCTTATATCGACACCGTAAACGTACTCACCATGCAAGCAGAATGTGCCGGGACATTCCCCAAACTAACATCAAAAGACATTCGAGCTAACCTGCCTTCAGCGATACGGAATCAAATCATTCGCGATGCAAGAAGCATCCATAAGAAAACGAAAAAGCAAGGGAAACGTCCGATCTTAAGGCGTAGAGCCTACTACGTGAACAATCAAAATTATGCGATTGACGGCAGCACAGTCGCATTCCCGGTCATGATGGATGGGAAAGTACAGCGGCTCAGGGTCGCATCCCGTATGACTGAACGTGGGAATCACCTTCTGACAAGCGGAAAATGCGGGCTTTTAAAGGTCGTCGAGAAATCGGGAAAATGGTACGTCCAGGTTTCCGTCGAAATGCAAAACGGACAAGCGGTCGGCGATGCAACGATGGGTGTTGATCTGGGATTGAAAGTGCCGGCAGTCATGGTCACATCCACAGGTAAAACCCAGTTTGTCGGGCGCGGCAGACAAAATAAGTATATCCGCCGCAAATACAATTCGCGTCGAAGGAAGCTGGGGAAACTGAAGAAACTGTCAGCCATCCGCAAGCAACGAAACAAGGAACAGCGCTATATGAAAGACCAAAACCACAAAATCAGCCGGCAGATCGTGAACATGGCGAAAGAACAACAAGTATCGGTCATCAAGGTCGAGAAACTGACGAACATTCGCCAGACGACAAGAACAAGTCGTAAAAACGCTAAAAACCTGCACAACTGGTCGTTCTATCAATTGCAACGATTTATTGCATACAAAGCGGCATTAGCAGGTATTCGGGTGATAGAAGTAAATCCTGCCTATACCTCGCAAACGTGCCCGATATGCGGGAAGCGAAACAAAGCGATTGACCGAATGTACAGGTGTTCATGCGGGTTTCATGCGCACCGTGATCGGGTTGGAGCGA
>NZ_JBHSMI010000028.1:179538-670539 GCF_042655525.1 Cohnella soli
AGCACTGTTCTAGGATGGGCTGATGGCACAGCCCTGAACTTGGGAGTTGCACGAAGCAGAAATGCACAGAGTGCGCTAACTACCCAAGAATCCCACGCCTTTAGCCGTGTGGAGTGTCAAGCCAAATAGAGAAACGGGAGTGTGGGAGTAGATGGCATTGAGAGCAGTTGTGTTCGACTTCGACGGAACGTTGGTAGATACGGAGACTAGTGCTTACGAGTCTATCAGCAGCGTCTATGCGGATCATGGGCAAAAGCTTGAGCTGGAAACTTGGGCCGTATGCATCGGAACGCTCGGCGGCTTCGATCCTCATGCGGATCTGCAGCGCAGGACGGGGAAAACATTGAACAAAGATGAACTGTACAAGTTGCACCGGGCTAGACATGCCGAGCGGCTGCAAAATGCTACCCTACGTCCCGGCGTACTTGAACGGTTGGCAGAGGCGCACAGCTTGGGCTGGAAGATCGGCCTCGCTTCTAGCTCGGACCGTGCGTGGATAGAGAAACATCTAGGCAAACAAGGAATCAGAGATCGTTTCGAAGTTATCTGTTCCTCTGATGATGTGAAGCGGGTGAAGCCCGATCCTGAGCTGTATATCCGCGCGGTCGAGGCACTCGGCGTCAGGCCGGGCGAGGCGCTTGCGATCGAGGATTCGATGAACGGGCTGCGCGCCGCGAAAGCCGCCGGCTTATGGGGCTTGGCCATTCCGAATCCGGTGACGGCGCAGATGAACTTCTCGGAAGCCGACGTCCTCGTCGACAGCTTGGATAGAACGACGTTCGCTCAAATTGAAGCGACGCTGCAATCGCGTATCGCGCAGAAATAAATGTAGAGGCTGTCTCATAAGTGAGATGAGTAAGTCCGGTTTGAGAGACTGTCGACTAATTTTTGAGGGAGCAATTTACTGCAGAGACTGCTAAAACACGGCTGTCAGATCGATTTTATTTTTTCTCACTTTTGATGATCCTCCATAAAAACCGATCTGGGAGCGGAAATTGCTCATCATTAATCGACAGTCTCTTTACCTGACTAAGCGCTCGTTATCTCGCATCCGCGCCGCTCTAATTCGGTTCCACCTGACTACGTGCTCGTTATCGCGCTTCCGCGCCGCTCTAATTCGGTTCCACCTGACTACGTGCTCGTTATCGCGCTTCCGCGCCGCTCTAATTCGGTTCCACCTGACTACGTGCTCGTTATCGCGCATCCGCGCCGCTCTAATTCGGTTCCACCTGACTACGTGCTCGTTATCGCGCTTCCGCGCCGCTCTAATTCGGTTCCACCTGATTACGTGCTCATTATCGCGCTTCCGCACCGCTCTAATTCGGTTCCACCTGACTACGTGCTCGTTATCGCGCTTCCGCACCGCTCTAATTCGGTTCCACCTGATTACGTGCTCATTATCGCGCTTCCGCGCCGCTCTAATTCGGTTCCACCTGACTACGTGCTCGTTATCGTGAAGGCCAATTTGTTCAATTTGTTCGTCCGGTGACTCTCCACGAGACTCAGCTTAATTTTCTCATGAGCAACTCTACCGGCCCCCTGTCCATCCGCCTTCTCCACACTGTCGAGAAAAGGATGGCGAAGATGAAGTAGGCGGTCGCGTAGGCCAGCGCAAAAGCGAGATTGCCATTTTCCAAATATCCGAATACCTCAAGCACCCCTAATCCGATCACGACATGCCCGATATAATGAGACAAAGATAATTGCCCTGTGCTAATTACAGCTTGAGTAAGACGAGACGGCTCGAACTTGTCGATCGCGTACAGACAGATTGCAATGATGCCCAAAGACGAACAAGTGCCCGAGAGAATGTACAAAGCGGTTGGCGGCATCGGTTTCGTTCCGAAAAGATAGGTCGCGGATTCGTGGTCTAACCATGGAGAAGTCCACCTGATCAGCAAATAAGACACGGTTTCCAAAGCTACGACACCCAGCAATGAAAACGATAGCAGCCTCGCTCGATTTTCCCGGTTCAGCCAATCCCTTCTCCCGATCCACATCCCAACGAGGAAAAAACACAACCAAGGAAACACAGGATGAAATCCGTTAAACAACAGATTTCGAACGAACCCATCCAACGTCCAGAAGCCGCTGTATTCGTGGAACTCTGCATTCCATCCTGCGCTGTAATCGAGTACGAGCAACAACATCTGCGATACAAGCAATACGATCGGGATCAGAACGAGAAGTATGCGATCGGATGCTGTGAAAAGGAAGGCAGCAACAAACAGGAACACGGCATAGTAGTGTAAAATATCGGCGCTCCAGCCGATGAGCAATAGAAACGTGCCGGCGGCAAGCAGGAATGCGGCTCTGCGAAATAAGCTGTTTCGGCTCTGGCGGATGAGCGAAGAATCCATCGTTCTCCGTGCTTTCGATGTCATTAACGATACCCCGACTCCGGCCAGCACAACGAACAAAGCCGATGCTCGCCCTTCGAACACCCCCGCGATTGCGCGTAACCACGCAGGTCCATCATTGTCCGCCTTCATGGCGGGCTTATAGTTCACGATAATCATACCGAAGATCGCCAGCGCTCTGGCCAGATCGAGAGCGGTGATCCGTGCTTTCGATGAAGGATTCATCTGCGAACCTCCTTGCAGGTACGATCCGTAGGCGAGATCAGAGCTTGCAGTTCGTAATGCAGCTTGTGTTTGCTGAACAAGGATAAATACGATTTCTCAATCAGGACCATAGGCCCCTGGATGATGTAACCCTGATCGGCCGCGCAGTTGCTGAATTGCTCGATCATTTGATCCATTTCGTCATCCTGATCAGCAGGCCGCTGCAACGTAAGATATTCGCCCTCTGGCATAACGAGATCGCCAGGCGCTTCCGTTTCGGTGTACAACGTCAGCCGATTCGAATCATCCCAAACATAATGAATGTCCGACTCGAACAAATGGGGAACTCGCCGCGCCCGTTCGACTATCTGTCTAGCGCCAAGGTTCGCGCTCGGATCCATTTCGACCAACCTTGCGAGGTGAACGGCGTCTCGCTGCTTAATCGCATATGGGCTGCTCAGGGAGCTGTAGCTTTGCTGTTCATGCAGCACTTTACGGATGAATTGCCGAAGCTGCTCCAACCGCTTCAATTCGTCCTCTACGTCATGCAAAAAGTGCTGAAGAAGATGTCGGGATTGATCCGCAGAATAATTGTCCATGCACTCTTTCAGAAGTCCGACGGGCACGCCGAGCTTTCGCAGCAGCAAAATATGCGAAAGCCGATAAATTTCGTCCATACCGTACATGCGGTACTGGTTGTCGCTTGTATAGGCCGGCTCGAGCACGCCTTTTTCCTCAAAATATCGAATTTGATGAACGGACACATTCATGAGTCTAGCCAACTCGCTGATCGTAATTTCGCTTTTCATGGGACACACTCCACTTCTGCATAAAGCTTGGGATGCCTATACTGTACACTTTAGGTCAGACCTAAGGTCAAGGGGCATAGCAAATGTTGAGCGCACAAAAAAGGCGATGCCGCCGAATAACGGAAATCATCCGTTCGTTCGGCGGCATCGCCCTACTCTTTTATTGAGAAGTTACTTGATAATCTCCGGTTCCGGAGCGTCAGCACCGCGCGTATCGACAGTTACTTTCTTCATAACTGGAGGTGTCTTCGGACGATCGTTCGCACCTTTTGACGAGTTCACGATCTCGTTAACGACGTCCATGCCTTCGGTTACTTTGCCGAAGGCGGCATATGCGCCATCGAGGTGAGGGGCGGGAGCGACCATAATGAAGAACTGGGAGCCAGCGCTGTTCGGGTTCCCGGAACGCGCCATAGAGAGGACGCCTTCCGTATGTTTCAGGTTGTTCTCGAAGCCGTTCTGTGAGAATTCGCCGGCGATCGAGTAACCTGGTCCGCCCATGCCGGTGCCTTCAGGGTCGCCGCCCTGGATCATAAAGTTAGGAATTACGCGGTGGAAAATGGTGCCGTCGTAGAACCCTTTTTTGACGAGCGAAATAAAGTTGTTAACGGTGTTCGGGGCGATTTTCGGGTACAGTTCGATGGTGATTGTTTTGCCGCTGTCCATCTCGATTGTTACGATTGGGTTATCTCCGCTAGTGTCTACTCCGTTCATTGCAGAAGCCTCCTGTGTGGCGGCAGCTCCGTTGCCGGAAGTTGCCTTTGAATTTTGGTTTTCTTCTTTCTTGCCGCAGCCTGAAGCTACGAGCAACAGAGCGATGAGCGCGATTAGCGCCAGGGTCAAGCGATTACGCGAAGTGCTCATTACAAGTCCCCCTTTGATCTCTCTATTTCCCTTCGAAATTATATCATTTGACTGGCGAGGAATCCAACCTCTCCCGTGTCGGAATATTGGCCGCAATCAAGAAAGCGTGAAAGATAGCGAGCGTAAAAGAGCTTTCTGGAGCTTGGGACCGTTGTAAGCGGTACAAAAAACAGGGCTGGCAAAATATGCGTGCAGGCCGCTTGCGGCATTGCTTTACAAGGAACGGAGTCAGGAGTAATATTCGATTCAGCAATTCAAATGTTCCATTCGTAATCGCTGAGTTTCCGCGAAAATGCGGAAAACGGGGGAACCAATCGATGGCGCGCGTGCGGTGTGAGAGCCGCGCCCGCGCCGTCCGGGGTGAATCCCGAAGCGCCGTTCCTAGGGCGGCGCTTCGGGTAGGGCGACTCTCACCGCCCGAATCCGACAGCTAACCTCGTAAGCGTTGAAGTGCTTCGTCTTGATCGGTGTTGACCGGTTCCGGGCGTTCGCACGTTGGGGAGAGGATGATGGACTTGTGACCTTCACGGCCGCAGGGTTTATTCCTCTGCGGTTTTTGTTATGCCATTTTATCGCTGAATTCCTGTGAGCAGGAAGCGGGGGAACCAGACGGACGGGCTTTAGCGCCGACGTCCATGGGGTGAATCCGGAAAGGCGGGAGCTGCAGCTCCGCCGACCGGTAGGGCGACTCTCGAGCCCGAATCCGACAGCTAACCTCGTAAGCGTACCGAGAGAGGCGACTCATGATCGTGACGGCACGGTTTATTCGACCATGTCCGGAAGCCACGAGAAGTTCCCTCTTCCTGCGGCTTCTTTTTTTATGCCAGCCGCGGGTCCAATTTCAGGAGGAGAAAACATTGGCCCATCCCAATATCGTACTCGTGTCGGCGCCTACGCCGGCCGGCGAGTCGTTCGTCAAGCTGCTTCAAACCCGGAACGTCCCGTTCGCGGTTATCGTGAACAACGCGGCGGAACGCAAGCGTATGTCCATAATCGGCGCCGATCGCATCGTCGAAGTGAATACCGCCAAAGAAGAAACGTGGATCGTTCCCGAAGTCGAAGTCGGCAAAGTATTTTTATTCGAATCGAGTCTCGCGCTCATCTGCCGATACATTCAAATTTGCCGCAGTTGGACAACGGAGCCGATTTACGTCCTGACGGAAAGCCATCAGCCGCGCCATGTGTACAAAGGACTGGGAGCCAGTTATGTCATTCATAGCCACGGGTTGAACTGCGAGTTTCTTGTCACCGACGATTTGATCGAAACTGCTAAAGGGGGCTCTTTCCATGCTTGATCTTTATATGATTGCATTGTTGGCGGGTGTTTTCGCACTGTTTTACGGTTTCCTTGTCTGGTGCGGCCGGGTCGTCGACGGAGAGAAAGGGGATCGCCCATGATTATCGTATCGATCGTCGCGGCGGCCGTCTTTCTGTATCTGATATACGCATTGGTGAATCCGGAGAAGTTCTAGGGGAGGAAAGGCTATGGGCCTGTTGCAAATCGTCATCGTTCTGGCGGTGCTGGCGCTGCTAGTGAAACCAGTCGGAAGTTATGTATATCATGCGTTCTCTAATGAACCTAGTCGGCAAGATCGTATTTTCGGCGGCTTCGAACGGTTGATCTATAAGCTTATCGGGTTGAAAAATCGGGAAGGCATGACGTGGAAAAAGTACGCGCTCGCGTTTCTGCTGACCAATATCGTTCTTGTGGCGGTTGGTTACTTGATTTTACGGGTACAGAAATATTTGCCGTTGAACCCGAGCGGCATCGATAACATGGAACAGACGCTTTCTTTTAACACGATTACGAGTTTTATGACCAATACGAACTTGCAGAACTATAGCGGGGAATCGGGCTTGTCCTACTTCTCTCAGATGGCTGTCATCATCATGATGATGTTCACGTCGGCGGCGACCGGCTTCTCGGTGGCGATCGCATTCGTCAGAGGTATCACGAGCAAGGGCGAGACGATCGGGAACTTCTTCGAAGATTTCGTGAAGGCACATACCCGGATTTTCCTGCCGACGGCCGTTCTTGCGACGCTGCTGCTCGTCGCGCTGCAAGTGCCGCAAACGCTCGATCCAACGGTGACGGTAACGACGCTCTCCGGTGCCGTGCAGAACATCGCGATCGGTCCGGTTGCCGCGCTGGAGTCGATCAAACATCTGGGCACGAACGGCGGCGGTTTCTTCGGCGCCAACTCGGCTCATCCATTCGAGAATCCGACCCCGCTGACGAACGTCATCGAAATATTGTCCATGTGGACGTTGCCCGCGTCTCTTCCTTATGTATACGGGCGCTTCGCTCGCAACCGCAAGCAAGGCTGGGTTGTGTTCGGGGCAATGATGACACTGTTCCTTGCATTCCTCGCGCTCATCTACTTCTCGGAGCTGCGAGGCAATCCCGCGATCAACGCGATGGGAATCGATGCGTCGCAAGGCAGCATGGAAGGCAAGGAAGTCCGCTTCGGCATTCCGCAATCCGCCTTGTTCACTGCCGTCACGACTGCGGCGACGACCGGAACGGTCAACAACATGCACGACACGCTTACACCGCTCGGCGGCCTTGGCGCGCTCGGCGAGATGATGCTGAACGTTGTATTCGGCGGCAAAGGCGTAGGGCTGATCAATATGCTGATGTACGCGATATTGGGCGTTTTCTTATGCGGGCTGATGGTCGGACGTACGCCGGAATTTCTCGGTCGCAAAATAGAGCCGAAGGAAATGAAGCTGATCGCGGTAGCAATTCTCGCCCATCCGTTCATTATTCTCGTTCCGACGGCGATCGCGTTCCTGACCGATCTCGGGCAAGGGTCCATCTCGAATCCGGGTTCCCACGGCATCACGCAGGTGCTGTACGAATACACGTCCTCAGCTGCCAATAACGGTTCCGGTTTCGAAGGGTTGGCCGACAATACGCCGTTCTGGAACATTACGACGGGGCTCGTCATGTTACTTGGCCGTTACGTCTCGATGATCGCCATGCTGGCAGTGGCCGGTTCGCTTGTGCGCAAGATGCGAGTACCGGAGACGGTCGGTACGTTCCGGACGGATAACACGCTTTTTTACGGCATACTGATCGGCACGGTATTAATCATCGGTGCGCTGACTTTCTTGCCGGCCATCGTACTCGGTCCGATCGTGGAACATTTGAAATTAGGATAATGACGAGGTGAACGCGCATGAGCGCCAATCGCAAATCAATGCTGACGGCTGCGATCGTAAATCGCGCAATCAAAATCAGCTTTCTGAAATTAAACCCGCGCAGCATGATGAAAAATCCGGTCATGTTTGTCGTCGAAGTCGGGACGGCCGTCGTGCTGCTGATGACGCTTTTCCCGGGAGCTTTCGGCGGGACGAAGGACGATGTCGGATTTAATGCGGCGGTATTTTTTATCCTGCTTGTAACCGTCCTGTTCGCGAACTTCGCGGAAGCTCTTGCGGAAGGCCGGGGCAAAGCGCAGGCCGATGCTTTGAAAAACACCAAGAAGGACATTCAAGCGAGAAAACGCGTCGGCGCTCAAGGCGTCGCGATCGTAGCTTCGACTGAACTGCGCAAAGGCGACATCGTCATCGTGGAACAGGGAGAGATGATTCCGGGAGACGGCGAAGTCATCGAAGGTCTCGCTTCTGTCGACGAATCGGCCATTACCGGCGAATCCGCTCCGGTCATCAAGGAAGCGGGCGGCGATTTCAGTTCCGTCACCGGCGGCACGCGCGTCGTCAGCGACCGAATCGTCGTTCGCATCACGAGCGATCCGGGGGAAACGTTCATCGACCGGATGATCTCGCTCGTCGAAGGCGCGAAACGGCAGAAAACGCCGAACGAGCTGGCGCTGAATACGCTGCTGACGAGTTTGACGCTTATTTTCCTCATCGTCATCGTAACGCTCGGCCCGATCGCGAAGTACTTGGGCATCGAATTGCAAGTACCCGTGCTGATCGCCTTGCTCGTATGCCTGATCCCGACGACGATCGGAGGATTGCTGTCCGCCATCGGCATCGCGGGGATGGACAGGGTTACCCGGTTTAACGTGCTGGCGATGTCCGGGAAAGCGGTTGAAGCGGCAGGAGATATCAATACGGTCATTTTGGATAAAACCGGCACCATCACCTACGGGAACCGGATGGCGTGTGAATTTGCGTCCGTCGGACAGTCGAGCGAGAAGGAGCTTGCGTCATGGGCTGTCATCAGCTCCTTGCAGGATGAAACGCCGGAAGGTCGCTCGGTACTGGAACTATCGAAGAAGCTCGGGTTCTCTTATGACGAAGCAATAGCCGCGGATGGTGTTTTTGTCGAATTCAAAGCGGAAACTCGCATGAGCGGCGTCGATCTGAGAGACGGACGTCAAGTGCGCAAAGGCGCCGTGGATGCGGTGAAGAAATGGGTAGCGGCGCAAGGCGGAACGATTCCCGTCGATCTGGATGCCGGAAGCGACGCCATCGCAAGGGAAGGCGGAACTCCGCTGGCGGTTGCCGTAGATCATCGAATTTACGGGCTCATTTATTTGAAGGATACGGTTAAGCCCGGCATGCGGGACAGGTTCGAGCAAATGCGCCAGATGGGCATCAAGACGATCATGTGCACCGGCGACAACCCGCTGACCGCCGCGACGATCGCTCGGGAAGCGGGCGTGGACGAATTTATCGCCGAAAGCAAGCCGGAAGACAAAATCGCGGTCATTCGACGCGAACAGTCGGAAGGCAAACTTGTCGCCATGACCGGTGACGGTACGAACGACGCGCCGGCGCTTGCTCAGGCGGATGTCGGACTTGCGATGAACAGCGGCACGGTTGCCGCCAAAGAAGCGGCGAACATGGTCGATCTCGATTCCGACCCGTCCAAAATTATCGAAGTCGTATCCATCGGCAAGCAACTGCTCATGACGCGTGGCGCTCTAACGACGTTCAGCATCGCGAACGATATCGCCAAATATTTCGCCATCATCCCGGCGATGTTCATACTGGCGATTCCCGAGATGAGCGTCCTTAACATCATGGGGCTCGGCTCGCCGAAGTCGGCGATATTATCGGCGTTAATCTTTAACGCCATCATTATTCCGCTTCTGATTCCGCTAGCGATGAAGGGCGTCGCTTACAAAGCGCTGAGCGCGTCGAAGCTGCTCTCCCGTAACATCATCGTCTACGGACTTGGCGGCGTAATCGTTCCGTTCATCGGCATCAAGCTGATTGACCTGATTGTGCATTTGTGGGTGTAAGGTGTTCCATCCAGGCTGTTTCTGAATGAAAGGGGAGTTTTCTATGGAAAATCAAATGGCAACGGTTCGCGGCGGTGTCGGCGTCTCTTATGCAGCGGTTGCGGTGCGAGCTAGTTTAGTATTCATTCTATTGTGCGGCATCATTTATCCGCTTGCCTGCACGGGCCTTGCACAGTGGCTCATGCCGCATCATGCGAACGGCAGCTTAATCAAGGACGCGTCCGGCCGAACGGTCGGTTCCGAACTGATCGGTCAGACGTTCTCCGATCCGAAGTATTTTCAGGGGCGTATCTCGAGCATAGATAATAACGCGGCAGGCTCCGGCTCGAACAACTACGCGCCGTCCAACCCGGATATGCTGCAACGGACGAAGGACTCGATCGAAGCGTGGAAGCAAGCCAATCCGGACGTTCCGGTCTCCAAGCTGCCGATTGCCCTCGTGACGAACTCCGGCTCTGGACTTGATCCGCACATAACGCCGGCCTCCGCCGAAGTGCAAATTCCGCGAATCGCCAAGCTGACGGGAATAGCGGAAGAGAAGCTGCGGGAACTCGTCGCCAAGCATACCGAAGGCCGGGATCTCGGTTTGTTCGGGGAACCGCGCGTGAACGTGCTGAAATTAAATATCGATTTGCAAACGTTGCTTCAATAAATAAGGAATCCCGCCTGCCGTCCGGGTAGGCGGGACATCGTGCGCAAACGGGAGGGAAGTCCCAAATGGACGGGTTTCGTCGCAAGACGCCTGAAGAGCTGCTCGAATCGATCGTTAAAATCCGCAGCGGCAGGCTCAAAGTGTACATCGGGGCGATCGCGGGCTCGGGCAAAACCTATCATATGCTGCGGGAGGGACAGACGCTCAAGAGCCAAGGCATCGACGTCGTGGTGTGCGCCGTGTCGACGAAACGAAGGCCGGAGACGGTCGAGCAGCTCGAAGGACTGGAACGCGTTCCGAGCCTACATTGGATGGAGGGAGAGACGGAGAAGAAAGATTTGAACGTCGAAGCGCTGCTCGAGCGCAATCCCGAAGTGGTGCTCGTGGATGGACTTGCGCACCGCAATCGACCGGGCGCGAAATTCGCAACCCGGCTGGAAGATATTCAATTTCTGCTTGGACGGGGAATCAGCGTCATCGCGACGGTGAATGTCTATGAGCTTGAAGGGATGAAGGAACTGGCTCATAAGCTGACCGGCATTGAGGCGGAGGCCGCGATTCCAGCGGATACGCTCGAGCAAGCGGACGAAGTTCGCTTGATCGACGTCAGCCCGGAGACGATATTGAAGAGGCTCAATGAGGGTAACTTGCGGAATATGAGCTTGAAGGATTCGGCGCTGCTCAGGAGAGGCAATATCGGCAAACTCCGCGAGCTCGCGTTACGGCTGATGGCCGAAGACGTGAACGAGTCGTTGGAGCGCCACCGGGAGAGGCAAGGCTTAGTTGGCCCATCCGGAGCGGCGGAGCGGATTCTCGTCGCCGCGCAATATCATTGGAACAGCTCAATCTATATTCGCCGAGGTCAGCAGATCGCGAAGCGCCTCGGAGGAGACTTGCGCATCGTCGCGTTTACGAAACCAGGTCTTCCGCTGCCGAAGGAGAAAGCTGCGTTCAAGAGAGCGATCATGAAGTTGGCCGAGAAAGTCGGCGCCGAGTTCGAGGAACTCCCGCTGCGAAGCCGCCGCCGATTGCCTAGCGCGCTCGTTCGATACGCGGTGAAACATAACGCGACCCGCATCGTGCTCGGTCATTCCAAGACGAGCTTCTGGCAAGATTTCTGGCGGGGATCGGTCTCAGAAGGCATTTTGCGCAAGACGAAAAACGTCGACGTATTTTTTATGGCGGACCGCGCGGATTACGACGGGGAACGCGTGCTGCCGACGAAGTCTGCCCCAACCCGATTGCGTTCGGAAGACGAAACCTACCGACGGCTGACGGAGGAAGAAATCGAGCGGAAAATCGAGCGGATTCGCCGGGGCAAGTTCAAAGTATATGTTGGCGCGGCCCCTGGCGTCGGGAAGACGTACATGATGCTGCGGGAAGGCAACGATCTGCTGCGCCGGAATATCGACGTCGTTATCGGGTTACTGGAAACGCACGGACGCGCCGAGACGCTGGCGCAAGTCGGAGAACTGGAGACGATCGCTCGCGCGAAGCGAGTGTACAAAGGCGTTGAGCTCGAGGAAATGGACGTGCCGGCCATCATCGCGAGAAATCCCGAAGTGGTCCTGATCGACGAACTGGCTCATACGAACGTGCCGGGCAGCGACACCCGTAAAAGATACGAAGACGTACTTGCCGTGCTCGAAGCCGGCATCTCCGTCATTTCGACGGTGAACGTGCAGCATCTGGAAAGCCTGAACGACGCCGTGGAACAGATTACGGGCGTACGCGTCCGGGAGACGGTGCCGGACAGCATCTTGAAGCTCGCAGACGAGGTTGAACTGATCGACGTCGCGCCGAAGGCTCTGCAGCAGCGCATGCGCGAAGGTAAAGTATACGCGATGGACAAAGTCGCTCAGGCGCTCGGCAACTTCTTCACGACGGGCAATCTGATCGCGCTCAGAGAGCTGGCGTTGAGGGAAATCGCGGACGATGTAGACGAGCGGCTGGAGGCGTGGGAGCGGGGCGGATCGCTGCGCGGACCATGGCGCAGACGGGAAAGTATTTTCGTCTGCGTGACGACGAGCCGCAACGCGGACCGTCTGATCCGCCGGGGATTTCGGATCGCTCATCGGCTGAAGGCGGAATGGCATGTGATGTTCGTCTGCCGCGGAGGCATGATAAGTGAGGAAGAGCGCGGCAGAATCGAGGCGATGCGCGACTTGACGGAGCGGCTCGGCGGCAAGTTTGAGATCGGGCAGGCAGCCTCGAGAGGCAAAGTGGCGGACGCGCTTCTGCAGAAGGCCGGGCAACTTCGCGCTACGCAGATGATTGTCGGACAGTCTGCCCGCGACTTCAAGTCTGCGTTGTTTCGGGTTTCCGTCGTTGGCGCGATTGTGCGGCATGGCCGGCGTATGGATGTTCTTGTCGTCGCCGATTACGATCCGCGCATTCGGTTGGACGACGGATGACGAGTTTCCATGTGCGGGAAAATGGGAGTACAATGGGGAGAGCTACTCGGCCCGGAGGAACGCCTATGAAACTCGTTTTTCATTATTTGAACAAATATCGAGGGGCCGCCTGGATGGCGGTTTTTCTCATGCTTGTCGAGCTCGCGGTGGAGCTCGCGCAGCCTTTGCTGATCTCCCGTATTATCGACGACGGCATCGTTCCCGGCGATCGATCCGTCGTCCTGCTATGGAGCGGAATTCTGATTGGCGGCGCTGTAATCGCGTTCGGCGCGGGCGTATTAAGCTCCTTCTACGCGGCGCATGTGAGCCAGAGCATCGGCTACGATTTGCGTGAAAGACTGTATGGCAAAATCCAAGGTTTCGCCTACGCGGTGTTTAACCGTTTTCCGACGTCATCGCTCATTACCCGGCTTACGAACGACGTCACCCAAGTACAAGATACGACGTTCATGGGATTGCGATTCATGCTTCGCATGCCGCTCGTTGTCGTAGGAAGCATCATCATGGCGCTTGTCGTTCATGCCCAGCTTGGCTTCTTGTTGCTACTCACTGTTCCGCTTCTTGTCTGGTTCGTCGTATGGATGGTGCGGAAGGCGGCCGGATTGTTTGGCAACGTTCAGCGTAGGCTAGATGCGGTGAACGGCGTCATGCAGGAAAACTTAAGCGGCATGCGGCTCATCCGCGTGTTCGTCAGAAGAACGACGGAAGGCGAACGGTTTGCTCGCAGCAGCGGCGAATTGATGCGGGCGACGATGTCCGCTTTGCGTCTCACGGAGATGACGCAGCCTTTCATTGTTCTCATCATGAACGCAGGCATTATCGCCGTGCTTGCTTTCGGACGCTTGGAGATCGTGGCGGGAACGGCGACGACAGGCGTTGTCGTCGCGATCGTGAACTATTCAATCCGGACGTCGGGAGCTCTGGCGACATTGTCCGGACTTGTAGCGGCATTCTCTCGAGCGAGAGCTTCGGCGGACCGGATCGGCGAGACTTTGGAGACGGAGGGGGACTCGGCATCCGACCGCGTTAATCGTTCGCCCGAAGGCATACGGGAAGGCGCTGTCGCTTTCGAACGGGTGACATTCAACTACCCGGGAACGTCCGCTGCCGCGCTGGAAGAAGTCACATTCGAGGCGAAGCCGGGAGAGACGGTTGCCATATTGGGCGCGACGGGTTCAGGCAAGTCTTCGCTTGTCCAGTTGATCGTCCGGTTGTACGAGGAAAGCGAAGGCGTTGTCCGCATCGACGGGAAAGCGGCGAACGAGTGGAATGCACAGCAGCTTCACGAGTCGATCGGTTACGTGCCGCAGGAAGTTGTTCTGTTCACTGGAACGATACGGGACAACATCGCATGGGGGTTGGACAACGTCCCGATGGAGCGCATCGAGGAAGCGGCCAGACAGGCGCAAATTCACGATACGATTATCGGACTGCCACACGGATATGAGACGTTGCTTGGGCAGAAGGGCATTAACTTGTCCGGCGGTCAGAAGCAGCGCGTGTCCATCGCTAGAGCACTGGTTCGGCAGCCGGCGATTCTGCTGCTAGACGACAGCACGAGCGCGCTCGACGTCAAGACGGAAGCGGCGCTGCTTGCCGAGATCGGAAAGACGGCGTGCACGACGTTCCTTGTGACGCAGAAGATCAGTTCGACGATCAATGCCGATCTGATCTTGCTGCTCGACGATGGGCGTCTGATCGGGCAGGGGGATCATGGGCATCTAATTGAGACGAGTCCGTTGTACCGTCGCATCTACGCATCTCAATACGGGGAGGAGGATTCTCATGTGGGAAGCGTTACGTGAACCTTTTCGATACCCAAAACCAAAGATGGAGCTGCCCAAAGGCGGAGCGATCGGGCTCGGCGTTCAGCCGGGAGGCAAAATAAAGCAGGTGCAGAAAGCGAAAGACTGGCGAGCGACGCTGCGGCGCGTCTGGCAGTACCTCGCGCGGCGCAAAGGGCGTCTAAGTCTTGTGCTGCTTATGGTGCTGCTTAGTTCTGGGCTTTCTTTGCTTGGGCCGTACATGATCGGACAAGCGATCGACCGATATTTGGGAGGCGAGGGAGGCGCGGATTGGGCGTTGTTCTTGACGGGACTGGCGGCGGTCTACGTCCTCGGGTCCGTCGTCGGCTGGCTGCAGAACATCTGGATGATCGGCATCGCGCAGGAGACGGTGTACCGTATGCGGATGGAGTTGTTCGCCCATTTGCACCGGCTTCCGATTCCTTTTTATGCTAAGCGGCAGCGCGGGGAATTGATGAGCCGGATGACGAACGACATGGACAACGTCAGCTCTACGCTGAACAGCTCTGCGATCCAACTGTTCTCCAGCGCGCTGATGCTGTCCGGCACTGTCGTCGTTATGCTGTTGCTTAGTCCGTTGCTTACGCTGCTGACGTTTCTCATCGTACCACTTATGATGATCGGGATGCGCTGGATTACGCGGCGGACGAGCGTGTTGTTCAAAGAGCGGCAGCGCAACCTGGGAGATATCAACGGCTATATTGAAGAGACGCTTTCCGGACAGCGGCTCGTTAAAGCATTTTCGCAAGAAGAGCGGGTTTTGCGTGAATTTGGCGAACGCAACGAACGTATCCGTCATTCCGGGTTCTGGGCGCAGAGCATTTCGGGTTTTATTCCGAAAGTCATGAACAGCTTAAACAACCTCAGCTTCGCGATCATCGCGGGGGCGGGAGGGCTGCTCGCGATTCGGGGCCACGTCACGGTTGGCGTGATCGTCGTGTTCGTCGAGTACGCGAGGCAGTTCACGCGGCCGTTGAACGATCTGGCGAATCAGTGGAATACGTTGCTGTCCGCCATCGCTGGCGCGGAGCGGGTGTTCGAGATCATGGACGAGGATTCGGAGACGAAGGACGAAGCGGGGGCGAGGGAGCTGTCGCCGGCGAAAGGGGCCGTTGAATTCCGGGATGTATCGTTCTCGTACAATGCGGGAGAGCCTACGCTGAAGAACATCAGTTTCTCGGCGTTTCCCGGCGAGACGATTGCGATCATCGGGCCGACGGGAGCGGGCAAAACATCGCTTATCCAGTTGCTGTCGCGTTTTTATGAGCCAGATTCGGGACTCATTACGGTCGACGGGCAAAATATTGCCGAAGTGCGCAGGGAAAGCTTACGTTCGCAGATGGCGTTCGTACTCCAGGATTCGTTCCTGTTCGAAGGTACGATCCGGGAGAACATCCGTTATGGCAAGCTAGATGCGACGGACGAGCAAGTGGAGGCGGCAGCGAAGCTGGCTAACGCCCACTCGTTTATCGTACGCTTGCCTGGCGGTTACGATAAAGTGCTGCAAGGAGACGGAAGCGGCATCAGCCAAGGGCAGAAGCAGTTGCTCGCCATCGCGCGGGCGATTCTCGCCGATCCGGCCATTCTTGTTCTCGACGAGGCGACGAGCAGCATCGACACGGTGACGGAAATCAAAATCCAAGAAGGGCTGCAGCGGCTTATGGAAGGACGCACGAGCTTCGTCATCGCCCACCGGCTGAACACGATCCGTAAGGCGGACCGCATTCTCGTGCTGAAGGACGGTCGGGTCGCCGAGAGCGGCTCGCACGAGGAACTGTTGGCGCAGAAGGGCTTATACAGCGATCTTTATTACGGCTATGTGCAGTTGCATTGATGGGCATTCAGAAAGGGGGAATTATTGCCAATGGAACAAGAACGTACGGCCGAGGAAGCGGCGAAGTGGATGTTCGGCAGAATGAGGGACGCAGGCGTTCTGTATCAGGAGGAAGCTGTCTCGTACATACGCGAGCATTTCGGCGAGCAGTTCGTCTTCGTTAACGAGAACGGGCATGCATCGATAGACAAAGAAGTGAAGAAGGCGTTCAAGAAACTCCACGGCGGCAAAGCCGCGTGGGACCGGGACGCCTTCTACTGGGGCTGGACATCGGCCATTAAAGAATAGAGGACGAACGGAGCGGAGGAAGCCGGAGCATGTATGTGCCGTCCGCTCCGGTTACATTTTTTTTGTGATAAGCACCGGAGTGGACGTCTTGATCTGGTCATACAGCCAGTGGACGTCCTTGTTGTGCATGCGGATGCAGCCTGCGGAAACGTACTTGCCAATAGACTTCTCGTTATTGTTGCCATGAATGCCGTAAGCATAGGACGTCTTTCCATTGATGGTCACTTCGAGGCCGAGCCAGCGGTCGCCGAGCGGATTGCGCGGGTCGCCGCCTTTGATTTTCTCTTTGTAGTAGGGTCGATTTTTGATTTTCTCGTGCACGGTGAACAAGCCTTCCGGCGTATAGGAAGGCTTCTTTCCTGTGGCGACCGGGAATGATTTCACAAGCTTGCCTTCCTCGTAAAAATAAAGCTTGTTCGTCGATTTGTCGATCAGTATAAACTGTTCGTATTTCGCGTATTTGGCGTATTTCTGCGCCAATTGCGATGTCGTTGCGGCCGTTGCCGCGCTTGCGTTCGCACAGGCGAACAACGCCATGACGAGCGATAGCGCTAGCAGCAAAATGCTGGTTTTTCGCCCGAGAGCGAATCTTATGCCCATTGCCACACCCTCCGAATTCGAAAATACAGCATTATATGCGGAGACGTGCGGGAATATGGGCATTTTCAGGCTCATCGGACAAAATCGGGCTTTCGGGCTTTGCAAGGGGGTCTGGTTGATCGGAGGCGTTCAGCAACTCGTCACAAGCCCGCCCGGCAGTGTCGTTGTCGATACCTTAGCGCTGTCTAACCTCATAAAACTCGCAGTCCGTGCGGGAATGATATGCGAAGTCGCCTACGCCGGACTGAACAACAATGGTGTTTCCATCGTAGCGGACAATTGTGCCTCCGCTGTCCACAATGTGATCGTCCTTGAAAACGCGCAGCCGCGCATGGCGCAGCATGGCATCTTCGAAATCGGAATCGGTCATCAGCCGAATGTTTAATGCCATAGATACGATAACTCCTTCTCGTTCGCGACGGGGAGCGGCAGGCTCGATCGTGTGCCATGCCGCTCTCCCGTTTTGCGGAATCGGAGTCTATTATACCGCAGTGCGATCAAGACGACACTTCCGTGAGAAGCTGTGAATTCGTGATCAGTGACAAATGGTTGCGCGCTGCTAGCTCGCTTTCCGAATCCGGCAGCGTCTCCAGCCGTAATGGCGGTCGATGCCGCGGGGGCGGCGGCTACGCATATCGGGCCTTCGTCTCGGCGACGATCTCGTTGATTTTGCTTTCGAGAGCGAGTATTTTCTGCTGTCGTTCGACGATCTGCCGCGAAAGCGTCGTCAGCATCTGAAGCGAGTCGAGCGTGCCTCTTGCGTCGGCTTTCTTGGAGACGCGCTTAAAGTTCGACCACGCGGGAGAACGGCTGCTCCGAGGCAGACTCGCCGCGCTCCGGTGAGCCTTGATCTGTGTCTGAAGCGGCTCAACAGTGGCAAGCCAATCTCTCGCTGCTTTAATTTTACGCGCGGCGTCGGCTTTGGCGACTTGCTGGGCTTCTGTCTTGGCGCGGATGCTCTCGCGAGCGAGTTGGACGGGCAGCTTCATCGCATCGGCTTGCATTCGCAGCAAGGAGATTAGCGATTTATTCTTGAGCAGCTTGGCGGCGGCAATCTGTTTGTTCAGATTGGCGTAAAAGTCGAAAAGCGGACGATAACGCGCTTTCGCTTGCTTGACCTGCTCGTCGAGTGCAGCCAGCTTGCTTGCATCGATATCACGGATTCGTTTGCGCGCCGCACCTATTGCTTCTTCGTTGGCGAAATGCGTGTCTTTGATCTGTGCCTCAAGAGTGACGTCTTGCGCGAGCAGGGAACTGAAATCGTTGTAGAGCCGGGTCAGCTTGGCCGCGTTCCCTTCGTCTGCCGCCTTGACGGTTGCATCGAATGCGGCTTTGACGGGAGCGTTCAGCTCGATCGAGGCCGCTGCCGACACCGGAGTAGGTGCGGTAGTGAGGCCGATGTACAGCAGGGCGGAGAGCAGGACAAGCGTGATTTTCGTTACGTTTGTTCGGAATGACATGGACATGGGGATTCCTCCTTCGAGAAATGGTTTAGTTTGGCGCCGAACGCAAAAAGCACCCGCAAGCAAGGCCGTCGCAGGGCCTTGGCTTACGGGTGCTTCCTCGTAAGGTGTTCACGCAATACGCTAAAATTTGGTTGTGTCGTTCACTATACCTGATCGTTTGAAAGGATGTCAAGAGGTTTTAGAGAACATGTGTTCTATTGGTAGGTTCAAAATAAAACCATCTGCTCCTCGATCAGTTCCGGCGAGTCGTTCTTAACGTTACCGACGAGCTGTGAGACGGGGTATGCTCGCATTTTCTCCGCCTCGTAAGGAACGAGCATCTTAGTCAGTCGCGTGACATCAACGTTGCTGCGGGCTAGCCACTCCGCTTCGTTTTCAGGGTGCAAAATGACCGGCATTCGATCGTGGATATCGGCAACCAGGCCATTTGGCGTCGTTGTGATGATCGTGCACGTGTGCAGCTTGCTGCCGTCGGGAGAGAGCCATGAGTCGTAGAGTGCGGCCATCGAGAAGACGGCTCCATCTTTGAGTGTGATGCGCATCGGCTGTTTCGCGTTCCCGTTTTTCTTCCACTCATAGAAACCGTCGGCCGGCACGATGGCCCTTTTGCGGCGAATCAACTGTTTGAACGACGGTTTCTCAAGAATCGTTTCCGCACGCGCGTTAATCATTTTGCTGCCGCTTTTGTCGTCCTGTGCCCATGAAGGAACGAGTCCCCAGCGCAGCGCGCCGAGCCTATTCGCGTTCCCGTCATTTATGACGGCAGACACCATCTGGGTCGGCGCTACATTATATTTCGGCGAGTGGTAGAGGTCGTCTGTCGACATACATGAATACCGCAGCAAAAGTTCCTCTAGGGTCATTTCGATCGTAAATCTTCCGCACATCGTCCGTCCCCTCCAATGAATTCAGTATATAAGCAACCGGAGCAAGAATCCAACGGGGAAGCTTGTTTGTCGCCATTCGCCCAAATAATTGCTGGCAATCGGCAATGGATGAGAGTAAGATAAGGAATATATAAATCCGGTATTTATGAAACTTGATTTCATCAGGTGAAACTAATTGAGGCGGCGAACGGAGGCGCAACAGCATGAAAAACAGCAAAATGTACAGTCGGCTTCTTGAATTCGGACGCACCTATCACCCGATCGTGCACTCTTTGCTCGTAGGTACGATCCTGGCGCGTCTTGCCTCTTCCATGAGTTTGCCGTTTCTGGCGATTTATTTGGCGAAGCATACGGAATTAAGCGCGGTTATGATCGGTGTTATCATCGGCGCTGGTCCGCTTGCCGGTACGGTTGGCGGGTTCGTCGGCGGAGCGATGTCGGACTTGTTCGGACGACGGAAAATATTGCTGGGGGCACTGTTCGGGTGGGCGGTCGTGTTCTTCGGCTTCGCGTTATCCGATAGCGCGGTGTTGTTTTTCCTGTTCAGTATGCTGAACGGGCTGTGCCGATCTTTCTACGAACCGGTGTCGCAGGCGCTCATGGCAGATTTGTCGCCAAAGGAAATCCGATTCAAAGTGTTCTCCCTTCGCTACTTGGCGATCAACGTAGGCGTTGCGGTCGGCCCGCTGCTCGGTGCGCTGTTCGCGGCGCTGGACAGCACGCTGCCTTTTCTCATCACCGCAGTCATCTATTTGGTGTACGCCGTTGCGCTGTATGTGCTGTTGAATCGGTTCGGCATTCGCCGTATCGAGGGGGAGCAGAAGGCTGGACAGACGTTTCGCACCGTCCTGAACGTCGTTCGTTCTGATCTTGTGCTTCGCTACTTCTTGCTCGGAAGTATAATTACCGCCATCAGTTACTCGCAGATGACAGTCACATTGTCTCAATATGTCGGCGAAAAATTTGCGGATGGCGTTACGCTGTTCGCCGTTATGATGAGCGTGAACGCGGTTACCGTCGTCGCTCTGCAATTGTCTTTTACGAAATGGGCGGACAAGCATAAGCCGATTACCGTGCTGACTGTCGGTGTCATTTTCTATGTGATCGGTAATATCGGTTTCGCTTTTTCGGTCGGATGGATTACATTTATCGCTTCGATGATCGTGTTCACGTTCGGCGAAATGCTGACTTTCCCGGCGGGCAACATTCTTACCGATCGGATTGCGCCGGAAGGAATGAGAGGGGCTTATTACGGAGCTCAATCGTTCAGCAACCTGGGCCATTTTCTCGGTCCGTGGGTTGGCGGTCTCCTGCTCAGTCGTTATAACGGAACGTTGCTGTTTCTGGCGATGGCAGTCGTTGCGTTGTTTGCGATCGTGTTTTATAGAGCGGGGGAAACGTTGATCAATACCGGCAAGGCGAAAATACGCGAATCGACCTAGGCTAGGCGCTTTCAAGCACTGTAGAAGAAACACCCCGTTGCCGATATATGGAAGTGACGCAAGAGCGTACATACAACAAGGCCGAACGATCGTGCCCGCGGGCAGGCTAATCAGCAACGCCCTTGTTTTCGGTCCGAATCTCAGGTGGTAGCTTGCAGCATCTCCATGAACAGCAAAAAACTCCCCAACGAAAGCCGTTTGGCGAACGTTGAGGAGTTTTTGCTCTGTTGCCCTATCACACGATGCGATTAACCGTTTTTAGCTTCGCAAAGATCACAGCATCTACAAAACGCTTTTTCTCATAAAAATATTCCTTTAGTAATCCCTCTTCCATAAAGCCCGCCTTTTCCAAAACCTTTCTTGAGCTATTGTTCCCTCGATGGATCAGAGCTTCAATTCGATTTAATTCAAAGACTTCAAATCCATATTTCAATACGGGTTCCAATACTTCTGCCATATAACCCTGACGCCAATATTTTGGCGATAATTCGTATCCGATCTCAGCCTTATAATGTTTCTTAGCCCACTTATGAAAACCGCAAGTGCCAATGATTCGATCTTCAGATTTAAGACTTATTCCCCATCTAATAGCAAGCGATTGATTAAATTTCTCGTTCCAATTATCGATTAACTCTTCAGCCTGTTTCACTTCCGTGAAGCTGTCCAAATCATAAAATTCCGTCACTTCATCTAATGAGAAATAGTTGAACAAATCGGGCGCATCCTCCGATCGTAATTGTCGGAGAATTAATCTTTCTGTTTCAAGGACTGGAAAGTTCATTGGTCGTCCCTCTCTTCAAGTTTGTTTCAACTGACAGATGTTTTCCGAACGTCCGAAGCCTCAAACAACAACCGTTTGTTCGCGTAGGCGACGGCAGCGCAGCAGGCGTAAAGGATGGCGGAGACGGTGAGCGCCGACTGTACGCCGAGCCAGTCGGTTAATGCGGCCATAAGCAGCGCCGAGATGCCGAATGTTGCGTAGACGAGCGTTCCTTTGGCGGCGAACGCTTGAGGCAATTGATCCGGTTCGATGGATCTCTGGAACAATGTTCGCTGTGCGATATCGCGCAGTTGGAACGCGGGTCCCATCAGGAAGTTTAATACGAGCGCCGCGATCGGGACGTGAATCCATGCGAAGCCGAAAGTCATGGCACTGAATGCGATGGAACCGTACAAGATCGTGTGCCCGAGCTTACGATCGACCCAGCGAGATAAAGCGATGCCGAACGCACCGCCGACGAGCGCGCCGAGCAAGTAACTGGCGTTGATAAAGCCCCACCAATCTTCTCCCCGGTGGAGCAGTTCCTTCACGTAAACGAGCATAACGCCGCCAACGAAAATACCGCCTGCCAAACCTTCGAATAGTTCGAGCATCGAGACTACACGCAGAGCGGGGACTCGCCAAAGGACGAGCCATCCTTCCTGCAGCTTCTCGCGTAAAGTTCGCGGTTGTTCAGACGCCATTTCATCGCGCGAAGCTTTTGCATGAATCTGCTTTTTATCCTCCGTGCGCTCCCGTTCGCGGATAAGAGCCATAGCGATCGTCGCCAGTGCGAACAACGCGAAAGTCGTCCACATGACGTTCTGCGCGCCGATGGCGACGAGCAGCGCAGCCCCTGCCGCCCAACCGGCTAGCCGCACGGTCTGTTCGATCATGGAAAGCAGACCATTCGCTTTCAACAACCGGTGTTTTTCGACGAGCTTTGGCACGATTGCGTTTTTGGCGGGGGTAATCCAGGCTTCCAACCAAGACAGCAGTAAGACGAATAACAGAATAATCGGCGGCGAAATCGGAACGGACGAGACGAACATAGCCAATGTCAGAACGAGCAGAAGCAAAGTTTGGAAAGTTTGTGCATACGTGAGCAGCCTGCCGAGCGCAAAACGTTCCAATGCGATCGGTGCGAGTATGCCGCTGACGAGATTGGCGAAGCATCGCAGGAAAGGGATGGCGGCGGTATAAGCTGCAGAGCCGGTTGCGTCGTACAACAAAGTAATCAATGCGACGATGTAGAGAACATCGCCCAATGCGGATAAAGACTGCCCGGTCCAGAGCAGTCGGAAAGCGTATTTTTGCATAGCGAATAACCCCTTGTTTCGTGGTGTGAAAAATTAGACTTTTGGTTGTAGTTAAGCAAGGGTAGGTTATTCGCGTTTTTTACAATGGACTTCCTCTTCTCCGAGTCGATCTTATATGATGAAAATTAACAGAAAAAGCGGCTTCCGTAAAGGGAAACCGCTAAGCCATGTTTTGGGGAGAAGCGGAACGCAACAAAGCGTGCATCCTGAGCGTCAAACAAACAAAGCAGTATCGAAGTGAAGGGGCCGATAAGGATGTCGAAGCTCACTAGTATTTGCGTATTAATTGCTTTTTTGATAACCGGCTGCAGCGACCGCGACAACCGCAGCTTTTCCCCAGTCGCAGTCGAATCTCCGATGCAAGACGCCAACACAAAGCCGGCTTCGGCTGACGCTTTGGCAACTGTTATCGAGAAGTTGAACGGCAAAGCCCGCAAGCTTGGCCACGACCATTCGATCGATATCTTATGGTACGGCTCTTTTGCCGATTCAATAGAGATGAACGTTCGCAGCTACGGAGATATCGAGCATAAGCTTACGGACGAGGAGTTGGAGGCATTTAAGCAACGCCTGTTCGAGCTGAACGGCGCTCCTTTTTCGATTAAACTCTCTGTCAGCGAGTGCTGCGGTGACAATCTCGCCCCGATCGGTATCGTGACCGAGATCGACAAGGAAAGAAACCGGATCCTCGTCGTGAGTGAAACGAAGAAAAACGGCAATACGAACGACCCGGCCGCCGTATGGATCGGATTAACGGACGACGCGAATGTATACATAGACGGCAAACCCGCACCGCGCGAATTTGGAGACGCCCTTATCGGCAAGGAAGCCCGAGCATGGACGACCGGCCTCGTAGAGGAGTCGTATCCCGAGCAAGTCACTGGCATTAAAGTGATGCTCGATTAGCTGATTCACTCACGATCACACTAAAATACTGTTCAGCCCTCTTGTCGCGGATGCGGCTCAAATTCGACTTGCGGGTATTCGAGCTTTAATTTGTTCAGCGCGGATACGATGATTTTCAGCACAAGATAATCCCGGAACCAGCGATTGTTCGCAGGTACGATATGCCAAGGGTTCGTTTTTGTCCCGGTTGCTTTGAACACAGCTTCATAAGCTTTCGTGTACTCGTCCCAGAATTCCCGCTCGCGCAGGTCGCTCGGATCGAACTTCCAGCGCTTCTCCGGGATTTCCATCCGCTCATTGATTTTCTTTAGCTGGAACTCAGGTGAAATATGAAGAAAAATTTTTATGATCGTCGTACCGTTGTCCGCTAGCATTTTCTCGAAATGTTGAATTTGCTTGAGGCGGGTGGCGGCCGTCTCTTTGTCGATGCGCCCGTGCACGCGGGTGATAAGCACATCCTCGTAGTAGGAGCGGTTAAAAGAAACGATGTAACCTTTGGGAGGCGTCACTTTGTGAGCGCGCCATAAGAAGTCGTGAGCGGCTTCGTCGCCTGTCGGCTGCTTGAAACTTTCAGCGCGAAAACCTTGCGGATTCAGGCCGGCAAGCACCTTTTTGACGACGCCGTCTTTGCCGCTGCAGTCCATCCCTTGGAACAGGATAAGCACTCCGTTCGTTTTGGAGGCGAACAACCTCTCTTGAATATCCACCAGCTCGTCCTTTAACTTGGCGAAACTTTCCTCGACTTCGTCTTTGCTGGCGAACCCTGCGGTGTCTTCAGGATCGAAGTTTTTCAGAAGCACTTTTTTCTTCTCGTCAAGACGGTATGCATCCAGCATGCGTATCGCTCCTCGTTATCGGATAAGTGCCGTATTTCTACTATACTATAGTAAAACAAGTTTCCAACGATTGCTAATCCAGATTTGCAGCGTAAAGGTGGTTCCAACTATGTCTTTATATTATTACTTGACCGCGAGCAACGAGGAAGAGGAAGGGTTGCGGAGAATGGAGGCCCGGGCGCTGTTCGGGACGGAGGGGGAGGGCGGCGGACTGCTATGCGGGACGAAAATCGATCCCGGGCGAAGCCCGTTCCTGAAGCTGCGTGTCGACGTGTTGTTCGAAGCGGCGGAGTTGAGCGGGATCGCGGAACTATCGGCAGATCTTGATCTGGCGGGGTCGACGTTTAAGGTGCTGGCGCTAGACAACGGGGCGAAGGGCGAAGACGGGAAGTTCGATTATGGGGAAAAAAGAGCGATGGAGCGGGCGGTCGGCGGACGGATAAGAGGGACGGCGAATATGCGCGAACCGGACCGGACGTTCGGCTTCGTGCGGGCGGGAGGCAAGTGGCTGTTCGGCGAATGCGCTATGGGCGAAGCCGTATGGCTACGGCATAATGACAAGCCGAGGAAATATTCGACTGCGCTGAGCACGCGCGTCGCCCGTGCGGTTGTGAACATCGCGGTTCCAAGGCCGGAAGGTGTTCGTGCGATCGACCCGTGCTGCGGCATCGGAACAGTGCTCGTCGAAGCGAGGTCGATGGGCATCGACATCGACGGTCGTGAGCTCAATCCGCTGGCGGCGATGGGCGCGCGGGAGAACTTGGCGTACTTCGGCTATGAAGACACTAAAGTCACGCTCGGAGACATGAGGCAAATCACCGAAACGTACGATGCTGCGATCATTGATCTGCCCTATAATCTGTGCTCCGTTTTGCCCGACGAAGAGAAGCTCGAGATGCTCCGGAGTGCGCGGCGTTTCGCACGGCGGGTCGTTCTGGTCACCGTCGAAGACGTCGATCGGTTCGCCGCTGAGGCGGGTTTCGTCATCCGCGACCGCTGTACGGTGAGCAAAGGCAAGTTTGTTCGCTCTGTACTCCTGTGCGAGTAGGGGAAGCGTTGACGCATACGATTGCGCTATATTGGCGGCAGACAATCACTTACGATTACGAAAAGATGCCACACCTTAGAACGAGTTAATGCGCGAGACGCAGTAAATCCCACTCGCGGTGTGTGAATCCGGCCAAGTTAATGCGTCGGGCGCAGTAAATCCCCCTCGCGGCGGATGAATCCGGCCGAGTTAATGCGTCGGGCGCAGTAAATCCTGTTCGCGGTGTGTGAATCCGGCCGAGTTAATGCGCGAGACGCAGTAAATCCCGCTCGTGGCGGATGAATCCGGTCGAGTTAATGCCCGAGACGTATTAATCCTGCTAGATGTAATTTTTCTCGTCTTCCACGTAGGCGAAGCCCCATTTTGCCGGAGTAAAGGATTGAAATTCCGGCGCGTTTCGTCCACAATGGACTGAAAGAAAAACTTAGCGAATGGCGAGGAGAGAAACAGCGATGAAATATATAAGCACGAGAGGGCAAGTCGCGCCGATCGGCTTTATCGATATGTTCCTGATGGGGCTCGGTGAAGACGGCGGCCTGATCGTTCCCGAGCACATTCCGGTAGTGTCGTCGGAGCAGTTTGAAAGCTGGTCAGGGCTCAGCTTCCAGGAGCTCATGTTCGAAGTATTCCCGTTGTACACAAACGGTGAAATCCCCGATGCTGACCTAAAAAAGCTGATTCAAGACAGTTATGCAGGGTTTACGAGCCCTGATGTGCTTCCGTTAACGACGTTAAACGACTCGTTAAGCGTGATGGAGCTGTTTCATGGCCCGACGTTCGCTTTCAAAGACGTTGCCCTTCAACTAATGGGCAACTTGTACGCTTACGTCGCGAAGCAGCGGAATGAAATCATCAACATTCTTGGGGCGACTTCCGGAGACACGGGCGCATCGGCGATCAGCAGTGTCCGTGGCAAAGAAGGCATCCGAATTTGTATTTTGCATCCGAACGGCAAAGTGAGCCGCGTGCAAGAACTGCAGATGACGACCGTGCAGGACGACAACGTGCTGAACTTGTCGGTGAACGGTAATTTCGATGACTGCCAAGGCATTATTAAGGAGCTGTTCGCGGATTTGCCGTTTAAGGCCAAATACCATCTGCGGGCAATTAACTCCATTAATTTCGTGCGTATTCTGGCGCAGTCGGTGTATTACTTCTACGCTTGCTTGCAGTTGCCGAAAGAGAAACGCGCGAACGGCGTCAGTTTCAGCATTCCGACCGGCAACTTTGGTAATATTTTCTCAGGCATGCTTGCGAAAAAAATGGGCGTTCCGATCAACCAACTGCTGCTTGCGACGAACGAGAACAACATTCTCGAGCGGTTCATCCGGGAAGGCGTGTACAAGCCGGAAGGCTTCCGCATGACGCACAGTCCGTCGATGGATATTCAAGTGGCGAGCAACTTCGAGCGTTATTTGTACTATTTCCTCGGGGAAGACGCTGCTGCGGTATCCGCTCGCATGGAGCAGTTTAAATCCGAAGGCCAACTGACGTTTACGGCGGACGAGGTCGCTCGCATCCAGCAGGATTTGTCCGCATACGGCGTTAGTAACGACGAATGCTTGGAGACGATCCGCTCGTATCAGGACCAATACGGCTATTTGTTGGACCCGCATTCCGCATGCGGCATTGCCGCTTACGAGAAAGCGGGGGCGCAAGACGCGGGCGCGTTCGTCTCGCTTGCGACGGCGCACCCGGCTAAGTTCGATGAAGCCATTCGTCTCGTCGGCATAAAGCAGAAGTTTCCGGAGCGGATCGAAGAGCTGTTCGACAAGCCGCAACGGCAAACGGTCGTCGACAATGCCAAAGCAGAAGTCGCGAAACAACTGGAAAATTTCTTCGTCTGAGCTGCGATAACGTTAAATGGAAGTTGAGGGGAACCGTTTTGTTGATTGGAGCGATAGAAGCCGGCGGCACGAAATTCGTGTGCGGCATCGGCAATGAAAACGGCGAAGTGTTGGATCGGGTCAGCTTCCCGACGGAGCAACCGGAGACGACACTCGCGCGAGTGATTGAATATTTCAAGGACAAATCTATCGAAGCGCTTGGTGTCGGGTCTTTCGGGCCGATCGACATCGATCGGACTAGCCCGACGTACGGCAGCGTGACGACGACGCCGAAACCGGGCTGGGCGAATTACCCGGTGCTTCCCGAACTGCGCAAAGCGCTCTCCGTGCCGATCGGCTGGGACACGGACGTGAACGCGGCGGCGCTCGGGGAAGCGACTTGGGGAGCGGCGCGCGGTCTCGATAGCTGCATGTATTACACGATAGGAACAGGCGTCGGGGTCGGCGTCTTTGCCGAAGGCAAGCTCGTGCACGGTATGGTGCATCCCGAAGGCGGACATGTGCTTACACGTCGCCATCCGGAAGACACGTACGCGGGCAAATGCCCTTACCACGGCGATTGCCTGGAAGGGATGGCGGCCGGTCCGGCGATCGAAGCTCGCTGGGGCGTTAAAGGCCATGAACTCGCCGCTGATCACCCGGCTTGGGAGATGGAAGCTTTCTACATCGGGCAAGCGCTCGCGAGTGCTGTGTTGCTGCTGTCGCCGAAGCGGATCATTCTCGGCGGAGGAGTCATGCATCAGATGCAGCTCTTTCCGCTTGTTCGCGAACAAGTGCGCCGCAATTTGAAAGGTTACGTCGTCGCCGCTTCTCTGGAAGCGGGTATCGACGAATACATCGTCCCGCCGGGGCTCGGCGACAATGCTGGTCTCTGCGGCTCGCTTGCGCTCGGCCTCCAAGCGCTTCGCGAAGTAAAATAGTTTCACCCTTAGAACCGTTCCTTCGGGAGCGGTTTTTTGTTGCGCGAATAGCCCAAACGCCCGATACTTCAATTCGCATAAGATGGGAAAGTTATTGACAGCTTACTTGTTTATCATAGATAATATATATGAGCATATATTCATATGTATTATTAAAGCGAGGAATTCACCATGAGCCAGCAACGATTAAATAAGATTTTGTCCGAGGAACATAACGAGGTGTGCACTCATGGTCATGATCATGATCATGATCACGACCATACGCACGATGCTCCAGTCGGTAAGAACCGCAACCGGCAAAACGCTCATTCTCATGCCCACGGTCATGGCCACCACCATCACGGCCACGGCGGACACAGCCACCATCACCACGGAGAAGCAAGGGAAGGCAACAAACGCGGGCTGACGATTGCTTTACTCATTACCGGAGCAATTATGATACTCGAATTCGCGGGCGGTCTCATCACGAACAGTCTCGCGCTGCTGTCCGATTCCGGCCATATGCTCAGCGATGCCAGTTCGCTTGCGCTTAGTCTCGTCGCAATCTGGTTCGCAACGAAACCCGCCTCTCCTCGCAAAACGTTCGGATTCCATCGGTTCGAAATATTGGCCGCGCTCTTTAACGGAGTGACGCTGTTTATCGTTGCCGGTTTTATCCTTTGGGAAGCGATTCGCAGATTCTCGGCTCCACCTGAAGTGTCCAGCTTGTCTATGATTATGATCGCCTGCGTCGGTCTCGCTGCCAACTTATTGAGTGCTTTTGCCCTTATGAGGCAAGGGGATGTGAAAAACAACATCAACTTACGCAGCGCATACTTGCACGTCCTCGGCGATGCGCTAGGTTCGGTCGGGGCTGTTGCGGCAGGCATTATTATGCTTGTTACGGACTGGTATATTGCGGACCCGATTATTAGTGTTCTCGTTTCTCTGTTGATTTTGCGTTCGACGTGGGGCGTCGTGAAGCACACTGTCCATGTTCTGATGGAAGGTACTCCGGATGGTGTCGATCAAGCAGAAGTGAAAGAGGCGCTTGTTGCGATCGAAGGCGTGTCGGGTGTTCATAATTTGCACATATGGACGATCACATCTGGGATGCATGCGCTAAGCTGCCATCTGCTCGTCGAAGACGGGGCGCAAGCCCAGCGCATATTACAGCAGGCTATCAGTCTGCTTGAACAATCTTTTGACATCGAGCATGCGACCATTCAAATTGAGACGACGGAAATTCAGCATCCGAACATTAACGTTTTCTAACGTGATTCTAAGAAAGAAGAAAAAACGTTCCTGCGACCGCTTTTGCGTTCTCCTTGGTAAATTATCGGTATAAATGATTGTGTTATAGTCATTCCAACAGCAAAGTTGCCGATAGAAGGCAGCTAGAACCGGCTTGGAGGAATGATGACAGGATGATGAACAAATGGATGGCGAAAACGGTACTCGCTTGCGGCATCGCGGGTATGGCGCTTCTCGGTTCGATGGCCGGACACGCGCCGAAGGCGAGCGCGGCAACGCAGCAATCGCTCGATCTGATCTCATTCGGCAAGACGTTTCAAGGAACTCCGTATCAGTTCGGCGCGACGCCAGGCATTACTTATGCGTTCGACTGCTCCTCGTTCGTGCAATATATTTTAGGTAAATTCGGTATCGACCTTCCAAGGACTTCGATCTCTCAAGCGTACGAGGGGGAAAAAGTCGACAAGGCGTACTTAAGCGTCGGCGACCTTGTTTTTTTCCAGACGAACGGTTACAGCATCAGCCATGTAGCGATTTACGCGGGTAGTGGCAAAATACTTCACGCAAGCAGCAGTCAAGGCGTCACCGTATCGGACATGAACACGAGCTATTGGCGCAGCGCCTACGTAACGGCTCGTCGCGTTCTTTAAGAGGTTGTTAAAAAAGCTTGAATATAAAAGAAGGAGCGGCTCATATGGGCCGCTCCTTCTTTTAGTTAGCGCAGAACTGCACCTGTCCCTTATACCTCGTCAAGGGAGATGCACCATAAGATGGTCAAACCGTCTTGCAGTATGCTGGCAGCGTGCTAAGTGCTCCATAAGATGGTCAAACCGTCTTGCAGTACGCTGGCAGCGTGCTAAATGAACGATAAGATGGTCAAACCGTCTTGCAGTACGCTGGCAGCGTGCTAAATGAACGATAAGATGGTCAAACCGTCTTGCAGTACGCCGGCAGCGTGCTAAATGCACCATAAGATGGTCAAACCAACTTGCAGTACGCAATGCCGCCAAAAACCATGAAAACATGGCAACAGGCTAGCGTAATCACTTTTTATCGAACGCCGTCGTGAAAGCTTTCTCGAGATCGGCTGCGCTTTCGGAAATGATGAATAGCACGTAGTTGCCTTTGACGACGATTTTGTAGTTTTTCGCATTTTCGTACTGGTCAGGCAAATAATGCTCGAACATTTTCTGCACATCTTCGGCGCGTTTAACGATGCCTTTCTTGATCGCGTCGATCGATTTGGCGTTTTTCACCTCGAACACGGCGATCTCGTTTGTTTTGATGTTGATGAGCGGTGCGCGGACCGAGAAGCTGGCGAGCGTCGACGTATCGATGCCGTAGCTTTCTTTAATCTGATCGGCGGACATTTCGTTCAGATGAGGTTGTTCGACTGCTTTAAGCATTGCGTCAACGATGTCGCTCGAGGCAGGGCCTACAGCCGGGCTTGGGCTCGGAGACGGTGTCGGCTTTGGTTTTGGTTTTTCTGTCGGTTTCGGCGTTGGCGTTGGCTTCTTTGACGGTTCGGGTTTCTTGGTCGGCGTCGGCTCTTTCGATGGTTCAGGATCTTTGCTCGGTTTCGGACTTGGCGTCGGCGTCTCGCTTGGACTCGCCGAGGGGCTCTCGGAAGGGCTTGCCGAAGGGCTTTCGGAAGCTTCTTCGCTAGGCGAGGCGCTCGGGCTACCCGAAGGGCTTGCGCTGGCGGAGCTGGAAGGCGAGGCGCCTGGCGTGGAACCGCCGTTATTGTTGCCGCTGCAAGCGGACAGGGCGCTGCCCAAAATCATCGTTGTAAGAATAACAATCAGTGCGCGTTTTTTCATTGTTGATATCTCCCTTACTGATCGTGTGATTTAGTTGTCGATCTTCATGATTTCTGTGTTGCCGACGAATGTCGCGGTGTTGAATAACATGAGCGTATTCGTGATGCCGTTAGCTTTCATGTAATCGGCGATACTTCCGTTATAGTAGCGGATGTCGATGACATGGATTTCTTTAACGTGTTGAGTCAAGAATGGAAGGAAAGCATGTGCGTAAGAGTCTTTCACGACGAGCAGCTTATCCAGATCGGCTTGGCCGTCACCGAAGTCGCTCTTTAACTTCATAAGTGCATGAACGCCGCCCAGAAAGTACGAATATTGGTCCTTTTTCCGAAGAAAGCTATCGTCGTACAGGCTCGGAAGCGTCTCGTCCGTATCCGCGACGTAGACTTCCGTATGCGTCTGCTTTTTCGGCACGAACGCCTGAATCTCATCCGGCTTCAGCATGCTGAACTGTCCGCGTGTATGGAAGCTGCCGAGGAAAGATTCGCTGACTGTTGTTACATCGAAATCAGTGATCGACAACGGCTTCCACCCCATCTGTCTGGCGTAAGCTTCGTAGGCGTAATAAGCGCCTAGCGTCTTCCAGTGATGGTCCGTCCGATAATAGAGGTTTTCCGTCGCATGCGGACGTAGGAATTCAAAGCCGTCCATGTACGTCAGATTGCCGATTCCTTGCAGTCGGTCTGCAATCGCGTCATTAACATTTTTTTGCGGATAGTTAGGCGCTTTCCATGGCAATCGTTCCGGATACATGCCAACGGAAGTCGGCACGAGCATAAACGCTACATTCGTCTCCGGGTGCATGGCGGCGAACTGTTTTACCACATCGGCGTATTTTGCGACAAGCGCCGCATCCGGTTCCGAGAACTTCTCGAATAAGTATCCGTCCTTGCCTTTATAGATGCCGTTGTTCTCCTGTTGCAACCGCATTTGCTCGAAAGCCGATTTAACCGACACCCAGTCCCCGCGAAGCGGAAAATGATCCGTGACGAACTTCTCAGTATCGTCCGCGAACTTCTTGGACATCAGGTTGTCCCAGGTGAGCCGAGGCACAGCTTGCAAATAACGGTTTTCCAGCTCGGAGAACTTGACGACCGGCGAAAGGATGAACGTCAGCGACAAGAGGAACAGCGTCGCGACGAATCCGACCGCAAGCGACCGTTCCGATTTGTTGTTGATCATGCTGTTATCCCCTTGTCGTTAAAATCGGAAATAGAGAAACGGATTAAAGGTTGCGTCGACCAGATAAGAGACCGACAGGAAAAACAATCCTGCGCACCAGACGACATTCGCGGCGGCACGAACGCCTCCACCCATCGCCGGAGCTGTGGAAGCGCGTTTCTTCCACGCTAGGGAAGCCATGATCAGCAGGGTGAGCAGAAGCGCATTCGTATACGCGAAGTAGATCGTTAAGTCGTCCCAGATCGGACGTCCGCTCAGCCCGAACATAGCGGCAAGGTAACTGCCGACTTTCGGCAGCTCATCGAAGGCGAACAACGCCCATCCGACGAGAATAAGCACAATAGCGTAACTATGCCTGATCCATCGCGGCGCTTTGGCGAGCAGACGGAGCCCGGCCCATTTTTCAAAGACGAGAATGACGCCGAAGTAGAGTCCCCATAGCATGAAGTTCCAAGCTGCGCCGTGCCATATGCCGGTCAGTACCCAGACGATCAGAATGTTGCGCAACTGTTTGCCGAGCCCGCGTCGATTGCCGCCAAGCGGGATATAGACGTAATCCTTGAACCAACTGCTCAAGGAGATGTGCCATCTTCTCCAGAAGTCGGTAATGCTTTGCGCGGTATACGGCTTGTTGAAGTTTTCGTTAAACCGGAAACCGAACATCAACCCAAGTCCGATGGCCATCTCGGAATAACCGCTGAAATCAAAGTAAATCTGGAAAGCGAAGGCGACGATGCCTAGCCAAGCGGTAAGCACAGGCAAAGTGCCGATATCCGTGTCAGAGATCGCGTGCCAGAGCAGGCCGATGTTGTTGGCGAGCAGCACTTTTTTGGCGAGTCCAATGATGAACCGACGTACGCCTTCCGAGAACATGGCTATCGTGACCCGGCGTTCCCCGAGCTGCTCTGCAATCGTGTTATACTGCACGATCGGCCCCGCGACGAGTTGCGGGAACAGGGCGACGAACGTACCGAAGTCGATCCAATTGCGTTGAGCTTTCGCCGTCCCCCGATAGACGTCGATAATGTAGGACATCGATTGGAACGTATAGAACGAGATGCCGATCGGCAGTGCAAGCTCAGAAAGCGGAATGTCCGTGCCGAGCATGGCGTTGACGTTCCCGATAAGGAAATCGGCGTATTTGAAATAGGACAGCAATGCCAGATTGACGATGACCGAGGCGACAACAATCGCTTTCCTGCGTTTCGGTCCCCATTCCGGCTTGCTCAGAAGCAACCCGAAAATGAAATCCGTCACGGTGGAAATCAGCATAATGACGATGTAGACCGGCTCGCCCCATGCGTAGAAGACGAGGCTGGCCAAGAACAGCATCAGGTTTTTCAGCCTGCGCGGCGACAGCCAGTAGAGCAGCAACACGGCAGGCAAGAACAGGAATAGGAAAAGCAGGCTGCTGAACACCATAGCCGGTTACTTCGTTGCGAAGAAGTTATCGTATGCTTTAACAGCTTCGTCCGCTTTCTCCGAGATGACAAACAAGATGTAATTTCCTTTGACGACCAGTTTATAGTTTTTGGCGTTCTCATAGGGCTTCGGCAAATAGGTCTCGAACATCTTCTGCACGTCGAGGGCGCGCTGCTTGACCGCCGCTTCGACGGTTGCGACGTCTTTGGCGTCTTTCACTTTCAAGATGGCGATCTCATCCGACATCAAGTTAACGGAAGGTGTGCGGATATCATAGGCTTCGAGCAAAGCAAGGTCGAGCTTCTGGTAATATTCTTTCGCCATTTTCTCGTCCAGTTCAAGCAGCGGCGGTTGCTCGATTTGCTTAAGTATTTGTTCAACCATTTCTTTGGGAGTCGCAGAAGGTTCTACCGCCTTTTCTTTGCCGCTGGAGCAAGCGCTCAACATTGCGCCTAGAATTACAGTCAATAACAATGCAATAACAGATTTTTTCTTCATGTTGCACTCTCCTAGATGGGTTTTTGCGAATTCGACAAGACTACTGACGCGGTCCAAGGAAAAAAGGTTACAGCAAAAAAGTTTGACGGAAGTTGTAGACGCGAAAACGAGGGAATCCCGCTTGATTTTCGAACTTTAGGAAAATTTAGGAATGGTCGTCTCGAAAGATGGGCGGCAATCGATTATAATTGAATTGGCTCCTGCGAAAATTGAAACTTTTTGGACGGGCTGTCGTAAATGAGATAGCGAACACTTGAATAACTGCAATCCATAATAGATTTCGGAAGGAGTTCTCACTTCAATGACGATTTCGCTTGTAAAAGGACAGAAAATTGATTTGACGAAAGGTAATGCCGGATTGACCAACATCGTGGTCGGTCTTGGTTGGGACCCCGTCGAGAAGAAGGGGTTCTTCAGCTCCAAGAAAATCGATATCGACTGCGACGCTTCCGCGCTATTGCTCGACGAGAATGGCAAACTTCACGGTAAGAACCTTGTCTGCTTCCATAACCTGAGAAGCCCGGAAGGTTCCGTCGTTCACTCCGGCGACAACCGTACGGGAGAAGGCGAAGGCGACGACGAGCAAATTCAAGTCGATCTTGCTCGCGTACCTGCGAATATTCATAAAGTTTTGTTCGTCGTTAACATCTACGATTGCATCAACCGCAAACAGGATTTCGGCATGATCAAGTCCGCATACATTCGCGTGTTGAATAAGCAGAACGACCAAGAGCTTGCTCGCTATAACTTGACGGAGAATTATGCGGGCAGAACGGCGCTGATCGTCGGCGAAATCTATCGCAATAACGGAGAGTGGAAGTTCAGCGCGATTGGCGAAGGCACGAATTCCGCCCACGTCGATTTACTCGCTCGCGACTATATGTAATGGCACACCAATCCAAATTTCATTGAAAAGGGGCAACAACAAATGACAATCAGCTTATCCAAAGGGCAAAAAATCGATTTGACGAAAACAAACCCAGGTTTGACGAAAGTACTTGTGGGCCTTGGATGGGATACGAACAAGTATGACGGTGGCAAGTCGTTTGACCTGGATGCTTCCGCGTTTTGCCTGAACGCAGGCGGCAAAGCTCCGACCGAGAAAGATTTTGTATTCTACAATAACTTGAAAAATGCGAATGGCTCTGTTGCCCATACGGGAGACAACTTGACAGGCGAAGGCGACGGAGACGACGAGCAATTGAAAGTCAACCTTGCCGAAGTTCCTGCTGATATCGAGAAAGTATCTTTCTGCATTACGATCCATGAAGCGCTCGAGCGCAGTCAGAATTTCGGACAAGTATCGAACGCGTTCGTTCGCATCGTTAATGAGGACTCCGGGGAGGAACTGATCCGTTACGATCTGGGCGAAGACTTCTCCGTCGAGACGGCGATTGTCGTCGGCGAGTTGTACCGCCACGGCGGCGAATGGAAGTTCAATGCGGTTGGCGCCGGCTACAGAGACGGACTCACCGGATTGTGCAAAGATTTCGGGCTAATGTAAGGCATCGATGCGATAAGCTGAGAGGGGACCGCCTGAACGGCAAGTCGCGGTTCCCTCTTTTTTTAATTGAAGGAGGCATTGGCAATGGCGGTCAATTTATCCAAAGGACAGAAGGTCGACTTGACCAAGTCCAATCCCGGGCTCGTGAAAGTGAACGTCGGTCTTGGCTGGGATACGAACAAGTACGACGGGGGAAGCGCGTTCGACCTCGACGCATCCGCATTCTGCCTGAATGCGAACGGCAAGGTGAATTCTGATCGCGATTTCATGTTCTATAACAACAAAACGGGAGCGAACGGCGGCATCGTGCTTTCCGGCGACAATCAGACGGGCGAAGGCGCGGGAGACGACGAGACGATGTCGATCAACCTGAGCCTGATTCCCGCCGACATTCAGAAGATCGCTTTTTGCATTACGATTCACGATGCGGCGGCGCGCAATCAGAACTTCGGACAAGTAGCGAACTCCTATGTCCGCATTTTCACGGAAAGCGGCGAAGAGTTGATTCGCTACGATCTTGGGGAGGATTTCTCGATCGAGACGGCTGTTGTCGTGGGAGAGTTGTACCGCTATAACAGCGACTGGAAATTCAGCGCCGTCGGCGGCGGTTACCGCGACGGATTGGGCGGCTTATGTCGCGACTTCGGCGTTCAAGTATAAGGAGGAATATACGCGATGACGATCAGCTTATCCAAAGGACAAAGAATCGATTTGACGAAGATGAACCCGGGCTTGAAGAATGCCATTCTCGGACTCGGTTGGGATACGAACAAGTATGCGGGCGGCCAAGAGTTCGATCTGGACGCGTCGGCATTCCTGCTTCATGAGAACGGCAAAGCAAACGGAATCGAAGATTTCGTGTTTTATAACAATCTCAATGCATACGGCGGAGCGGTCGTTCATACGGGCGACAATCGCGACGGCGAAGGCGAGGGGGACGACGAGCAGATCAAGCTTGATTTCTCGAAAATTCCCGCGCACATTCACCGGATCGGCATTACGGTTACGATTCATGATGCGGCTGCGCGTATGCAAAATTTCGGGCAAGTGTCCAATGCTTTCGTCCGCCTGGTGGACGAAGCGACCGGAGCGGAAATTCTTCGCTACGATCTGGGTGAAGATTTCTCCGTGGAGACGGCGATCGTCTTCTGCGAATTGTATCGCAATGGCGGGGAATGGAAGTTCCAGGCGGTCGGGTCCGGGTTCTCCGGCGGCTTGTCCGCGCTTGCCAATAACTACGGGCTTGATGCTAAGTAAACCTGCTCCCCTCGGAGTATTCAGACACGCCCTAGCAACGGAGGTTTCCGCTGAATGTCGATGTTAATCGTTAAAGGCCAAAAAACGGACGTTACCAAAGGAAACCCGTCGCTGCAGCGTATCGTTGTCGGGATGGGCTGGCAAGCGGACGCCGGATTAGATCTCGATTTGTCGGTTTTCCTGCTGCGAGGGAATGGCAAAGTCGGTTCCGATCACGATCTTGTGTTCTACTCCAATCCGGCAGGCGGGGCCGGCTCCGTCTCCCTGACAGAAGCGGAACGAAAAAGCTATGGCGGACAAGCGGATCGCGAGCAGGTTAACATACGGCTCGATGCCGTGCCGCAAGAAGTCGAACGAATCTCGTTCTCCCTGACGATCTACGAGGGAGACCAACGCAAACAAAATTTCTCGCTTGCGAAAGACGCGTATATACGAATTGTCGACGAAGCGACGGGCAGCGAAATCGTTCGCTACACGCTTGGGAATTCGTTTAACGTCGAGACAGCGATTGTTGTCGGAGATCTGTATCGGCACAGCGGGGAATGGAAGTTCAACGCAGTCGGTGCCGGGTATTCCGGCGGTCTGGCCTCCTTATGCGCGAGCTTCGGCATCGATGTGAAGGAAGAGGCGCGGTCGTCAGAGCAGTCTTCCCGGCAATCTGCAGCGGGACAAGCTGCACCGGTAGCCGAACCGCCGCCGAAGCCCGTTCCATCGGCGCCGCCCGCTGCAACGCCTCCGTCTTCGATCCGGCTGGATAAGATCGAGCTCCGCAAGAAGGGCGACGTCATTAATCTGCAGAAAAACACGGATACCGGTACACTGGGCGAAATTCTCGTTAACTTGAACTGGAACCAACGCAAGTCGGGAGGTTTGTTCAAGTCTTCCAAGGGGGTGGACCTCGACCTCGGCTGTCTGTACGAGCTGAAAGACGGTAGCAAAGGCGTTGTTCAGGCGTTAGGCAACTCGTTCGGGAATCTTCAGCGTGTGCCATTTGTGGCGCTTGATGGAGACGACCGGACTGGGGCTGTCGCAGGCGGGGAGAACTTGCGCATTAACGGAGCCCAAGTTGCGAGAATCAAACGCATCGTCGTGTTTGCCTTCATCTACGAAGGCATTGCCGATTGGTCGGAAGCCGACGGAGTGGTAACCGTCAAGCAGACGGGAGGGCCGGATATCATCGTGCGAATGGACGAGTATAACAACAGAAAAGGGATGTGCGCCATCGCGATGATTCAGAACGTTAACGATCAGACGTTCAGCGTCGAGAGGCTTGTACAGTTTTTCAGCGGCCATCAAGAGTTGGACAAGGCGTACGATTGGAATATGCGTTGGGTAAAAGGTAGCAAGTAGAAAGTGGGCACATTCCCGGGTATCCGGGCAGGAGGAACAACATGGCAGACTTTTTTCATAGTTTTATAGATAACTTTTCAAGTTTTTTTAACTGGGAGCATATGTCTTCGCTGCTGGCGGAGCCATCCACATGGGGCATTATCGGCACGCTGGTCATTCTTGAAGGCTTGCTCTCCGCGGACAATGCGCTTGTGCTTGCCGTCATGGTTCGCCACTTGCCGAAAGAGCAGCAGAAGAAAGCTTTGTTTTACGGGATCATCGGCGCTTATATATTTCGTTTTCTCGCTATCGGCATCGGTACGTATCTCGTCAAGATAACGTGGATCAAGGTCGCCGGCGGCTTGTATTTGCTCTGGATCGCACTTAGCAATTTGTTTAACCTCGAGTTTGCGTTGGCACGTGTCGGCGGAGTGAAATTGCTGCCATACATTCGCCGCAAGAGCGAGGAGGATCAGGCGGAAGAAGCGGCCGGCAACAGCGGGCTCGGCTTCTGGCGCACAGTGCTCATGGTGGAAGCGATGGATATCGCGTTCAGTATCGACAGTGTTCTCGCGGCGTTCGGCGTCAGCGAAGAAGTGTGGGTGTTGTTCCTCGGCGGTATTCTCGGCGTTCTGATGATGCGCGGCGTCGCTCAAGTGTTCCTCAAATTGATCGAGAAGTTCCCGGAACTGGAAAAAGCGGCGTTTATTCTGATCGTCGTCATCGGCGGCAAAATGATCGCGGGCGCGTTTCACTACGAACTGCCGCACGTTGTGTTCTTCCCGATCTTGATCGCGATTTTCGTCGGCACGATGATCTACAGCTCAGTCAAGCAAAAGTCGGATCGTTCGAAGGGCACATCGGAATCCGCCTGATCTAGAAAGTCGACACGGACGGCGCGCAATCGCGTAATAAAGGAACGGGATATCCCTCATGTTCAGATGAGGGATATTTTGCAATAAGGGGGTGTGGATCAGTGAAGTATTTCGACTATTTGACGCCCGAAGAGATGAATGCCTTATTCTTTCATCGGCCTGCGGCGTTCGACAATCGTGACGACAGGGAACTGCTTGCGTATGCGGTAGGAGCGGCATTGTACATGCCTGCCTTGCGGGCGTCGATCGCGGAGGAGCTCTTAGCGAGAAAAATTCGCGGGCTGACATCTGTCGTACTCGATCTAGAGGATGCAGTCGGAGACGATCAGGTCGCGCTAGCTGAGCAAGGGCTCTGCGAGACGATGGACAAGCTTGGCGGATATTTGCGGCACGGCATGATGGACGAAGAAGCGCTGCCGCTTATTTTCATCCGCGTACGTTCCGTGCAGCAATGCCGGGACATAATTTCAAGGCTTGCGGGCCATGCGCATCTCGTGACCGGTTTTGTTTTCCCGAAGTTTACGGCGGAGACGGGGGAAGCGTACTTCCGCATTCTCGCGGAGTATAATCGCTATAGGCCAGAGGGAACTCCCCTATTGTACGGCATGCCGATTCTGGAGACGCCGGATGTCATTTTCAAGGAAAGTCGACTCGCATCGCTTACGGCGATCTATGAGGTGCTGACAGATTACCGGGACTACGTTCTGAATGTCCGTATTGGGGCGACCGACTTCTCGGGCATCTTCGGCCTGCGGCGCAACCCGGATATGACGATCTACGACATTGCCGTCATTCGGGACTGTGTCGCGGACATTATTAACATGTTCGGCAGGGAAGGCAGTCGCTACGTCATCTCCGGTCCCGTGTGGGAATATTTCAAAAGCGACAGGGTGTTGAAGCCGCAACTGAGACAGACGCCTTTCGCGGAGTCGATGGGCAAGGACGGGCTGCGGTTGCGCATGTCCTACCTGGACCATTACGTGGACGGACTGATTCGCGAGGTTGCGTATGACAAGGAAAACGGCATCGTCGGCAAGACGGTGATCCACCCTTCCCACTTGCAGCCGGTTCAGGCGATGTACGTCGTCACCCACGAGGAATATATCGACGCCGCCAGCATTATCTCCAATAGCGGGGGCGGGCTGGGCGTTATGAAGAGCGAGTACGAGAACAAGATGAATGAAATCAAGCCGCATCTGAGCTGGTCCAATCGGATTATGCGCAGAGCCAGAATATTCGGGGTGTTGCATGAGGGAATCAACTTCACCAGTCTTCTCGCCGACGAAGCGAGAGCGGGAGCGCTCGTATAGCCTGGCCGGCGGGCTGTCCGTTCGCGTGGCCGTCACGCGCAGCCCATACGGGCTGGAGCAGGCGGACTTGTTCGGCATGGCGGCGCGGAAAAACAAAAAGCGAGGATTCCTGTTCGTCAGCAAAGCGCTAGGCAAACATATCGCCGTCCACCCGGCGCTAGGATTGACGGCAGGCGCGCTGTTAGGCGACTTGTATGCCACGACTATGCTTGGGCGAAAGTCGACGATCGACGGCGATCTGGTCAGATCGGCGTTCGCGGGAGACTCGCGATCGACGGATACGCTGTACAAGCAGCTCATAACGGACAAAATCCGGCTTAACGAGCCGACACTATTCATTGGCTTCGCAGAGACGGCGACGGCGCTCGGGCATAGCATGTTTGACATTTTCGCCGGCAATGTCGCGTATGCGCATTCGACACGAGAGCGTGTTGCGTCGATGCGACCGCTTCTTGCGTTCGAGGAGGAGCATTCCCACGCAACGGCGCACCGCTGCTATGCGGACGACGAGACGTTGTTCCGGGAAGCATCGCGCATCGTGCTCGTCGACGACGAACTGACGACGGGCAAGACGGCGCTTAATATCATTAAGGAATTGCATGAAACGTTTGGGCAGCGGGATTTTGTCGTGGCCAGCTTGCTCGATTGGCGGTCTCCGGCGAGCCGCAGTCGGTTCGCGGACATGGAACGGGATCTTGGCGTTACGATTAGGTGTCTGTCCCTGATGGAAGGGGATATTGACGTAAGCGGCGAGCCTGAAGAGGTAACTTCTGAAGGGACGTCGGAGGTAGAACCGTCGAGCGTATCAGTCGAGGGAAATTTCGATCGCATCGACATATCCGGCTTGTTTGCACATGCGGAAGCCGCGTACTTGAAGCACACAGGACGGTTCGGCGTGACGGCGCGACAGGGCGAGGAACTGGACAGCGAAGTGGCGAAGGCTGCGGAGGCGCTAAGAGCGGTTCGTACGGGGAGGCTCATCGTATGCATCGGCACCGGCGAGTTTATGTTCGTACCGATGCGTATCGCGGCGCAACTCGGGGAAGGCGTTGTGTTCCAATCGACGACGCGCAGTCCGATCCATCCGTTGCGCGAGCCGGAATATGCGGTAACGTCGGCGTACCGCTTCGATGCGGTCGACGATTCCGAGGTGGCGAATTTCGTTTACAATATCGAGCCTGGGCAATACGACGAGGCGTTCGTATTCGTTGAACGGACATATGACGCGGAGCCGGGCGAATCGTTCGAAATGGCGCTGCGGGAGCTTGGCATCCCGTCCGTACGCATTGTCGCTTTCGGCGGCGGATCGGAGATAAGATTATGATTTACACGAGACCTGACGGCATTCAACTGGCATCGCCTGTTCCAATGGGCAGCTATTCTCCAGACGATGTCGTATTTCTGCTCAAGGATTTGAGCGCGATCGCTTTGGAGAGAGGAACGGAGGATCGCGAGGAGGCGATTCAGGGCGGCAAGCATTATTCGGAAATGCTGCCGATTGAATACCAGCCTTCTGAGCCATATCTCCGGTTGTACGAGGAGACGCTTCGCGGTACAGCGAGGCGGGTGGCGACGGCGGCAGCCGTCGTCGCCGAACAGATTATGGCGAAGCGAAGCGGAGATGTCGTGCTCGCTTCGTTAGCGAGAGCGGGGACGCCGATCGGCGTTCTGATTAAGCGCTATATGCGCGAATTCGGCGACGGCCGCAATCCCGCCCATTACAGCATCTCGATTATCCGTGGGAAAGGTATCGACGACAACGCGCTGTTCTATATGCTGCAAAAGCATCCCGAAGCGGACATCCAGTTCATCGACGGTTGGACCGGCAAGGGCGCGATCCGTAAGGCGCTCATTCAGGCATGCGACAAGTTCAAACGCGATTACGGCATTCGACTAAGCGATGATCTTGCGGTGCTCGCCGATCCGGGGCGCTGCTCGGAAACATACGGAACGCAAGAAGATTTCCTGATCCCGAGCGCCTGTCTGAACGCAACGGTGTCCGGCTTGATGAGCCGAACCGTGCTGCGGGACGATCTTGTAGGCCCCGGCGACTTTCACGGCGCCAAGTACTATCGCGAGTGGACGGCAGAAGACCGTTCGAACGCATATGTCGACGAGATAGCCCGCCATTTCAACGATGTACGCACAGAGGCGCGCAATATTGCGGCCGACCTGCTTCGGCGGAAGGACGAGAATGCGACATGGAAGGGCGAGTCGGACGTGCGCCGCATACAGCGCGATTATGGCATCGACGACGTCAATCTCGTCAAACCTGGCGTAGGTGAAACAACGAGGGTGTTATTGCGTCGGGTACCGTGGAGAATTCTCGTTAATGACCGCGACAATCCGCATCTCGCGCCGATTCTTATGCTGGCCTCCGAACGGGGCGTACCCGTAGAGGAATATCCGGATTTGACCTATTCCTGCTGCGGATTGATTAAGCCGCTTGGGAGGGATGAACGATGATATTCGCCAGCGATCTCGATCGGACGCTTATTTATTCGCGCAGCTCGATGGGACCATTCGAAGCGGAAGATGAGCTTATTCCCGTCGAGTATTACGATGGCGGTGCACATTCGTTTATGACAAGACGGGTGGTGGCACTGTTGCGAGCGTTGAACGATCAGGGGCTGTTTGTCCCGGTCACGACGAGAACGACAGAGCAGTATATGCGAGTACACGGCATTAGCGAAGGGCTGCGGCCGCGTTACGCCATCGTCAGCAACGGAGCCCGCATACTCGAAGCCGGATTGCCCGACCCGGAATGGGAGAGCGCGGTACAAGCCGCTGTTCGGTCGACGTGCGCGCCGGGTGATGACATCGAGCGGCTATTCGAGCAATTGGCTGCAGCGGGGGCGTATCGCAGGAAAGACATGCGCGACGAGTTGTTTCGCATGTACATCGTCGATAGGGAACGTCTGGGAGAAGCGATCGTGCCGGAACTAGAACGACTTGCGCAAGGCAGCGGTTGGACATTCTCGCTACAGGGTCGCAAGCTGTACCTGATGCCCGAACCCGTGAGCAAAGGCGCGGCCGTCAGGTATGTCAAGGAAAGAACGGGAGCGGGGCATGTGTTCGGGGCGGGCGACAGCCTTCTCGATGCAAGCTTGCTCGATGTCGCAGACGAAGCGATTGCCCCGCGCCATGGAGAGTTGTATGCCCGGTACGGTGCTGCGAGCAAGTACCGATTCACCTCCCGGTCAGGCATCGGGGCATCAGAGGACATTTTAGAGGAAATCAGCAACCGGCTGGAGGTCGAAAGCGCATCATGAGCGGCAAAGTAACGAACGTTTACTTCAATCGGTGGTTTTCGACCGCGTATCATTATATGAACATGATCCGGGACAACCCGGATGGCGAGCAATTCCGCTTCTACGGCACTCATCCGGATATTAACCATATGTCGCTTCAGGCGTGCGATCATGCGGAAACGGAACCGGCGCTTCGCGGAACTGCCTATGTAGACTTCGCGCTCGACTTTTGCCGCAGGCATCGGATCGATCTGTTCGTGCCCCGATTGAACATGCTGGACATCTCTCGTGAGATAGACAGATTCGAGGAAATCGGCACTCGGGTCATCGCATGCCGCGACGCAGACTTGCTTGAAGCGATTGTAGAGAAGGACAAGTTTTACGAATCGATGGCGGGAGAGGACATCGTCACAATTCCGGATTACGAGCTTGCCGAGACGCCGGAACAATTTCGCTCCGCATACACGAAGCTTGTTTCCCGTGGCCATCGGGTCTGCTTCAAACCGACGGAAGCCGAAGGCGGGATGGGCTTTCGGATCATCGACGATCAGCTTGACTCGTTCGCAACGCTTTATGGTCACGTGACGCTAGCGATGACGTTCGAGCAGGCGTATGCCGCTCTTGCAGGAGCTGAGACATTTCCGAAGCTTATGGTCATGGAAATGCTCGAAGGGGACGAGTATTCGATCGACTGCCTGGCAGATGCCGAAGGCAAGCTGCTGGCCGCCGTTCCGAGAAGGAAACTGGCCGGGCGCGTATATGAGATGGACGCTGTTCCGGAATTGATGGAAATCGCGGAGCGGATCGCCGTAAAATGTCGTATTCCGTATGTATACAACGTCCAAGTGAAATACGGACAAGGCGTGCCGAAGCTGCTAGAGATCAATCCTCGCATGTCCGGCGGCTTGTATCTGACTTGTCTGACGGGTGTTAACATGCCGTATCTTGCGGTGCAAGCGGGACTCGGCCGTCCATTCGAGGTACCGAAGCCTCGTTACGGCATCCGAGCCAGTTATGTCGAACAGGCCATCTTGCTGGCCGATTCCGAGGCAAAAAGCGGAACAACCGATTCGGAAATTGACGTAGGCTGACGAAAACCCTAAACTGAGATCATTAGACCGCAAGGGCGTGTCTGGAAACTCCGAGGGCAGCAGATTTTGCCGAATTTTCGTTCCATGCAAGGCGCGATTGTGCAGGCGTACCGGAGGTACGTCAAACAAGAGGAACGCAGCAGGGGGCGAAAAGGCGGTGAAAGATGCCCCTGAGCGGGTTTGCAGACACGCCCTAGACAGGGAGGTACGCGTCAAGTGCTTCGTTCCAAATGGGGGATCGCCTCCATCATCGTCGGTTACATTGCAGGATTAGTCGCTTCCAAGTTTTTATCGATTCCGGTCGCTCTCGTATTCCCGGTGCTTGGCACGATGCTCGGCTCGACGATTCGTCAAGCTGAGCTGAAAGTGGCCAGGCTCGCTGCCGAGCGAGAAGCGGCTAACGCTTCCGCCAACGCTGCGCGGATCGAACAGCAGCCGCAGCAGCAAATTCGCGGGCCGGGGAACACGCAGGCGAGCGCCTCTTCTCAGACGCCGGATACTTCGAACAGGGCGTCCGCGCCGAGCACTTCGAATCTCGGGCCAGAGTGGGAATCGGTCGTCGAGTATATCGGTACCATCGAAGATATGGTGCTGCTCGAAGGAGAGAAGGACAATCTCGACAACGAGATCGTTCAGAAGACGTTGTCGCTGCTCGTCCGACTGAATCGGGTTATTCCGCAACTCGTCGTGCTCGGCAACGGGGACATCAACCATAAGATCCAACGGCTTGTTCTGAAGGATCTGAACGGTACGATCACGCCGTTTATCCACCTGAGCGGCGAAGCGAAGCGACAGAACCGCAGAATTTTGCTTAATAGCATTAAAGACATCGACAACCAGATTACCACTTATACAAGCTTTATCGAGCAGAAAGATTTAATGGAGCTTAAGAGCAAGGCCGAACTGATTCACCAGCGCTACGGCGCAGGCAATTAACACGACGGGGAGGATTTATGCATGAGTACGCAAGCTATCGTATTAAAAGAAGCGGATACAGCCAAGGTGCAGCAGGAAGCGCAATCGACGATTCAAAGAATTTCGACTACGGACGCCACCCAACTTGACTCGTTAATGGACGAGATCGGACGGATGGGGCAGAAGACGATGGAGAAGGCAGGCGCCAACTTGACGCTCCTCGAGCGCCCGTTGAACGATCTGCTCACCGGCAAACGTTCCGAAATCGCCGGCAACATCATGAAGCTTCGCAACGAAGTCGACGACTTGAATCGCAGCAAAGATTTGTCTTTGATGCAGAAAATTTTGCGCAAGACGCCGTTGAAAAATTACATTGCGAAATACCAATCGGTACGCACGAACGTGCAAGCGATTATTTCGAGCTTACGCAACGGCAAGGACACGCTGGAAGAGAACATCGTCCACATGCGCAACTTGAAACAAATGTGTTTGCAGGAAATGTACAACGTTCAGCAGCGCATCGAACTCGGCAACCAACTGAAGACTTTGTTCGAGCAAGAGATCGCGAAGCCGGAAAACGAAGGTCGCAAAGCGCAGCTCGAGCGCGGCTTGCGCAAAGTCGTGACCCGCATTCAATCGTTCACCGAGATGATCATGCTATACCAGCAGGCAATCGCCGGCTCCGACATTATTAATGACAATAACGATAAGCTGATCGATTCCGTCGATGCGACGATCGACAAGACGCAGCATCTGATTACCGTCTCCGCAATGATCGCGACGGCGCTTGACGATCAGATGAAAGTGATCGATGCGGTTAACGCGACGAACGATATGCTCGGCAAGCAGTTCGCGGAGAACGCGCGCATGCTGAACGAGACGACGGAGAAGACGACCCAGGCGATGACGCGCTCGGCGATGAGCATGGAGCAGATCAACCAGGCGATGAACGATCTGACGCAAGCGATTACCCGTTGCGAAGATTCGAACCGCACGATTATCGCCTCGGCGACCGAGCAGACGACGCGTATGCAGGAGATCAACAAACAAATGGGCCAACGCCTCGGTCTTCAGCCTGGCGCGACTGCCGCTACGGCACAATTGCAGCAGCCTACGATCGCCAGCCTGCTCGATTAATCGACACGCCCTAAGCTCCCTCGGGAGCTTTTTTCACAATTGCCTTCCGGTACGAGCCGCCGCAATCGGTCGTCATATTCCTCCACTGCAACGGATAGACTACGGTATTCTTCCGTATTCAATCCGGCAGCGAAGGGGATGACCGTCTTGTTCATGGGCTGGGTGCTCGGAATTGCCATCGTCGTTCTGATCGTCGCGGCAAGCAACGAGAGAGCGGAGTCGATTATGGAGATCGCGAACAAACGGTAACTGTGAACTTATTCTATTCGATGCGGCATTTATCATTGCAAGTTCAAAAAGACGCTTCGGCTTTTTGAACAACCGCTCTTGGAGGAGAAACAGAAGATGAAACACGAAATATTGTACCAAGGTGCATTCTCTTTGCTTAAGCTTCAGTTGAATCAAGGGGAAACGATTAAGGCGGAATCCGGTGCGATGGTGTCGATGTCCCCGACAGTCGACGTCAAAGGATCGATGGACGGCGGCATTATGGGCGGACTTGGACGGATGCTCAGCGGGGAGACGTTTTTCTTCCAGGAACTATCGGCGAACAGGGGCGGCGGGGAAGTGCTGCTTGCACCGAAATCGATGGGCGACATTCAGGCGGTCGAACTGGACGGCTCGTACCGGCTGTTCGTTCAGAAGGATGGGTTCCTCGGCGGGACGAGCGGTATTCAAGTGAATACGAAAATGCAAAATTTAAGCCGCGGACTGCTGTCCGGCGAAGGCTTCTTCATCATCGAAATTAGCGGCAGAGGCACCGTGTTCCTCGCTTCCTACGGCTCGATCCACGCGATTAACCTTGCGCCGGGAGAAGAACGCATTATCGACAACGGTCACCTCGTCGCTTGGCCGGACTATGTGAATTACAATATCGAGAAGGCGTCTAAAGGCTGGTTTTCTAGCTTTACGAGCGGAGAGGGACTTGTCTGCCGTTTCCGCGGCGAAGGCATAGTCCTTATTCAGACGCGTAATCCTTCAGGCTTCGGCAGCTGGATCAAACGTTTTATTCCGACGCGATAATCTAAAACGTTTCCTTAAAGAACCATAAGTTTTTGAGAATTTTCTGTGAATTTCGGGCACGCCTGCGCTATTCTGCTATAATGTTGCCTAAGAGGCTTACAGAGAAGAGGTGCAGGCTGATGGACATGCAGCCTACCGTGGGCAGGGGAATGCCCGTCATATCCTATGAGCAGTTGTTCGAGCACTACAAAGACAAGGTCAACAGTTTCGCGTGGAAAATTTTAAGAAGCAAGATGGACAGCGAGGAAGCGGTGCAAGAGACGTTCCTGAAGCTGTACGTCAACTTCGAGCGCCTCGATCCGGCGGGCTCGGTATCTTCTTTGATTTTCACGACGGCCAAAAATATATGCATCGACATGCTGCGCAAACGCAAGACGAAGCTGTCTCTCAACCATCCGATGATGAAGCACGAAGGCTGGGAGGATCAAGCGGGAGACGGCATGCATCCCGAGGAAGCGCTGCTCGTCAAGGAAGCTTCCGATGATTTGCTTCTGGCTATCCGCAAGCTGCCCAAAGCTTACCGGCTCATGGTGTATCAACGTTATGTGCTCGATCTGTCGATGGAAGAGATCGTCGAGCTCAATAACGTCAAGATGAACACGGTGAAGTCCCGTCTGAAACGCGGCAGGGATATGCTGAAGAAAACGCTGGATCGAAGCTGACGAGAACAGGAAGCCGGGAAATCGCGGAGATCGCTCTGCCGTTTCCCGGCTTTTTTACGACACGAGAATGGAGAAGTGGATAGCAGTGAAAGCGAGATCCTGGCTCACTTCAGTATTGGCATTCCTATTCATCCTCACCGGCTGCGCGAATAACGATAGCCTTACAGTGGCGGCGACGGCTTCTTCGTCCGCTTCGCCGAAGGTAGCGCCGGTTGTGACGAACGCGTCGAAGCCGAATTTGATCGTCATTCAGTTGGAGGCGTTCCAATCGTTCCTCTTGAACCGTTCGGTCGGGGGGCAAGAGATAACGCCTGTCTTGAACGAGTTGATCAAGCAATCCGCCTACTTCCCGCGTTTCTACTTGCAGAACGGGGCGGGGAATACGTCGGATGCGGAGTTTATGGCCAATACGTCGTTGCATCCGCTCGACGGCGGTCACAGCATCGCTATGGACGCGGCGGACAAAGCATACCCGAGCTTGCCGAGATTGTTAAAGAAAAACGGCTACAACACGATGACGCTCCATACGAACAATGTGATGTTTTGGAACCGGAAGGAGTTGTACGAGGCGATTGGCTTCGATCGTTTTTACGACAAATCGTTCTTCGGCACGGATAATTCTATCGCTTTCGGTGCGAGTGACGATGTGTTGTACGGGAAAAGCGCGGAGCTGTTAGCCGCAACCAACCAACCGTTCTATGCGCAGCTTATCAGCATGTCCAGCCATTATAGCTACAAAATTCCGGACAAGTACCAATCGATTGACTTGCCGAAAGCGTACCAAGGCAACATGGTCGGGGATTATATTGAGGCGACTCATTATGCGGACGAAGCTCTAGGGCGTTTTTTCGCGGATTTGAAAAAGAAAAAGCTGTGGGACAACACGGTGATAGCGATCTACGGGGACCATACCGGGATGATGATGAGCTTCGTTAAAGAGAAAGAAGCCGCGGCGCTGAAAGAGCTGCTCGGCAGGGTGTACGATCAGATCGACGCGCTCGGCGTACCTTTTATCGTGCGAGGCCCCGGCGTGAAAGCCGGTCAGTACGATACGGAGGGCGGTCATCTGGACATTATGCCGACGTTGTCGGGGCTGCTTCACGTTCAACCCGAAGGAACGACGTTCGGATACGATTTGCTAAAAGGCGAGAAGCATCCGGTTGCCGTCAGAGCGGCGTTCGCGCCTGCGGGATCTTTTGTCTACGGAGATCGTTACTATGATTCAAAATCGAAGTCGGCGACGGACGTTAAGACGAGACAGCCAATTGCGGCGGATGGCAAAATGCTTGAACTGGCAGGGGAAGTAACGAGCCGGTTCAAGCAGTCCGATAGTTACATTCGGGCATTGCCGGCCAAAGAGAACACTTTCGGCACGAAGCTGACCGTGATGGAGAATACGAAAGTGTACGAGCGCATGGATAAGTCATCGAAGGAAGTCGGGAAGCTCGCTGCGGGAACTTCCGTTGATTTCTTCAAGAACGAAGGCAATTGGTACCAATACGCCGACGAGAAAGGCAACGAGCGCTGGATCAACTTGCCGCAGCCTGTGATCGAAGTATACAAGAGGGTGCGCAATCCGCAGAAGACAAAAGCCTATGTGGAACCCGACACCTCTTCCAAAGCGCTGATCGAAGTTGGAGCACAGGATCTATACGCTTTGAAAGAGTGGAAGGGCACCGGATGGGTGCAAGTGTCGACATGGACAGGCAAAGATTTGTGGATTAACGTGAACGGGTAAGCAATCACTTCGATTCGCCCGGCAAGTTACGGGATCGAAAGAATATCCCGAATATCCTCGTCGGTGAGCGTTGATAGCGATTCCGAACCTGGTTGGACGAGTTCGTCCACCAGGTTCTTTTTGCGCTGCTGAATCGTATACATTTTCTCCTCGACGGTGCCTTGGGCGAGCAAGCGGAGCACGTGCACGACTTTGCGCTGGCCCATGCGGTGGGCACGGTCGGCCGCTTGTTGTTCCACGGCGGGGTTCCACCACAGATCGTACAAGATGACCGTGTCTGCACCGGTCAAGTTCAGTCCCGTTCCTCCGGCTTTCAAGGAAACGAGGAACAAGTCGCGCTCGCCGTCGTTGAACCTCTCGCTCATCTCTACGCGTTCTTCGGAAGGCGTCTCGCCGTCCAAGTAGAAGAATGGAACGCCTTGCGCACCGAGTTCGCGTACGATCAACTTCAACATCTCGGTGAACTGCGAGAAGATTAGCGCGCGTTTGCCCGAGGCACGGCATTCATCGACAATTTCGAGGAGTTGCTCGAATTTCGCAGAACCCCCCTCGTAATCTTCGACGAACAATGCAGGGTGGCAGCAGAGCTGCCGCAACCGGGTAATGCCCGCCAATATTTTGATCCGGTTGCTTTGCAGGCCGAACAGCCGGTCCTCGTTCAGATGTTTTAACGTTTCTTTGCGGAGTTTGGCAAGGTAGGCCATGTACAGCTTCTTCTGTTCCGGGAACATCTCCGACGATTGCATCGATTCGATTTTCTCCGGCAATTCCGCGAGGACGTCCGCCTTCATCCTGCGGAGCAGGAACGGTCGGATGCGTCTTGAGATCGCTTCTCTCGGCATCTCTGCGAACGACTTACGATCCGGCAAAAGTTCAGGGAAGACGACGTCGTAGATCGACCAAATTTCTTCAGCGGCGTTCTCGACGGGCGTGCCTGTCAAAGCAAAACGATGCAGCGCCTGTACGCTCTTCACCGCGTGGGCCGTCTGCGTGTAGTAGTTCTTGAACGCTTGCGCTTCGTCCAGGAACAGCGTATGGAACGCCGTGCCGGCGTAATCGGCGATGTCTCGGCGAAGCAGAGGGTAGGACGTAATCAGTACGTCGGTCGCGGCGAGCCGCTTCAACGCACGGGTTCTCTCGGATTTCACGCCGTCGGCGATGACAACGCGGATGTTGGGCGCGAACCTTTTTAACTCATTACGCCAATTGTAGGTCAGCGACGCAGGGCAGACGACAAGCGCCGGCATCCCGCTTTGACGGATTTCCGGGAGAACGGACGCAAGATAGGCGATGCTTTGCAGCGTCTTGCCAAGACCCATATCGTCCGCAAGAATGCCTCCGAACCGGTAATGAGCGAGCGTTCTGAGCCATTGGTAGCCGAGCTTCTGATAATCCCGCAATACGGGGGCGACGCAGTCCGGCACCGGGAAGTCGAGGCTGTCCGGGTTTCTCATACGGGACAGCAGTTCACGGAATGATTTGCCGAGTTCCAACGAGCGGCCAGGACGTTCGGCGTCGACGAGATGAAGGCCGCGCACGACCGGCAGCCTCATGCCGCCTTCCGTCAAATCCGCTTCCCGCGCGCCGACGTCGTTCATGAAACGGATGATTTCTTCGTAGTCCCTGCTTTCGAGCGGGACGAATGCGCCTCCGGGCAGCTTGTAATATTTGAGCTTTTCGCTGAGTGCTTTCAGCACGTTGCGGATTTCATGTTGCGGGATACCTTCGAATTCGAATTTGCAATCCAGCCAATCCGTCTTCTCATCTGCATCGACTCTAATTCTTGGCGGCGAGTTCGGGACGTACAGCCGGGATTTGACCGCGGTCGTGGCGTAGACGTGCAGCAATGTTTCAAGCTGCGGAACGACTCTATACAAAAATTCGTATTCGGGTTCCTCCTCGTCCATGAAGAAGCCGCTTTCCGTCCGAATAAAGCCGGCGCCGTCCATCAGCTCCAGTATTCGGGTTTCCCGTTCGACATCCCGCACGAGAATGCGATCGGCTCCTCTGGAACGCTCGCCATCTTCGAGCGGGTTAACAACGATATCTCCGTAATGGAATTCCAGGCCCGCCAGCAGCCGATCCCTCACACGATCAAGGAAAAGCTTCGCTTTAAGCGGCGCCTGGAAAATGCGTTCGTTCACCGTCCGAGAAACGTCGACGCTGCCGAGCGATTGGAGCCCGGGCACGACTTGATGCAGGAAAGGTTCGGTCTGCGCGCGGGAAATAAGGATGCGTGAACGACCGGATGAGCGTTCCAGCAGCTTTTTAAGCTCGGACAGACGTCGGCATCGATCACCGTCCACTTTATGGAACGCGCCTTCCGACAGCACAAGCCCGTAAGCTTCCAACACCGTCAATCTGTCCAGCCCGTCAACTTCGAGATAATAACTATCATCGTTGTCTGTCGTCTTCTGCTCGCGATCAAATCGGAAACGAAGGGGGAGCGGCTCCCGAGTCGTCCGCACCCCCTCGTATATCGTTCGGTCATGTTCGAGCTTGACGTTCCTGGCTTTCTCCAGCAACGGTGCGATCTCCTTCCATGCCGAAGGCGGGACGAGCAACATCCGCTCTCCGCCTGCCGGAGCGGCGAAAGGCGAATAAGAACCGGACGTTTCACTGACCATGCTTTCCTGGCGGCGTACGTCGGCGAGCTTTCGGAGCACTGCGTCGTCGACTTCTTCGAAAGCGTGCTTGTCGGGCGCGTAGGCGAAATGCTTCGAGAAGGCGTATCCTTCGCCGCGGTCCAGCTTGTCGAGAAAATCCCGGATTTTGGCCGGGGCGTATGTTCGTTTCGCACCGACCTTTAATTCGATGCCCAACATGTACTTACGATAGCCGTAAGGAAAAGGGCTGACGATGAAGTCGACTAACAGAAGCTGGCGGTCGGTGAAAAATTTGTTCGTGCGGTTCGCTCGTTTAGGCTGATCTGCAAACAGGTCAAGTAGATCTTCGGAGATTGCGCCGTCCGAAGCGACGTTGGCGTCGCGGGAGCGAGGCGTCAGACCGATTCCGTCCCTATCGGGCATAAGATCATTAATATAGGAGTGGTTTGCCGTCGACTTTCTTGCGCTTGTCTCATCCAGAATCGCAATAAGAGCCGCAGCGACATGCTTGCAATGCTTATCGTAAGAGTCGAGCGCAGGGCAACTGCAATGGGCTTCGACTTCACCGCGTCCGACGAACCGAATGTGTACGACATACTCGATATTGTTGCCGAAAATAACGGCACGATAAGAGGAACCAGGCTGGTCGCCTGATTCCAGCTTCACATTGCCCGCGCGGTAATCTGCTTCTCCGCGCTCGATCGAATAAGAACCGCAAAGCTGTTTGATCGTTCGTTTCGTGAATTGCGCGTTCATCATTGGCCACGCTGATGCAAGCCGGACAGCGAGCGGAGTCGCTCCTTGCGTCCAGGGAGCTGGGAGAGGAATATGCGAAGATCGGGGAAGTCGTCCAAATTCAGCGCGTAGAACACCCACTGTCCGCGTTTTGTTTCCTGAACGAGCCCGGCGCTCTTCAATCGCCGCAGATGCTGGCTTGCGTTCGGTTGGCTTGTCCCGAGCAGCTCCACGATGTCTCCGACGCATAATTCCCGCTCTTGCAGCAGACCCAATATCGCCAGTCTTGTCCGGTCACCGAGCAGCTTCAGCAACTCGGCCATTTCCGCCAATTTATCGCTCATTTTCGTAACCTCATCTCTCCGCGCGCAATAATAGCGATTATTATATTCGTGTATACCGATATATTTATTTTATATCATAAAACGTTAATGCAAGCAAAAACGATTGTGGCGAAAATGTCAGCCACCTTCGAGCTAATGGGCGATATCCAACAGAAGCGAAGCGTCTGGCGGAACCATTCTGAGTCAACGGATCAGTAGACAGTCTCATTCCGGCGCGCTCCTCCTTGTTATCATAGCGGCAGAATTTTCCGTTATTTGAAAGTATGCTACCCTTCAAGGGAGAGTATGGCGGAAATTTTTTCCGTAATTATCGAGAGTTTGGCCCCCAAATGGCTGTTTCTGCAGGGAATAACGGAAAAAATGTGCGTTATCCCGGTCTACACAGGCGAGAGATCACCGAATAACGGAAAAAGTTTCCGCTGATCGGTGGGGATCCCTATTCATCCAAATGTACAGGGTTCGTTCATTGTGCGTCGCAGTTTAAAAGTCACCTAAAAAAGCGCTTGCAATTTGTTTGTTAGCTGTTTTATAATGAATCCGAAACGTTTTGGAAAGGTGTTTAACGCATGGCGACTATTAAAGATATCGCAAAGAAAGCGGGCGTATCCGTCACGACGGTATCCCGGGCGCTGAACGGTTACGACGACGTCAGCGAGGATACGCGAAAGAAGATCAAGAAGGTGGCAGAGGAGCTGAGTTACAGCCCGAACGCCGTCGCCAGAAGCCTAGTTTCCAAAAAGACGAGAACGATCGGCCTTATTATTTCGGATATTAACCGCGCGGGGGCGAAAGATGCTTTCGCATACGAGATTTTGTGCGGCATCAACGACAGGGCGGGCGAGCTGAACTATGATTTGCTGTTATTCAGTACGAACCCGTCCAAGCAAATGGAGAAATCGTATGTTTCCTTGTGCCGGGAAAGAAATGTAGAAGGCGCGATTCTGTCGGGTTTGCGGCTGGACGATCCGTATTTGCACGAAGTTATTGAGCAGAGTGCGTTTCCGTGCGTACTGGTGGACATCCCGAAAACGGGAGATAACGTGGCCCACATTACGTCGGACGGACGGCTCGGCGCCGCGATGGCGGTTCGGCATCTGCTGGATTACGGTCATCGCAGCATCGCCATGATCAACGGTCACGATCAGGCGTTTGTCAGCAAAGATCGTCTTGAAGGCTACCGCGACGCGCTTCGCCAATACGATGTGCCGATCGACGATGGCCTCGTGTACGACGGGCAGTTCTCGGAAGACGGAGGCGCGGAGGCGATGTATCAGATTTTGCTTCGCCATCCCGACGTTACGGCCGTATTTTGCGCAAGCGATCTGATGGCACTCGGGGCTATGCGGGCGTTGGAGAAGCTCGGGCGCAAAGCGCCGGAAGATATTTCGATCGTCGGGTTCGATGATATTACGATTGCGTCTTATTGTTCGCCGAAGCTGACGACGGTTCGTCAAGATAAGTACGAACTTGGTTACCAGGCGGCGCAATTGCTGATCGACATGCTGGATGAGAGGACGGACAATCGCAAAATTTTACTGAGCAACCAGTTGGTCGTCCGGGAGAGCACGCGGCGCGTATAGAAGCGCGGGCGTTCTTTTCACCCTCAATCCGAAACGTTTCGGAAGAACTAAAAATTTTCTATTTTTCCGAAACGTTTCGGAAGGCGAATGATTTGTTTTAGGACAAACTAGAAAAAACAGGATGGAGAACGAAATGAACTACAGAGTAATCAAAAACAATGATTTGTTTCTGATGACGGACCATCACGGCGATATCATCGAAGGCAACCCTCAAGGCGGCCTATATACGAAAGACACGCGTTTTCTAAGCAAGCTGGAGCTGAAGCTGAACGGGAAACGCCCGCTGCTGCTCTCCTCTGCCGCCGATGAGAATTATGTCGCCCGCATTCGCCTGACGAACGAACATGAGGAAACAAACGGCGTCGTGAAACTGTGGAGAGAGTCGGTCGAACTAATCCGCGAGAGGTTCATCTACGGCGAAGTATTGTACGAAACGATATCGGCGACCAACTTTTCTACCAAAGCGCTGGCGTTCGATATTGAAGTATCGTTCGACGCTGACTTCAGTGATATGTTCCTTGTGCGCGGGTTTCAGCCGGCCGATGAGCTGGGCAGGATCGAGAGCAGGCATTGCGACAAGGATGGCTGGCACGCGGAGTACGCCGGAGCTGACGGCGTCCGCAGATCGACCCGCATCGTGTGGGATGCCGAACCGGATGAAGCGACGCCGGAAGGCGCCGTCCGCTATGCCGTTCGACTGGAGCCGAAGCAGCAGCGCCAGATAACGTTTACGGTAATCCCGTCCGTCAACGGCGAGGCGCCTGTGATCACTCCGAAGGACGAGGCGCTTGCGGAACTGAAAAAGCAATACGAAGAGTGGGTAGAACGCTGCGCGAAGGTGGAGACAGACTCCGCTGTACTCGGCGGCTTGTACAATCGGGGCGTGCAAGATTTGCGCGTGCTGCTGACCGATTTCGGTCAAGGCTTGATCCCTGTCGCAGGATTGCCGTGGTACGCGGTTGCTTTCGGCAGAGACAGCCTGATCGCCGCGCTTCAGATGCTTCCGATCTTCCCGGAAGTTGCTAAAGGCACGCTCGGAATTATGGCCGCCAACCAGGGGACGGAACTGAATCCGTGGAAGGACGAGCAACCCGGCAAAATATTGCACGAACTGCGTAATGGTGAGCTGGCAAGATCCGGGCAAGTGCCGTTCGCACCGTATTACGGCAGCATCGATTCGACGCCGCTGTTCGTGTTGCTGGCCGCGGAGTATTCACACTGGACCGGTGACACCGCAACGGTGGAAGAATTGCTTCCGAATCTGGAGCGGGCGCTGGCATGGATCGATCAATACGGCGATCGCGACGGCGACGGCTGGGTAGAGTATTACCAGGAATCGTCCAAGGGCATTGCTAACCAAGGGTGGAAAGACTCTGCAGACTCGGTTGTGCACGCCGACGGGGCGTTCGCCGAAGCGCCGATCGCCCTCATCGAAGTTCAAGGTTATGTGTATCAAGCGAAAAGCAGATTGGCACCGGTTCTTGCGAAGCTTGGACAGACGGAGTGGGCCGCGCGGCTCGTCGAAGAAGCAGAACGCTTGAAGGCGAAGCTGGACAACGACTTCTGGATGGCTGATGAGCGATTTTATGCGATTGCGCTGGACGGCGACAAAAAGCAAGTGCAGTCCGTTACGTCGAATCCAGGCCATCTGCTGATGAGCGGCATTCTCGCTCCCGAGCGGGCTGAGGAAGTGGCAAGTCGTCTTGTTGCACCGGACATGTTCAGCGGTTACGGCATTCGGACGATGTCCACCGAATCGACTGGCTACAATCCGATGAGTTACCACGACGGTAGCATCTGGCCGCACGACAATTCGTTAACGCTTCTCGGCATGAGCCGAATGGGGCTGAAAGCGGAAGCCGCGACTGTCATTTCCGGATTGCTCCGGGCGGCCAGCCGTTTCGAGTACAATCGTCTGCCGGAGCTGTTCTGCGGGTATGACGAGTCGGTCGGTTACCCTGTATCTTATCCCGTTGCTTGCTCTCCGCAAGCGTGGGCGGCCGGAACTTCCGTCTCGATCGTGCAGGCGCTGCTGGGCTTACGGCCGGAAGCGCTGCAAGGAACAGTCGCGTTAGACCCGTTCCTGCCTGAAGGTATCGACAGCTTGACCGTGAGAGACATTCCTGTCGCGGCTGGGCGATTGTCCGTCTCGCTGAGTAGAAATACTCGCGGAGAAGGCAAGCTGCAAGTCGAAGTTTTGGAAAATACGAGCGGATGCCGCGTGATCGTAGTCGATCCGTCCGCTGATCTGATTCCGAATTAAGCGGCTCGATTTATCGACCGTTTGATTATATAACACAAATAAAAGGGAGGAAGATTTACAATGCAAAAAAGACTTTATACCATGTCGTCGATTATCCTTTCGCTCTCTCTCGTACTGTCCGCTTGCGGCAACTCGAACAAAGGAAACGAATCTTCAGCTTCACCTTCCGCTTCTCCGACCGCATCCGCTTCCGGCGAAGCTTCCCCTTCCAAACCGGTTGAGCCGGTTGAAGTTACGCTAGCGGGCTGGGGCGCTTCCCCCGAAGAGCAAGCTCTTCTGCAGCAAGTATTAGACGAGTTCCAGGCGAAAAACCCGGACGTTAAAGTCAAATACGAAGTCATTGCCGACCAGTATATGGACGTTATCAAGACTCGCCTGATCGGCAACGAAGCTCCGGACGTATTTTACCTGGACGCATTCGAAGCGCCGGGACTGATCGAGAAAGACGTTCTCGAGCCGCTTGACGGCTACGTTACGCCGGAGTTCGACGCAGGCGATTTCGAAACGCCAATGCTGAACGCGTTCAAAACCGCCGACGGCAAAACATATGGTTTCCCAAAAGACTATTCCACGCTCGCTTTGTTCTATAACAAAAAAATGTTCGCGGACGCGGGTATTACGGCGCCTCCTGCAACATGGGATGAACTGCAAGCCGTTTCCGAGAAACTGACGAAGAAAAACGGCAAAAAAGTAGAAGTATACGGTTTGGGTCAAGCGCCTGAGCTCGCTCGCCAAATGTTCATGATTAAAGCGTTCGGCGGCAAATTGGCCGACGACCAAGGCAAAGCTGCATTCGCTACGCCTGAAGGGGAAAAAGGACTTTCCCTCGTCATCGACCAGCATACGAAAGCGCAAACAGCGGGTCAACCATCCGACGTCGGCGCAGGCTGGGGCGGCGAAATGTTCGGCCAACAGAAGGCGGCAATGGTGCTCGAAGGCAACTGGGCGATCCCGTACATCCAATCGAACTTCCCTGACGTTGACTTCGGAACGGCGGAAGTGCCGACGGTTAACGGCCAGAAAGGTACGATGGCGTTCACGGTTGCATACGTCATGAACAAAAACTCCCAGAAGAAAGAAGCGGCTTGGAAGCTGCTGTCTTACCTGACGGGCAAAGAAGGCATGAAAACGTGGACGAGCAAAGGCTTCGCTTTGCCGACTCGTAAATCGGTTGCGGCTGAACTTGGCTTCGACAAAGATCCGATCCGCGGCGCGTTGGTAGCGGGCGGCTCTTATGCAACGCCATGGCAAGCGGGTTCCACGCTGCCAACGATCATGAACAACTTCAACAACCAATTCGTAGCGGCTTACTCCGGCCAGTCTTCGCTGACCGACGCAATGAATAAAGCGCAAGAGACCGCTAACAAAGAAATCGCTGCCGGGCAATAATAAATCGGAATCATAGAAGCGCCGGGATGGAACGCATGCGACGTTCCGGTCCGGCGCCTTCTAATCCGCTTCCGCGTCGGCGTGGAACGAGTGAAGCCGTTGATGCTCATGCTGGACGGCTATAGTCGTTCCGTGCCCCGACGCGAAATGTCGAGAGGAGAGACGCCAACGATGGCGAGAACAAACGCCAAACGAAAATGGAGGGAAGGCGCGTCGGGTTATGCTTTCATGTCCCCTGCCCTCCTCATTCTCGGATGTTTTCTGATGCTGCCGATCGCCTATGCCATTTATTTGTCTTTCCATAAAGTTAATTTGCTCGGCCACGTGAGCTACAAGTTTACCGGGACGTCGAACTTCGAGCGGATGATTGATGACCCGCGATTATGGATCGCCTTGAGGAATACGGCCAAATATGCTTTGATCGTCGTTCCGTCGCAGACGCTGCTCGCGCTTGCGCTGGCCGCGGTATTGAATATGAAGCTTCGTTTCCGGAACTTTTTCCGGGTCGCCTTCTATTTGCCGACCGTCACGTCATCGGCCGTGCTCGTGCTTATCTTCATGTGGATTTACAACAAAAACGGTCTGCTGAATTATTTTCTCGAGCTTGTCGGATTACCGACTTACAACTGGCTAGGGGACCCATCCGTTGCTTTGATCGGTATCATGATTATGAACATCTGGTCGACGGCTCCGCTGTTCATGGTCATTTATTTGGCAGCGTTGCAGGATATTCCGGACAGTCTGTACGAGGCGGCGGAAATCGACGGTGCGAACGGGTGGACGAAGTTCTGGCGCATTACCGTTCCCCAACTGAAGCCGGTAACCTTTTACGTTCTCGTCATGGGCATCATCGGCACGTTCCAACTGTTCGATCAATCTTACATTTTCTCCGCCGGATCAGGCGGGCCGAACAATGCTACGCTGACGGTCGTGCTGCTCATTTACCAATATGCGTTCAAAAACCTGGACATGGGCTACGCGTCTGCGTTGGCGTTCATGCTGGCGGTCGTCATCATGCTCATCACCGTCATCCAGCGGCTGATCTTTAAGGAAGAAAAACTGAACTAGGAGGAGATCGCAATGAATAAATCGTTAAAACGTTTCAGGGCGGTCTTCTACGTCCTGCTCGGAGTGTACGCGCTGATTACGTTTATTCCGTTTCTGTGGGCCGTTTCCGCTTCCTTAAAGTCGCTTCCCGAGATCGTAAAAGGCGGTATTAATTTTATCCCGCATCATATTACATTCGATAACTACAGGACGATCTTTAAGCAAGAGCCGTTATTCGTCCGCTGGTTCATGAACAGTGCGTTAATCGCAGTATCGGTTACCGTGTTTAACCTATTGTTCAACTCAATGGCCGGCTATGCCTTGGCAAGAATCCGGTTCGCGGGCAGCTCTCTGATGTTCTACAGCATATTGGCGATGATTATGATTCCGGGTCAGCTGACGATTATACCGAGCTATTTGATTATCAAATCGCTTGGCTGGCTGAACAGTTATCAGGCGATCATCGTCCCTATGGGCGCGCAGGCGACTTACATTTTCATGATGCGCCAGTTTTTCATCAGCTTCCCCAAGGAGCTTGAGGAAGCTGCGGAACTGGACGGGCTCGGCAAGTTCGGCTTATTTACCCGCGTCGTGCTGCCGCTCGCCAAGCCGGCGCTTGCCGCGCAGACGATCTTTATTTTCATGGGGGCATGGAACGAGTTCCTGAAGCCGCTTATGCTCATGTCGGATAAAGCGATGTTCACGTTGTCCGTTGGTCTGAACACGTTCAAAGGGCAGTACATCAGTTTCTGGAACTACATTATGGCCGCGTCCGTCATTATGACGATTCCGGCGCTTCTCATCTACATTGGCTTTAATCGCTTCTTCGTTAAAGGCATTACGTTTACGGGGAGCAAGTAACTGCTGTTGTTATAGAGTACAATCAAGGAGTCTGCCAATCGGCGGCTCTTTTTTTTGCTTGATGAAGCTATGTGTCATTATGTAAGATGGCCGAATAAGAACGATGAGTCAACAGAAGTAACGGGATGTAAATAGATGTAACTAGGATGTCCGGGACACACTTCATACAATGAAAGGAAAGGGAGGGGCAGGTCATGTTCGTTCCGTCCATCAAGCGAATGAGATTTACGATTTCTGCCAAGCTCATAGCAGCCTTGCTGGCCGTATTGGCGCCGCTTTCGATGCTGACCCTGCTGCTGAACCAGCAGGGGAGCAGAACGATTTATGAGGAAATATCTAAGTCCGTCCACAGCAGGGACGCGTTCTATATACAGTCGCTGGAGAATGCGCTTCAAGGCATTAGCCAGCTTATGTTTGAGTTTGTGATCGACAAAGAACTGATGGAGGTTGGCATTTCGGAGGAGCCGATCACAAGTTACGGGCGGATGAGCCAGGTGCTCGCCGTGCAGAATCGGCTGCACATGCTGAAAGCATCCAGCACGTATATTGCCGAGGCGAAGGTGTTCCTCCCTTTCAGCAACAGAACGATTGTCTCGAATGATTATTTGTCCGACATTCCTTCCGATGAGTATGAAAAATTGGCCGATAATGTGGATCCGAGCCGGGTGATGGCCATTGGGAAACGGTTGTTTATGAGCATGAGGTTCCCTGTGAGCGCGTCCGGAAGAAAACCTGTCTTCGTCGTTGTTGTCGAGCTGTCGGCGGACAAGCTGCGCGAAAGCTTAAAAAACATTGTCAGTCCGGACCAGGGAAATTCCATTTTGTTTAACATCGATGAGCAATGGGAGATTACAAGCGAACGAGACGGAGACGTCGCACGAACAATGAGGTCGTTCGCGGAGCAACAATTGCAGCAAGATGTGGCGGTCGGCATGACTTCTACTGAGATTGAACGCGTGCCTTACTTGATCTCCTATCGCAAATCGACTGTTCTGAACACCATTCTGCTCGTTTACGTCCCGCAGAACAACATTCTCGGCTCCCTGCACCGTTATGAACGGTGGATCTGGGCGCTGCTCGGTTTCTCGTTGTGTATCGTCTTCCTGCTGTCAATTTCCATTTATCGCATCATCCATCATCCGCTGCGCCGGCTTGTAGCCGCTTTCCGCAAAGTGGAGGACGGTAAGCTTCTTCCGATCGAAGTCAGCACGAGGCGGGATGAATTTCAATATTTATACCGCAGATTTAACAGCATGGTCTCGAGGCTGGAAGTGCTGATCAGCGAAGTGTATGAAAAAGAGATTCTTAGCCAACGCTCGGAGCTTAAGCGACTGCAATCGCAAATCCATCCGCATTTTATGTACAACTGCCTGTTTAGTCTGAACCGCTTGATTCAAGAGGGCGAGAATGACCGCGCCTATCGGTTTACGCTATATTTAGGGGATTATTTCCGCTTTATTACGCGCAATGCGGAAGATCGGATTCCGCTTCGGGATGAAATGAAGCATGCCCAAGTGTTCGTGGATATGCAATCGATTATGTATGGGGATTGGATTGACGTCGAGTTCGAACCGCTTGCCGACACGTACGGAGAGCTGCTTGTGCCCCGCCTGATTGTGCAGCCAATATTGGAGAACGCCTACAAATATGCTCTTGGGTCACCTGATTTGAAAGGGGAACTGTGGGTGCACACCTCTGAGTCCGACGGTTATTTGTCCATCTGGATCGAGGATAACGGAAAGACGTTATCGGATGCCACATTGGCGGAGCTGGCAGCGACACTCTCGAAGAGCGGCAATTTTATGGAGGAAACGACCGGCGTCATTAACGTGCATCGTCGGATTGAGTTGATGTTCGGCAGCGGCAGCGGCTTATCGCTGACGAGGTCGCAGCTTGGCGGATTGTGCGTAGAAATTCGGCTGAAACTGGATAGCAGCGGAAAGGCGGAGACAGATGTATCGAATGCTGATCGTGGATGACCTGCCCATTATCGTGGAAGGGCTTGTGAAGATGTTCGGCAAGAAGAAGCCCGAGCTTGAACTGTTTCAGGCATTCTCGGCTTATCAGGCGCTTGAAGTGCTGAGCCGAACGAGGATCGACATCGTATTGTCCGACATCCGAATGCCGGGAATGGAAGGGACGGAGCTGTTGCATGAAATCAAGCGTCGCTGGCCGCTATGCAAAGTGATTTTCCTGACCAGCTTCGATGATTTTCATTATGTCAAAAATGCCATTTCCGGCGGCGGCTTCGATTATTTGCTGAAGACGGAGAGCGACGAGGGTATCGTGCGATCGATCGACAAAGCGATTGCGGAGCTGGACGCGCAAGCGGAGGCGAACCGGAAGCTGCTGGAGGCGAATTTTCAGAGCAGGCAGGCGACATTGCTTATGCAGCAGCAGTACATCAATGAACTGCTCAAAGGAAGAGCGCCGCTGTCAGAGTCCTCCATACGGGCTAAGCTTCGCGAGACGGGGATGGGCTTGTCTATGGAGCTGCCGGTATATGTACTGCTCGGACGCATCGATTCCTGGGGCGGCAAAGGAACGCGCGAAGGCCGCAAGCTGATGTTATATGCGGTACAGAACATCGCGGCGGAGAAGCTGCAATCGACGGTCAGGTTGTCATCAGCGGAAATGGACGATTCGAATGTGGTCTGGCTGCTGCAGCCGATGAACGGTTCAGGCGCGGAGAGCGGCGAAGGCGAGCAGGATGACGCAGGGAAAACCTGGTTCGAGTGGGTATACGGAGAATTGGATACGATTCAAGCTAACTGTCGCGAGACGATCGGCCTTGAAGTGTCCTTCGCGATCAGTCCTTCCGCTGTACGCTGGGAATCGCTTCCGGAAGCCTATGACGCATTGCTGTCTCTCATGTGGGGAGATCAGGGAACGGGAAGCGAAGTGAGGCTGAAAGGACAGAGCGGGCACAGCGCCCCGCGTTCGTCGTTTGAAGCGGCCAAGATGAAGCTGGCCAACCGCAAAACGAAAAAGATCAGTCTGCTCGGTCACTACCTGGAAAACGGCGGTAAAGCGGATTTCAACAGCCTGTTAGACGAGATTATTGACCATGCGGCGGAGGAAAACCGTTCCGGCTTCGTCAAGCTGGAGGTGTATCATGGGCTTGCTTCCGTGTTTCTTTCTTATCTTAATCAATACCCGTTGGATGGGAAGCTGGCCGCGCAGATCGGCCTGGATCGCCTGTCGCATGCCGACGTGAATTTGTCGTGGGAGGAGCTTCGCGCCTATTTCCGGAAGCTCGCGGAGCTGTTGTTCGATAATCGCGACCAGCCTGCCGTGGAGGACGAGCATATCGTGGTGCATCGCGTTAACGAGTACATCAACAGCCATCTGGCGGAGGATGTTTCGCTAGCCAAACTTGCAGGCATCGTTCACCTCAATCCCTCCTACTTGTCGAGATTGTACAAAAGAACGGCAGGGATCGGCTTGTCTGAGTATATCAATATGGCGCGGACGGAGAAAGCGAAGGAACTGCTGAAGCATTCCGCTTATAAAATTTACGAAATTTCCGCGATGGTCGGTTATGACTCGCGCTTGTCGTTTATCCGTTTCTTTAAGGCGAGCATGGGCATGACCCCGCAGGAATATCGGGATTCGTAGCCGCTGCGCCGTGAGCCAAGAAGTAGTCAAGGAATGTAACGGGATGTCAACAGGTGAATCTAGTTGCGGATAGGCGCGGGTTTATATACTTGTGGCAGAGGGGAGGAAAGTGCTTCGACAGCAATTCCAACCGATCAAGAAATCACTACGCAACCAGGGGGAGTATCAATGAAACGTAATGCTAAAGTCGGACTAGCCGCGCTGTTATCCGCCATGCTGCTTACCGTGACCGCTTGCAGCAGCAATAACAATGAGGCTGCCAATTCTCCGAAAGCTTCAGCGCCTTCTGCAAGTGCCACTGCGAGCGAAGCCCAGAGCCCGGAAGCGATCGACCCGCTCGGCAAGTACGATCCGCCAATTGAACTGACGACGATCCGCAGCATCGATGCACAGCAAGCTTTCGAACCGGGAGAGGACATCAACAAAAATACGATTTACGATTATTATGAGCAGAAGCTTGGCATCAAGCTGAAAAATAATTGGGTCGTCAACACGGTGAACGACTACGACTCGAAGCTGAAAATCGCAATTGCTTCGAACGACCTGCCGGATTTCTACAAAGTCGGCATCAACGATATTAAGCAGTTGGTCGACAATGACATGATTATGGATTTGACGGAACTATGGGATAAATACGCGTCGGCGGACACGAAAAGCGAGTTTACGAAAGATGGCGGACGCCAGTTGAAAGCCGCAACCTTCGATGGCAAGCTGATGGCGATTCCTGTGACGAACAGCCCGTACAACGCGATGAATTATGTCTGGGTTCGCAAAGATTGGCTGAAAGAAATGAACCTGCCGGAGCCCAAAACGATGGCGGATCTCTTCAAAATATCGGAAGCGTTTGCGAAACGGGACACGGGCGGCAAAGGTAAAGCGTACGGCTTGAGCTTGTCCAAGTCGCTGTCGCTGTCCGGATATTTCGCCGGTTATCACCTGTACCCGCAGCAATGGGTGAAAGACGCCTCCGGCAATTTGCAATACGGCAGTCTTGATCCGAACATGAAGCCGGCGCTGAAGCAATTGCAGGATATGTTCAAGGCGGGGCAGATCGACCCTGAATTCGGCGTTAAAGATACGAGTAAAGAGCTCGAATTGATTGCAAACAATCGCGTCGGATTGACATACGGCGCATTCTGGTACAGCGCCGCTTTCGATAGTGCGGTGAAGGACGGCAAGCTGGTTCAGGATTGGGAAGTATACCCGATCCCATCCGTTGACGGGCAACCGGCACTTAATCCGGCCAGCGCGTCGGTCGACAGATTCTACGTGGTCAACAAAAATGCGAAAAACCCGGAAGCGGCCATCAAGCTATTGAACCAATGGATCGATTACTCCCTGCATCCGAATAATGAGAACAACGTTCTCGTCTTCAGCAAAGCGCACAAAGATACCGGCAAGTTTTTCTGGGACATCAACCCGGTTGTTGTCAATTCGATGGATGCATTTGTCAAGGGCGGAGAGTTGATCCCGCAAGCGCTTAAAACGGGTGATGCATCGATTCTCGGCGTTGATGTAGACCGGATCGCCAGATACGAAGCAGCCAAGAAGTATATGGAAGGCGAGGTTACCTTCCCGAACTGGCTTCAGTATATGATCGTAAAAGAAGGCGGCACCTTCGCGATGATGTACGACGGCTACAAGAACAACGAGTTCCACTTTAACGAATTCTATGGTGCGCCTACGGCAACGATGGGCGACAAAATGAGCGTACTGAAGGCAAAAGAAGACGAAGTGATGACCAAAATTATTATGGGCGCTTCCGTGGACGAATACGACAATTTCATCGCCGAATGGAAAAAACTTGGCGGCGATCAAATTACAGCAGAAGTAAACGAGTGGTACAAGTCGCAACAATAAAATGGCTTCGGGGGAGAAGGGGATGTTTCATAACCTTCTCCCTTCCTTAAGGAGGGGAGCAGACTGTTACGCAAAGAGTGGAGACAAAACCGGCTGCTGCATTTGATGATCCTCCCCAGTTTGATCATCGTTCTCATCTACAGCTATGGACCGATGGCGGGTGCCGTCATTGCATTCAAGAAGTTTTTGCCTGCAAAAGGCATATTCCATTCGCCGTGGGTGGGATGGGATAATTTCCGCTATGTGATGCTGATGCCGGATACGCCGAGGATCATTGCAAATACGGTTGTCATCGGAGCGTTGAAAATATCGCTTGGCATCATTGTTCCTGTTGCTGCGGTTCTTTTGCTGAATGAGGTGCGGCTTACGTTATTCCGCAGAACGTTCCAGACGCTTGTTTATTTGCCGCATTTTTTGTCATGGGTCATCCTGAGCGGTATCCTGATAGATATTTTGTCCCCGTCATCGGGAGTCATCAATCAAGCGCTTGTTTGGCTAGGTGTCAAGCCCATTTATTTTCTCGGCGATAATCATTGGTTTCAGTTTACGATTGTAATGTCCGACATCTGGAAAGAATTCGGCTTCTGGACGATTGTTTATTTGGCAGCACTGACCGGTATTAATCCAACTTTATATGAAGCGGCGGAAGCGGATGGCGCAGGACGCTGGAGACAGATCTGGCATGTGTCGCTACCGGGTATGACGCCGATCATCGTGTTGATGGCCGTATTAAGTCTCGACAAGCTTCTCAACGCCGGGTTCGAACAAATCTTTAACCTGTACAGCCCGCAAGTGTATGAGACAGGCGATATTCTTGATACGTTCGTGTATCGTATCGGTTTACAGCAGTTCCAATACGGCGTAGCTACAGCCGTCGGTTTGTTCAAGTCCGTCGTTTCGTTCACGCTGATTTCGGTATCCTATTATCTGGCTTATCGGTTGGCCAACTATAGAATTTTTTAAGGAAGGTGATCGTTATGCCATCGTATCGACTAAGTATCGGCTACCGGCTGTTTACGATAGGCAATATGGCCTTCCTGACGCTGTTGGCCTTAACCTGTTTATTTCCGCTTATCCATGTGTTTTCGGTATCGCTAAGCTCTGCCCAAGCGGTCTCGGCCGGTGCGGTAAAGCTATGGCCGGTCGAATTCAGTACGGCTTCCTACGAAGCCGCACTAGCAAAGAAAGAGTTTTTGCAAGCGTTCTGGATAACGATTCAGCGCTCCGTTATCGGCACCTCGACCAGCATGATTCTTATGATATTGCTCGCCTACCCCTTGTCAAAGGACAACAGGCAGTTTCGGTTTCGTACGGTGTACGCTTGGTATTTTGTCTTTACGATGATTTTTGGAGGAGGGCTTATTCCTACGTACGTGGTGGTCAAGTCGACGGGGTTGATCGACTCGATCTGGGCACTTATTATCCCGTCCGCAATTATTGTGTTTAATGTGGTGGTGCTTCTTAACTTTTTTCGTAATCTTCCGAAGGAACTGGAGGAGTCGGCTAAGCTGGATGGTGCAAATCATTGGACGATTCTGTGGCGCATTTATGTGCCGGTGTCTCTGCCTGCGTTGGCCACTGTGTTGCTCTTAACAGTGATTTGGCATTGGAATAGTTGGTTCGATGGACTTATCTATATGAATCAACCTAGGCATTACCCACTGCAGACGTATTTGCAGACGACGATCGTATCGAAGGATTTGTCAGAGATGAGTGCTCAAGAAGCAGAAAAATATCTCCGTGTGAGTATCCGGACGGGAAGAGCGGCACAAATTTTTATTGCGGCGTTGCCGATCTTGCTTGCTTATCCGTTTTTGCAGCGTTTCTTCGTGAAAGGCATGATAATTGGGAGTGTAAAGGAATGACCATTTCCTCTCCCTGCAAGGGGAGAGGAAAGAGCAAGTTTTCCGAATCAAAGAAAGCGCTTTCATTAATTAAATTTAGAGGAGCGTGAATTAGAATGACAACATGGAGGAGCAAGAGCAAAAAATGGGCGATCCAATGGCTAATCTTATGCTTGATCGTCCCGGTATTTGCCGGAGCGGGGGTTGCGCCGAAGAAAGCGGCGGCGGCAGCCGTAAATTTGTTTGAAAACGGGGGCTTCGAGCAGCAGTCGGGGGGTAATCCGGTTGGCTGGGTGAATACGGGGAATGCAAATTTTGGCATCAGCACCGCAGTGAAACATTCCGGCAGTTCCAGTGTTTTCTTCGAGTATCCGAACAACGGGGACACGGCAACCTGGAACTATAATTGGCGTTACGGGTCCAATATCCCTATTGATGACAAGGAAGAGTACGAGTTGTCCGTCTGGGTCAAGGCGGATGATCCGACTAAGCCTGGACGGCCTTCGGTGAATTTGGATTACATTGGCGACAATGGTTGGATGACATCGCGAATGATGGCTCTGGATAACGTTACGGGCGATTGGCAGCGTCTTATATTTCGCTTCGAAATCGTTCCCGGCGTAAGGCAAGTGGTGCCATACCTTTTCATTACAGGGGGCACAGGCAAGATTTACTTCGACGATGTATCGATTGTTCGATTGTCGGCTTCATCTGCAAACAAGTTTGATAACGGTGGATTCGAGCTGCAGGCGGGAGGGAAGCCTGTCGGCTGGGTGAATACGGGGAATGCAAATTTTGGCGTCAGCAGTGACGTCAAACATTCCGGCAGTTCCAGTGTTTTCTTCGAATATCCGAACAACGGGGACACGGCAACCTGGAACTATAATTGGCGTTATGGGTCAAGTATTCCTATTGACGACAAGGAAGAGTACGAGTTGTCCGTTTGGGTCAAGGCGGATGATCCGACTAAGCCTGGACGGCCTTCGGTGAATTTGGATTACATTGGCGACAATGGTTGGATGACATCGCGAATGATGGCTCTGGATAACGTTACGGGCGAATGGCAGAAGCTTGTTTTCCGCTTCGAAATCGTTCCGGGCGTAAGACAGGTGATGCCATACCTTTTTATCACAGGCGGCACAGGCAAGATTTACTTCGACGATATATCGCTTGTGCAATTAAACGTAGGCAGCGCCCCTGAATCAGTAGAAGGCACGTACAGCGTCTGGACGGCCCCAAATATCTCGAATGTGAAACGGGATGCCGCCCCGCTTGCTTCAACTGCCGTTAACCTGGAGATGGCAAAGCGCGAATATCAGAGCGGGCAAGTACTGCTCACAGCTCATGGCGGATATGTAAACATCACGAATTCCGAAATCTCGGATTTAACCTCGGGCAGCGCGACCATTCCGGCAAGCCAGATCGAGAAGTTCGTGCAGCATTATGTCAAAACCACCAACAGGTCTAATAGCGCCTATGAGCCGGGCTGGTATCCGGATGCCTTAATTCCGTACGCGCCGTATATGACCTTGAATGAATCCATTCAAGTGCAAAGCGGAAATAATCAGGCGATTTGGTTTACCGTCAAAACAGATGAGAACACGCCAGCCGGGTTGTATACGGGAACGATATCGATCACGGCTAACGGTACAACGGAACAGGTGCCGATTACGGTAAGAGTCAGGGATTTTGCGCTTCCGGCGGAAAATCATGCACAAACCGCCTTTGCGGTATGGGGTGACTGGAACCTTAGTTATGGCTATCCTGGACTGGTGGAGAACTCTCCGGAATATTGGCAAATCATGCGGAACTACTATGAGTTTCTATTAAATTATCATGTGACGCCAACCTACTTGCCTATCCCGTGGGATTATGAGCATTATGCAGATTTGGCGGCGCCTTATGTCAATGATCCGCGCGTATCGGCATACAATATTCCTTACACGATAGGCGATTTTGATAAAGGACCAAACGGCGACCAAGAAAGCAGGGCGGAGAAGCTCGTCCAAAGCTTAAAGAATAAAGGTCTGATAGGTAAAGCCTACTACTATCTGGGCGGAGAAATTGATGAACCGCCGCCTGAGAAATATCCTCTTGTTAAAACGCGCAGCCAGCAGATTAAGGCGATTGATCCCAATTTAAGACATGTTGTAACCGTTGGTCTTCATCCGGATCTCAAAAATGATGTGAATACGTTCGCACCATTGTTCCGCGAGTTTGACAGCGATGAGTATTTGCAACAGGTCAAGGATTTTCAAGCGAATGGCGGCAATATGTGGTGGTACGGCTGTGTTGTTCCTACGAATCCATACCCGACATACCATATTGACGACGACTTGATCAGTGCGCGGCTCATTCCTTGGATGCAGCGTTCATACGGTATTGAGGGGAATCTGTATTGGTCGGTTAACGTGTATGCCAAATGGACCGGCTTTCAATATATTGCACGCGATATTTGGAACGATCCGATGGCATTCCCGGGTGCTAACGGCGACGGATTCCTGTTATACCCTGGCTATAAATATGGCTTGAATGGTCCGATTGGGACATTGAGACTGCAGGCGATTCGCGACGGCAACCAAGACTATGAATATTTGTGGCTATTGGAAGAGCGGATTAAGCAAGCGGCGCAGCAGCTTGGGGTAGTCGTCTCCGCCAAGGAACTAATCCAGCCATACTATGACCGCTTGTTTACGAATGTGAAAGCATTTACGAAGAGTCCGCAAGACTTGCAGCAGGTAAGAAGTGAAATCGCCGATTACATCGAAGAGCTGGCGATGAATCCGAAGGCGCTAGTCGTATTCAAGGATCAGCCGATGCAATATTCTAAAAAAGAGGTCATCGTGTACGCCGAGAAGGGGACGACGGTTTCGATCAATAACGTATCCGTTAACGCGGAACCGATTGCCGGCAATAACGTCAGCGACCAGTATCGCTATGTCGCGGATTTCAATCTGGGTATGAACAACGTCACGGTCAAGCTGTCGAAAGGCGGAGCTGAGCGCGAGCTGACGAAATCGGTGTGGCTCAAATCCCGCGGGCTTGAGCCGATTATGCTGAACAAGGTCATTCACGATTTCACTTCGGCAAACGGGATTTTGACCGATGATAATGCTCAGATCGTCGGAGTGACGAATGATCACGCGGCGGGGGGAGGAAAGGCGCTGCAAGTTAGATTCCCGGATGGAGCAGCAGGCACGTACCCGTATCCCGGCATCTCTATTCCGGTGAAAGAAGATTCGAAGGATTTTTCTTGGGCAAGTACAGTGGAGCTAGACATTTACCGTGCTTCTGGCGATGACGAGAGATGGTATAACATTCTGTTAAGAGACCCCGATGGAAATATATTATATAACGGGCAGCTTGCAGACCTCCGCCAAGGAGACAATCATATCTCGTTTGATTTGTCGAAAGTGACAAAAGACATATCCAATGTCAACTCCGTTCAGATCTGGACATGGCCCTATGCGCTCGGAACGGACATTTATATCAGCAACCTGTATTTGCATGGCGTGGATAAAGAGGCGATGAAGCAATACGACCTTCCTTATAGCCAAACAATTCCGTATCTCGATGGCAAATTGAAGGAACAGATTTGGGATACGCGGACGTCGCTAACTAATCGCTCGGGTACGACGGATAATCAGGCTGCAGCTTCTTTTACTTACAACGATGAATATTTGTTGGCAGCGGTGTCGGTAAAAGATAATCAAATCGTCAATTCCGGCTCGGCAAATCCGTGGGATGACGATTCTGTGGAAATCTATGTGGACGGCACCGGTAAGCAAGGTGCTTATGACGATCATACGGTTCGCTATGTATTCCGCGCGAATGATCCTCAGGTGCATATTTACCGGCAAACGCCAAAAGCGAATGAGCAGGTGAAATATGGCTACGAGGCTACGGAGGAAGGCTACAATATCGAAGTTGCCATTCCATGGCGTTCGCTGGGTATCACGCCGATCGCTGGCAACATCATCGGAGTCACTGCCCATGTGAATGATAAGGATGTCAATGATGCGAACGCTTCAGCCGCAGGCATGCTGGCGTTGACGGAGAACAGCTCTCAGGATGCCCAGTCCTCGGTAGCTTGGCTGCCCAAAAAATTTACGAAAGCAAAAGCGACCTATAGGCTTGAAAAGGTTGGCAGTGACGCGATGAGTATCGATGGCGTTGTTAATGAAGAAGCCTGGAATATGAACTGGAATATCGGTTATAAAGCCTTTGGCAATTTGCTTGATGCAAGCAGCGGCGGTAGATTGGGATTGCTGTGGAGCCCCGATTATTTGTACGCGGCCTTCGATGTGAAGGATGGACACATCAGATCCACAACAACCAATCCGGTATGGGTGGATTCAAGCGTTGAATTGTTCGTGGACAGTAATTTCGTTCAAGGTGCGCGCGATCCCGGCACCCATCAATACACGATCAGGGTAGATGATCCTGCAACCTATTATAACGGTGCTGTGAATGCCGACAAGACGCAAGGAATCATCCAAAAAAGCACGCGGACGACGGATGGCTATCAGGTCGAAATGGCAATTCCGTGGACTACGATTGGCATTACCGCCGAAGCGGGCAAAAAGATCGGCGTTACGGCGCACATTAATTTGGTGGAACCAAACAATCCGAACGGAGTAGCCCTCAGCTTGGCGGACAATGGTCTTGCCGACGGAGCTAATACGGCTAATTATGTTGCCTTTGAGTTGAAGGCGCTGCCGATTCAAGTTGTCGACACGATTCCACCGGAAATTACGGGCGCCAAGTCATCGGAGCCGAACGTGAATGGCTGGTATAACACCGATGTGACTGTCCATTTTACGGCATCCGATTCGGGATCGGGCATCCAGAGCGTGACACCTGACACCGTCGTGTCAGCAGAAGGTGCGGATCAATTCGTAACAGGAACGGCGGTCGATTCGGCGGGTAATTCGAGTTCGGCCACTGTCGGCGGAATTAGCATTGATAAAACTGGCCCAGTGATCGTGGATACCACCTTGGCCTCCGGCTCTTTCAAGACGACGGACACGATTACCATCGATTTTACAGCAACGGATGCCCTGTCCGGGCTTGATAGTGTGGAAGCCAAGCTGAATGGTGATACCGTGACACAGGGACAATCCATTTCCTTGCAATCCAACGCAGGAAGTAACGTACTGGAAATCACCGCAACAGATAAAGCGGGCAACGTGACGGTCAAGTCGCTTCCGTTTGCTGTAGACCTTTATGTAAATGTTGATATCAAACCGGAAACCTTGAATCCTAAGAGTCAAGGGGGAGACAATTCGATCACCGCTAAAATTGATTTACCTGCAGAGCTTGATGTTGCGTCCATTGATCTCCAATCAATCAAGCTGATCTTAAACGGGTCTTCCATCTCTGCACAGAGTTCCAATCTTTCCGGTGGGGACAACCATTCGATCACGGTAAAATTCAACCGGAAAGAATTGATCGCTTTAGTCGGAAATCAGTCCGGAACGGTGACGATTATACTAGCCGGAAATACATCCGGAGGCGCTGGTTTCACTGGTTCTGATACGATTAATGTCCTCCACAAATAAGAAAATGGATGGATGAGTTGCTGAAGTCCGGCGAGGCGGCCGGCTCCGACAAGCTGACGCTTTCATGGCCAGTCTCGGAAAAGCCTGCAAACTACCATCTTTATCGCATCGGAGAGAACGGAGAGCTTGTCTACTTGAAGGAAGAAGTATCCGACGGTCGGATCACCGTCCAATTGCTGGAAGATGGTCGGGTAGCAGGTTTGGTATTTGTGAAGAAGTTCGATGACCTATCCAAGATGCAATGGGCGCAAGAAGCCATTCGCGAGCTTGCCGCCAGACAGATCCTGAAAGGCACTGCAACGACAACTTTTTCTCCTGATCGTCAGATCACGCGCGCTGAGTTCGCGGTAATATTGGCAAGAACGCTGGGGCTTGCCGATCACGGAAACGGCAAATTTGAAGACGTAAGCGCTGATGCTTGGTTCGCAGGCGCAGTCAATTCTGCTGCACAAGCGGGATTGATCAGTGGTCAAGGCAACGATCGCTTTGCTCCGAATGCGGCAATTACGCGCGAGGAAATGGCGGTTATGCTGCAGCGGGCAGTGGAATGGCAGACCAAGCAAGCGCTCCAGCCTGCTTTATCGCACAGCTATGCGGATGACGCGCAAATTTCTCCGTGGGCAAGAGGAGCAACTCAAGCTTTGGCAGAGTTGGGCATTATGGTTGGACGCAGCAATAACCAGTTTTCGCCGAAAGTGTCTGTTAATCGCGCAGAAGCAGCGCAAGCCGTCTTTAACTATTTGAAGAAGCAATAATATCGACCAAGGGCTGTTTCTAAACGATCTTTTCGTGCGGAAACAGCCTTTAGGATGGCGCGAAACAAGAACGTTATTGAGGAAGGTGTTACATCATGGCTGACAAGGAATACTCATTCGACCCGATCGTTCCGTTCTTATTTATTAAAGACAAGAAAGAACAAATGATAGAAGCAATGAGAAAGTTGAACCGGGAGGCGGGGCTGCGCCGATTCATTCTCGTTTTTCCGACGTGGGACGGCGAGGCGAAAGGGGCAACGATCCAGAAAGCATTCGAAGCCTTCGGCGATCTTGTTGGCGAAGTCGGGAGCCGCATGGCCGCTGACGGCATTGAAGTCGGATGGTGGTGCGCGCCGAGTTTGTCGATCGATCCTCTACCGTCGGAGGGAGAAGTTTCGGCCTCGGCACAAAAGATAGTAGGCATCGACGGTGCAGTATCCAAAGGAGCCTATTGTCCGTTGGACAAACAATTCATGAGCTCGATGGGGACGTATATGCAAACGGTTGTGGAGCGAGGCAGGCCGCCGTATATTTTCTTCGAAGACGATTATGAAATGAGCAATCACGATGTGGTCAGATTCGGCTGCTTCTGTCCGCTCCATATGAAACGCTTTTCCGAGTTTGTCGGTAAAGAGGTTTCGAGGGAAGAGCTGCAGGCGTTGTTCCGTTCAGGCGGAGATCAGGCTGTGGCTTATCGGAAAGTATGGGCGAATCTGATGAAGGACTCACTCGTGGAACTGTCAAGCAGCATGCGGAGAGCGGTTGACGAGATCGCGCCGGACACGCGTATGGCACTGTGCCAATCCTTCGTGTGCGATTTGGACGGCGATTTTACGGAAGGTGTAGCCAAAGCTCTTGCAGGAGGGACGAGGCCGCTAGTTCGTTTGTTTGGCAGCGATTATAGCAGCGATCAAGCGGATCATTTTGCTTCTCTCACGTTTCATATGCTGCATGCCAAGATGACGCTGGGCGACGAGTTCGAGCTGATCCATGAATCCGATCCGTTCCCGCATTCGCGGTTCTTTTTCTCGGCGGCCAAGCTGCGGGCTCTGATGTCTTTAGCATTGTTCTACGGGTTTGACGGCTCCTTGTCCTATGTTACGCAATACACGGACGGACCGCTCGAAGATGAAGGTTACTTCCGGATGATTGGCCGAAATAGGGCGTTTTTTAATGAGTTGATGCGCGTCGTGCAAGGTTTCCGCATCGTAGGTCCGCAGGTGCTGTACCGACCTCATGCGCAGGCGCACCGACCTGTTGTCGGCAACCATCCCCCTGTGATTGTGACGTCGGCGTGGGCTGCGGTGCTGGGTAAGATGGGGATTCCCTATACAGCCCGGAGCGGTCAAGGCCCTGTCATGATATGCGGAGAAGATATTCTCGATTTGTCGGACGAGGAGTTACGAGAATTGCTAGGCTCCGGTGTGTTTCTGGACGGGCTTGCCGCCATGTATGCTTGTCGCAGAGGGTACGGGGATATGCTTGGCGTCGATGTGACGGAGCTGGAGGTGGCGCTCTGTGACACGCTCGTCAGCGAACGATTAACGAAGCTGGATGAGTGGACGCCGTCCGAGGCCGGAGAGCGAATGTATTTTGTTAATCTGGCTATGGCTGTACAGCAATACGCCAGTGTGTTCCACATTAAGCCGAAGTATCAGGAAGTTCGCGTGATGTCGGAGTTATGGAACGACTGCGATGAAGCGGTTGTTCCAGCCGTGACGCTCTATGAGAACAGCCTGGGCGGTCGGGTTGCGGTGATGGCGTATGATTTACGGCAGAATGCGTCCGCCTCGATCTACAATCACAAGCGTAAGGAACAAATCAGAGGCATTACGGAATGGCTTGGACGGAGCAATCTGCCGGTTTACGCAGTCAAGGACCCGAACGTGTTCGTCAGCGCTCAAGAAAATCCGAAAACCGGAGACAAGCTGATTGCGGTGTACAATTTAAGTCTGGACCCGCTGGAGCAAGTTACGCTGGCGATTGATGCGGGCTGGAGTAGATCTTATGCCTATCGCCTGCAGGATGACGGTGTTTGGACGTTGGTGGATCAGGCTGATAACGTGTTGGCTAAAGATAAGGTGCTGTTGCGTGTTCAGGGAGCATTCGCTACGTTGCAGCCGCTTGTGTTACGATTGAGCAACCAAGCGATGTAAGGTGGAGGTTAACAATGAAAGAAATAGACTTGTTTGTCATGAGCGGACAGTCCAACATGCAAGGAGAGAGCGAAAGTCCAGTTGACCTAAGCATTCCTTGGGAGATGGCTTGCGAGTATAAATACGTCGGCGACTCACTCGTGCAATTACGGCATCCCGTCGGGGAGGATATCACCGACGATCGAGGCTCGTTATTGCTGGCTGCGGCTCACTTGGGCAATGGAAGTCTCGTCCCTTCCTTCGCCGAGCATTATTACCGTCAATCCGGCCGAAGAGCTTGCTATGTGCATGCTGCCAAGGGAGCTACGTCGGCGGCAGAATGGCAGAAAGGTACGCCTCGGTTTGCTTGTCTTGTGAATAAGGTCAAGGGTGCGGTGCAACGCCTGGAACAGGATGGTTTCGCAGTGAAACGAAAAAATTTCGTTTGGCTGCAAGGCGAGTCCGACGGCATCAATGGAACGGGCCGCGATGCATACGCTGCCCTGCTGAAGCAGTTCAGGCAGGATATGGAGGCGGAGCTTGGGCTGGAAACGTTCATGATGATCCGTATTGCGAAGTTTCACTCGTTCCCCTGCATCCCGATCATGGAGGCCCAGGAACGGCTGACCCGTGGATCTGACAAGTTTGTCATGTTGACCCGCATTACCGGTACCTTCACGATCGAGAACGGCTTGATGCAAGGAAGCAGCGCGCCTTTTCACTATACGAATGCCGGATATGAGAAGGTCGGCGAGATCGCCGGGCGGAACGCGGCTAAGCATCTCGACGGGGTCGTGTTTGAACTGGAGGAAGAATGTTATCCGGAGCTTGAGTCAGACACGAAAATTTGATTTACACGAGAACGTATGTTTGGTATAGTGGTTGTAGAAAAGTGATCAAACGGTGAGTGAAGCACACTCCAATTCGCGCGAAAGCGCGTAGGGGTGTGCTTTTTTGCATATGCGAACCATCGCGGCGACGAAGGTGAGTGGTGTATAATGAAAGCAACAGACCGGCGCAAGAAAGAGAAACTGAAGCTCGATCAAATGATGCGTGTGCTGTTCCGGTTGTCCAAGCGACTGACGGTTCAACTCATCAACGGTTTGTTCGGGGAAAGCTTTGCCGATACGGATGTAAAGGCAATTCATTACGGCAACGCCGAGTTTATTTCGGACGAATACGAACGTATTGTCGGAGACTTGTTCATGAAGCTGGATACGCGCCTCGGCCCCGTTCATTATCACGTCGAGTTTCAGACGATGAACGATCAGTCGATGGTCATTCGCATGTTTCGCTATGGCTTCGAGAAAGCGTTGGAAGTGGCTGCAGGAGAAGCGGAGGACGGCGTGCCGCTTGTTATCTTCCCGAAGCAAATCGTCATTTTTCTGGAGGAAAATGAAGCGATCGGCGACGAGTTGCTCTTCCGTATGCGGATGCCGGACGGGACAGAAATGGTGTACAAGGTGCCGGTGCTGCGGTATTGGACGCTGACGGCCCGTGACCTTCAGGAGCGGAAGCTATTCGCGTTGTTGCCTCTGCAAGTGTTCTCTTCGCGCAAGAACATGCGACTAATCGCTGCGAGCCAACGATCCGACAATGAGAAACGGCGGTTGTTTGCCGGAGAGTTCGAGCGGTTGAAGGCGACCATTAGGGAAACGCTAGACGTCATCCAAGAGTTGCACGGACAGCAGCAAATATGGCTAGGGGATATGGATAAGATTTTGCGTGTGCTGGATAACATTGTGAGCTACTTATACCGAAATTACGGTGATCCCCAACAAAACGAGGAGGCTAGCCGGATGATCAAGACGTTTATCGACCCGGAAATATTGAAAAAAGGACGGAAAGAAGGCCGGGAAGAAGGGCTGAAAGAAGGACTGAAAGAAGGCCGGCGCGAAGGCTTGCAGGAAGGCAAACTCGCAGTAGCCCGCAATTTGCTGAAACTGGGAGTCGACATCGGAACGATCGTTGAAGCTACGGGGCTAACTCCGGAGGAAGTGGCGGGCTTGGGCAGAAGAAGAAGGCAGGGGAAATCAGAATGAAATCGCTCGTATTAGCGGAGAAGCCAAGCGTTGCCAAGGAAATCGCGCGCGTGCTAGGCTGTACGAATAAAATGAAGTCCTATATGGAAGGACCCAAATACATCGTCACTTGGGCGCTCGGCCATCTTGTCGAGCTGTCTGAGCCGGAAGATTATGATACGAAATTTAAGTCGTGGAATCTCGAAGATTTGCCGATTGTGCCGCCAACGATGAAACTTAAACCGATCCGCGAAACTTCGCATCAATTCCGGGCGGTGGCGGATTTGTGCAAACGCGGCGACGTGGGCGAGCTTATTATTGCCACGGATGCCGGACGCGAAGGGGAGTTAGTGGCGCGCTGGATTATGGAGCTTGTAAAATGGCGCAAGCCTTTTAAGCGTCTGTGGATTTCGTCGCAGACGGACAAAGCGATTGCCGAAGGTTTCGCCAAGCTGCGGCCGGGAACCGAATACAACAATTTGTATGCATCGGGCGTATGCCGGGCGGAAGCGGATTGGCTGATCGGTCTCAATGTAACACGGGCGCTGACGAGCAAACATAACGCGCAGCTTGCGGCAGGCAGGGTACAGACGCCTACGCTTGCGATGATGACGGCGCGGGAACAGGAAATCCGGCGTTTCGAGCCTGTGCCGTATTGGACGGTGACGGCCGAACTTACAGCTGGGTTTACGGCGACCTGGCGCGGAGCGGAAGCGCAAGACGGCCGATTATTCGACAAAGCGAAAGCGGATGCGCTTGTTGCCAAAGCAGGCAAAGGAAACGCGACGGTATCTGTGTTGAAAACAACGGAGAAATCCGAACCGCATCCGCTTGCCTATGATTTGACGGAATTGCAGCGCGATGCCAATAAGCGACTGGGGTTCTCGGCCAAGCAAACCTCCTCGGTGCTGCAGCGGCTGTACGAGCAGCATAAGCTTGTTACATACCCGCGAACGGACTCCCGTTATTTATCGTCGGACATGGTGCCGACGCTCAAAGGCCGCCTCGAGAGCATTGCAGTTGGGCCTTACGCACAGCTGGTCAAACCACAGTTGCGCAAGCCGCTGACGGTGTCGAAACGCATTGTTGACGACAGCAAAGTAACCGATCACCACGCCATCATTCCGACAGAGCAATGGTTGAACTTATCCGCGCTCAGTACGGAGGAGCGAAAGCTGTACGATCTGATCGCCCGCCGATTTATCGCGCTCTTCTATGCGCCGTACCGGTATGATGAGACGAGTGTGACGCTTTCGCTTAACGGCGAGACTTTCCATGCCAAAGGCAGGGTTCAGAAGGACGCGGGCTGGAAAGAGGTTTACGGGACCGACGGCGGTTCGTTTTCCGATGACGACGAGGATGGCGATGAAGCGGAACGACGTCGCGAGGAGAAGACGGCACAGTCGTTGCCGCCGTTGCAGATGGGGCAGTCTCTGCCTGTCACGCGCTTGCGTCTCGGAGAGCATAAGACGAAACCTCCAGGTCGATTCACCGAAGCAACATTGCTGACGCAGATGGAAAAGCACGGACTAGGCACGCCAGCGACGAGGGCCGACATTATCGAGAAGCTGCTGTCCACCGACACGATTGAACGGCAGCAAAGTTTACTCGTACCGACCGGCAAAGGCCAGCAACTGATCGAGCTTGCGCCTGAGGAACTGCGCGCGCCGGAGCTGACGGCCAAATGGGAATTGGAACTGGAGAGAATCTCGCGCGGGAAAGGCGACCCGAAAGCGTTTATCATCGGCATTCGCGAGATGACCGCTAAGCTGGTGTCCAACGTGAAAACAAGCGGAGCCGTCTACAAGCCGCATAACTTGACGACGTCCAAATGCCCGGAATGCGGCAAGCCGATGCTCGAAACGAAAGGCAAACGCGGCAAGATGCTCGTCTGCTCGGACCGCGAGTGCGGGCATCGCAAGCCGCTGGAAGCGGCGGTCTCTAACAAGCGCTGTCCGCAATGCCGCAAACGGATGGAGATTCATACGGGCAAAGCCGGTAAATACGCACAATGCCGGCCTTGCAACGTGATCGAAATGCTGGATGATAAAGCCGGAGGAAGAACGAATCGCAGGGCCCAGCAGCAGCTTGTCCAGCAATACGCCCCGAAGGAATCGCTCGGTTCGAGCCTTGGTGACGCGTTGCTTGCCGCATTTCAGAAGAACGACCAATAAGTAGCCAGTCACGCATGCGGACGAATGTCTCGCGTTCAAATGGGAATCCTAACCGGCAGGTATGTCACCCTAGCGAGATCGGAGAGAAGCATTCGATGAACCGAGCCTCATTGATGTTCCAGTTTTCGGATGAAACGCAGGCGCGGCTGGCGAGCGATACGCTCATGGAGCTCGGTTACGAGCCGCAAATGCACGAAGGGGGGCGCCTCCACATCCACGTAGAGAACGAAGATTTGACTTCCGCTCTGGAAATCGTACAGTGTTACGCGGGTCAGTTGCTGGAGCGTGCGCCGGCGGAGTCGGCAGAAGTGACTGACTTGGCGTACGGCATGGACGATATTCGCATTCCGGCGCATACAGTGAACGAAGATTGGGTGGACGCTTACCGCGCAAATAATGATTCGGACGGCGAGATCAGGCAGGGCAAGTTCAAGCCGGACGACGGTTCGTACGACAGTTTCAGCGCTACCTGAACATCGCAACGACCCATTCTCATGTTATCTCCGATGGGAAGCGGCGAACATGCCGGCCGTGTAACCAGTCGAGAAAGCCGCTGTAATGTTGTAGCCTCCCGTATAGCCGTGAATATCCAGTACTTCGCCGCAGAAATAGAGACCGGGCATGAGCTTCGATTGCATCGTGCCCGGTTCGATTTCTTTTAAATGCACGCCTCCGCCCGTTACGAAGGCGTCTTCGATCGATAGCGTACCGTATACCCGGATCGGAAACCGTTTGATCAGTTTCGCCAGCTTCAGCCACTCCTGCTTCGGAATGTTGTCATAAGAAACATTCTCCGGCACCCCGGCCCAGCCAAGCAAAATCGGAATCATTTTCTCCGGCAATGTCCCCTTCAGAATGTTTTTCGCCGATTTTTTCGGTTCCATCTCTGCCAGTTTTAACGTATGCGAGTAAACTTCATCTTCCCTGAAATCGGGCATCAAATCGACCGATACTTCCACATTGCCAACCCCGAACTGCTTCAGTGCCTTCACAACGAACTGGCTGCATCGCAAGGCGATCGGACCGGATAACCCGAAGTGGGTGAAAATCATATCCCCGCGATGCTCTATTAATTTTTTACCTTTCGGATTCCATACCGACAACGTGACGTCCCGGAGAGAGAGTCCTTGCAGTTCCTTGCTTGTGATAAACGGCTCGTTGGACGTAAGAGGCACCTCCGTTGGAAAAAGCTCCGTAATGGTATGCCCCGCCTTCTCCGCCCAAGCATAGCCGTCTCCGGTCGAACCCGTCTGCGGAACGGACTTGCCGCCGGAGGCGACTACAGCAGCCTGGCACCCGATGAGTTCTCCTGTGCGCAGCTTTACGCCGGACACTTTTCCTCCTTCGTACAGGATCGTATCAACGGCTGCGTTCGTTCGGATATCCACGCCCTGCTTGATCACTTGTCCGACGAGCGTGTCTACGACTGTCTTCGCTTTATCCGTCACCGGGAACATGCGGCCGTTGTCTTCCTCTTTCAGCCGGATGCCAAGGCTCTCGAAAAAATCGATAATATCCTTGTTATTGAAATGGTTAAAAGTGCTGTACAGAAACCGTCCATTGCCGGGAATATGCCGGATCAGCTCTTCGAGCTCCTTGTTATTTGTCACATTACAGCGTCCGCCGCCGGAGATGCCAAGTTTGCGCCCGAGCTTGTCCCCTTTGTCCAGCAGCAGCACTTTCGCGCCGTGTTTGCTGGCAGAGATGCCCGCCATAAGGCCGGCGGAACCTCCGCCGATGACGATGACGTCGTAGTTCGCGATCATGTTTCGTTGCTCCGTTCCTTCGAAGGCATTATGGCTTGATGAACCAAGCATATCATTTCAATCGTCCCCCCGCCAATTGAACGCTTGCCAGCGTATAACTTTCCTATTATTGTTACTATTGTTGACATATGTTTTAATCTAATTGTTTTATAGGACACGTTAATCGTACTTTATATATCCAACTGTTCGTGTCGGGGGTTAACGCCATGTGGAAAGATTCGCTGCTGCAAATCCTTGTTGCCTTCTTGCCGGCGTCGATGTTCATCATCTGGTACGCCAAGCCGGAGAGAACCCGGTATACATCGATTTTCCTGAGCGTTGCCTGTTGTTTGGCAATGTTGTTATGTACCCGATTTGCGATTGTCACACCAAGCGGCTACATAACGGATTTCCGCGATATTCCCCTTATTATCGGTTCGTTGTACGGCGGTTTCCTGGGTGCTTCGCTTCTGTTTGTCGCTTACGCCGTCACCAAACTATGCGAGATTGAGCAGACAAACACTCTATATGTTTTTATTGCTTTGGCTCTGCTATTCGTACCGTACCTCTTTTCACGAATTCCTGCCTTTCATAGAAGCGGCGGGAATCGAAGGTTAAAGATTGTCTTGCATTTGGCGTGTGCTCTGCTTTTGCTTAATGGAGTTGCTCGCGTTACCGTCCTGCACGGACTTTCCGATTCCGGGGAGGACTTGAGCTGGACGGATCTCGTCGCTTTCGATGCTCTGTTCATCATTGCTATTTTGCTAATCGTTCATTTTACGGAGCTGGGTATGCAGCGCGTGCAGCTTCAGCGACAGTTGACTGAAGTATCCATCAAGTATAGAAACGAAATGCGCAGACTGCAGCAGTTTATCGATAATGCGCCGCTTATCGTCATTTTTTGCGACAATGAAGGTACGATCACCCATGTAAACGAGATGGCGTCGAAAATCGCGTTCCCGCTCGGGCGAAATGATATTTTGCATCGCAGCTTTCATTTTTTCGCCCGCCAGACGAACATGTCCGCCGAAGAAAATCCGATTACACGAGTGGGTCAGACGGATGCACGGCACACGGAAGTGATGCGAATCGGCGGGAAGATGTTCTACACCGTCACCTGTTCGTTCAAGCAATTGCCGTCTGAAGTTTCGAACGGCATTCTGTTCATCGGCCACGATATTACGGAAACGCAGATGCTGAAAGACGAAGTCAACCGGATGGAAAGACTTAGCCTTGTCGGGCAGATGGCGGCGAGCATCACGCATGAAATCCGCAATCCGATGGCGGTCATACGCGGATTTCTGCAGCTGCTTAACGAGCGAAGCTCTCCGGAGCAGCAGACCTATTTTCGCATCGTTATGGAAGAGCTCGACCGCGCCAACGCGATCATTAACGACTTTCTTTCGCTCGCGCAGAACAGGATTGTGGAGAAGGAGTCGTGCAGTTTGAACGAGTTGCTGCACGAATTGAAGCCTCTTTTATTGGCTGATGCCAATATGCGAGGGCAGACGCTCGATTTGAGGCTATCCGATTCCATGGATTTGCTCCCGATGAACGTAAAGGAAATCAAACAATTGTTGCTTAATCTTGCGCGAAATGGAATGGAAGCAATGAACGCAAGCGGCGTGCTCAAGATTGAGACGCGCAATACGCAGGACATGATTCAACTTCGCATCGAAGACGAAGGAGTCGGCATCGCGCCGGAGAAGCTGGAAAAGTTGTTCGAGCCGTTCTACACAACGAAAACAAACGGGACTGGACTTGGGTTGGCGCTTTGTTTAAGCATCGTCGAGCGGCACAATGGAAAAATCAAGGTCGAGTCGACCCTTGGCGTCGGCACGGTATTCCATGTCCACTTCTGCAAGCCGGGGCGGGATTGCTGGTGAGTTCATGTTCATACTTTTGACAAAGTCGGATTCGGGCGGATAAAAGGGAACGAAATGGAAACAATACGGGGGACTTAGCCAGACAAGGAGGTTTCTCCCATGACTAGCGCACAAGGGCCGTCGAAATCCGGGCGGGACAATGCACAAAACAACCGTAAAAAAGAACCGCCGACCGCCCCCGGATTCGACAAGAAACTGGACGGACCTAACCGTCCGTCGACTTAAGCCAAATAGACGTGGATAAATATATCGACGAGTCTTATGCAGACATGAAACCTGCAAAGGGACATGACGATTCGGCATTAGACCCGTTCGAAATCAAATTTCGACCGGAGTTCCGCGACAACCGGGGGCCGCGGGAGCCGTTCGTGAACGCAAGCGGAGTCGTAATTGGCGATCATGACTACGCGTCACCGAACTCGCCGTTGGAGCAGTGGAACGACGAGACGGATCCCTCCGTAATGGTGGGAGAGCAATGGGTACATCCTTTTAAGGATATCGGTTTTCAAACCAGCGAGAACCGGGATTGGTTCGAAAGAGGCATCTTGCCATCCCGTCCGTTCGGTCATCCGACGCATGAGACGGCTTCTGCAATTGACGACGAAGACTATTTTCCGGTTCCCGAAGTGCTGGATGAGCCGTGAAGTTGGGCCTCGGACGGTCAGGCTTCCGCATCTTTGACGGACGTCGAGACGTCGCGGTATAATGAGCGTAGCGGATACGAACGACCGCAAGCTTCATCATTACCGGAAAGCGAGGGGCTTATTATGTCGATGTCTTTCGAACGATATATGCTCGATATGATTCAACCGATGCGGGACGATCTCACCCGGGTCGGCATTACAGAATTGAGAACTCCCGAAGAGGTGGAGGCACAGCTTCCGACTGCGAAAGGAACCGTTCTCGTCGTGATCAACTCCGTGTGCGGATGCGCCGCCGGTCAATGCCGTCCGGGCGTCGCCCAAGCGCTGCAACACGAAGTCGTGCCCGACCATCTGTTCACTGTGTTCGCTGGTCAAGATAAGGAAGCGACGGCGAAAGCCCGCGAATATTTCTTGCCATATCCGCCTTCTTCGCCTTCGATCGCATTGTTGAAGGACGGCGAGCTCGTCCACTTCATCGAAAGACACCAAATCGAGAATCGTGGCGCAGATGACATTGCTGCGGATTTGACTTCGGCGTTCGATCGTTACTGCCGATAATTCATGCTTCCCGGGGGCCGCGCCATTGCGATGGCTGTGCCCCCGGGTTATTTTTTGTTCATTGGGAGGTTCGTCATGATGTCTCTTCAACAGGAAATTATCGCGAAGCTGGGTGTCAAACCGAGTATCGACGTCGATCAAGAGATTAAGCTTCGGGTCGCTTTTCTGAAAGATTACGTGAAACGCGCGGGTGCGACGGGGCTGCTTATTGCGATCAGCGGAGGCATTGACAGCGCAGTGGCAACAGGCTTGTGCAAGCTCGCAACGGACGAATTATCACAGGAAACCGGCAAAGAGTATATTACGGTTGGCGTTTTCCAGCCTTACGGGGAGCAATCGGATATTCAGCATAGCTATGCGGTCGCAGAAGCGTTTGCCTTGACGCATAAAGTCGAGACAAATATCGAAGAAGCGGTTGACGAAATCGCGCTCGAGACCGAGTATGCGTTCAAGACGCTGAACATTCATCGACATATCAGCCGCGGAGGCAAAGGCAACGTGAAGGCGCGTACGCGGATGGTTGTGCAGTATGCACTCGCATTCGATCTGAACCTGCTCGTCGTCGGGACCGATCATGCGTCCGAAGCCTTGACCGGCTTCTTCACGAAGTGGGGCGACGGAGCGGTTGACATTACTCCGCTCAGCACTTTAAATAAACGACAAGTGAAACAGCTCGCCGCACGGCTCGGCGTACCGGCCAGCGTCATTGACAAGGCGCCGACTGCCGGTCTATGGCAAGGGCAGACGGATGAAGATGAGCTTGGCGTTACATACGAAGACAACAGTGCGTATTTGGAAGGCAAGCAGATCGGCGAGAAAGCGCGTGAAATTCTCGAGAAGCATTATTTGCGCACGCAGCATAAGCGGGATCCGATTCCCGGTATCTGAGGCCGATCGGATGATTATCGGAGTCGGGTTGGACGTCGTCGAGTTGGGAAGGATGGAGAGACTGCTCTCCGGAACGGGGCGAGACCGGTTTGTCGACCGGGTGCTGACCGTACGGGAGAAGATGATATACGCCACTCTGCAGCAGAGAAGGTCGCTAGAGTTTGTAAGCGGCAGATTCGCAGCCAAGGAAGCGGTCGTGAAAGCGATCGGCTGCGGCATCGGTTCGAAAGTCGGCTTCCGAGACATTGAAGTGCTGCCCGACCCTCAAGGCAAGCCGGTATGCGGCTTATCAGCAGCTTCGTTGAAGCGTTTGGGTTGGGAAGAGCAAGCCTGCCGGATTCATCTGGCGATTACACACGAGCGCTCTATGGCTGCCGCCACGGCTATTGTCGAGAAGGAATAACGGACAGTCCTGCCAATAATAAAGGTAGGGCTGTTATTTTTTGGTTCAATCAAGCGGAATTGTAAATTTACGAAGAGGAAAACGTGACGTATAATGGAATATGTTAAGCAAATGCAAGTAGAAAGACCTTGGAAACAGACTTCGGAATAATGGGGCTAAGAGATGACTACAAACTTTTTGACGATCATGATGAAACATTTCGAGCACATGAATATCGAAGTCGCTGCCGCTGCAGAAACGGCGCTGGACATCGAAACCCATAAGGAAAAGGAGGATATTTACGACTGCAATCGCTTTCTGTTCGTGAAGGAAGGCAGAGGGACGTTAACCGCGCAAGGCAGGCAGATCGAGATGAAGGCGGGCCGGCTATTTGTGTTGCTCTCCGGCATGTCGCATCGGATTTCCGTTGCGGAAGATGCTCCGCTGACGCTGCAATGGTGTCACTTCCGCAGCAGCTACGAGGATCGCGATCTGTACCGCACCCTCCAGCTTCCTTTCAGCGTGAATGTGAATAACGTACCAGCCGTCTCTTCTCTTTTTTGCAAATTGTACGAGGAATTGGCTCGGGACAAGCTGACATCCAGATTGAGAATTAAGGCGATCATGCTGGAACTGATCAGCGAATATTTGGAAAGTCTGCCGAATGGCGAGCAGGAAAGCAAACTTCAGTCGTCTCCTTCGGAAGAACTGCAGAAGATCAATGCGGTGTTGCAATATATCGATGAACATCTTGCGGATAACATTACGGTCGAAAGCTTGGCCAAGCAAGTGTTTTTGCACCCGAACTATTTTATTGTTTTTTTCAAAGGCATACTCGGTTATTCGCCGATTCAGTACGTAAACATGAGACGGATGGAAGTCGCCAAAGCGATGTTGTTGCTGCCCGAATGTAACGTGTCGGCTGTCGCGCACAAGGTAGGAATGCAAATCTATTATTTCTCGCGAATGTTCAAAGCGCATACCGGGCTGACTCCGAGTCGCTACCGTAAGCAGGCCGCGGCGTTCGCATCCGCAGCCGTCGCCGGTGACGACGCGGAAGAGAGGAGCACGCAGAAGGCATGAATGACGGCAAGACGACGTATTTCGGCGCGGAGCTCTTGAATTGGTATCGCAAGGAACGAAGAGATTTGCCATGGCGGCGAAGCAGAGACCCGTATCACATATGGGTGTCGGAAATCATGCTGCAACAGACGAGGGTTGATACGGTCATTCCGTATTTCAACCGTTTCGTAGACCGTTTTCCGACCGTGGGGGATCTCGCCGAAGCGCCTGAAGAAGACGTGCTCAAACATTGGGAAGGGCTCGGCTACTATTCGCGCGCCCGGAATCTTCAAGCTGCCGCCAGGGAGGTTGCGGAACTGTATGGTGGCCGCGTGCCGAACGGAAAGAAAGAAGTATCAGGTCTTAAGGGCGTTGGCCCGTATACGGCAGGCGCGATCTTAAGCATCGCTTACGATCAGCCCGAGCCAGCCGTGGACGGCAACGTTATGCGCGTGCTGTCGCGTTACTTCTGTCTGGAGGAAGACATTGCGAAGCCGGCGACGCGGATCGGCATGGAAAGCCTGGCGGCTTCGCTTATTCCTGAAGGCCAAGCAGCGGACTTTAATCAAGCGCTCATGGAGCTTGGCGCGATGATATGCACGCCGAAGTCGCCTTCGTGCGACTTTTGCCCGGTCGCCATTCATTGCGCGGCCAAGCGGGAGGGACGCGAGAAGGAACTGCCCATAAAGACCAAAGCGAAGAAGGCGCGCGACGTCTATCGCTTCGCGGCTTTGATCGAAGGTGTCGGCGCACATGCCGGACAAGTGCTCGTCCGACGCAGGCCGGATACGGGGCTGCTTGCGAAGATGTGGGAGCTGCCCCATATCGAAGCGACGGATGCGGCTGCCTGGGAAGATGTTGCCGAAGGCGTGAGAAGGCTGGAAGCGGCGCTAGTCGACGAAGGGCTTGGCGCTTCAGTGTCGGCGCGTACGGTTGGCGAGGCGCAGCATATCTTTACGCACCTTGTCTGGCATATTAAAGTGCTGCCCGCGACGGTCGCGGATGAGAGGTTCGCTCCAGCTCGAACCGGATATGAATGGGTCGGCCCCGAGCAATTCGAGTCGTATTCATGGCCGAACGTATTTCGGAAGTTGTTAACGGAGTATTTTGTTAACAGGATGTAGGAACGGGACATATAGTCGTTTGTGCACACCCGCGGCGGACACCGCGGGTGTTTTTGCGTCTGGCGGAACGACTAGACCGGGAAATGTCCAAACATTTTGCTAACAATCCTCAAGGCAACTCGCCTTTTCGGTTAAGGAAAAACACACCTTTCAAATATAAAGCCGTCACAAGATTTAATACTTCGAGCTTAAAGTTACTTTGTGGCGAAGATGGGGTAGGGAAACCCGAGCCTGAAGATCCGAAACCCGAACGGAGATGAGATTCTCGTATAATCGACGCTCGCATTACGCAAGACGCGCCGTGTGGGCGAACTGAACTTAGGGGGAGCGTAATGAAACTTACCGAATTTTACAAGCAGCTCTTTCTCGAGGCAATCAACGCGTACGAGCCCGTATGGGAGGAAGAAGAACGAGTACCGTTCGGCTACCGCTGGCGCAAGCGCAATTATCCATTGCACGAGCTGTTTCAGATCAAAGACATGCACCCGGGCCAACCCGTGCTCATGTTTACGCTGGTGCTTCCGGAAACTTACTTGCAAACGACGATTTACGAGGAAATCAGGCGTTACCCGTCGGCGTTTGATATGTCTATCGTGCTGTACAACAAGCAGCTTTGGCTAAACGCGGCGCTGCAGACGGACAAGCTGCAAGATTCGATCATGGGGTTCTTGAACCAGGCAAGAGGCGAACTCATGAATGTGCTGGACTGTCTGATTTCCATACCGGAAGAGGCCGCAAGTTCGAATCATAGTCGGATCAAAAGTCGACCACAGGGAGAGATGGGAATTGAAGATGACCATTCGCGTTAAAATGCTTGCCGGGTTCAGCGTCGTGCTTGCGCTGCTCGTTATCCTTAATGTTCTGGCGATCAGCCGCATGCAATCGCTCAAAGGTTCGATCTCTAATGTTCAGGACATGTGGCTTCCGAGCATTAATAAGCTGTCGCAGATGCGGGGAGATTTTATCGGACTTGGCGGGGGCGCGCTCCTGCTGAAATTCGAGACGGACGAGAAAGCAAAAGCGGGTTATGTAAAAACGTTGGAAGACACGATGAACAAGTTTAATGCGGATATGGACAATTATCGTTCCCTCGTATCTAGCGAGGAAGAGCAGAAGCTTTACGACGAGGTAAAACAGCGCGCCGAGGAATATTTCTCCGCCCTGAATACGACGATCGAACAATCGAAGGATCCCTCGATCAAGCCGGATATTGCAAGCGTCAGGGGCACGCTTCCGGTTGTGCAGGCGGGCAAAGACGCGATCACAAGATGGATTCAATATAACGTGGACGAATCGAACAAACAGGTTCAGCACACGTACGATACGAACCGAATAACGATAGTCGTGCTTTATGTCGTTGGTATAGCGGCGCTTGTTGTCGGCATCGGCTTAGCGATTGTGCTGTCGCACCGGATCGTTCGAGCAGTGAAGCAAGTTCTTCATGTGGCGGGAGAAGTTGCCGGCGGGGATTTGCGCAGTTCGCTCGAAGTACGGAGCAACGACGAGATTGGGATGCTGGCAGGCAAATTTAATGAAATGATCGCGAACCTTCGCAAGCTGATCGGAGATACAGTCGGGTCGGCGCAGAACGTTGCTGCAGCGGCGCAGGAAATTTCGGCGACGACGGAGGAAATCGCGCGGGGCAGCACCGATCAGGCAGAATCCGCTCAAACGATCAACGAGCTCGTTCAGGAGATGAGCAGAGCGGTAGGCGCGGTAGCCGCCAACGCAAGCAGCGTATCGGAATTGTCCGAACGGACCAAAAAAGGCGCAGAGCAAGGCGGATTGGCCATCGCGGCTTCAATAGGCAGTATGGAACGTTTATCTGGCCAAATGCAACTGCTCGAGCAGGATTCTCAGAAGATTGGTCAAATCATAGAAGTGATCGATGAAATTGCGGAGCAGACGAACCTGCTGGCGTTGAACGCCGCAATCGAGGCAGCGAGAGCGGGAGATCAAGGCAGAGGATTCGCAGTCGTCGCGGACGAGGTGCGCAAACTCGCCGAGCGAAGCGGCGAAGCGACGAAACAGATTGCGTCGATCATCAAAGGCATGCAGCATAACACGGACCAGAGCGTAAAGGCGGTTGAGGAGGCGACATCGCAATCGTCCCGTACGGGACAGACGTTCGACAGCATTGTGCGAATGGTCGGAGAGACGGCAACTCAGATCGCGGAAATCGCCGCTGCAAGCGAGCAGCAGGCTGCCCAGTCCGAGGAAGTGATGCGCGCGGTCGAGACGATCGCCGCAGCGAGCGAACAGTCGGCAGCCGCAGCCGAAGAGACGGCAAGCTCCTCCCAGTCGCTTGCCCGTCTGTCGGAGCAACTAAACGAGAGCGTGTCCATATTCAAAGTGTAGAGGAGTGCCGGAAGCGATGAGCGACTACATCGTCATAGGCCTGAACGGGGAGCCATATGCGCTCCCCTTGGCGGACATTCAGGAAATCATCAAGCGTCAGCCGGTAACCGAAGTGCCTTGCGATAAACCGTACGTAAAGGGCATTATGAACTTGCGCGGCAGAATCGTTCCCGTCATTGGGCTCGGCGACCGCATCGGCATGCCGGAAGCGGAAGCGAGCCCGGCCTCGCGAATCGTCGTTGTCAGCGCGGAAGACGGAGACATCGGCGTATGCGTCGACGTGGTCGAGCAAGTCGCGTCGCTGGAAGAAGTGTTGCCTCCGACGACGGAGCAGACGGGCGGCGTATCGCGCGGCTATTTGTCGGGCATAGGGAAGCTGAACGGGCGGCTCATCGGCGTTCTGGATCTTAAGGCGGTACTTGGGCAGAAGGAGGTTAGGTAAGATGGACTCATTCGCATCAACCTATTTAAGCGTGTTTCTGGACGAACTGGAGGAACAGCTACAGACGCTGGACCACGCGATTCTCGAGCTTGAGAACGGCGGAGAAGGAGATACGGTTCAGCGTATTTTCCGAGCTGCGCACACGCTGAAGGGTTCATCTGCCGCGATGGGCTTCACTGCGATAAAGGACGTAACGCACAAAGTAGAAAGCGTGTTCGATCTGTTGCGCCAAGGGCGGTTAACGGTCAGCGGTCCGTTGATCGACACGCTGTTCCGATGCATCGATGACTTGAAGAAGCAGAAAGAAGCGTTAAAAGTCGGCCAAGTCGACGATAAGGCCGATCCCGGTTTAATGGACGCGTTGGAGAAAATTTTGGCAGGCAAGCCGCTTGACGACGAGGGCGGCGAATCCGGAGCAGAACCCGAAACCGCGGCGCCTAACAATGCCATCGGCAATGAGACGACGGACGAAGCGGAGTTGTCCGAATCGTCGCCTGGCATTCGCTGGCGGCAGGGCGAACTGGAAGAAATGGCGAAGAAGAGACGGGAGAACGTTCCGCTTCATATGGTGTCCGTTACGCTGGCGAAGGAAGCGGATATGCCGACCGTGCGAGGAATGCTCGTGCATCGAGCGTTGAGCGAGACGGGAGAAGTGTTGGCCATCCACCCGCCGCTGAACGAGTGGGATAATGAGGAACTGTTGGTGTCGGCGCCGATTTCGTTCGTTGTCGCGTCCGAGCGAAGCGCTTCCGAAATCGAAGGCAATGTGCTGCAACTGTCCCAGCTTTCCGAAGCAAGGGTTGCCGCGATAGATGATCTGCTCGCATCCCCTGTCAACGAGCTGCCGCTCGATAGCGGAACAACCGTTCCGGCAAGCGAGGAGACTGAGATCCATATGCCGGAGGCGCCAAGCGAGGCAAAGGAGAAGCCGGAAGCTGTTGCAGGCGTAGAGGGTAAAGTTCAAGTTCAGCAGACGGTCAGAGTAGATGTCAAAAGGTTGGAGCATTTGTTAAACTTAGTCGGCGAACTGATCATCGACAATACCCGGCTTCAAGAAGTTCGCAAGAGGCTTGACACTCGAGGCTCTCAGCAGGAAGAAGGCGCCCTGTTGGGTGAAGTTGCCGATCATCTGAACAGAGTCATCGCCGAGTTGCAGGAGGGGATGATGAAGACGCGGATGCTTCCGATCGAACAGTTGTTCAACCGGTTTCCGCGCCTTGTTCGGGATTTGTCGCAGCAGGCGGGCAAAGAAATTCATTTTACGATTGAAGGCAAAGAAACGGAACTAGATCGTACGCTTATCGAAGAAATCAGCGATCCGTTGATTCATATTTTGCGCAACGCGGCGGATCACGGACTGGAAGCGCCCGAGACGCGGGAACGTCTGGGTAAGCCTCGCAAGGGCAATCTCCGACTGCAGGCGATGCATCAGGAGAATGCCATTGTCATCCGGGTGACGGACGACGGTCGCGGTATCGATGCCCGTAAAATCAAGCAAAAGGCGCTGGAACGCGGCGATATCAGCCAGGAAGAAGCGGCTCGCATGTCGGACAAGGAAGCGATCGGGCTGATCTTCCGTTCGGGCATGTCGACGGCGGAAAAGGTGACCGAGCTGTCCGGACGCGGCGTTGGCATGGACATTGTCAGAACGCAGATCGAGAAGCTTAACGGCTTGATCGATATTGATACCGAGCTCGGTCAAGGAACGATCATCTCGATTAAGCTCCCGTTGACATTGGCGATTACAAGATCGCTGCTAGTCGAACTTGGCAAACATACGCTTGCGATTCCGCTCGTACACGTGCTGGAAACGTTCCAGCTATCGAACGCGTCGATTCAGCGTGTACACGGCAAAGAAGTGTGCACCGTACGCGGGGACATTTATCCTCTCGTCAGATTGCACGACAGGTTGGGCACGGAACCTCGCGCCGATGGCAAAGGTTACGCTGTCATGATCGGCGCGGCGGAGAAGCGGGTTTGCCTTTACGTCGACAAGCTCGTGGCGAACCAGGAAATCGTCATGAAGCCGTTGTCCGCTTACGTAGGGCAAGTGCCGTACATATCGGGCTGCTCGATACTGGGCAACGGTTCCATCTCGCTTATTCTGGACGTCAATTCGGTCATGCGCGATTCGGGCACGGCGAAGGATAGCAAGACGGACGAAGCGGCATTAAGTCAATCGAGCAGGGTGACTAAACGGGTTACTTTCTCGCTCGGCGACCAGCAATATGCGCTCGATATTAACCAGGTGAAAGAAATTATTCGCGTGCCGGCAATGTCTCAAGTCGGTATGGCGAACTCGGAAGTGCTTGGCGTCTTTAGCTTGCGGGATTCGCTGTTGCCGGTATTCGACCTGTCGAGATATTTGGGCCATCACGAAGCGGAAATCGGGGAAGACTCGAGAATTATCGTGATGAAAGGGACGGCAGACGGGCATATTGGCGTGCTCGTCGACTCCGTGGCGGAAGTGTTCAATATGCCGGAGAACGAAGTGGAACCGACGCCATCGAGCATCGGCAGCGAAGTTTCGAGATACATCCGGGGTATCCACAAGAAGGGCGACAATCTTACGTTTTTGCTGCAGGCGGATGCACTCCTTGATGCGGTCGGATGCACTGCATAAGCCTGTTTGTCATGATACACGAGGAGGATTAGGCTTTGATACAGCTAGGCGAAGAGAGATCGAAACAGTTGCAATACATCGGAATCGAAGAAGCGGATTTGGCATACATGAAAGAGAAAACTTCCTTGTTCGATACCATTACGAATATAGTCGTGGACGAGCTGTATGAGCGCATTACCACGCAGCCTGAGCTGCAGGCGATCATTGAGAAGCACAGTACGCTGGAACGGCTGAAAGAGACGCAGCGTTGGTACTTTCGGTCGTTGACGTCGGGCGTCATCGACGAACCCTTTTTCGAAAAAAGGCTATACATCGGTAAACTGCACTCGAAAATCGGTTTGACGACGCAATGGTACTTAGGTACGTATGTGTTATATCTCGATATCGCGACATCGCATCTGAAAAGGGCGATTCCCGATGAATGGCTTAAAGTGTCTTATACGCTCACAAAATTGTTTAATCTTGATTCGCAAATCGTTCTCGAAGCTTACGAGCAGGATGAAAAAGCGAAAGTTGAGCAACTGGCGGCGGATCGACAACGGATGTTGACTAAAGTCAGCGGAGTCGTGCAGGAGCTTTCCTCGATGATGGTGCAACTGAACGCTAGCAGCAATTCGGTCGCTACCAGCGCTTCGCATACCGCGAACGTTCAGGAAACGTCGCACGCCAAAGTGGGGGAACTGTCGAAAAGCATCGACGAAATTCATGAACTCGGCTCGACGATGCGGGAAATATCCGATCAGACGCATCTGATCGGCCTAAACGCCGCGCTCGAAGCGGCTCGCGCGGGTGAAGCCGGACTCGGCTTTGAAGTCGTTGCCAACGAGATTCGCAAGTTAGCGACGCATTCCAAGCAATCGCTCGTTACGATTCAGACGAAGCTGAAGGAAATTCGCTCCTCGCTCGAAGAAGTAAAACAAGGAAGCGAAGAGACGGTCCGCTACTCGCGTCAGCAAGCGGCCAGTTCGCAAGAGTTGTCGTCGTTCGTGCACATGATCGATACGGTAGCCGCAGAATTGAACGGGCTGCTGGAAGAGTAGAGCAACCGCTCGAAATAACGCGAACAGGGACTGTCCTCGCCATCCATGATGGCAGGGACAGTCCCTGTTCGTTCGTTAGCAGATTACTTCGCTGCGTCGTAGATTGCGCCGACTGCGTTCCAGTCGACGACGTTCCAGAACGCCGCAATGTAGTCAGGACGTTTATTTTGGTATTTCAAGTAGTAAGCATGCTCCCATACGTCGAGTCCGAGCAGCGGCGTGTCGCCTTCCATGATCGGGCTGTCTTGGTTAGGCAGGCTGTATACTTTCAGCTTGCCGTCTTTGCCCAGCGCGAGCCAAGCCCAGCCGGAGCCAAAGCGCGTAGCGCCTGCAGCAGCGAAAGTTTCTTTGAACTTATCGAAGCCGCCAAGTTCGCTATCGATCGCAGCAGCGAGAGCGCCTGTCGGAGCTCCGCCTGCGTTAGGAGCGATCGTTTTCCAGAACAGGCTGTGATTCGCGTGTCCGCCGCCATTGTTGCGAACGGCCGTACGGATCGCTTCCGGAACTGCGTTCAGGTCTGCGATCAGATCTTCAACGCTTTTGCTTTCCAGCTCAGGAGCGGATTTCAAAGCGTTGTTCAAGTTCGTTACATAAGCATTGTGGTGGCGTCCGTGATGGATTTCCATCGTTGCCGTGTCGATGTGGGGCTCGAGCGCGTTTGTCGCGTAAGGAAGTGCCGGTAATTCATGTGCCATAATATTACCTCCCAAATGTATGTTTGCTGATTATGTAGCTCCAGCGATAGCTGACGTTGCTCACGACTATTATCCCTCATATTCCCGAGTAAATCAACATTGATGTATAAAAAGTCGAAGTCGCCCGGACATTGCTATTTTGCCAAATCGCTGGTCGATTATTCGCCATGAATTACGGAATCTTACGAAATTCCGGCAAAAACTGCAGTAAATACTCTATAATCGTCGAAAATAAAGCGTTTTCATCGCGTTTTCTGTCGTTTTTGCGAAAAAATTTATGTTTTTTTAATAAAAAAGCTAGAAATTTCGCAAAATTGTCGTAAAATTAAGAGACTGTTAATTCGTTATCTGTTTGTAAAAGTCACGGTTCGGGGGATATCAGCATGCAGATTCGTTCTTTCCAATTGTCAGACTACAGGGCGGTTGCGCAACTTCTGGAAGAAGTGTTGTCGGAGGAATGCTGCGAGGAGACAATGGGCGCGTTTGCCCGTCAGTTGTCGTGGGACAGCGAACTTGTGCTTATTGCGGAGAAGGAAGACGAAATCGTCGGCGTATTGATCGGGACGATCGATCAGTCCAAAGGTTACGTGTACCGCATAGCCGTTCAAGAGGCGTTCAGGATGCAAGGGGTCGGGCGGGCGCTCGTATCGACGATGGACAAGCGTTTCCGACAACGCAAAGTGATGAAAGTGCTCATCGCGAAGGACAAACATAACGAATTGCTGAAACCTTTCTATGATTCGCTAGGGTTGAAGCCGAGCGATTTTGTGATTCCGGCGCAGCCGTTGTCGATTGTTGCAGGTTAATGGCATAAATAGGAAAATAGTAAAAGTTGAACTATCCCAAAGGCATATCGATCGTCATTGATTTTGGCGGTCAGATATGCTTTTCTTATAATATCGAACGTAAGCTGCTCATGAAGAATAAACAGCGTTAATATATGGATAGACGGAGGCTAAGGGGGATAACTGTGCCGGAAAGCCCGTACGCGGAGTGCGTCATTAAAAGCTTCAAACATAACGGATCTGTACACCGGGTATGGCTAGAAAATTGGCTTGTTCCAGCAGGGAAGCTTCATCCCCGCCACGCGCACGAAGATGTATGGGTGCTTCTGAACGATCACACGGCTATCGTCGAAGCGGACGGCAAGGAATGGGTCAGTCGCGTACCGGCCGTCTCTTTTTTCATGCCGGACCGCTGGTACAATGTCGTAGCGTTGATCGAGGATAAAGGCATACGCTACTATTGCAATCTGGCTTCCCCGCCTTACCGTTACGGCAATGTGATTACTTATATCGATTACGATTTGGACGTATCGTTCATGCCGGACGGGACGGTCGTTGAACTTGATCGTGACGAATTTTTTAAGCATAAGGAAATGTTCAGGTACGGCGAAGACGTTGAAGCCCGCGTGGAGGCGGCACTTCTTGAGTTAAGGGGCGCGATCGCGGACAGGGCGGTTCCGTTCGGAGACGAAGTCGTTTACGGCTATTATGAAGAGTGGAAAAATACGAATCGAAATCGAACGGATACGGCGGAAAGGAGCGGGCGCTCATGAAACAGCAATCGGAGCCAATCGCGCCTTCCGGAGGCAGAAGGCGCTCCTCTCGTAAATCGGCAATGGTCGGCTGGCGCAAAGAATTATGGGACTGGACGAGGGCGCTTGTTGTGGCCGCGGCAATCGTCTTGCTGTTGCAGGCGTATGTTTTTCAGCTATCAACCGTCAAGAAAATATCGATGGAACCGACGCTCCATGAGAACGAGTGGCTGTTCGTCAACAAAATTTCGCTGGAGTTCGGCAGCGTTAAACGCGGAGACATTGTCGTACTGAAGGATCCAAGCGACGGCCCGGAACATAAAGATTATTTGGTGAAGCGCGTCATAGGGATGCCGGGCGACACGCTCGAAATTCGCGCGGGGGAGCTTTACTTGAACGGTGAACTGACAGTCGAACCTTATACCGACGTGAAAATCGAAGACGGAGATTACGGTCCGACGACGGTTAGCCCGGGACATTATTTCGTGATGGGGGACAACCGCCACGAGCGGGCCAGCCGGGACAGCCGCGCGTTTAACGAGGTGCCCAAATCGATGATTAAAGGAAGAGCGGACTTGATTATCTGGCCGATCAGCCGTTGGACGAAGCTGTGAGCGAAGCTGGCGTAACTCGCGATGCCGCATTCTGGCGTCGCCTGAAAGAAGAGATGGTTTCAGCCGCTGCCTCTCTTGGCATAGACAAGCTGAGAGTCGCATCGGCAGAACCGTTCGCGGAATTACGGGAAAGGCTTGTTCGGCACCGGGAGCTCGGATATGAATCGGGCTTCGAAGAACCGGATCTGGATTTGCGCACAGACCCGGCTCTTCTTATGCCAGGCGTTCGCTCCATTATTGCGATCGCCGTCGCTTACCCATCGAAGCTGCAAGGGGCGCCGGTCTCCGAGCCCGGCAAACGACGGGGCATTCTATCCCGTTCCGCCTGGGGTGAGGATTATCACCAGGCGTTGAGACATAGGCTAGCGAAGCTTGACGAGTGGATTAAGGCGCGGGTTCCCGAGGCGACCACGATGTCAATGGTGGATACGGGCGCATTGTCGGATCGCGCTGTCGCGGAGAGGGCCGGCATTGGCTGGAGCGGCAAAAATTGCTCCGTTATTACGCCGGAGCTTGGCTCGTGGGTGTACCTGGGGGAGATGTTGACGGACTTGCCGCTGCCCGCAGACGGAGGCATAGCTGAGGGGTGCGGCGACTGCACGATCTGCATCGACGCCTGCCCGACCGGCGCGCTCGTCGGTCCGGGGCAGTTGAACGCGCAGCTATGCATATCCTATGTCACGCAGACGAAAGAAACGGTAGACGAGAAAATGATGGAGAAAATCGGCAATCGGTTATACGGTTGCGATACGTGTCAGATCGTCTGCCCGGTCAATCGGAAAATCGACGTGAGGCGTCACGCGGAGCTGATCCCTGATCCCGAAGTGGCCAAGCCGCTGCTTCGTCCCCTATTGAAGATGGGCAATCGCGAGTTTCGCGAGATGTTCGGATACACTTCAGCCGCGTGGCGGGGACGCAAGCCGATTCAACGCAATGCGTTGATCGCTCTAGGTAATTTCAAGGATAAGGAATCGGTGCCGGACGTGGCGAGGGTGCTGATCGAGGATCCAAGGCCGGCGCTTCGTTCAACCGCAGCCTGGGCGCTCGGCAAAATCGGCGGCGAAGAGGCGGAACGCTCGCTATCCGACGCACTTGCCACGGAAACCGACGTAGAAGTCGTAGATTCGATTGGCAAAGCGTTGAAGCGGGTGTGATTATTTCCGAGGAAATGAGAGTAATTTCACCTTTCCGCTGTTACTTGGAATGCCGATTATGCCGAAATATCGTATAGTGGGTGTTCAAAAAACCTCGTAAAGGGCGGTTCGAACCGACTGAAAACCTAAGGCAGGAGTGTCCAGCGATGAAATTAGTCGATATCGAGACGGTCGAAACCGGGCAAACGTTAGGGAAAACGATCTTCTCCTCGAACGGGACGGTATTGCTGTCCAAGGGCGTTCAATTAACGGTATATATGATTAGCACATTAAAGCGTCTCGGAGTGACGACGGTTTATTTGGACGATCCGCTGTACCAGGATATCCCGGAAGACGAAGTGTTGAACGAAGAGACGAAGAGAGCCGTCATTCATTTGATGTCGGAAACGTTCGAATCGTTGCGTTCGGGCAAAGCGTTTAATACGAAAGCGGTCAGCCAGACCGTCGACGAAATGCTTGACGATATTTTGAAAAACCAGAATATGCTCGTTCATTTGTCGGATATTCGGACAGAAGACAACGCGATGTTCGTGCATGCGATGAATGTATGTATGGTTTCCTCCTTAATCGGTCTGAACATAGGTCTTAACATGATTCAACTGAAGGAACTAGCCATCGGTGCGCTTCTGCATGATATCGGCAAAGTCGGTGCACCCGAAGCGCAGGAAGGCCGCATGCATCATGCTTGGCGCGGATTTGAACTGATCAAGAACAAGCGCGAATACAGTCTGTTGATCGCGCACGTCGCATTCCAGCACCACGAGTGGATCGATGGCAGCGGAGCCCCGAGAGGGCTGAACGGGGAAGATATCCATACGTATGCGAAAATCGTGGCCGTTGCGAACGTCTATGACAACCTCGTCTACGGAGCGGATGGTGAGGGCCCGCTCATGCCGCACATCGCGTGCGAGCAGCTCAATGCCATGTCGGGTACGCGCCTGGACCATGAAGTGCTGACGCAGTTTATGCGTATCGTCTCGATCTACCCGAACGGGATTTCCGTCAAGTTGTCCACTCGGCAGACGGGCGTTGTTGTCGGGCAGCATCGGGGATTGCCAGGACGGCCGATCGTGCGCATAATCGACAAAGAAGGCGACGAGGCGGTAGGCTTCAGCGAACTGGACTTGGCGCAGCATCCGACGGTGTTTATCGAAGCTGTATTAACATAAAGCTGATGAAACCTGACGAATTGTTTTCGTTTGCGAACTGCAGTTCGGCCATGCTATCATAGGACGACAGCCCTGCTCATTGCGCATTGAGGCATGAACGGGGCTTTATGCTGAACGTGGAGGCGGTTAGGTTATGTGGTCCTACATTATCCCGATATTGACGCTGATCGTCGGGTTGATTCTTGGTTTTGTCGTCGGCGTATTCTACTTGCGCAACCAAATGACGAAGATGCAAAACAACCCGGAAATGCTGCAGAAGATGGCGAAGCAGATGGGTTACAACATGAATAGCCAACAAATCGCGCAAGCGCAAAAAATGATGAAAAACGGCGAGGGCGGCCAAAAGCCGAATTCGGGCGGAAAAGACAGGAACAATCCGCGGTTCCGTAGATAGCGAGGAGGAAGTCCCTTGGCTGGAGCGAAAGATTACAGCAACAACCAGGTAGGCAACAATCGCGAGCAAATCGAGCATCATGTGAAGGAAATTTTGAAGTTGATCGGCGAGAACGTCGAACGGGAAGGCTTGCTGGAAACTCCTGCGCGCGTGACCCGGATGTACGAAGAAATTTTCGCCGGTTACAGTGTAGATCCGCGAGACGTGCTCGGCGTCACGTTTGACGAGCAGCACGAGGAACTTGTTATTGTGAAAGACATCGTCTATTACAGCCAGTGCGAGCACCATATGGCGCCTTTCTTCGGGAAGGCCCACATCGGATATATTCCGAGCGGCAAAATCGCCGGACTGAGCAAGCTCGCGCGGCTTGTCGAAGCGATCACGCGGAGACTGCAAGTGCAAGAGAGAATTACGTCGCAGATTGCGGACATTCTCGAAGAAGTGCTGAAGCCTAACGGCGTCATGGTCGTCGTGGAAGGCGAGCATTTGTGCATGTGCGCGCGCGGCGTCAAGAAGCCCGGCAGCAAGACGGTCACTTCCGCCGTTCGCGGACAGTTCCGTCAAAGCTCCGCGCTTCGCTCCGAATTTCTGGAGCTGCTTAAGCGATAAGATCTATTAGGAAAACCGCCTCAGCAACGATCGTCGTTGCCGGGGCGGTTTTTTTTCATATCAAGAAGTTAAGACTCGTTGTTCGAGACAGAACGAGCCGGAGAAAGTTGCTTGAGATTACTTTAGTGGACAAAAGACCATAATAAGTCGGCTAAATCCGCCATGTCGGATAAATGGGGATAAGATTATGATGAGGGTTATGAAGATGATTACAAACGTTCATATATGGAGGAATAATAATGTCTAACCCCGCTAAACTTCGCCTTGGCCTCATCGGGGCGGGCAATATCGGCAACGTACATCTGCAAGGGTTCGGCCAATTGCAAGACGAGTGCGAGTTCGTCGCGATTACCGATGCGTATCTCCCGCTTGCGGAACAACGCGCTGCCCATTACGGCATTCCTGTCGTCAGCCCTACGCCCGAGGCGCTAATCGCTCGCGACGACGTTGATGCGGTTATCGTGGCCGTGCCGAACATGGCTCACGCATCTTTGACGATTGCTGCGCTGGAGAGCGGCAAACATGTGCTGGTTGAGAAACCGATGGGCCTTGACTCCGCTGCTGCAAAAGAAATCGTTCGCGCGCAGCAACGTTATGGCAAGACGGTCATGGTTGGCCACCAAATGCGCTGGGAGCCGCTTTCCTTGCAAGTTAAGGAACAAATCGACCGCGGGGAGCTCGGCAAGATCTATTCGGCTAAAACGGGCTGGTACCGCCGTAAAGGCATCCCGGGCTGGGGGACGTGGTTTACTCGTTATGAACAATCCGGAGGAGGCCCATTGATTGATATCGGCGTTCATATGTTGGATCTTGCGTTTTTCCTGATGGGCGATCCTAAGCCGGTTGCTGTATATGGTTCCACATACGCCGAATTCGGTCCCCGCAAGAAAGGCATCGGCACGTGGGGCAAGCCGGACTGGAACGGCGTCTACGATGTAGAAGACTTTGCGACGGCCATCATCAAAATGGAAGACGGAACGTCTTTGACGCTCGAAGTGAGCTGGGCGGTGCATATGGACACGGACAATTCCCCGTTCGTTCATCTGATGGGCTCTGACGGCGGCGCCGTCATCCGCGGCAACGAAGGCAAGTTCCTGACGGAAAAGTTCGACCGCACAGTCGACGTTACTTTGACGCCCCCGGAAGGGGACGAAGGCTCCCGCATTCGTCTGAGCCGCCACTTCTTGCATTGCATCAGAACGGGCGAAACGCCGTGGACGTCTGCGGAAACAGGGCTTCGTAGCAATTTGATCATCGACGCGATTTATGAATCTTCCCGCACCGGCAGCGAAGTTAAGCTCGACTGGAGCTTATAAAATTACATTTCCGCAACCGAAGAGCCGTTCCCCATCTCGTTGGATGAAGGAACGGCTCTTTTAGTGTGTGGAATAGGCCATTTGGTGTTGAAATTGATTTAATTCCTAGTATAATACTAGGTATATTGGCATGACGGAGTGGCAAAAGGAGCGAGGCCGATGCAACATAGCGAACGGTCGCATAACGCGTACGCAAGCAAGTGGATGGACGATCATCTGGATTTGTACAACGCGGCGCTGCTTCTTGGCGATGTCGAATGGCAAGAACGGCTGCTGAAGACAATGGCAGACAAAAACCGATTAATCGCCAAAGAACTTCGGCTTATCGCGCACGCAGAGATGCTCCGAAATTTCGAAAGTCTGAATCACGATTTAATGAAGCTGTACGAACAAATGCGCCTGTCGAACGACAACAATGAGCTTTTGGCGCTAAGGGATCGCATTTGGGAGCTTCGGGCGCATCGCATGGACGTCTACAAGAAACTGCTCGCCGTCTCGCTCCCGCCGAATGAAAGCCGTCCCTCGAACGCATAACACTTCAAAGAGCAGTAGCTTAATAAGGAACCCATCGGAGCGTTTGCGCTTTGGCGTAACGCTCTTCGACATATGGCCAGTTGACGACGTTCCACCAATCTTTGATGTAGGCGGTTCTATCGTTCTGATGTTTTAAGTAATAGGCATGTTCCCAGACATCGAGGGGGAGCAGAGGGACAACATCCCATTGCGACAAGTTCTGGTGCTTCTCGGCAGTAAGAATTTCGAGTCGATGGCTGCGCGGGCTCCAGACGAGAATCGCCCATCCGCCTCCTTCGACTTTTGCTGCCGCCTCTGAAAATTGCTTTTTGAACGCATCGTAACTGCCGAAGCTCCGTTCAATTTCCCCCAGCAATTTTCCTTTCGGTTTGCCTCCGCCTTTAGGTGACATGACATCCCAGAACAGCGTATGAAGATAATGTCCGGCTCCGTTAAACGCGAGTTCCCTTTCCCAATGCTTTACTAGGTCGAAATCCCCGGATTTTCTCGCCTCCTCCAGTTTGAGCTCGGCTTTGTTTAATCCGTCTACATAGCTTTGGTGATGGATATCGTGGTGAATGCGCATCGTTTTCTCATCAATATAAGGCTCCAGCGCTTTGTAGGGATATGGCAGTGGGGGGAGGCGGTGCCCACCGATCGGAACGGCATTGGTTGGAGAGTCGCCTGTCGAAGCAGCGTTGCCGCCTGCAGATGCCATCCAGTTACCGTTCGGCCGTTCCTCCGTGCGATCGCTTCCGTCTGCGGGCTCCGGTCCGTCACCGAGCCCTGGAGAGACGTTGTCCGTGATGTAAGACAGATAAGGGTCCTCCCCTGTCCCCGGGAAGGCAACTGCACCGGATCGGCTCAGGACGTCAGGCAGACTGCCGGCGAATTCGGTTTGGCGCGTAATGGTGACGAGAACAAGCTTGGAGCGTTGCAAGCGGTGAAGGATGCTTTTCTGTTCGGTCAATCTTTGCAATTGCCCGGTGAACTCTCGCGTTTGGTCGAAAGAAGCGTCCAGCAGCTTCGGCAGCGTATCGGCCAATTCCGGGGAAGCTGCTCTGGATGTATCTTCCTTGACGTAATCTTTGACGGACTGGGCGTAATCGTGCGTTTGCGCGAAAATGTTTTCCCAACGAAGAAGCCAATCCGAATAGGTCGTTCCAAGCTCAGGTACGATCGACCGCAACGCTGCGGCGTGTTCTTTCTCCTGCGACTTCCAGATCGCGATCTCATCAAGAAGAATAAGCGGCGAGATAGTTCCGTAGAAAGACGGCATAACGAATAACCTCCCCATGATCGGCCGGCCGAAGGCACCGTTCCGATGACCTCGTACCAAACGTATGCATAGGGAGGTGAATTCATGACATTTAGACAGGGTAGAAGGCGGCCGACGTTGAGAGTTCGGCTTTGGCCAGTGCGACTTGATGAACACTTGCGAGAAAATCTTCCGTTCTTTGAATATACTCTTTGGTATGAGTCCGATAGATCATCTCATGAATAGCCCCAGGGACGATCCATGATCGAGACAGCGCATTGGTCTGAGACTGGGCGACTCGTTCGGAAATGCCGACCGGCGCTTTGTCGTCCGAAGTGCCATGAATGAGAAAGATCGGGAAATCGTATGCCGTGTTTTGGAGGCGGTCGGACGGGATTTGCTCCAAACGGCTCCCGCTCATCAACGGAAAAAACATTTCGATCAATGAGACGGAAGGAAACTTCGGCACATGGAATCGTTGGCTAATGTTGGCGTATAGCGTACTGCTGTCGGCGATAAACGTGCTATCCAGAATCATGGCATCCACAGGCACGCCTTGCAGGGCGACTTGAAGCGCCGTGCCGGCTCCCATGGAGAATCCCCAGACGACAACTTCGTCGCTTCCTTGAGCGCGTGCGAACTGAATCGCCCCGGCCAATTGGCGGGATTCGGAAACGCCGCCGGTAGCGGCGGCGCGGTGATCGGCGCTTGCGAAGCCATAGTCGAACATGAGGACATTATAGTCGTTGCGGTGCAACAGCTCGGCGAGATCGTACATTGGCACCCACAGCTCTTCCCGGTTGGCGCCGAATCCGTGACTGAGGACGACTGTGCGGCGGCTGTCGTCCGCCGAAGGAATCCACCAGCCGTTGACAAGCGAATGGCCGTCCGAACTCGGGAAAGTCACGTCGGAATAGGAGAGTTGTTTGGCCAGCATCGGGTTGGAACCGAGAGATACGATTGGTGGATGGGATAAGAGCCAAGCGGCGTAGCCGTGCAACGCGATGAAAGCAATCGCAATTAGGCAGCAAAGCGCGATAAGCGCGCGAACTGCGATTCTCCCAAGCTTATAAACGCTTCGGCGAACGAGCGGCTGGTCGGCAACGGGAATAACCGGCGCGGAACCGTTCAAGGAAAAAGACGTCGATAACGTTGTCATGGGGATTCGCCTCGCTTTGCGTCGTATTGCTAACCTGTAAATGTATCGTAGATCGATAGACCTAGAGCGTCAATGCGACTTGGCGACTTGTAAGAGAGCCGTAATCAAATCGTAATAAAGCGCTTCCAACATTTACGGGATTGCCATTTTGCGTTATACTGAGCGTAACGCAGTTTCATAGCGTGAAACATGTTGGGAAGGGGCGTCACGGCGATGGAAGAGGAGAAAAAAACGGTCAGAGCGGTCGAGCGGGCGCTCGATGTATTGCTTTGCTTCGTTTCCGGACACGAGTGGGGATTAACGGAAATTGCCGGCCTTGTCGGTTTGCATAAAAGTACCGTGTTTCGTCTACTGGCGACTCTGGAGGAGAAAGGGTTCGTTATCAGGGATGCGGCTACGGAGAAATACAGGCTTGGCTTAAGCGTGCTTGAGCTGTCGGCCAACCTTTCGCGTTCCGACGACCCGTCCGTCGTGTTGCTGCCCGAAATGGAGCGTCTAAGAGACCAGTTGAATGAGACGATCAGCCTATATGTGAGGGATCGTGGGGAGCGCGTCAGAATACAGGCGGTGCAAAGCACGCAGGCGATCCGTAGGGTAGCTACGGTAGGAGCGCGCCTGCCGCTGTTCGTAGGTGCATCCAGCAAAGTGCTGCTGGCATTCGCGGACGCGGGTGTGAGGGGGACAATTCTGGCCGATCCCGCATGGCCTGCGCAATTGGATCGCGAGTCGTTCGGGAAACAGCTCGACGACATTATGCGTGTAGGTTACGCGACTAGTTACGAGGAGCGCGAGCCGGGTGCGGCGGCCGTCGCGGCGCCGATCTTTAACCGGTCCGGCAAACTGGTCGCGGCGCTTGCCGTGTCCGGCCCGTCTAACCGACTGACACCGGACCTCATGCACAAATACGCGCCGGCCATCATCGAGTCCGCTCACCGGATGGGAACGATGCTCGGATGATTCGATTGCGAATGGAGAACGGTGGAAGATTGAACGTTTATGAGCAACGAAGAGGGCTTTCCTGGTCATCGGCGATGACGTTGGAAAGCCCTCTTTTTGAGCTGCATTACGTTTTCGGTGCGAGTTTTTTCAAGAAATCTACCGCTTCCTGAAGCTTTGAGATTTTGACGAGTTTGAGATCAAGTTTCAAGTCTTTGACCGTCTTCTCAGCGAGATCCCAGTTGGAGGAGTTTTTGTCGTTAAACGGGACGAGGAAGTAGTCTGCCTTCTCCCTCTCGGCAGCCATCAACTTATAGTTGATACCGCCGATGAGCCCCACGGTGCCGTCAGCGCTGATCGTGCCCGTACCGGCGATCTTGTAGCCTCGCGTCAGGTCTTCTCCGGTTAGCTGCGCGATAATTTCGAGCGTCATCATCAATCCCGCCGACGGGCCGCCGGTATCGGCGAAGTCGAATTTGACCGGATCTGGCGGCGTAACTTTTAAAACAGGTTGGTTGATGAATCCGATGCCTATGCGATTATCGGACATTTTAATAAGGGGGACCGTCGTCTTGAATGTATCTGTGCCGCGCGTTCCTTCCAGCACGACGTTGTCCCCGACTTTTTTCGTCTGCAAGTAATCGGACAGCGTTTTGACTGTCAACGTTTCTTTACCATCTACTTTTGTGATGATATCTCCCTCTTGGAGCCCATTGCTCCGGGCCTGGGATTCGGCGAGCAGGCTATACACGATGACACCTTGCTCTTTCACGTCGATCGGCTTATTCATGGCTGCATAAGCGGCGATCAGAGCATTCGCTTCGGAGCTGTCACGCATCCAGGCGAGCAGGTTACGGTAGGCTTTCAAGTTCGTCGCGCCCCCCGTCGCTTCGGCGACAGGTTTGACTTCCATGCGCTTGTTAATGCGGGCATAAATAACGGAGAAAATATTCGGGTTGGAGTAAGTAGACACCGTTGTGAACATCAGCTCACCCTTCTCGTCAAGCTTATGTCCCGTCTCGACCCGGGTATGGACGGATTCCGCCGTTCCTGCGCCGTAAAGCATGTAAGGCAGTGGTTTCATATACGCAATAATAAACAGAACGATAATTACGCCGATCAGAATGGACGGCCAATATCGCCGCAACCAATGGGACTGCGTGTTTTTCATTTGCATCCGAGAAATCCTCCAATTGCTTATGGCCTGTTGCCGCGATGAGTTCGTGGGTTCATTATACCCGAAGCGGGGGAATGGAAACAAAACCGAATAGGAAGATTTTTCATGATCGCCAAAAACCTTCATCCGTGGATGAAGGTTTTTGGCACAGACGTCGTTGAGACGCCGATTGTATGGGATTATTGGGCGCGCATCATTTGACGGAGAACCGTCTGAAGAATGCCGCTATTGCGGTAGTAGTCGACGTCGACCATCGAGTCGAGACGAGCGATGACCGGGAATTCGAACGTGGAGCCGTCTTCGCGCGTCGCGATGATATTAATCGTTTGTCCCGGTTGGATGTCGTTGGACAAGCCGCCGATGTCGAACGTCTCGCGGCCGGTAATGCCGAGCGATTTCCAGCTAGCGCCGTTCGCGAATTGGAGCGGGAGAACGCCCATACCGACCAGGTTGGCGCGGTGGATACGCTCGAAGCTTTCCGCGATGACCGCTTTGACGCCAAGCAAGAACGTGCCTTTGGCCGCCCAGTCGCGGGAGCTTCCGGTGCCGTACTCTTTGCCTGCGATAACAATCAGGTTCGTGCCGTTGTCTTGATATTTCATCGAAGCGTCGTAGATCGATTCGACTTCGCCCGTAGGCAAGTAAGTGGTGACGCCGCCTTCGGTGCCTGGAGCGACTTGGTTCCGGATACGGATGTTGGCGAACGTACCTCTCATCATCACTTCGTGGTGACCGCGGCGGGAACCGTAAGAGTTGAAGTCCTCTTTCTTCACGCCGTGCTCAAGCAAGTATTTACCGGCAGGGCTGTCGGTTTTGATGTTGCCCGCAGGCGAGATGTGGTCGGTCGTAACCGAGTCGCCCATGAGCGCCATCACGCGAGCCGCATTAATATCGACGATGTCCCCGGCTTCAGGAGCAAGATCCTTGAAGAACGGAGGGTTCGCGATATAGGTTGATTTCTCGTCCCAGGCGTACAGCTCGCCTTCCGGTACAGGGATTTGGTTCCATTGCTCGTTTTGGGTAAACACGTTTTTGTATTTCGCGCGGAACATTTCAGGCGTGAGCGAAGCCTGGATCGCTTGTTGGATCTCTTCGTTCGTTGGCCAGATGTCTTTCAAGTATACCGGCTCGTTCTTATCGTCGTAGCCGATCGGGTCTTTCGTCAGATCGACGTTGACGTTGCCTGCAAGCGCGTAAGCGACGACGAGCGGCGGCGAAGCCAGGTAGTTCGCTTTTACTTGCGCGTGAACGCGTCCTTCGAAGTTCCGGTTACCCGAGATGACAGCAGCGACCGTCATGTCATTGTCGGCGATTGCTGAGCTGACTTCGTCTGGCAATGGACCGGAGTTACCGATACAAGTTGCGCAGCCGTAGCCGGCAACGTAGAAGCCCAGTTTCTCCAAATACGGGAGCAGGCCGGCTTTCGTCAGGTAGTCGGTAACGACGAGGGAGCCCGGCGTTAAGGAGCTTTTGACGTAACCTGGTTTTTTAAGGCCGCGCTCGACGGCTTTTTTGGCCACGAGGCCAGCGCCGACCATAACGCTAGGGTTGGACGTGTTCGTGCAGCTTGTGATCGCCGCGATGACGACCGCGCCCGTATCCATTTTGCTCGCCGAGCCGTTTGGATGTTTGATGTCGACGGATTGCGCGATTTTGTCGTCGGACAGGCCGTAGCCGCCTTTGTCGATCGGCGTGCGGATCGCTTCGTTGAAGTTTTGTTTCATGTTCGTCAATTCGACGCGGTCTTGCGGACGCTTAGGGCCGGCCAAGCTCGGTACGATCGTCGACAGGTCGAGTTCGAGAATGTCCGTGAACACAGGGTCCGGCGTCGAGTCGGTGCGGAACATGTCTTGCGCTTTGTAATAGTCGCGGACAAGCTCGATTTGGTCTTCTTCGCGGCCCGTCAGGCGCATGTAGTTAAGCGCCTCTTCGTCGATCGGGAAGAAGCCGATCGTTGCGCCGTATTCCGGTGCCATGTTGGCGACCGTCGCACGATCCGCGAGGCTGATATTGGAAAGGCCAGGGCCGAAAAATTCGACGAATTTGCCGACAACGCCTTTTTTACGGAGCATTTGCGTAACGGTGAGCGCGAGGTCGGTTGCCGTAGCGCCTTCCGCCAGCTTGCCCGTCAGCTTAAAGCCGATAACTTCCGGCATAACGAAGTAAAGCGGTTGACCGAGCATGCAAGCTTCGGCTTCGATACCGCCGACGCCCCAGCCGACGACGCCAAGACCGTTGATCATCGTCGTGTGCGAGTCGGTACCGACGAGGGAGTCCGGGTACACTTCGGTTACGCCGTCTTTGGATTTCGTAGCGGCGACGGAAGCGAGGTACTCCAGGTTGACTTGGTGAACGATACCGGTTCCCGGAGGCACTGCGCGGAAGTTATCGAACGCCGTTTGCGCCCAGCGCAGGAAGCGATAACGCTCGTTGTTGCGCTCGAACTCAATGTCCGTGTTCGTCTGCAGCGCGTCCGGCGTGCCGAAAGCGTCGACCATGACGGAGTGGTCGATAACGAGATCGACCGGTACGAGCGGGTTGATGCGCTTCGGATCCCCGCCGTTTTTCTTCACTGTCTCGCGCATAGCTGCCAAGTCGACAACGACCGGAACGCCGGTGAAGTCCTGCAGGACGATGCGGGCAGGGATAAGAGGTACTTCTTTGTCTTCTCGGCCGTTCGCCCAGTTCGCCAATTGCTTGACGTGTTCTTCTGTGATGCCGCGGCCGTCGAATTGGCGAATGGCTGCTTCGAGAAGCACTTTAATGGATACCGGAAGCTTGGATACCGGTCCTGCGCCTTGCTCTTCCAGCGCTTTCAGGCTGTAGAAGCGGTACGATTTGCCGGACGATTGCAGGTCCTGCGCCACTTGATAAGGGAGTTTGGACAAAACGATGACCTCCTAAGATGGATTGATTTCGCTGCGATTGGTAATCTGGATGACTGTCTGATGTTCGCTATGCAATCGCAAGCAAGTGATTCGGGTTTCATGTAGTGAAACACGATTTCAAAATACTTCATGTACTCAGTATACCCTTTCGGAAGATGCACGTAAAGACGTTTTAGCCCGAAAGAAGCGATATAGATGCTGGTTATTGGCAGATAAAGATGTGGATGGACCCGGGAAAACGTTCATTGCAATATCGTTCCGCAAGCGGCGGCAGTTTCATTCGCGTTAGTCGCCTCTCGGTCATGGAATTTGCCTGCCGATCATAGGATGGAATGACGAAGATTGCCTCGATCGCCAACCGTACGCAACGGGGAGGGATGCTCAATGCCAAGCGACAATGTGGAATGGAAGCAGGCGTTGTTCGATTACGTCAGTGTGATCAACGAAGCCGCCTTACAGGCGGATGCCCGCAAGCTGCGAGGCATACCCGACAAAGCGCATCGCGAACGGCTGACGGGGCGGATTAACCTGTCGGCCGCTCGCGATGCGCGGACTGCGATCAAATCTGTCCGCAGCGAGATGAGGGCGAGGATCGAGCGGTTCAAGACGGGGCGGACGGATGCCGTCGCAGATGTCTCGATTCATCTCGTGCGCACGATGGAGCAGCGCAAGCAGCCATGGGTTGAGGAACGGATCGAAAGGGAAAAAATTCGTTTCGTCAGGCACGGTGGTATATGGCGACTTGATACAATTAAACCGATTGGCGCGGAGGCGCCGGCGGATGCGATCGTCTACGGGGAAGACGACGTTCATGACGTATGGGACGGGGATCGGAAGGAGCCGAATCCGCCGGCCGCTCCATATATGAATCCGCAGGCGTTATACGGGTTCAAGTCGAAAGTATATGCAGGATCGTCCAACACGCATGGGTATGGAGATATCGGAGCGCGGGGCGGTGAGGCAGAAAATGAGGCTTATTATGGCAGAATGAACGGGGGAGGTGGTTACGGCTATGGAGGCGGTGGTCAAGGGATATCCCGCAGAGGTATTCCTTATTTTCGCGAGGAAACGGTCGCTTATGCCGAAAGATGGTGGAACGAGCCGAACCCGTCTTACGAGAAATTTGAAGTGAACTGCACGAACTACGTGTCCCAGTGCATCTTTGCAGGCGGCGCACCTATGAATTATACTGGGAAAAGGCCATCGGGCTGGTGGTACAAAGGGTATTCCGGCAACGAAGAAAATTGGAGCTTCAGTTGGGCGGTTGCGAACAGCTTGAAGCATTATCTCGGTAATCCGAGGACTTACGGTCTCAGAGCGGAGCAAGTATCCGGTCCTGAGGCGCTTCGCCTCGGTGATGTCATTTGTTACGATTGGGACGGTAGTGGAAGGGTCGGGCACAACGTGATCGTGACAGGGTTCACTCCGGACGGTATGCCCCTCGTAAACGCAAATACGGTCAGCAGCCGACATCGGTATTGGGATTACAAAGATTCGTATGCATGGACGGACAACACCCGGTACTATTTTTACCATATTGCCGATGAGTTTTAGAGGCGAAGCCGGAGGTTACAGATGTGATGGGGAATAAACTACGCGTAGGGCTTGTGTACGGCGGCCGCTCAGGCGAGCATCAAGTGTCGCTGCAGACTGCGCTCGCGGTGCTGAAAGCATTCGACTACGACAAATATGAAATCATTCCTTTCTATATTACGCCGACAGGGCAATGGAGATCGGGGCCGCTGCTTGCGGCTCCTCCTGCTGCGGTGGCGGAACTTCAGTTCTCGCCGAAGGCGGAGGGCGGCGTTCTGGAAAATGGTGCTGCTCCTGCGTTGTTGCCGGTACTGCAGGGCATGTCGGAGAAAGTGCTGGCAGAGGGTAATCCGGCGGACGACGGGCGGGCAATCGACGTCATGCTGCCGCTCCTTCACGGAACGTTCGGCGAAGACGGGACGATTCAAGGTTTGTTCGAAATGGCTGGGCTGCCGTATGCAGGTGCTGGCGTTCTCGCTTCAGCAGTCGGAATGGACAAAGTGGCGATGAAGACCATGTTCGCTCAGGCGGGACTTCCGCAGGTAGCTTATAGGCATTTCGTACGCTTTGCGTGGAAGAAAGATCGTGAAGCATGCTTAAAGAACATCGAGGAGCTTGGATATCCTTGCTTCGTCAAGCCGGCTAACCTCGGGTCGAGCGTCGGCGTATCCAAAGCGCGTGATCGCGCGGAGTTGGTTGCGGCAATCGAGGAAGCGCTCCGCTACGATCGTAAAGTGATCGTCGAAGAGTTTTGCGACGCGCGCGAGATCGAAGTGAGCGTGCTTGGCAACGACGATCCGCGTGCTTCCTTGCCGGGCGAAATTTGCAGCTCGAACGAGTTCTACGATTATAAGGCGAAGTATATCGACGGCAAATCGGTCATGGTCATTCCGGCTGAAATTCCGCCGGAAACCGCTTCGGCGATTCGCGAGATGGCCGTGCGCGCATTCCTGTCGATTGACGGCTCGGGACTATGCCGCGCGGACTTCTTCCTGCGTCGCAGCGACGGCGCGCTGTTCATCAACGAAGTGAACACGATGCCGGGATTTACTCCATTCAGCATGTATCCGCTTATGTGGAAAGAGTCGGGCGTCTCGTACCGCGAACTGCTCGACACGCTCATTGCGCTTGCACTCGAGCGTCACGCTGAACGCCAGTCGATCGACTACGGCGGCGACGAATAGCTCGCCGCGAGTGCTGCGTAAACCGGATGGCCCATGTTGGGGCTATCCGGCTTTTGTTTTCCTCGTATTCCCTCACTCCGCCGAAATAATGATCCCCGGGACCACTAACTGTCACGGATTCCCGCACTCCGCCGAAATAATGATCCCCCGGACCACTAACTGTCACGGATTCCCGCACTCCGCCGAAATAATGATCCCCCGGACCACTAACTATCACGGATTCCCGCACTTCGTCGAAATAATGTTCCCCGGGACGACTAACTACCACGAATTCCCGAACTCCACCGAAATAATGATCCCTCGGACCACTAACTATCACGAATTCCCGCACTCCGCCGAAATATTGATCACCGGGACCATAACTGTCACGGATTCCCGCACTTCGTCGAAATAATGATTCCTCGGATCACTAACTGCCACGAAGTCCCGCACTTCGTCGAAATAATGCTCCCCGGGACGACTATTAACCCTGCTCACCTAGCACGGCAACTAATCCACCAATTCATGCATCAATAGCGCCGCCCGGCATTCCAGCGATGACGTGCCCTAATTCTGAACTTGCGTATTCGCTTCTCTCCGGAAGCTGGTTCTAGATAGCCAGATTGTACAAGTGAATGTAGTAGACTACGCACAAATTTCTGTTGCCGTCCCAGCCGAATGCATGCATCCGCAACCGTAAAAGTATCTCCGCAAGTTGCAGCCAGCCTCATAATTTCTCGTTCGTACAGCGATAAGCCAAACAACGAATCATCTTCGTGTCCGTACCACTCGGTCATCATGCGATGAACGTGATTTTGGCAACCGACCGGATTCTCTTTTAGTTTGTCGACGGAGAACCGCAAAACGTGCCAGCCTGCGAGCGCGATTTCATTCTGTCGATCGAGCCCTCGCGAGAAACCTCGCCTATCTGCATCCCTCGCATGCGAGCCGAAATCGTCCGACTCCAGACAAGTCGGGCGAGGCAGGCGTAAGTAGGCGAAGTCCATAAAGTAATGACTGCCGTCCGGTGCAATGAACTCATACTCTGGATGCAGATCCGCCAAGCTACCAACGACGGGCCACCACGCGTTCTCGAGAAAACACTTTTCACCGAATCCGTGGCGCTCTTTAAGCCTGCGCAATCTTTCCCCACGACTCTTCGCGAGATGTCCCTCCAGCCAAACGCAATATTCTTTTTCAAATAAACTCAACACCAGACACCTCCAGAAAATAATAAACGCCGCCCCAACCCTCTGAAAGGATTGATGGCGGCGTGCTTCGCTCGCAATATGAAATAAGTATAACACTCTGTGGATAAAATTGTCTCTATGAAGATAAATGTGGATGTATTGGGGGCAATGGGGATACAATGCGGGATAACTGGTGAGTAAGTCGGAAGAAAGCAGCTGTCGCGACAGTTATGCACAAGAGAATCGGAGGATGCTATGCGCTCAAGCAGTTATCCTCATGTGAATAACGTCTAGAAAGTCACTTTTTCCACAATTTACGAACCTTTTCTGAACACCTGTCCGAAGGGTATAATAAGGGAGATACATAAGGATGCGGAGAGGGGCTGGCGTTATGGGTTTTCAAACCGAGTTTAATTCCGTGTGCAAATTCAAGTCTGAGCAGGAATTGTACGAATTGCTCGAATACGGCCGTGGCAAAATGGTCAAAAAGCAGTTCAGGGTATACCCGACGGGGCAGAAAGTGATCGCATACACGCCCGACAATCAAGCGATTGCAATCGTTAGAATCGTTGCGTCTATTGCTGAAATTAATTTCCAGGGCGAAGAAGTCACTCAAGTGGAGATGGAACTCGTCCGTCGATTGACCGACGAGGAAGCTAGAATTCAGACGGCCCTCGCGCATGAGATGTTTTTCGGAGAGCAATCCTAGCCGGACACGGCAAAACGACTTTAAGCCGAATAAGCTGTCGTCAGGGGTTGAGTTCTAGTGATTGTGCGTTTCGGTTACGTGGCTATGTCGGTAAAGTTGGAGAACGCTTCGCCTTCCAAGACGATGACGATGTCGACCTTCTCCAAGCTGCCGGACAGGGAAGCGGGGTTGCGGCGACTCGAGCGCATCGCGGAAGACAACTTGCGTAATACGCTCAGGCTGTTGAAGCATAATCGCTATATGGGGGTACAAGTGTACCGGTTGACATCCAAGCTGATCCCGCTTGCGACCCATGAGGATTTGGCGGATTGGGATCCGATTCCGATATTGGCCGCCTCGTTCGCGGAGGTTGGGAACTTCGTTCGGGAGCATGACATGCGCGTTTCTTTTCACCCGGATCATTTTACGGTGTTAAGCACGCCTCGCGAGGAAGTGTTTCGCAAATCGGTGAAGGATCTCAACCACCACGTCCGTATGCTCGAGGCGATGGGGCTGGATGAAAGAGCGACAAATAACATTCACGTCGGCGGAAGCTACGGGGATAAATTAACTTCAGGCCGAAGGTTCATCGACCAATATCGCGGCATCGACCGTCGGATCACGGCACGAATGACTCTCGAGAACGATGATAAGACATTTACCGCTGCCGAGACGCTTGCGATTGCGGAAGAGGTCGGAGCTCCGATGGTGTTGGACATCCATCATCACACAGTCAACCCGGGCAGCGAGAGCGCGATTGAACTGTGGCCACGGATTTTGCGTACATGGGATAGCCAACCTTGGAACGTCAAGATCGGCGGCGTCGAGTCGCCGCTTTGGCTTCCTCCGAAGCTGCACGTTTCAAGTCCGAAAAGCGCATCCGACCCGAGAGGTCATGCCGATTACGTCGATATTGCAGATCTGAAGCGTTTCTTGTTCGAAGCAGCAGGCTCGACGAAGGCGATCGACGTCATGATCGAAGCCAAACAAAAAGACGAAGCTTTATTGAAGCTGATGGAAGATTTCCGCGCACTGGAAGCAGCTGGAGAGCCGGTGAAGGTCATTGACGGAGGCAGTGTGGAGATCGGTAGTTGAAAACGCAACCACTATTGCTGCGCTTGGCCGAATTCCTTGTTGCATTCCCCGTGAAAATGGGTTAATTTGGTCAGTGAAGGTTGCTGCTTTTGGCATCTGAGGCTTCATTGATTACTAACTGCATCCTTACATGTGACGAGGGGGCTTTTCACGAAATGAACGGATTGCTGCAAGGAAAAAATATCGTCGTTATGGGCGTTGCCAACGAGCGGAGCATCGCCTGGGCTATCGCCAAATCGCTCGCGTCGCAGGGCGCGCAGCTGGTTTTTACATACGAGAACGAACGGGTTGAAGAGCGGGTCAAGAAGTTGACGGAAACGATCGAAGGCTCTCGTACGGTACAGTGTAACGTGACTTCGGACGAAGATGTGGAAGCACTCGCCCATCGTCTGCGCGAAGAAATCGGCGTCGTTCACGGCTTGGCGCATTGCATCGCATTTGCGAAAACGGAAGAGCTGGATGGGATGTATGTCGACACGTCCCGCGACGGTTTCGCGCTTGCGCATGATGTCAGCGTGTACTCGCTCACCGCTGTTGCACAGCGGCTGCACCCGCTTATGACGGAAGGCGGCAGTATCGTAACAATGACTTATCTGGGTGCGGAACGCGCGTTGCCGAACTACAATGTCATGGGCGTAGCAAAGGCGGCGCTGGAAGCTTCCGTCCGCTATCTTGCCAGCGATCTCGGCCCGAACAACATACGCGTTAACGCTATTTCGGCCGGCCCGATTCGGACGTTGGCGGCGAAAGGCATTTCCGGCTTCAACACCATATTGAAGCAAGTGGAGGAGAAAGCGCCTCTGCGTCGTACGACGGATGCTTCGGATGTGGGCGATACGGCGCTGTTCTTGATGAGCGACTGGGCCCGTGGGATTACGGGCGAAGTGATTCACGTCGACAATGGGTACAGCACCGTCGGAATTTAATTCGATATCGGAAGCCGAACGGCGTTATGCCGACGGCTTCTTTTTACACTTGGGTGTAAAAATAGATGGCAAACAAGCGCATCGATGCGACATTCGTCGCAACCGCTTCCGTCACTTTTCGTATATGATAGAGTTAGACGCTTGATTGCGGCGAATCGATTTCATAGATAATAGATATGAGGGATGAACGATGGACGTTAACGAACCGGAAAGTCCGATCGGAGGCAAAAGCTTTACCGCGGTTGCTGTCAACTGCGCGGCCAAGGCCGGAGAATGGATCAAAAGCAAATCGGGGAATTTCACTCAATTAGATATGAAAGTATCGTTGCATGATCTGGTTACGGAAGTGGATAAAGGTGCGGAGCGAATGATCCGTAACCTGATCGCCACACATTTTCCGCATCACTCTTTCCTTGGAGAAGAAGGCGTGGAACCTGGTCCGGAAGCGTCCGCCAAAGCGTTGGAGGACGTGAGCGACGAAGAGTATTTGTGGATCGTCGACCCAGTGGACGGGACTACCAACTTCGTTCACGGGTTTCCGTTCTACTCGGTGTCGATCGCGCTTGCTTATCGCGGGCAAGTGATCGTTGGCGTCGTGTATGATCCATCGAGAGACGAGTTATTCGTCGCGGAACGAGGCAAGGGCGCATACGTGCACGGTCGCAAAATGAACGTGGCGGACGAAGAGACACTTAGTCGTAGCCTGCTCGCGACCGGCTTCCCGACGGACCAACACGTTGCGTTGCCGGCCAACTTAAAGAGCGTACAGGGGCTTGCGCCCAAAGTCCGCAACTTGCGCGTGGCGGGATCCGCGGCACTTCATCTCGCTTACGTGGCGGCCGGACGTCTTAGCGGGTTCTGGGAATACAACCTAAACTCGTGGGATATCGCGGCGGGGTCACTGCTTATCGAAGAAGCGGGAGGCCGGTTGTCTGACGTAAATGGCGAGTCTTACCACCTAGGCGTGCGCAACGTCGTCGCTACGAATGGTCGCATTCACAACGAACTGGTTGAGGAGCTGCAAGCGATCGAACGCACATGAGATGACAGAGTTTCGTCCATGCTAGAATAATCGGATGAAGTTGATGAAGGGGGCGATGTCATTGGATCGCAAGGAAGCGGAGGAACTGCTCGCACGCAGCTTGTCCGGAGAACAGCCAGATGCCTTAAAGGAAGATGCGAAAGAAGAAGCGGTGAAGCGGCTGCAGCCGCGTTGGGAAGTTCGGGTGCAGGCCGAGCTCGATCCTGTCGTCGAAGAGACGAAGCTCTACAGGGAGATGGCGGAAGAAGTAGATGGGCGGTACGATAACGTCGATACTTCGGCGAAGAAAGAGAAAGACGGTCAGTCGAATTGATTTCAGAACCCGAAAGTTGATTATTTCGTCAGCTCTCGGGTTCTTTACCATTCAATCACTAATATCGGAGGTGGAGCAGGATGAAATTCCGCACGACGATTATACCCGGTGGTAAAACGGCAACGGGTATGGAAGTTCCGGATGAGGTTGTAACCAGTCTCGGCAAGGGCAAGAAACCGCCTGTAAGCGTGACGATAGGAGGTCATACTTATCGTAGTACGGTCGCAGTCATGGGCGGGAAGTTCATGATTCCGCTCAGCGCGGAAAATCGATTGGCCGCCGGTGTAGCGGCCGGCGACGAAGTGGAAGTCGATATTGAACTGGATAACGAGCCGCGTGAGTTGACGGTTCCTTCCGACTTCTCGAGCGAGCTTGACCTTGATCCTGAGGCAAAGCAATTTTTCGAAGGACTGTCCTATAGTAATAGGCGGCGGATCGTTCTTTCGATCGAAGAGGCCAAGACGGCTGAAACCCGGCAGAAGCGCATTGTGAAAGCAGTTAGTGCATTAAGAGAAGGCAAGGTCTAGTCGGTCTATTTGCTCAATTTCCCCATTTTCGAAGAGCGACTATGAAGAAAGCCAAAGAGGCGAGCGAAGCGATCGTCCGGACGTGATTCCAAGCGACCCAACTGGAAAGATAATGTGTCCATTGTTGAGCCCCTGCGGCGCTGTTGGGAGCAACGGCAGCCAACGTGTCATTGAGAGGAACGTTAAAGATGACGGTCACGAGAAATGACCCAACGAAGTAAAGCAAGCTTGCGGCAAGCAGATAAGCAGCGCTCGGTGTTCCCAATTTTTTGTAGGATACAATGGCAAGTACGACGCATGCCAAAGCCGTTCCCATAAAGACAAAACTAAACAATGTGCTGAGTATGGTGGAATTGATGGATTGCATGGCGACGATTCCTTGCTCTGCCGGTAGGCGGGAGAGTGCTGTCATTACGAATGTCGAGAAGGCGAAAAATATACCTGCGATTAAACCGGAGCCGAGCGCGGAAGCGAAAGTTAAGCCGAATAACAAATTTCCCATAGTTGAAAACCTCCTATAATTGTTTGCGCAAGCAAATGTTATTAGAAAATAAAATTAGACTCCTCAATTGGGTTTCTCTAAGCGATCGCTAGCCTCATCAATCCGAAACGAGAGGGCGTCACCTTCTTCTCCGAGTATTGCAACGTATCTTCTGCGAAGATTATTCCAGCATTCATTAATGACTTCTTCCGTCGCTTTGCCTTTGTCGGTTGCGTAGATTAGCGAAAGTCTGCCTTCAACGCGATTGTAGATCAGATTCTTGGCAACGAGTTTCTCAATAAGTCGGGTCACCGTAGAAGGTTGGAGATGTAAAATATGACCTAGTTCTTTTTGCGAAATTCCGTCTTTCTCAAACACCGCCATAAGTAAAAAGGCAGAGGTCGGGGACATTCCGCTCGAAGCGAATTCATCTTCCGCCATCCTGCTAACGATTCTTCCTAGACGATTAGCCGTGAAATATAAGCATTCTTTAAGATACACTTGAAGCATGTGACGTTCTCCTTTCCCGATCACGTTGAAATTATTGCTTGCGCAAACAAATATATAAAAATTACCGATTATTGTCAAGCGTTTTTTCGTATCCATGATAAAAACCGCCAGGATGAGCTTCCCTGACGGCGTCACTTATGAAAAGGCAGCGGATTGCCCGCATCGTCATTTCTTCGCAAGCTGACCGAACAATCCACTCTCTGCGAATAGCGCCGCTTGCAGGTCTTCCCAGCCGGTCAAGTTATCGTCGACGGTCAGCAGCGTTGTGGCCGCGAACCTATCGGCGAATTGTTCCGTTACCGACTCGAACCGCGGACGGAAGTAATGTTGTGCGGCGAGCGTCTGAGCTGTTTCTGTAAACAGGAAATCAGCATACGCGTTGGCGGCTTCGCGGGTGCCGTTCGCGTCCGCGACGGAATCGATAACCGAGACGATCGGTTCAACGGCTAACGTGACGTCGGGAACGACGACATCGATTTTGCCTTTCGCCGATCCGTTCGCGAGCGATAACGCTCGGCTTTCTGTCGTAACCCAGACGTCACCTTTGCCGTCGGCGAGGAACGCTTTCTCGGCTTCGGCGTCGTTGCCCGCCAGAACGGCCACTTGATTGTGGAAGCTGGTTACGAAAGCTTTGGCCGCGTTCTGATCGTCGGGCTGCTTGTCGAGCGAGTAAGCCCATGGGGCCGCATAGTACCAACGGGCGTCGGAATCGGTGGCGGGGTTGGATGTGACGATAGCGACGTCCGGTTTTACGGTGTCTTCCCATGTCGCGATGTTTTTCGGGTTGCCGGGGCGGACGACAAACGCGACTGCCGTCGAGAACGGCGAGCTATTGTAGTCGTAACGTTGCTGCCAGCCTTCGCCGACCAGACCTTTTGCCTGAATGGCATCGATATCGATGCCTACGCCGAGCGTGGCGATGTCCGCTTTGAGCTGTCCGCCGATAATGGCCGCTTCCTGAGCGGAGGAGATACCGGCGGCTTGCTGAATCGTAATGGATTGTCCGGTGCGATTTTTCCAATCCTGAATGAAGCCGGCATCGATGTCCTTAAATAATGCGGCCGTGTTGTCGGATACCGCATTAACGAGCGATAAAGATTGGCTGTAATCGGACGCCGGCGTCGCAGACGCCTCGGCGTTTTTGTTTTTGTCGCCCCCGGAGCAGGCAGTGAGCGTCGTTGCCGTGATAAGCGTAATCAATGCGATTGCGATAGCGCCTTTGCGCGAGCGGTTGCGCTTTGTCATTGGATAGTTCCCCTTTTCTTCGGAAGGATCTGATTTTAATTCCAATAGAAATTATTGGATTTATTGAGGCGATTGTATCAACGGGACAATTCGGTTGTCAATGACAAAATCATAGTTGACAACTAGGAATAGTGTGGAATATGATGGGTGTATTCCAAATCGTGCCATCGAGCCGACCGGTAAACCGGAGGCCCCGAATTCGCGATCGCGGTGTCGAGATTCTTTTTGACGCGGCGTTCGTTTGAAATCGGGGCCTCTTGCTTTTCAACATTTATCCAATGAAAAGGGGAGTTATTCGCATGAGAAATCCACTCAGAATTACGTTGCTTGCCGTACTCGCATTTGTTTTATCCGCTACGACGGTGTTCGGCGCCGTAACGAAGAAGAATGAAAAGAAATCCGTAACGCTGCTTAACGTTTCGTACGACCCGACCCGTGAATTGTACGCGGCGTACAATGTGGCATTCGCGAAGTATTGGGAGAAGAAAACGGGACAGAAAGTGACGATTAAGCAATCGCACGGCGGATCCGGCGCGCAAGCCCGTTCTGTCATCGACGGTTTGGAAGCGGACGTCGTGACGTTGGCGCTTGAATACGACGTAACTGCGATCGAACAGAAAGGGTTAATCGCCAAAGGCTGGCAGAACCGTCTTGCCAACAACAGCGCTCCGTACAAATCGACAATTGTATTCCTCGTCCGCAAAGGCAACCCGAAAAATATTCAAGATTGGGACGATCTGATCAAGTCCGACGTCAAAGTCATTACGCCAAATCCGAAGACATCAGGTGGCGCTCGCTGGAACTATCTCGCCGCATGGGGGTACGCGCTTAAACATAACAACAACAGCCAAGACAAAGCGAAAGAGTTCGTAAAGAAGCTGTACCAGAACGTTCCGGTTCTTGACACGGGCGCTCGCGGATCGACGAACACTTTCGTAGAAAAAGGCATTGGCGACGTGTTGATCGCATGGGAGAACGAAGCGTACTTGTCCAAGAAAGAATACGGGGACAAATTCGAGATCGTCACACCGTCGCTGAGCATTTTGGCGGAGCCGTCCGTCGCCGTCGTTACGAAAAACGTTAACAAGCACGATACGCGCCAAGTCGCCACCGCTTACCTCGACTATCTCTATACGGAAGCGGGTCAGCGCATCGCGGCACAAAACTATTATCGTCCGATCAATCCGAAAGTCGCTAAAGAATTCGAGAAGAACTTCCCGAAACTGAACTTGATCACGATCAAGGATTTCGGCGGCTGGGATAAAGCACAGAAAGAGCATTTCGCGGATAAAGGCACATTCGATCAAATTTATTTGAAATAAGGAGACCATCCCTATGACGATACATTTCGATTATTCCGTATTATCTGTTCAGCGTCCGGCGATCCGTAAAATGCTGCTGGTTGCGGCGGCTGCGTTGGCTGCAGTGCAAATCGCCAGCTTCGGTTCGGCAGCATCGGCATCAGCAGCAAGCGCTAGCTTAGGCATTACCGTAGAAGGCGTCGTTCAACCGGGAGGGACGTCGACGCTGTTCCAGGGGACAGCTTACGTCAGCGCTTCAACGTTAGCGTCGGCGCTCGGTCTTTCTCTGGATTGGAACAAAACGACGAAAACTGCGACGTTCGCACAAGGCAACCGCCAGCTGATTGTCGTCGCAAACGCGAAATCTGCCGTCATTAATGGGGCACGCAAGCCGCTTGCCGCCGCCCCGGTCGTGCAAAACGGAACGTTACTCGTTCCGGCTCGAGCCGTCGCCGCCATATTCGGCGCAAGCGTATCGTGGTCGCCGACAGCGCTTGAGCTTTCTCCTCGTCTTCATCCTTTTGTCCAGGGCGGTAAGCAAGGTTATGTAAACACGTTCGGCGAGACGGTTATCGCAGCCAAGTACGATCAGGCGAATGAGTTCAGCGGAGGGCTGGCTATCGTAAGCGTCGGAGGCAAATTCGGTTATATCGACGCCTCCGGCAAAGAAGTGATCGCGCCGCAGTTCTCGCAAGCATTCGATTTCTCCGAAGGGCTCGCGCTTGTCGAGCAAGACGGCAAGCAGTACTACATCGACGTGACCGGCAAGACGGTCATCAGCCCGTCGTACGACGAGCTGTATGACTTCTCGGGCGGCCTCGCCCTCGTTCGCAAAGGAGATCTGTTCGGATATATCGATCGAACGGGCAAAGAGGCGATCGCGCCGCAATTCGAGGATGCGTTTTATTTCTCCGGCGGCTTGGCCGGCGTGCAGATCGAAGGGAAATACGGCTATATCGATCGATCCGGTAAAATCGTTATTCCGGCGATCTACCAACACGTCTCGGATTTCAGCGACGGGCTAGGACTCGTTCAAGCGGAAGGCGAAGAGGGCGAAGGTTCGTTCGGATTCGTGAACGCGACTGGCAAGCTGGTTATCCCCGCTCAATACGCGCAAGCATACTCGTTCAGCGAAGGACTCGCGGCGGTAGAGCTTGACGAAGGGTTCGGTTACGTGAACGCCAAAGGCGAGACGATCATTACGACGACATATGACGATGTCGGAGATTTCCATGGCGGTCTCGCGTCTTTCGGGAAAGACGGCAAATACGGCTTTATTAATCGTAAAGGCGACATTGTCATTCCGGCGAAGTTTGACGAAGTCGAAGCATTCGATCGCGGTCTGGCGAAAGTGTTGGTCGGCAAGGCGCCACGGTTGATCGATGCGAAAGGAACGATTGTTGCCATAGCGCCGTGGGAAGTCGACGAGTCCTCCGATTCTGCCGCGGCTCCGGCGACCAAATAATCGCAGCAATGATATAAGTTAAATGGAAAGCTCCCTAAGGTCCGTTCCACGGATCGGAGGGAGCTTATTAATTTTTCTCAATAAGTGGCTTATAGAGGTGAAATTTACGTGTAATAAATGAGGGAATGGTAACGAATCATCCGGTCTGTCGCATTATGATAATGGTGGGTGCGATCTGCGGCGAAGCGTAGCGAATCGCCTTGACCGAGGACATATTGTTCTTCGCCGATCGTAAGCTCCAACGTTCCTTCGGCGATGATCAAGAACTCTTCTACTCCTTCGTTGTGGGCGTCTGACCAATGCGTGCTTTCCGGATCCATCTCTACTGAGTAAATTTCCAAATGCTGGTGGGGGTCGAACGGATGTAGCGGATAGGCACGGAATTTGCCGTCCTCGGAAGAGAGCGGCGGAACTTCCGATTGGCGAACGACGGATACGGCGGGCCTCGTTTCCTGGATGAGGGTGGAGAACGTCAGACGCAGTCCGTTGGCGATTTTCCATATCGTCGAGATCGACGGGCTGGATTCTCCTCTTTCGATCTGGGCGAGCATCGCCTTGCTGACCCCTGTCATTTCCGACATTTGATCAAGGCTGAGTTCCCTCATCTTGCGAATCGCTTTCAAGTTTTGGCCTAGCCGAATATGAATTTGTTCCATTTGAATCAACCTCGCTCAATTAGGTATTTACATTATAACATACAAGTGTATACTATAACGTAAATGCGTTATATTGAACTTTTGTGCGTTATTTCGAATAACATGGACATGAGGAGGAGATGGCGGTGGGAAGCAAGCTGCTGTCCGTATTTCTGAAGGAAAACATAGCCGAACTGAAAAGCAAAGGCTTGTATAACGAAATAGACCCGCTGGAAGGGCCTAATGGTCCGCGAATCTCGATCAGGGGCGCGGAACGGATCAACTTAAGTTCAAACAATTACTTAGGGTTGGCAACCGACGAACGGCTGATCGCCGCAGCAGTGAAGGCGACCGAGAAATACGGTGCAGGAGCCGGAGCGGTAAGGACGATAAACGGAACGTTCGACTTGCACGTTCAGTTGGAAGAGAAACTGGCCGAGTTCAAGCATACGGAAGCGGCCATCGCTTACCAGTCGGGCTTTAACTGCAATATGGCCGCCATCTCGGCTGTTATGGATCAGAACGACGCGATATTGTCCGACGAGTTGAACCACGCTTCCATCATCGACGGCTGCCGATTGTCCCGCGCGAAAATTATCCGTTACCGCCACTCCGACATGGAAGATCTGCGCGCCAAAGCCGAAGAGGCGGTGCGCTCAGGCGCGTACGGCAAAGTGATGGTCATTACGGACGGCGTGTTCTCGATGGACGGGGATATCGCGAAGCTGCCGGAAATAGCGGCGATTGCGGAAGAGTTCGACTTGATCACGTACGTCGACGATGCTCACGGCTCGGGTGTACTTGGCGGCGGCGCCGGCACGGTCAAACATTTCGGTTTGTCCGACCGGATTGATTTTCAGATCGGGACGTTGTCCAAGGCCATAGGCGTCGTCGGCGGATATGTAGCCGGTCGTCGCGAATTGATCGATTGGCTGAAAGTGAGGAGCCGACCGTTTCTGTTCTCCACTTCACTTCCTCCGGCTGTGCTCGGGGCGTGCCTCGAGGCCATCGGGATTCTGGAGCGGAGCACAGAGCTTCAGGACCGCCTGTGGGCGAACGGGAATTATTTAAAGCAAGGATTGGAGAAGCTCGGATTTAACATCGGTGCGAGCGAAACGCCGATTACGCCATGCATTATCGGCGACGAGACGCTTACGCAAACGTTCAGCAAACGGTTGATGGAGGAAGGCGTCTACGCGAAAGCGATCGTATTTCCGACCGTGCCGAAAGGAACGGGGCGTATCCGCAACATGCCGACGGCGGCGCATACGACGGAGATGCTGGACGAGGCGCTTGCTGCGTACGAGCGGGTAGGCCGCGAGCTTGGCTTGATCTAATAGTCGGGCCATTGGTTATCGGGAGAGGGGACATTCAGGATGGAAAAAATTCTCGTTACCGGCGCGCTCGGGCAGATCGGTTCCGAGCTGGTGAGCCACCTTCGCAACCGTTACGGCGCAGATCAGGTGCTGGCGACGGATATTCGCACGGGCGATTATGAAGCGGTGCGCTCGGGTCCGTTCGATCTGCTCGACGTCATGGACGGCCAAGCAATGATGGACGCCGCCAAGAGGCATGGCGTGGATACGATTTTGCATCTGGCGGCGCTCCTGTCCGCTACCGCAGAAGCGAAGCCGCTGCTGGCATGGAATTTGAACATGGGCGGGCTGAGCAATGCGCTCGAAGTCGCGCGCGAGTTGGGCTGCGCATTCTTCTCGCCGAGCTCGATCGGCGCCTTCGGCCCGGGTACGCCGAAAGAGCATACGCCGCAGGACACCGTGCAGCGTCCGACGACGATGTACGGCGTAAGCAAGGTGGCGGGCGAACTGCTCTGTGACTACTACCATCAGAAGTATGGCGTCGATACGCGGAGTTTGCGCTTTCCAGGGCTCATCTCCTACTCGGCTCCGCCGGGAGGAGGGACAACGGACTACGCCGTCGACATGTACGTTGAAGCCGTCACGAAAGGGCGTTACACTTCCTACATCTCGGCGGGTACTTATCTCGATATGATGTATTTGCCGGACGCGCTCGATGCGATCGTGCAATTGATGGAGGCGGATCCCGCCCGTCTTCGCCACCGCAACGCGTTTAACGTGACGGCGATGAGCGTCGATCCGGAAGCGGTTGCGGCCGCCATTCGCCGTCATATTCCGGGCTTCGCGCTTGATTACCGGGTAGACCCGGTTCGCCAGGCGATCGCCGAGAGCTGGCCGGATTCGCTCGATTGTTCCGCCGCAGCGGAAGAATGGGGCTTCTCCCCTGCCTACGATCTGGAGCGGATGACGCAGGATATGCTTGATCATTTGAGCGCGCTTTACAAGAAAATCGGATAATCGCATGATGGAAAAGGGCAGGAGCGTTCTTCTGTGGTCAGAAAGTCGACTATGGAGAATGCTCCTTTTTTTGCGTTGCTCTTGAGGAAGTTGACGCGTAACGGTGCTCTTAGGTACACTTCTCGCAATGACTCGGGTTTGGAAGTGAGGGAATACAGTGCATCGTGTAATGATAAGAACATTAGGTAGGGGCCGCACATGGTTTGGACCGCTGGCGGCCATGCTGGCTCTGCTGACGCTTTTGCTGGCGGGCTGCGGGGCTATTGTCGAGGCACCTTCCGCGGAAAGTTCCTCAGTTGCCTCATCGGCTGTCCCGTCTGCGGTTCCCAGTGCGGAACAGGCGCCGCTTACCGGGTTTAAGGAAGTGTCCGATTACATTCGGGAGTACAATCGCCTGCCGGATAATTTCATTACCAAGAAAGAAGCCGAACAGCTCGGTTGGGTGCCTGCCGAAGGTAATCTGGATCGGGTAGCTCCCGGCAAGAGTATCGGAGGAGACCGATTTGGCAATCGTGAAGGGCTGCTGCCCAAGGCGAAAAACAGACAATGGTATGAGGCGGACATCAATTACAAGAAGGGACCGCGCGGCGCGGACCGGATTCTATATTCGAATGACGGTTTAATCTACATGTCGACGGATCACTATCGATCGTTTACGAATATTACGGAGAAAGGCAGTGTTCGTGAATGAGATCGGTTGTAGAACTAAGGCAATCCAGTGCGGATCAAGAGCCGGACGTCCATGAATGGTTGAAGCGGGAACTTGGATTGCCCGAATGGTATGGCCGTAATCTGGACGCGTTATGGGACTGCGTCACGGGATATTTGCCGACGCCGCTGACCATTAGATGGATAGGGGATTCCGAGAATGAGGAGCGTTACTCCGGTATTGTCGAAGTTTTCCGCGATGCGGCCGACCAGTACGACGGAATTGAGTTTGAATACGTGAAATAAGCCAAGGAACTTTTGTAAAGGCGTACCGGAGGTACGTCGAGCAAAAGTGACGAAGCAGGGGGCGAAAAGGCGGTGAAAAATGCCCCTGAGCGAGTATTCAGACACGCCCTAGTATGCTATGCTAGTACCAATAGAATAAGTCTGTATACTGGACGCGAAGCACGCGCCGCTCATTCTCTTTTGCCGGAGAATGCAGCGGCTTTTTGTTGTTTTGCGGCCTGTGCCGGCGATGTTATAATGAGGGGAGAAACGCGATGAGTGCAGGTCGGTTAAATCCGAAAAACGATTATTTGTTTAAGCGGCTGTTCGGAGAACATGAGAGCAAGCAACTTTTGGTCGAGTTATTAAATGCGATTTTGCGTCCGTCGCACAACAAGAGGATCGTCGACGTTACGATCATCGACAACACGGAGCTTACAGCCGAAGTGCTGGATGGCAAAGTCGGTCGTCTTGACGTCAGATGCGAGACGATGGATCGCGAGCAGATTGATCTGGAAGTGCAGCTTAAACGCGACTATGCGATGGAGAAACGAACGCTTTATTATCTGGCCCGACTGTTCACCGGTTCGATTAAAGAGGGACTTGATTACGATCTGTTGAAGAAGACGATCGCAATTAATATCCTGGATTATGCCTTTCTCCCTCTCGACGCTTTTCATACGACGTTTCATCTCTATGAAGATACGTTTCGTGCGTACCGGCTGACCGATGTATTCGAAATTCATTTTCTGGAATGCGCAAAATTTCGCAGAACGGCAATGGATATCAATAACCCTTTGCACAGGTGGCTGTTGTTTTTGGAACATAAGACGACCAAACGCCAATTGGAGGAGTTGATGGAGATGGATGCGACGATCAAATCGGCTGAGGAACGATTGCGTATGCTGAGTGCCGATGAGGAGACGCGACGATTATACGAAGCAAGGGAAGACGCGATTCTCGAGTACAACAGCGGACTTTCAGCCGCTGAGCGGAAGGGCAGGCTGGAAGGGGAGCGTAAAGGCAAGCTCGAAGGCAAACTCGAAGGCAAGCTCGAAGGCAAGCTCGAAGGCAAACGTGAGATCGTGGCTAACATGCTTTCGCTAGGGCTGGATACAGACGCGATCGTGAACCTTACCGGGCTTACGGCCGAAGAACTCGAACGAATCAAGCGAGATTAAATAGTAACGCGCACGACATTTTGGATATATGTGGAAAAAGAACCGCTTAAGCGTGAAATGCGCCTTGAGCGGTTCTTTGTATTGCTATTGATCAAGAGCCATTTCCCGAAATGATTGCTCCGCGGCTTCAAGCGTCTTGTCGATGTCAACGTCCGTATGGGCGGTCGTCAGGAACCACGCCTCATATTTGGACGGAGCTAGATAGATGCCGCGTTCGAGCATCAAGCGGAAGAAGTGGCCGAACGCTTCGCCGTCCGAGCCTTGCGCTTCTTCGTAGTTCGTTACCGGATGGTCGCAGAAATGGGTTGAGAACGCACCGAGAATCCGGTTTACCGTGAGTGGAATGCCGTTTCGGTCGGCCGCAGCTTTTAAGCCGTCCGCAAGCCGGGCAGCTAACGCTTCCATCCGATCGTATACGCCGGGTTCGCGCAGCACTTCTAGGCAGGCGATGCCCGCGAGCATGGACGCCGGATTACCCGCCATCGTGCCAGCTTGATAGGCAGGGCCAAGCGGGGCAATCATTGCCATAATATCGGCTCGACCGCCGTATGCGCCAACCGGCAATCCGCCTCCGATGATTTTGCCAAGGGCGGTCAAGTCGGGGCGAATCGCGTCATGGTCGGGGAACAACGGCAACGTCTGCGTCGAGCCGTAGTGGAAGCGGAATGCACTGATCACCTCGTCATAGATGACGAGCGACCCATTGTCCCGGGCAAGCTTGCACAGCCCTTCCAGGAACCCGGGCTTCGGCATGACCATTCCGAAGTTGCCTACGATCGGCTCGACCATGACGGCGGCGATTTGGTCGCCCCAACGTTCGAGTGCTTGCTTAAGACCGTCCAGCTCGTTAAACGGCACCGTAATCACTTCACTCGCAATGCTCGGCGGGATACCCGCGCTGTCCGGAATGCCGAGTGTCGAAGGGCCGGAGCCTGCCGCAACGAGCACGAGGTCGGCGTGACCATGGTAGCAGCCGGCGAATTTGATGATTTTGTTGCGACCGGTGAAGGCTCGAGCGGCGCGGATCGTCGTCATGACCGCTTCCGTACCGGAATTGACGAACCGTACTTTGTCCATGGAAGGAATGGCTTCCTTCAGCATGGCAGCGAGCCGGATTTCGTGTTCCGTCGCTGTTCCGTACAGTGTGCCGGTCTGCGCAGCGCGTACAATCGCTTCAGTGACATGCGGGTGAGCATGTCCCGTAATAATCGGTCCGAAAGCTGCCAGATAGTCGAGGTAACGGTTGCCGTCAACGTCCCAGAAATAAGCGCCTTCGCCTCTCTCCATAAACACGGGCGCTCCGCCTCCGACCGCCTTGAAGGAGCGCGAAGGGCTGTTCACCCCGCCAACGATATGCTGCTGCGCTTCTTCGTACAAGCGGTTGGAACGTGATCTGTTCAAAGTCGTCATGTTTATTTCGTCCCTCCGGATGAAGTGTTCGCCGAAGAAGCCGAAGGAGAAGAGGACGCCTCCGGCAAGGTGTCGTCCTTGCCGAGCGTTTCCTGCACATAACCTTTAAGCGCGTCTTCGTTGCGAATACCGAGCACGGAGGAGCCGCCCACATCCCGATCTTCGAGCAGTTCCATCGGCGGTAGCTGAACGGAGCCGGCTTGATGCGATTTGTAGCCGAGGCTGGCAAGCTTAAGCATATCCATGGCAGACATGTTAGACTCCATGAACGGCGTCACTTCTCCCAAAATGTCCGGCAGCTTGATCAAGTTCCAGCCGGTTTGCAGCTTGTTCGCAACCGCCTTCAGGAAATCGCGCTGGCGCTCCGTCCGGGTGAAGTCCGACATTTTGTCATGGCGGAAGCGCACATACTGGAGCGCATGTTCGCCGTCGAGATGCTGCTGCCCTTTTTTCAAATCAATATCGTACACGTGGCCGTCCGCTGCATCGGAATATTTCATGTCCTTCTCGACATAGAAGTCGATGCCGCCCAGCGCATCCACGAGTTTGATGAATCCTTGAAAATCGACGTAAACATAATATTGGATGTCGAGACCGGTCATATTACCGATCGTCTTCATGGCGAGCTCGGGGCCGCCGAACGTAATCGCGGTGTTCACCCGGTTCGACTTATGACCCGGAATGTCGACGTACGTGTCGCGTAGCACGGAAAACAGGTGGATCTTCTTACTCGCCGGGTCGAACGACACAACAAGCATCGAGTCGGAACGGGCGACCTCGCCTTTGCGTAATCCCCGTTCATCCCCGCCCATGAGCAGGACGTTGACGCGCTCGGAGCCTTCCCATTCCGGCGGCTTGTACTCGGGTTTCTCTTCGAACTGGCCGAAGCGGGATTCGTCTTTCGGTTTGGAGATGTTGTCCATCTCGTCGTAGGTTGCGTAAACTTTCCATGCCACGAAGCCGATGACAAGCACGAGCGTCGCGAGCGCGGTATAGAGCGTAACTTTCCACTTTCTGCGCATTGAATATGTCCTCTCCGATTGCGATATATGTTAAAATTATAAAGTTTCGGCGAACGGATAAGCAAGTTAAGGAAATTTAATCCTGTTAATCGCCATCGCTCTCCGGGGCGCATAAGGAGGCAATATGTTAGCGATCGACGTGAATGAGCTGAGAAAGCAATTCCGCGTGCAGAAAAACCGTGAAGGTCTGTCGGGCGCGCTCAAAGATTTGTTTAAGCGAGAGCATACCGAAGTGACCGCGGTCAAAGATATCAGCTTTCAAATTCCGCAAGGCGAAATTTGCGGATACATCGGTGAAAATGGTGCGGGCAAGTCTACGACGATCAAGATGCTCACCGGCATTCTCGTGCCGACGTCCGGCAAGCTGCTCGTAAACGGATTCGTTCCCTATAAAGACCGAGAGAAGTTCGTTCACGGCATCGGCGTCGTATTCGGCCAACGCAGTCAGCTTTGGTGGGATATCGGCGTTATCGAATCGTTCAGGCTGCTACGCAAAGTGTATCGAGTCGGCGAGACTGACTTCCAAAGACGGCTGGACGAACTTGTGGAGACGCTGCAGCTCCAGGAGCTGCTCAATCGCCCGGTTCGCAAACTCAGTCTCGGTCAGCGGATGAGATGCGAGCTTGTCGCAGCGCTTCTGCATAATCCGTCGATTTTGTTTCTGGACGAGCCGACGATTGGACTTGATATTGTCGTGAAGACGGAAATCCGCGAGTTCCTGAAGCGGCTTAACCGCGAGCAAGGAACGACCATTTTGTTGACGACGCATGATCTGCAAGATATTGAAGCATTGTGTTCGCGCGTCATTATGCTGGACGACGGCCGCATCATCTACGACGGGGGGCTCGAAGAGCTCAAAGCGCGCTGGGGCAAAGGCCGCGAGATTCAGTTTCAATTCAACGATCCGGTCTCCCAGCTGGACGTGTCCTCTTTGACTTCAGGGCTCGACGTCCGTTGGACGCTTGAGAACGAATTGACGGCCAAGGTGTGGTTCCCTCGCGAGATGAACGTATCCGAGGTGCTATCGCGCGTTGTCGGGCAGGCGAACATGGACATCAGCGATATCAAAATTTTCGAGACGAACACGGACGAGATCGTACGGGAAATTTATCGGTCCGGCAGCGCGGATGCGCCGAAGGACTTGTCCGCTTTGACGGACGCTGCTCCGGCGTTAGCCGCATCGGGGGCTGACAAGTCATGATCAGCGCATATTTGGACTTCGTCCGCATCCGTTTTCTCATGATGCTCGCTTATCGCGTGAACTATTATAGCGGCATTATTATTTATGCCATTAACATCGGTGCTTATTATTTCCTATGGAAAGCGATTTATGGTAACGCCGAGACGCTGCAAGGGTTTACGGTCATTCAGATGTCCACTTACGTCGCCGTGGCTTGGATGGCACGCGCTTTTTACTTTAATAACCTGGACCGCGAAATTTCCAATGAGATCGTAGACGGCAGTGTGTCGATCCAGATTATTCGGCCATATTCGTATTTGCTCGTTAAGATGATGCAAGGCTTCGGAGAAGGGCTGTTCCGTCTCGGATTGTTTATGGTGCCAGGAATGATTATCGTATCGTTCATTTTCCCGTTGGAACTGCCGACCGACCCGAAAGTATGGATTGTGTTTTTCGTCATGATCTGGTTTAGTTTTCTAATCAATTCGCAGATTAACATTTTGACCGGACTCGGCGCTTTTTTCTTCGAGAACAACCAAGGGCTGATGTCGATGAAAAGGGTGCTCGTCGATCTGCTCTCCGGCGTTGTCGTTCCGATAGCGTTTTTCCCCGGATGGGCGATTTCCGTTATGAACTGGCTGCCGTTTCAAGCGATTACGTATTTGCCGGGTTCCGTATTCACGGGACGAATCACGGGAGATGACGTCTGGAACGCGTTGCTTGTGCAAGTCGTATGGACGGTCGTTTTGCTCGTGCCGATTATGCTCGTCTGGCGGTCGGCGCGTCGCCGGCTGTTCGTGCAAGGAGGTTGAGCGGATGATGAGCCGATTCACGTTTATGCTTGGGCTGTACCGCGATTATCTGGCCAATTATATGAAAACAAAGCTGTCGTACCGCGCCGATTTCTGGATCGAAGTGCTGTCCGACTTGATGTTTAACGGGCTTAACCTTGTGTTTATTTTTATCGTATTCATGCATACGCCGTCGCTCGGCGATTGGAGCGAGCCGGAAGTCGTGTTCGTATATGGCTACTTCATGATCGCTTTCGGTCTATTCTCCACGTTCTTCAGCGCATGGAATTTTAGCGAACGCTACATTGTGAAAGGGGAAATGGACCGAGTCCTGACCCGTCCGGCGCATTCTCTGTCCCAGGTCATGCTTGAGAACATGGACCCGCCGTCGCTCGTCGGCGCGCTCGTCGGTCTCGTTATCATGATCTCATCGTGGGCGACGCTCGACCTGCCGTTCCACTGGTACGATCCGCTTGCGCTGATCGTTATGGTGCTCGGCTCTCTTTGCATCTACTTGGGCATTTACGCGTCACTCGCTGCGATCTCCTTTTTCTCGGACGCTCCGACGGGACTCGTGCCGCTAATCTTCAACATTCAGAACTACGGCCGGTACCCGGTGGAAATCTATAACCACGCGATCCGTTTCCTGTTGACGTGGCTGCTCCCTTTCGCATTCGTCGGCGTTTATCCGGCATCGTTTTTCCTGGGGAGGCTCGACCAATGGTGGTTGGCATGGCTGACGCCGGTCGTCGGCATCGTCGTCCTCTCGCTCGCGCTGCTGTTCTGGAACTACGGCGTACGGCGTTATCGCGGCGCGGGGAGTTAGGTGGGAAGCGGTACTTTTGAAATAAAGGCATTGTGGACGCGGCCCGGTCGATCGAAGTCGCAGACCCGCGCGTTCCGTCGGAGTAACGTTCTCCGGGAACACTAACATCCGCAGCCCCGCGCGTTCCGCCGAAATAACGTTCTACCGGAACACTAACATCCGCGGACTCGCGCGTTCCGCCGAAGTAACGTTCTCCCGGAACACTAACATCCGCGGACCCGCCCGTTCCGCCGAAGTAACGTTCTCCCGGAACACTAACATCCGCGGACCCGCGCGTTCCGTCGGAGTAACGTTCTCCGGGAACACTAACATCCGCGGACTCGCGCGTTCCGTCGAAGTAACGTTCTCCGGGAACACTAACATCCGCGGACTCGCGCGTTCCGCCGAAATAACGTTTCCCCACGCCGCTCGCGCCACTACTCCCCATCCCGCCAACTCCGCTAGTTTCCCCATCCCGCCAACCTCCGCCAATCCCCGCGTAAGCCACCGCCCTCAAAAATAGGAAGGTCCAAACATAAAATGAATGAAATTTTGATCAACAACGAAATTTTGTTCTTGAAAGCCTTTACAAAATCGTGTAAGATGCAATTAAGAACAAAAATTCACCTAAGAACAAATGTTCAAAGGAGGGATTGGAACATTGTGATGGATGCAGGGCAAGAGAAGAAGAGATTGCTCGTAAAAGTGAGTACGCTATACTACATGGATGGTCTTAATCAGCAGGAAATTGCCGCACGTCTCGGTATATCCCGCCCGCAGATTAGCAGAATGCTCGCTGCCGCCAAGTCGGAAGGCATCGTGCAAATTAATATTCGCAATCCGTATTCGGAAGAGCAAGCGTACGAGAGAGCGATCGCAGAGACGTTCGGCATACACGACGTCATCGTCGTACATGTGGAGAACGCGGATCGGCAAGTGATCGACCTGCATGTGGCGCGAGCCGCTTCCGCTTTGCTGGAGAGCGCGATTAAAGACAGGGAAGTCGTCGGCATTATGGCGGGACGCGCAATTGCGGCTGTCGGCAGCGAAATTCATTTTATCGGCAGGAAAGATGTGCAGTTCGTCCCGATGATCGGCGGATTCGGCTCCGACGGTGGAGCGTGGCACGCGAATTCCAACGCAAGAGTATTCGCGGAACGATTGAAAGCCCGCCATCTGTTACTGAACGCTCCGGCGGTTGTCGCATCGCCGACGGCCAGAGATTTTTTTCTCGGAGAGGCGGAAATTGCGGACGTGCTGAACGCGGCCAGGAAGGTCACGCTCGCGCTTGTCGGGATCGGCCAAGTGTCGGAGCAGGCGACGATCGTTCGTTCGGGTTACTTCAGCGACGTCGATCTGGCGGATGTGCGCAAGAAGGGTGCGGTGTCGAACATCTGCACATCGTTTCTTAACGAGAACGGAGAGCGGATTTCATACGATGCCGAGAGGCGAATGATCGGGCTGACGATTGACGAGATTCGGGCGATTCCGAACGTCGTTGCTGTCGCGAGCGGCCCGGAGAAGGTAGAAGCGATCGTCGCGGCGCTGCGGGGCAAATGCATGGACGTGCTCGTGACGGATATGGACACGGCGCAACAAATATTGGAATGGCATCGCACGCATCCGTACCCGTCATAACGGGCGGATGCGCTTATCCCCTAATAAAACCAAACTTGAGGAGGCAACAAACGGATATGAAAAAAGGGATCATGATTTTGACAGCGCTTTTATTGTTAATCGGCTTGACGGCTTGCGGAAGTTCCAAGAACAGCGGTTCCAAGACGATATCGATTATGACGCCGTACTTGTCGTCGGTCACGACGAACGAGATGGTAGAGTCATTAAAGAAACTGGCGGCGGATAATGGTTGGAAGACGAACGTCATCGACACGAAAAGCGACATCGGTCAGCTCGCCAGCAGGATGGAAGACGTTATTTCCTCCAAAACCGACGCGATCGTGCTTGTAAGCACCGATCCGAACCAACTGAAGAGCCAAATTCAGCGCGCCAAAGAGAAAAATATTCCGGTATTTGGCTGCGACTCCGGTTACATCGACGGCATGGTCACGAACGCGACGAGCGACAACAAAGCGATGTCGAAAATGATTTCCGAATATTTGTTCGAGAAGATCGGCGCCAACGGCAAAGTGGTCGTGCTGACTTACCGACCTCATCCGGGCGTTCTCGCCCGCACGCTGCAATTGGACGAAATGCTGAAAGACAATGCGGGCATTACGAAAGTGACCGAGCAGCAAGTTGTCGTACCGGGCCCGATCGAGAACTCCCGCAAGCAAATGGAAAGCATTCTGTTGTCGAACAAAGCCGAAGGCTCGATTACGGCCGTATGGGCCGGCTGGGATGAACCGGCAATCGGCGCGGCTCAGGCGATCGAAGCCGCAGGGCGCAAAGACATCATCGTGACGGGCATCGACGGCAACAGCCAAGCGGTAGACATGATTAAAAAAGGCTCTCCGCTCGTCGCTACGGTGAAGCAGAACTTCACGGGCATGACGGAAATCGTCGCGAAACAAATCGATCTCACGTTCCAAGGCAAAGCGGCGGAAGGCACGGAGCTGTATGCGCCGGCTACGCTGATCACGAAAGAAAACGCGCAATAACGGCAACGGGAAAGCGGCTTCGGCCGCTTTTCTTGCCACAACTTATAATATCGAATGCGCAGCTGCATGAACACAGCTTGAAACTAACGGTAAGGAGGGTTTGCGAGTGACCCTTTTGAAAGTCGAAGGACTGGACAAAGTATTCGGGCAACATTACGCGCTTGCGGACGTAAGCTTCGATATCGCGCCGGGGGAAGTTCACGCTCTCGTCGGGGAGAACGGGGCGGGCAAGTCTACGTTTATCAAAATACTGACGGGCGTGTACCGGTTGGATGCGGGAACGATTTACTGGAAAGGGCAGAAGGTGACGATTACCGATCCGGTGTCATCCCGGGCGATCGGCATTAACGTTGTCCATCAGGATCGGCATCTTGTGCCGTCGTTCACCGGTTATGAGAATTTGTTCGTCGGGTTGCCGTACCCGTCCAACAAATCGCGCATCGGCGTGGACTGGAAGGCGATGCGGGAGCGAGCCGAGCGGTTGCGGACGGAATTCGGCGTCGAGCTCGACTTAAACAAGACGGCCGCAGACATGTCGCCCCCGGAGAAAACGATGCTCGAAATTCTTCGCGCGATGATGCTGGAATGCCAGTTGCTTATTCTGGACGAACCTACGGCATCGCTTACCGATCAAGAGGCGGAGAAACTGTTCGCCTTGATCGGCAGGCTGACTGCGCAAGGAACAGCGATCCTGTACGTATCGCATCGGCTGGATGAAATTTTCCGTTTGTCGGATCGGATTACGGTGTTCCGTAACGGTCGGCGGGTAGACACTGTTCCGGGCAAGACAACGACGAAGGAGCAGCTCGTTCGCCTGATGAGCAATGCGGATGTGCGGCAAAGCGGGCGCGAAGCGAAGCAGAAGGCGACGGGAGAGTTCGCGCTCGAGGTGGAAGGGTTGTCCACGGCGGACGGCAAAGTGAAGAACGTTGCGCTTAACGTGAGAAAAGGAGAAATCGTCGGCATGTTCGGTCTCGCCGGCGCCGGACGGACGGAGCTTCTCGAGACGATCTACGGCCTGCGCCGCCCGGTCGGCGGTAAGATCAAAGTCGCCGGGCGGACGGAAACGCGGTTGTCTCCCGAACGGTCGCTGGCGAACGGCGTCGTGCTTATCCCGGAAGAGCGGAAACGCGATGCGCTCGTGCTGGGGATGACGATTCGGGAAAATATGACGTTGCCGGTGCTCAAGCGATTCTCGGGCGGCTGGAAGCTTCGCACGAAAGCGGAGCGGCAAGAAGTCGATACGCGGATGCGCGAATTGAACGTCAAGGCGACCGGCGCAGAGCAAAGCGTCGGGCAGTTAAGCGGCGGCAACCAGCAGAAGGTCGTATTCGCCAAGGCGCTGCTGTCATCTCCCGTTCTGTTTCTGTGCGACGAGCCGACGCAAGCGGTTGACGTCATGACGCGCGAAGAAATTCACCGGCTGCTGAAAACACAGGCGGAAGGCGGCGGAGGCGTGCTATTCGTCTCGTCGGATTTGCAGGAAGTACTGGACATCGCCGATCGGATTTACGTGCTGCACGACAGCCGCATCGTTGCCGAACTCGACAACGACAATTTAACTTCCGAGCAAGTGCTCGGTTATTGCTACAGTCATGGAAAAGGAAGTGAACTTCATGGTTAATGCCAACGCGGGCGCGAAAACGATAAGCGGCCTTTCTTATGTCAAAATTTTGCGGACTTACGGTACGGTGCTGGCCGGCCTGCTCATTGTGCTCGTTTTCTCTATTATGAGTCCGGATTCGTTCGCGACGATCGACAACGCGATCAATATTAGCCGTCAAATCTCGTTCCTCGTCATTATCGGCTTGGGAGCAACGCTTGTCATGGCTGTCGGGGAATTCGACTTGTCGGTCGGCGCGATGGCCAGCTTCGGCGGCGTGTTCGCCGCCAAAATGGCAGTTGCGGGTTATCCGATCTGGCTCGCTTTTCTGGCGCCGATGGCGGCTGCGTTCGTGATCGGTTTCGTGAGCGGCTGGATCGTTACCCGGTTCCGTGTGCTTTCGTTTATTACGACGCTGGCGATCGGCACGATTCTGGGCGGCTTGAATTTCAAGCTGACAGGCGGAGCGACCGTGTTCGAGAACATTCCGGACGGCTTCCGCTACCTCGGGCAAACCGAATGGGCCGGCATTCCGATCCTCTCGTTCATTATGCTGCTCGTTACTTTGCTGTTCTGGTACGTCATGTCGCATACGGCGTTCGGCCGCAAGTTGTATGCGATCGGAGGCAACGAATCGGCTTCCCGCGTAGCCGGCGTCCGTGTCCCGTTGAACAAAAATTTGGCGTTCGCGCTCTGCGGCGTACTCGCTGCCGTCACCGGCATTCTGATGGCGTCGCGTCTCGGTTCCGCACATCCGACGGGCGGCGACGGTCTGTTCCTGTCGGCGTATGCGGCTGCGTTCCTCGGTATGACATCGTTTAAGGAAGGCGTGCCGAACATCTGGGGCACTTTCGTCGGCGCGGCGATCATCGGCATTCTGGCGAATGGCTTGACGATTCTGGAAGTACCGACATTTATGCAGGACGTCATTACCGGCTGCATCGTCATCGCGGCGGTTCTGATGCAGAAGTTCGGACGTGGCAACGGATGAGTGTCAAGCTGCACAGCCCGCTGAACGCGGGCGCTTTCCTCGATGCCAGAGGCAGAGTGGAAGCGTTGCTGATCGGTTACTTGGTCGCGGGCGACCCTAACGCCGGGGAGTCGTTCGAGATGATTCAAGAGAGCGCGGAGGCGGGAATCGACATTATCGAGCTTGGCGTCCCGAGCCGCGACCCGTTCGTGGACGGGGAAGTGATCAAGCGCGCTCATGCGCGCGCCGAGGAAGCGGGTATGGGGGAAAAGGAAGCGCTGTTCGCGTTGTGGCGCACCGTCCGACGCGAAGTGTTACGTCCGATCTGGGCGATGGGGTACAAGAGCGAACTCGTCGACAACGGCTTATATCGCGAACTGATCGCGGAGCAGCTGATCGACGCTCTCGTCCTGCCGGACTGCACATTGGAAGAGCAGATCGGACTGCAACGGGAAGTTGCGGCGTCGGGCGTCGATGTGATCCGATTCATCAACAGCGCGATGCATGAACAGGACATCGTTGCCGTGTGCGACGGCGCGACGATTATTTACGCCCAGTCGTACGCCGGAACGACCGGCGACCCGATGGCGCGAATCGAAGATTTATCGGTGCTGTGCGAGCGGATTCGCCCGCATTTGCCGGAAGGGATGCTTGTCGCCGGCTTCGGGCTGCGTTCGCCGCAGCGGGTTGGCAGCGCGGTGCGAGGCGGCTTCGACGGGGCCGTCGTCGGATCGGCGCTCGTCAGCCGCAGCGAGAACAGGGAGAAAGATTATTTGTACCGTCTCGTCGCGGAGATGAAGCTGCAGACGAGAGTCGCTTCTGAAGAAGGAGGAAGCCGATGAAATACATCGCTTCGTTCGATATCGGCACGACCAACGTGAAGGGCGTGCTCGTCGATGAACATGCGGGCATTTTTTTCGAGAAAAATGTGGCGCTGTCGCTCATTCGGAATGGAGACTTCATCGAGCAAGACCCGGAAAGCTGGTACGGCGCGGTGCGGCAAATCGCCGCAGCGTGGTTCGAGGTCGGCATTAAGCCGGCGTCCATCGCCTTGCTCGCATTCAGCGGGCAGATGCAGGATTGCATCCCGATCGGAGAAAACTCGTCACCGCTTCGTCCGGCGATTCTGTATTCCGACGGGCGCGCGGCCGCGCAGTCCGAGCGATTGATTGCGGACATAGGCAACGAGACGATCCATCGGCTGACAGCGAATCATATGGACGGCACGCTGACATTCCCGAAGATGATGTGGCTGCGGGACAACGAGCCGGACACGTTCGGCCGGACGTTAAGTTTCCTGATCAGTTCCAAAGATTATGTGATCGCTAAGCTGACCGGCAAGTGCGCGACCGATCCGACGTCCGCCGCGACGGCGGGCTGTATGGACATTCACAAACGGGAGTGGGTCGCGGACTGGTTCGATCGCTACGGCGTGGATTTGGGGCAGATGCCGCCGATCGTTCCTGCGGACGAAGTCGTCGGTACGGTAACGGCGCGATCCGCAGCCGACACCGGCTTCGCGGAAGGCACATTGGTCGTCTGCGGCATCGGCGACGCCGGGTCGGCGACGCTCGGCGCGGGCGCTCGCGAGGAAGGCGACGTGTACGCCTACATTGGTACGACAGGCTGGGTAGCCGCCGTATCGTCCGGCTATATGGACGTGCAGAGCGGCGCGTTTAATCTGTCGTACGTGGAAGACGGCCGGCAGATTGCGATCGCTCCGCTCGCCAACGCCGGCAATGCGCACCAGTGGGCGATGTCCGCGTTCGGCGCAGGCGGCGGAGGGCAGCCGAACGATGCGCTCGCCTATCGGCAATTCGAGCAGATGCTGGCGAGCACGGAACGCGGGCGCCATGAAACGTTGTTTTTGCCGTACTTGAACGGAGAGCGTTGCCCTGTGCTGGATGCCGACGCTTCAGGCTGCTTCATCGGGTTGAAGCCATCGACGACGAGAGCGGAGATGGCGACAGCCGTGCTCGAAGGCGTCGCGTTCGCGATGCGCGAAGTGCTCGAGCTTATGGTCGTCAAAGGGGGCGGGCGGATGACGCTGATCGGCGGCGGCGCGAAAAGCGCGGGCTGGTGCCAGATCATCGCCGATGTGCTGCAGGTCGAATTGGCCGTGCCGGAAGACTCGCAATTTCTGCCTTCGCTCGGGGCGGCGGCATTAGGTTTCCGCCACGTCGGCTGGGGCGACAGCTACGAGACGATCGCCCGCGCGACCCGGGCAAGCCAGAGAGCGAAGACGTATACGCCGAACGATGCGCTCGGCGACTATTACAATCGTCAATTCCAGAAATACAAACGGTTTTATCCGGCCGTAGCGCCGTTGTTCCGATAATCGCGTTTTGAGACGTGCCCCCTGGCTATGTTAAGCTAAGGGGGATTCTTTCGTCTAAAGGAGCAAGCAGCATGACTATTGTACAAATCGGCCGCCCTGCCCCCGACTTCGAGCTTCCCGCGACGAACGCGAGCGGCGGCACGGTGCGTCTGAGCGATTATCTGGGCAAAAGAGTGGTCCTCTACTTCTACCCAAACGATATGACCCCTGCCTGTACGCAGCAATCGTGCGATTTTCGCGATGCGAGCGTGGCTCTCGGGACGGCAAACACTGTCGTACTAGGCATTAGCGCGAACGACCTGAAGTCCCACGACAAGTTCGCCAAGAAATATGAGCTGCCATTTCCGCTGCTAGCCGACACCGAACATAAAGTATGCGACTTGTACGGCGTCTGGCAAGAGAAACAATTGTACGGCAGGAAGTACATGGGAATCGTTCGCTCGACTTTCCTGATCGATGAGAACGGATTGCTTATTAAGGAGTGGCGGAATCTAAGGGTTAAAGGGCATGTGGAAGAGGTGAAGCGGGCGCTGGCGGATAATGCTTGAGTCATGTTATAATGCCAATCAGGAGATGATCAGATGAATTCGAGAGCGAATGGAACTCCGGCTCCGAAAGTGTCTTTCCAGACGTTGAAGCGCACGAAGCTTGTTGATGACGTCGTAGCGCAATTGCAGGATACGATCGTAAACGGCGGACTCAAGCCCGGCGACAAAATTCCGACGGAACCCGAACTGATGACGCAATTCGGCGTCGGACGGTCAACGATTCGCGAAGCGGTGCGCGTGCTTGTGCATGCCGGCTTGCTCGAGAAGAAGCAAGGGTTCGGCACTTTCCTTCCATCGGCCCCTGTTATCCAGGAACCTCTTGTCAATCGGCTGAGAAGAGCGGAAATGATGGAAGTATACGAAGTTCGCAAAATGCTCGAAGTGGAAATTTCTCGACTTGCTGCGGAGCGGCGCGACGAGCAGGATCTGGCAGCGATGAGACACCATCTCGATCGCCGCGCAGACGCCTTAGCCAGGGGAGATACGGCAGATTACTTAAACGCCGATGTCGATTTCCATAACGCAGTCGCCGCGGCTAGTAAAAACAACGTAGCGGTCGACATGTACCGGACGTTCTCCACCGTTTTGCGCGAGACGTTGTCCCATTTGGCGGCGGACCAGGAGGCGCACGATCCTCATGTCATTTTCCACGAAAAGATGTACGAAGCGATCAAGGCAGGGGACGTGGAAGAAGCGGTCCACTGGACGCTCGGCAATTTGGACGGTACGGTGAAGCAACTGAAAAGTTTGATGAAATAACGTTCCTACAACAAGAGGATGGGCGCATAGCACAATCGCATGTGTCTTTCCCTAATTATAAACATCAGATGATAAGATGAAAGGATGAATGCTATATGACTGACCATGACACACAATCGGCCGCCGTCAAACAGATGACGACCGTTTATTCGATTCTTTTTTCTATCAGCCTCGTGCACTTGTTGAATGATTCCGTGCAATCCGTCATCCCTGCCATCTTCCCGATCCTTCAAGAATCGATGAAACTGAGTTTCGCGCAGATCGGGTGGATTGCCTTCACCGTGAACGTGACAGCATCGTTGTTCCAGCCGCTTATCGGCTTCTACACCGACAAGAAACCGATGCCGTACTTGCTGCCCGTAGGCGTGTTGTTCTCGTTGATCGGAATGGCGATACTCGCATATGCGGACAATTACGGTATTGTTATTTTGTCGGTTGTGTTAATCGGGCTCGGCTCCGCGGTGTTGCACCCGGAATCGTCACGCGTCGCCCATATGGCGGGAGGGCAGCGTCGCGGCCTGGCGCAGTCGATTTTCCAGACTGGAGGCAATATCGGTCAGGCGCTCGCCCCGGTGTTCACTGCGCTGATCTTCGTTCCGTTCGGCCAAGCGGGTATTATCTGGTTCACGATCGCCGCCGCTGCCGCATTTGTTGTGCAAATCTACGTTGCCAAATGGTACAAAAATTATTTGTCGCGACAAGCGGCTAAGAAGAAGACGGCAGTTGCCCGCAAACCGTTGCCGAGAAAAACAATCGTATACTCGGTTGCCATCCTGATCATGATGCTCTTCTCCAAGTTCGTCTATATGGCGAGCATGTCCGGCTATTTCGCGTTTTATTTGATCGATCATCATCACGTCACGACCGAACGGGCGCAAGTGTATATATTCGCGTTGCTCGCTGCCGGTGCAGTCGGAACGTTCATGGGCGGTCCGCTGGCGGATCGCTTCGGCAGGCGAAATATGATCTGGTTTTCGATTCTTGGCACCGCGCCGTTCTCGCTGCTTCTCCCTTACGCAAACTTGTTCTGGACTGCTGTTTTGTGCGTGTGTATCGGTTTTATTTTGCTGTCGGGCTTCTCGGTTATTGTTGTTTATGCACAAGAGCTGTTGCCGGGCATGGTCGGGACGGTTGCGGGACTTTTTTTTGGCTTGGCTTTCGGTCTCGGAGGCATTGGCTCGGTCGTGCTCGGCGCTTTGGCGGACGCGACAAGCATCGGCTTCGTCATCAAGCTGAGCGCGTTCCTTCCGCTGATCGGTCTGCTTGCCGCCTTCTTGCCGACGGACCGCAAGCTGAACATGACCGACCCTGTTACATCCGACGTCCTCCAACCGTCCGCTCCGCGCCTTGACGCTGTCGAAGCCGCAAAGCTATAATTACTTCAATTGATTTCAGGAGGCTCGGTTTACAAGTGACTACGAATCAGCATGAAATGATCGTCGTACTCGATTTTGGCGGTCAGTACAACCAATTGATCGCTCGCCGTATTCGCGATTTGGGCGTGTACAGCGAACTGTTGCCGTTTAACGTCTCGATTGACAGAATCCGCGCGCTGCAGCCGAAAGGGATTGTATTTTCCGGCGGTCCGGCAAGCGTGTACGCGGAAGGGGCGCCTCAAGTCGATCCGGCGATCTATGACCTTGGTGTTCCGATCTTCGGTATATGCTACGGCATGCAACTCATTACGCATCAGCTAGGCGGTAAAGTCGAACCGGCGCACAAGCGCGAATACGGCAAGTCGGACATCGATTTCATCGAAGGCGCCGATCTGGCGAAGAAGCTCGACCGCCGTCAGACGGTATGGATGAGTCATGGCGACCACGTAACCGAACTGCCGCAAGGCTTCCGCATCGACGCCAGCACGGAGCATGCTCCGGTTGCGGCAATGAGCGATGCGTCTCGCCATTTCTACGCGGTACAGTTCCATCCGGAAGTACGACACTCCGTCCACGGTAACGATATGATCGGCAACTTCTTGTTCGAAGTGTGCGGATGCCGCGGCGACTGGACGATGGGTTCGTTCATCGACGATATGGTGGCTGACATTCGTAAAGAAGTCGGCGACAAAAAGGTTCTGTGTGCGCTGTCCGGCGGCGTGGACTCGTCCGTCGTGGCGGTGCTTATCCATAAAGCGATCGGCGATCAACTGACGTGTATGTTCATCGACCACGGCCTGCTGCGCAAAGGCGAAGCGGAAAGCGTCATGGAGACGTTCGTCGGCAAGTTCGGCATGAACGTCGTGAAGATCGACGCCAGCGAACGTTTCCTCGGCAACCTGAAGGGTGTCGACGATCCGGAGCAAAAACGCAAAATCATCGGCACCGACTTCATCCGCGTGTTCGAAGAGGAGTCCGCGAAGTTCGACGATTTCACATTCCTCGCTCAAGGCACGCTCTATACCGATATCGTCGAGAGCGGTACGGCAACGGCGCAGACGATCAAGTCGCATCACAACGTCGGCGGATTGCCGGAAGATATGAAGTTTAAGCTAATCGAACCGCTGAAGACGCTGTTTAAGGACGAAGTGCGTAGAGTCGGCGCGGAATGCGGCTTGCCGGAAGCGATCGTTATGCGTCAACCGTTCCCGGGTCCGGGGCTTGCGATCCGCGTGCTCGGCGAAGTGACGCCGGAGAAGCTCGAGATCGTGCGCGAGTCCGATGCGATTTTGCGCGACGAGATTGCCAAGGCGGGCCTTGACCGCGAAATCTGGCAATATTTCACGGCGCTGCCGGGCATGAAGAGCGTAGGAGTCATGGGCGACGGACGCACGTATTCTTACGCCGTCGGCATCCGCGCCGTCACGTCGATCGACGGCATGACCGCTGACTGGGCGAGAATTCCGTTCGATGTGCTGGAGAAAATCTCGAACCGCATCGTTAACGAAGTTCAGAACGTCAACCGTGTCGTGTATGACATCACTTCGAAGCCGCCGGCTACGATTGAGTGGGAGTAAACAAGAACGCTTATATATAAGGTCGATTGTGAAGCACACGCCGCTCGTTCTCCTCCACACAGAGGAGAATTGAGCGGCGTGTTTTGGTTGTTCGCATGAGATTGCTTTGGGAATCGGTTTGAGATTTTTTACGTGGTCACCGCAACGCCGCCCGATACGGCACGCCTTTAATGAACGTCTCTACGACTTCGAAGTTGTCGTCAAGCAGGACAAGGTCGGCGTCGAAACCGGCTTCGATTCGTCCGGTTTCATTTAATTGGAGAATCGATGCCGGCGTGGCGGAACACATCCGGATGCTATCTTCCAGCGGAATGCCGAACGCTACGCTTAGCTTGAGGGATCGGTTCATCGTCACCGTACTGGACGCGAGCGTGCCGTCTTGCAGTCTGGCAATGCCTTCTCTGACCGTCACCGGATGGCCACCGAACACATAGTCGCCGTCGCCGACCCCCATAGCTTGTAGCGCGTCAGTCGTTAGTACCATGAGGTCCGGTCCTTTGATTTTGTGCATGAGACGGACGATGCCGGGATGCAGATGGACACCGTCAACGATTGCTTGAACGCTGACCCGATCGTTCTCCAATGCGGCGGTCACGAGTCCAGGGGCTCGATGGTGAATGCTTGGCATCGCATTGAAGCAATGGGTAATGTGGGTGGCACCTTCCCGGAAAGCCAATTGTGCTTCCTCGTACGTAGCATCGGAATGGGCGACGGCGACTACGACATTTCTGCGCAACAAATCATGAATGAGTTCGATGCCGCCAGGCAGTTCGGGAGCGATCGTGACCATCTTGATTAAATCCTCGGCTTCGCGGAAGATGAGCTCCAGTTCGCGAAGATTGGGATGTCTCAAGTGTTGGGGATTTTGCATGCCTTTGCGTGCAACGTTCAAGTAAGGGCCTTCCAGGTGGATTCCGACTATTCTGGCGCCTTCTTCGTGGCCGACGACTTGCTTGACGCTGCGAATCATCGCGAGCAGGTCGTCCAGCGAAGAACTGACCGAAGTAGCCAGAAATCCAGTGCATCCCGTCTCTGCGCATGCCCGGGATACCGCTTGGATGCTGGTCGTCGTTCCGTCCATCATGTCGCGGTTGTGCGCACCGTGAATATGGACATCAATCATGCCTGGAATCAACAGGCGACGTTGTCCGTCCAAGATAGTGTCCGCATCTTGAACGTCTTCCGGTGCCGGATTGGGAGGGAGAACAGCTTTGATTTTGCCGGCCTCAACCCGGATGCTGGCAGGCGTAAGCGTTCCCTCTCGAAAGACTGCAACGTTGGAAATGATCGTTTTCACCGCTTCTCCTCCTCGTATGATGTCAACAGGACTTCAACTCCGCATGTATCCAGCTTCTCTTGAATGGCCGCAGGCAGGCACCGATTGGTAATGAGAAGATCGATTCCTTCGAAGCCGATTTTAAAAGGCGACGTCTGATTCGTTTTCGATGCATCCACTACGAGACAGACTTTTTTAGCATGCTGCACAATCGATTTTTTCACGTGAATGTCTTCCAATTCGGCGTAGAACACTCCATCTTCGGTTAGGCCTGAAGCGCCGATAAACGCATAATCAAAATAAAACTGCTGCAGTTGCTCGCTGATCGAAGAACCATACAGAAGATGGGAATCGGGATTAAAATAACCACCCAGTAAATAGACACGGTTGTCTTGTCGCCCTGACGAAACGGCAATCGCATTGTCGATCGAATGGGTGACGACAAGCAAGCCCGTCTGGATGAGCTGTTTAGCAATAAAATGTACCGTCGTGGAGACGTCAAGCATGATCGTCGCCCCGCTAGGGATACACGCAACGGCTTTGGCCGCAATGGCTTGCTTGTCGGCCGCATGATTGACGAGACGTTCCGTATAGCTTGTGATTTGGGCTTTCATAACCGGCAGGGAGATACCACCTCGAATGCGATCGACCAAACCTTGCTCCGTTAAGGAGAGGATGTCTCTTCGCGCCGTATCTTTGGAGATGGAGAACGTCAGGGCTAACTCTTCTTGCGTCAATTGTTTTCGACTTTCCAACAGCTCCAGAATTTTCGCTAACCGTTGCGTTTGGTCCATAATATCGGTCACCTCGAGGTTAAAGATAGCACAGAAGGAGTAAACATGCAATTTTATAAGTTTATTTTTATTAAACATAAGTTTTTATAAGTTTAATAAATGGCCATGCTACGATCGAGAGGAACAGGGGCAAATCTGCCTAACCAAGTTGTTTACTCTCAAGTCCTCTCCGTAGTCAATATGGCGGGATACGGGTACTGTCGGCATGAATTTGTCTTGTTTTCGCTTTCAATGGAATTGAAACGCTATCATCACTGAAAAATATGTAAATTCCGAACAATAACCCCCGTTTATCCGACATAATATTCGTAAATAATCGTTGACAGACTAGGTACTAGAACCTAGAATAAGTTTTGGATAAACAACTGAATACTTTTCGTATAATCTCGGGAATCGGCCCGAGAGTCTCTACGAGGTCACCGCAAATGATCTGTCTACGGAAAGGGAAGAACATACATAAGGAAGCGCGCGCTCCTTCTGGCATGGATTTTCCCGGTTGTGCGGAACCTAGAAGAGTCTTCTTCTAGGTTTTTTGTATGCTTCGCCTTAGTTTTCCACATTCATCTAAACACTGAAGGGAGAGTTTATTGGAACATGGATCGTTTCTTTAAGCTAAAAGAACTGGGTACGAACGTACGCACGGAGATCATGGCTGGTTTGACTACGTTTATGACGATGGCGTACATTTTGGCGGTAAACCCGGGCATTCTGGGTGGAGAGGGTCTGCTCGATCCTTACGCCGTTTTCCTCGCGACTGCGCTTTCCGCAGGTATTTTTACGATTGCGATGGGATTGTTCGTTAACTTTCCGGTTGCGCTAGCGCCAGGGATGGGGCTTAACGCGTTCTTCGCAACGACGGTTATCGCTTCCAAAGCGACCGACACGCCGATTTCTCCTTCGATGGGTCTTGCGGCCGTATTTATTTCGGGGGTCATTTTCCTCATTCTTACGATTACGCAAATTCGCCAACTACTGATCGTCGCGATTCCGGATTCGCTTAAACATGCGATTACGGTAGGTATCGGTCTTTTTATCGCGATTATCGGCTTGAAAAATAGCGGTCTGATGACGATCGCGGTCGACGGCGTTACGGCCGACGGCAAATATCAAGAGCTGCTCAGCTTCCAATCGATCATCCACATGGGCAGCCTCGAGAACGCGACGGTATATATGACCCTCGCAGGTCTTGCCATTACAGGCGTGCTGATGGTGCTGAAAGTTCGCGGCGCGATTTTGTATGGCATCGTGCTCGTGACGCTGATCGGCATGATTCCGGGCATCGATATCACGAACCTCGATTCGTTGAAAGGCCAAGATTGGGCGCCTCAGTTCGACAAGCTGAACTTCTGGGATTTGGATTTCAAAGACCTCTTTTCAACTGGCTTGCTGACGGCAATCGCTACGTTTACATTCGTTGAATTGTTCGATACGTTCGGAACGCTCGTCGGTACGGCTAACCGCGCCGGCTTGCTCAAAAACGCGGAAGAAGGCAAGAAACGCGTCGGTAAAGCCATGTTCGTCGACGCAGTAGCAGTCAGCGGCGGCGCTATGCTCGGCACGAGCACGGTAACGGCATATGTCGAAAGCTCCTCCGGCGTTGCCGAAGGCGGACGTACCGGTCTGACGGCTGTAACGACTGGCGTTGCGTTCTTGCTCGCTTTGTTTATCGCTCCGATTGCGCTGCTCGTACCTTCCGCAGCGACAAGCGCGGCGCTGATCATCGTCGGCGTGCTTATGCTGCAATCGATTAAAGAAATTGACTTCTCCGATTATGTAGTCGGCATTCCGGCGTTCCTCACGATCGCGCTTATGCCGTTCACTTACAACATCGCAAACGGTATTTCTTTCGGTATCGTATCGTACGTCTTGCTCGCATGCGTTGCTAATTTGGCCGGCGACAAAAAGCATCGTATCCACTGGCTCATGTGGATCGTGTTCATCATCGTCATCGCCCGTTACGCATTCGTCGGCTCGCAAGGCTAATTCCCTAGGAGCGTATGAGTCATTGCCGACTCATGGCATATATCAACCCCGCTTCACTTCCGAATAGACGGAGGTGGAGCGGGGTTTTAATTTTTCAGCCTACTTCACTCTTCTTCATCCTGAAGCACGACGTCAAGAATTATCGTTTGTTGGTTTACGATGACAGCTGTTCAAAGCGCGGGACGTTTGCCCGGAAAGGTGAAGAAGACTCTCACTGTGCTTACGCGTTAATGGGCGTGGCGGAGCTTATTCGGCCTGGTGCGCGGTGGTTTGGACTGTGACGGTTGCCAGTGCGCCTATTCGGCGATTTCGCCTCCCGAACGGGGCATTTGGGCTGAAATAGCGTCACCTGCAACCGTTACAAATTCCGGAGCGTCCGCTTTGCCGCGATAGCCTCAGTGGCAACCGTTAAATCGCAGAAGCCCCGACCGTCTCAAAACAAATCACCCTACCCCAAGTACCCCAAGCACTCCAAGCACCCCAAGTACCCCAAGTACCCAGTCCCCAGATCTCGCTTACGCTTACTCGCTAACGGGCGTGGCGGAGCTTATTCAGCCTGGTGCGCGGGGGGAGGGACTGTAACTGTTGCCAGTGCGTCTATTCGGCGATTTCGCCTCCCGAACGGGGCATTTGGGCTGAAATAGCGTCACCTGCAACCGTTACAAATTCCGGAGCGTCCGCTTTGCCGCGATAGCCTCAGTGGCAACCGTTAATCCGTAGCAGACCGACCCACCCCCCGACCCAGCTCACTGAGCGCCAGCCAGTCGATAAGTTCGGTAGCGTTGACGTCCGCTCGCGACTTCCAGTTGTTTTTTCTCCACAAGGCCGCGCAGTATCACCCTGATCCGATGTTCCGACAGCAGCAGATGCCCCGACAGCTCCGACGGCGTAAAAGGACGCAAAAGCCGGCGAGCGAACCGCAGCGTCTCGGCTTCCGACCAGGTGAGTCCGGCGTAGCCAGTCCCGCCACCGGTACCACCTCCGCCACCAGTTCCTACTCCAGCTCTTGTTCCGGCAAAGGCAAGAAACTTACCGACGAAAGAGAGGACGAGTTGCTTGCACATCCCCGGGTCGTCCTGGATGGACAAATAGGCGATCGGGAGGAAAAACCAGTCGTCGAGAACGAGTAGCGACTGCTTCATGCATAGATCCTTGAAGCGGCTGGCCTCGATATCTCTCGCATGGCTCCGGTAATCTTGAATCTCGATGCAGCCTTTGACATGTCCGGGCATGTACGCGAGATCGAGGTAACGATAGCCGTTGTTGAAATCCCTGACCTCGTATTCGGCGTATAAGTGATCCAGGCTGCCGACGACGGGAAACCAGATCCACCGTAGGAAATCGACTGTTCCCCGGCTTAATCCTTTGCGCAGAAACTCCCGTCTCCTGACGCCGCTCTCCTCGGCGATCTGCCGCTCCATCCATTTCGCGTAAGCTTCCTCGAATCTGTTCATTACGCCAGCTCCCATCTCATCTGCGATTGATAAAAACAAAATACCGCCCCGAAGCGCCCTGTTCGCATGAACAAGGCGGATCGACGCGGTATGTGCTTCATACCTGTTAGTATGGCTTCAATGTAACAGAATATGGAATATTCTTCAAGAGGCAAGGTCGACGCGAATCGTCTGGTCCGACATCGTGTTCGGCCGGAATGTCAGTGTCATCGCAGCTTCGTTCTTAGGGTGCTCGTAGGGCAGAATGCCGCTTATTTTACCGCCGGGAGCCAAATCTCCGATATGAAGTTCCCCTTCCCCGTTCAGCGTCGTTACGCTCAAATCCGGCTTGCCGTCCGCTGAAAGTAGCTCGAAGCTGCTGGAATTGTATTTCCTCGTCCCACTGCCCGCGTTCTCCAGCGTGACGTGAACAAGCACGAATTCCGTGCCCGGCTGCAGCACTTGTTTGTTGTATTCGCCGGTCCTCTCAATGCGATCGACGGTTAGCTTGAGATCGAACAGCGTCGCCGCCTCGCCGATGCGGTGGACGCGGACCTCCTTCGCGCCGGCGGCCTCGTCTTCGCTCCCGCCACCACCTTTACCCCCGCATGCTGACAGCATCACCATCGCGAGCAGCGCGATAGCAACTGCGAGTGTTCCCTTACGATTGTTCATTTCGTCGATTCCTCCTCGATTATGTTGGTGCGCCTTTCTCGAACAAACGAAGAGCGAGGCCGTCGGGCCGCTTATCCTCGAAGACGAGTCGATACCCCGCCTTGCCGTAAACCCGGTAACTTGCCGGATCGCCGTGGACGGCGCGGACCTGGTAATGTCGATCAGGTGGAAAGCTCTCTTCAAGCGTGAGCAGCAGCAAAATGCCGATCGACGGCCGTCGGGTCATATCAGGCACCCATAAGGCGTCGATATAGACGAATCGGCCCCGGTCCCGCGCACGTATCGCGCCGAGGGGGACGCCTCGGTGTTTGGCGATCAAGGCGATCCTCCCCTTCAGCGAATGCTTAATAACACCCGTATCTTCCGACTTTGCGATTTTTGCCACCTGCGCGTCGTACTGCAAGTGCCGGGATTGCAACGCGTGCAGCGTCTCCGCGTCTTCGGCGGTCGCCCGGACGATTCTCATGTTCGACTCCTCCGAATGAATCGTTTTCAGATTAACAGTAGCAGACGTATATGCGAAAAAAACTACTCATTCTAGCGAGTAGATCGTGGGGGAAATGGAGGTTGTCGAAAGCACATTTTTCCTCTCGATTCGGGGCGAACTACCTCAATTAATGCGTAGTTTTTTTGGCGGAAACTGCTGGTATACTCGCGATGCGGGAATGTCTTCATAGGGAAATGACTTATTTATCAAGGAAGGATTGAAGCCGAATGGGGAAAAAGATCGGAACAAAGGCTGCCATGCGCCTACCGACTAGAGCGTTCGCCGTGTTGATCGCATTTGCGATCGCTATAGCGGGAGTCATCGTGCCGGGCGACGCGGGCGCAACCGGAACGCCGCCGGATTTCGTCGGCGGCGCGACGATGTCCGCCAACAATCATTACGTGGACGTGACGTTCACGGAAGGAGTAAACGGGGATAAAAACAAACCTGTCGCGGTCGGCGATTTTCAATTGGCGGTGGATAACAACAATGGCGCGGGATCGGCGGAATTGTGCTCGATCGCGAGCGCAATCGACCCCGTCACGAAACAGCCGCTCAAGGGAGGAGAAACGACCGTTCGTTTCGGGATTAAATGTTATACGCCGTCGAACGGCAACGATTTCATCGAGATCATGCCAACGGACGACGCTTCCGTCTTTGCGGCGAGTGACGGGACTGCGATGGACTCGACGGCAACGACGGGCAATATTCAGATGAATGCCTATTCTGTTGCGAATCAGGCACCGTACATGACTTCGCCGCTAAACAACGTGTTGTTGACGAAAGGCGAGAGCGTAGACATTCCACTGGCTTCCTATTTCGACGATCTGGACGGGGACCCGTTAACGTTCGAGACGTACGTCGTGAAAAACGACACGAACGATCCGGATATTTTAACGACGACACTGGACCCGGAAACTTGGATTTTGACGATTACGGCTACAGAAGCGGGCAAATGCGATATATACGTTTATCCGATCGACGATCGGGGTCAATCGGAAGAAGTATTCTTTTCCGTTAACGTTCACGCGAACGCGAATCAAGCGCCCGCAGTCGTGAAGACGTTCCCGGATCGCATTTTTCTGGTCGGCGATCCGGATGCGACTTTGAATTTGAATCTTTATTTTAAGGACGACGATGGCGACACGTTGAGCTATACGGCGAGTTCGTCCGATGTAAACGTCGCGACGGCGGTCACGAACATCTACACGTTAACCGTGCATCCCGTCGGCGTAGGCACGACGACGATAACCGTTACGGCGACGGACGGCCTGGTACCTCTTACGGTGAGCTTTAATGTGCAAGTGACCGCGGTCGGGTATAACGTCAGCAAGCTCAAACTGACAGATCAATTTACAGGAACGCAAGATCGACTTCAGGGAGACGCCGGCTTCTTCGGCAACAAAAGCGGCGTAGAGCTCACCCTTTACGTAGATAGCAACCATAACGGCTTGCTGGAGAACGGAGAGAAGGCGAGCGCCGTTTCGCTAGGGACGACCGACGCGGCGGGGAGCTTCGGCCCGGTCGACATCGGGGATTATCCTCCGGGGACGGTATCGTTTTTGATCGAGGCTTATGATCCGGGCTCATTGAGCAAGGTACTTATTCCTTTCGGCTTTACGTTCGTTAGAAACGTCATGCTGAACGTCTACAAGGCGATTTACGACCAATTTGTGACGCCGGGGGCCGATCCGATCACGTTCAAATTAAGCGATCATTTTTTCGGTACGGGAACGCTTTCTTTCTCGGCGGAATCGGACAATACGAATGCCATCACGGTTAGCGTGAACGGAGATATATTGACCGTGTCCGCGGCTGCGGGCGCAACCTTTCCGGGCAAGGCTAACGTCAAAATCTCCGCGCAAGATCTTTACTCGGAAAACTATACGGTCGTTACGTTTAAAGTAGGGGATACGACGACGCATGTCCAACCGACGATCGAAGCGATCGGGGACCGTTCGTTAACCGTCGGCGACGTTTGGACGACGCCTCTGAACGTGACGCTCGATCCGATTGTCGGCATGGGGTCGTATTACGCGGATGTCGACGATCCGAACGTCGTTTCGGCGACCATCGATGCGAGCGGTATCGTTCCGAAGCTGACTTTGAAAGCACTCCATGAGGGGAATGCGTCCGTTACCGTCCATGTGCACGATTATTACGGCGGAAGCGCTCAGACGGTTTTTGCGGCGACTGTCGCGGCCGTCGCGACGGATTCGCCGGTTGTTTCAGGCATTTCGGTAACGAATAACGCTGGAGTCAACGACAAGCTGACGATAAACGGGTTAAATGCCGGCGATCTGGTTAAAGTTTACGATGCGTTGACCGGAGGGAATATGCTTGGCAGCGGTTCGGTCGCGATCGGCGAAACATCCGCCAAGCTCGCTTTGGCATTGCCTGGCGCGGGCGCGGGGGCCGTATTCGTAACGGTGACGAGCCCTGGCAAGCTGGAAAGCGCGCCGCGCGTCGAGGTACATTACGAAGCGGAACCGTCGACCGGAACCGTTGGCGGCGGTGGTGACGGAGGCGGAAGCTCGGCCGCCAAATCGGATGCAGCCGCCGTGGGCGATGCATTGAAGAAGCAGGCAAGCCAGGCGGGCGGACCGCCCGGTGGCGTGCTAACGCTAGGCTCTTCGCTAAGCGATGCGCCGACAACGGTCGACTTGCCCGCTAGCGTGTTGGCGGCGATCGCGGCCGACCATCCCGGCACGACGCTTCGGCTTGTATCCGGCGGAATTTCCTTTGATACGCCGATCGGCAGCATTGATTGGAAAGAGATAGCGGGCGCACTCGGCGTAAGCCTCGAAGAGTTGACGATTCATCTCGATGCCAGCCCGGTTGCGGACAAGGAGAAGACGGCGATGCAGCGAAATGCCGACGGGCAAGGGATTCATGTCGTCGGCGCGTTCAGCTTTACGGTGACGGCCGTCGGAGGCGGTCGCGAACTCGCGATCGAAGATTTCGGCAATGTTTACGCCGATAAAAAGATCGGCAGCGATCAAGGCGGACTAACGGCGGCGCTGTACGATCCGGCAAAGGGCCAATATACGTTCGTTCCCTTCACGTCGCGGACGGACGACAGCCACACGACCTATTCGCTGCACGTTCCGCACAATAGCGTGTACGCGCTGCTTTCCTCGCCGAACTTATCGTTCAAAGACTTGGAAAACCATTGGTCGAAAACGGAAGTGTCGAAGCTGGCGAACTTGCTGCTAGCGAAAGGGGTATCCTCGAATGCTTTCGAACCCGACCGGTTCATTACCCGTGCGGAGGCGATCGCGCTCATCGTTCGGGGGCTGGGGCTCTCGGAGAAGCCGGAGGCGGCGGGCACGTATCGCGACGTCGTGGACGGTGCTTGGTATGCGGGAACGATCGGAGCGGCGTATAAGGCGAATTTGCTCAGCGGCTACGCGGACGGCACCATTCGGCCGAACGAGCGTGTGACGCGCGAACAGCTGGCCGTGCTGATCGACCGTGCGGCGGCGTTCGCGAAAGAGCCGACGGCATCCGGCGCGGCTGGCACGCTTGAACGCTACGCGGACGGCGGCACCGTGTCCGAGTGGGCGATAGAGGCGATGTCGCGAGCCGTGCAGGCCGGGTACATCCAAGGCCAGTCAGCCTCGACGATCGCGGGACGCGCGCCAGCGACGAGAGCGGAGACGACGGTCATCGTCGGCCGCCTGCTTCGCAAGCTGGGGTTCGTTTCCAACTAATAGATAGAAGCATCATCGTCAGGAAGGAACGATTCGATACTCAAGAACCCGCCGCGCGCGGGTTTTTGTTTGTTTGAAACGAGGTGAACCGTCCGATGGCTCTTCAATGCCTTAGCGGAAACCGATATAGATGGAAGGAAGGTTAACGAGGCGCGGGAGGCTGTTCGAATGGTTTTCGTGTTCGTCATTTATAGTTTACTGTTCATTGCGGTTTTCTATATTTTTTTTCAAACCAGGCAGGAATCTACCCGCTGGCTTATTGCTACGATTGCCGCAGGATGGTCGGGCATACTCGCCTATACGATCGATTCTAAAATAAACAAAGATGCGGAATGGAGCATTCAACCCGCTTGGCTGGATCAATTGTTACGCATCGCGGACGAGAAACTGTATGCGGCTGCAGGCTATGTCGTTTACGCTTTCCTCATGTACGCGGGGGTATATGGGGGCTTTTTCGGACGCAAGACAAAGCTCGCCCTGGCTTTTCTGCTACCCTTGCCGATCCTATTGCTGTATAAAACGCCGCGGCAAGGCGTTTATTTCGAAGCGTATACCGCGGTTACGAGCGCTTACACGTTAATCGCCTCTTTCCTGCTCGCGTTCGGGGCGATTCGAGAACGCAATGCCAAAAAACGCAGGGAGCGGATCATGACGGCAGGCGTTTTGGTTCCTCCGCTTCTCGTTGCCGTCGTAACCAGGGTGTTTTCCAAGCAAATGGAGTTTAATCATTTCCTATCGTATTACGTCGCGCCTATACTCGGAAGCGTTCTGTTTCTCTTCTTGGCATTTCGCTACGGCGCGCTGGACGTCAAGCTCATGCTTAGAAAACAATCCGTCAGCGACAAGTTCAGCGGAATCGCCTCCGGCGCGATGATCATGAATCATGCGATCAAAAATCACGTGACGAACATCCACCTGGTCGCGCTCGGAATGAACAAGGAACCTGCTTCTTCACGGGAGTCGGAGGATCTGAACGTCATCGTCGGCGAAACGCGACATATTATGACGATCGTGGGGCGTATCCAGCATCAGCTTGAAGATGTCAGGTTGGAGAAGGAGCTTTGCGACTTATCGCAAATGATCGAAAACACGATATCGGCCAATCAGCGCATTCTGGATGCCAAGGAGATTTCCATTGCGAGACAATATCCGGCTTCCGTTACGGCATGGTGCGATAAAACCCACATGCAAGAAGTGCTCTATAATATTATTCATAATGCGATCGACGCGATCGGCGATCGGAACGGGATGATTCAGATTCGAATCGAGGAGAAGCGCAGACGGACGCAAATCGAAATATCCGATAACGGCCATGGCATCGCCAAAGCCGATCTCGATAACATCTTCAACCCGTTTTTCTCGACAAAGCCGGGCTCCGAGCATTACGGTCTTGGCTTATCTTATTGTTATTTGGTTATGAAGAAGCACGGGGGCAGTATTTCGGCATTCAGTCTGAAGGGGACCGGAACGACTTTTACTTTATCGTTGCCTCGCAGGAAAACAAGGTTCGGTTAAGGTTGGGGTATGTCGCAGCGCGGAGGTTGACTGTTGAATGGATATTTTCGCCGCACTAATGATAATCGTCCTTGTAAGTCTTTTTTACTATAGCGCCAGGCGAAGAGCGATCCGATGGTTCATGCTGTCGGTGCTGTTGGCGATCGCGGGCGTCATGAGCTTTATCATCGATGCCTTGCTTCCGTATTATCCGCAAGGAATCAACTCGGCATGGGTGACGCTGTCGGAGGGCGCCAACCGTTTTCTCTTGTTCTTATGCGGTTTCAGTGCGTATGCCGTACTCATGTTCGCGATCGTCTACTCCGGCCGCGCGAAACCGGCGGTCGAGCGGCTGTTCGCTTACGTGCTGCCTCTCGCAACTTCGATTCTCGATTGGTATCACCCGGTCCATCCGATCGAGGCGAACGACAACGTTTTGCTGTCCACGCAAAACTTTTACACGTTCAGCGCCGGCGTCCTGCTCGTCTATTTTACGTTAAAGGAGCGCAATCCGCGCAAACGCAGAGAACGGACGATCACGTCGCTCGGACTCGTGCCGCCGATCATGCTAGGCGCCGTGCTCGCGGTGAACGTCAACGTTTACATTTCCGCCTATCTCGCCGTTGCCATTTTCATCGTTATCTTTCTTTTTCTCGTTTTCCGGTACGGCTTTTTCGGTATTCGCATCGTCATGCATCGGCAGTTGCTCGACCAGACGGTGAAAGGGATCGCGACCGGTTCGATCATGATGAATCATGCAATCAAAAACCATGCGACGAACATCCAACTGCTGACCCGCGAAATGAAAGAGAAGTTCGGGGAGGCCGACCAGCAAGAGGGGTTGGACCTCGTCATGACCGAGTCGCAGCAAATCATGAACATGGTCAGAAGAATTCAAAGCCAAATCGAGGATATTGACCTAAGGCTAGAGTCTTGCGACCTGACAGCGCTCATAGAAGACGTTCTTAGCTCGCTTCAGATGCGGATCGGAACTCGTCCTATACGCGTGTTGAGGACGTGGAGCGGTCCCGTGACGGGGGGGTGCGACAAAGTTCATATGCAGGAAGTGTTCTACAATATCATTCACAACGCTGTCGACGCGATCGGCGATCAAGCCGGAACGGTTCAAGTTCGTGCCGAGCAGACGCGCAAGCACTTGATCGTCGAAATTACCGATTCCGGGGTAGGCATCGCCAAAGCCGACATCGAGAAAATTTTCGATCCGTTTTTCTCTACGAAGCTCGGCGATAGGCATTTCGGTCTCGGCCTCTCCTATTGCTATTTGGTGGTGCAACGGCACGGGGGGACGATCGAGGCGATCAGTCAAAAAGGAACGGGGACGACGTTTACGGTGACTTTGCCGGTGAAGCTGCCGAGACGAGCACTTGTAGACACCTCGTACGCGGACGTCTCCTCGGCCATTCAGGGATAGTTGGAATGATTTTTATCGTTAGCAAAGAACCGCCAGGGCATCTTGACGGTTCTTTGCCGATTCCGGTTTGCCTTACGGCTTGAGCTTCAACGCTTTAATCAGGACGGTGACCGCTTCCGCGCGAGTGGCGATGCCGTTTGGCACGAATTTGTTGGCCCCGCGGCCTTGGAAGATGTCGTGACCGACACCGTCGATGACGGCGGCTCTCGCCCAATCCGGGATGTCAGAGTCGTCGGCGAATCCGGTCGGTTCCGCCACGCCTGGCGCGACACCTCGCAGCATACCGATCATCTTCGCCAGTTCAGCCCGGGTAATCGGGCGGTCAGGGCGGAACGTGCCGTCGTCGTATCCGACGAGAATGCCGAGGGCGACGGCTTTGGCGATGGCGTCGCGCGCCCAATCGCCGATGAGATTCGAGTCGGTGAATTTTAATTCGCTGCCCGCAATTTGGGGCTTCCATGCAGCGATGAGCAGCGTCGCGAACTCGGCGCGTGTAATCGGACGATTCGGCTTAAACGTGCCGTCCGGGTAACCGCTGGCGATCCCTTTGCCAACGGCTTCGATGATCGCTTTTTCCGCCCAATGGCCGGCAATATCCGTGAAGCTGACGTCCGGCTTCGTTGCGGGTTCCGTCGGTGTTGTCGGCGTCGTTGGCGTTGTTGGTGTCGTCGGCGTCGTCGTATTGCCGCCACCGCCAGCGGACTGTGTCGTCGTCGTGCCGCTCAAAGCGGGACTTGTCGCCCCCTCCGCGTCGGCGGCTTTCACGCTAAACGAGTGCGAAACGCCGGAAGAAAGTCCAGTTGCCGTATAGGTGAGCGTGCTGCCGGATAGACTGGCGACCGGCGTTGCGCTTCCGTCGACGAACACTTGATACTCCGTTACGCCGACATTATCGGTAGCAGCTGGCCAAGTCAACGTTACGCTCGATTGCGTCACGTTCGACAAGTTCAAAACGCTTCCGTTCGGCCATTGCGGAGCCTGGTTGCCAGAGTTCGGATCGTCTTCGGCAATCGTTAACACGGCGCTCGTCAAGGCACCGATCGATGTGCCCGGGAGCGGGTCACTGATCTGAATATTGACCGTACGATCGCCGGCATAAGCCGTATTGTTAATGATCGGAATGCGGAACGATGTCGTTGTATCGTTCCCATGGAACACGGCTCTGCCATGCACGGCCTTATAATCCGTGCCAGCTATCGCCGTTCCATCCGTCGTCTCGAAGTAGACGCTTGCGGTGCTGTTGACTGCGCCGGGGCCGAGGGCTCGCTTGAGCTTAATCGTGGCGTATCCGGCGACATCGTCTTCATCTACGGCATACGTGGCGGATTGGAGCTCGATTTGTCCTTTGTCCGGGAGCGGATCTACGATCGTCACGCGGCTCCAGTTGTTTTCGGCAATGGCGAGTTGGTCGAAGTTCGAGTTGCCCGTGAAATCCGCGGCAGCGACGCCGCTTTCAGCCGCGAACTTGCCGGTATAGAGGAAGTCCTCCGGGCTGAACGAGCCGTCGCCTTTACTGATCAGCACGCGGACGGAGTTGTCGCCTTTGTTGGCAACCGCCAGGTCGATTTGCCCGTCTTTGTTGAAATCGCCCGAGATGATCGCCCGCGGGTTGATGCCCGAAGTAAAGCTCGCATACGGCTCGAACGTACCGTCCCCGTTGCCGAGCGCGACGGCGACGAGGCCGAGACCGCTTAGTGCGATAGCGAGATCCATGTGTCCGTCGCCATTGAAATCGTCCGAGGTGAGCACGGTCGGTTCGGAGTTGTTTGGGAAAGGATAAGGAATGGGTGCCCCGAAGCTGCCATCCCCGTTGCCGATCATTATCCCGACTTCGTCATCGTCAGAATTGGCGACCGCTACATCCAAGCTTCCGTCCTCATCAAAATCGCCGAGAGTAATTCCATAAGGAAGATAGGAGTCGGAAGCCGAGATTCCCGTCGAGTAGCTCCCGGAATACGTAAACGTGCCGCTCGCAAGCTGCGTGGCAGCGTTTTTGTCGCCGAGAAAGACGGTCACTTGATGGTGGACTGTCGTCGTCGCAATGAGGTCTGCGACGCTATCGTTATTCACATCGCCGGCAACGATCGTCGTCGGACCGGAACCGTTTACCGGGAAATTGTAGGTGGCGGCAGAGGTGAATGTCCCGTCTCCGAAACCGAAAAATATCGAAATACTTCCGGAGCCTTGATTCAAGACCGCCAAATCGATTTTCAAGTCGGCGTTGAAGTCGCGAGCTATGATGGAGACAGGGCTAGTTCCGGCGGTGAGCAGATCGGATCGCGTAAACGTACCGTCGCCATTGCTCAGGGCCACGTCAATTTTGCCGTCGCCCAGCGCGGTGATAAGGTCATATCGATAGTCGCCATTAAGGTCGGCCGTCGCGATGGCGCTGACCATGGATTCCGCCAAATAAGCGGTGGGCGATGCGAATCGTCCGTTCCCTTTGTTCATCAGCGTCGTTATTGTTGCAAACGAATTGTCGGTGACGAGATCGAGGTAACCGTCGTTATCCAGGTCAGCCGATACAAGCGATTTTGGCGAGTAGTCCGTGGAGTAAACGATCGGAATCGTGTCTAGCCCCATGCCGGAGTTATACCACACGTTAACGACGTTATGGGTCGTATCCGTCCCCGCGACGTCCAATCTGCCATCATGATTGAAGTCGCCGATCGCGAGCCCCTCAAGGAATGTCCCTGAATAAAAGTCCCCGGCGCCGAAAGTGCCGTCGCCGGCTCCCGGATAGACGAAGAGGGAAGTTTTCGAGCCGACCAGAATATCGTCATGCGAATCTCCGTCGATATCGGCCACGGCGACTGAAGTCGCCTCATAGGCCATATCCCCGGTAGCACTGACGAACGTACCGTCCCCTCCTCCGAGCAACAAGCCGACTTGACTTTTGTGGGCTGCGTCCACGTAAGAACTGACGACGACCAAGTCGACATTGTCGTCGTTTTCGTTGAAGTCTCCGACTGCAATGGATACCAAGGGGTTTGTTCCGATCGAGACTGCCGTGCCTTTCGTATATTTGCCGTTTCCGTCGTTAAGCATCGGGATGACGGAACCTCCGTTGTCGGCGACGGCGATATCCGGATCGTTATCTCCATCGAAGTCGGCGAGGGCAAGCGCATTCGGCGAAGTGGACGCTCCGGTCGAGTAGGCGACCGATGAACCGAACGTGCCGTCGCCATTGCCGAGCAGCACGGAAATGTCCCCTGATGCGTGATTGGCCGTCACGAGGTCAAGCTTGCCGTCTCCGTTTAGATCCGCAGCCGCGATTGCGGCAGGATCGATTCCGACGAAGTAACTTACCGCGCCATCGGTGTCGAACGTGCCGTCGCCATACCCGAGCCAGACCGTCACCGAGTCTTTGACGTCCGTGGAAAAGGCGATGTCCGCGTTACCGTCTCCATTGAAGTCGCCTATCGCGTTACCGGTCGGTCTGTCCGTCGTCCCGGTTAGCGTAATCCCCTGATAATAGGGACTGGCGAATGCCTGAATCGGTATGATCGTCAGTAATAAACTAAGTAGTCCAATGGCTGTTTTGAATCGTAACCGTCTTGCCCGAATGTTCATTATCATAGCTCCTCTACTGGATTTATCCCGATGATAGCAGAGGAGCCGTTCAAAAAAACTACTCGAAAAACGGTGTAGTTTATAGGAAAGGGGGAGTTGCTCATGGAGGGGGTCAGAGGATGCCGAGCTGTTTGGCGAGTTGTAAAATTTCTTTGGAATTGTGTTTCTTCAGCCGCAGCCATTCCAGATAAGGGAACTTCCCCTTGAGGACGGAGGACACTTTGCACAGTTCGTTATTGATCGTGTATTCGCTATAGAAAAGCATTTCGGAAATTTCTTTGCGGCTATATCCTTCGTCTTGCAGCTTCAGGATCTGAATCTGCTTTGGCGTGATCCGTTTTTTGAGATCGTACTCCTGTTGGACGCTGAGCGCATGAAGCACTTTACGCGCGGCGGAATGATGGATGCTAGGACGTCCTGCATGAGCATCACGTACTGCTGCTGGAATATCGTCCAGATGTTCTTTCGTGATATAGTTAGCGACTCTGCCGAATCCGAGCGTATGCGAGATGATATCCTCCTCTTCCATCGACGAGAGAACGATGATTTTCGGACGGGCGTCCCTTCCCTCAGTTGCACAATCGCGGAGCTCGAGCGCTATTTCGAGGCCTTCCATGTTTTTGTCCGCCAAGTTCAAATCGAGCAGGAGAACGTCAATAGAGGCCGAACCCATGGCGGCCATAAGAGAATCTTTGCCTACGGCTGAACCGACGACGGACAAGTCAGGCTCTTGTTCGAGCCGCTTTAACAGCAAACGCGTGAACACGGGGTCGTCCTCGCAAATGAAGACGCGGATGGATGGATCCATAAGGCGTTTTCCCTCCTGAATTTCAATCGCCTATTGCTAGCATATCAAAAGCGCGAAAATTTGGAAGACTTTTCCGCGGGTGAAGAGCGTGCATAGCGTCCGGAACGCGCTTGACGCGATCCGGACGCTGCGCTTTCGCTTCCGCGCTTTATTTTTGCGCGTTCCTATTTTTCTGCGCTCTTAAGATGATCGCGACAGCCTCGGCCCGCGTCGATTGCCCGGACGGTGCGAACAGGCCGGCGCCTCTACCGTTCACGATCGAACGTGACCAGAGCTCGCTTACCGCGTCTTTCGCCCAAGCGGGAATCGCCGCGTCGTCCTTAAACGCCGCACCGCCGCCGCTTTGCAGCTGGATGCCGAACGCGGCGGCGACCATGACTGCCATTTCTGCGCGCGTAATTGGCCGATCGGGCCTGAATTTACCGTCCGCGTAGCCGTGCACGATGTCTTTGGCAACCGCCAGCGAGATTGCCTTAGCCGCCCAAGTGCCAATGTCGCCGTTGTCCGTGAATGCAGCCGTTTCGCCTTCTCCTTGCGCCTGGATCGCTTGCATGAGCATGACGGTGAACTCCGCCCGCGTGATCGGACGATTCGGCCGGAACGTGCCGTCCGGATAACCATTTACAATACCTTGTTTCACCGCGTCCAAAATATAAGCGAGCGCCCAATGCCCATCGAGATCCGAAAACGGATTTTTCGGCGGTTCTTCTTTCGGCGGTTCCTCTTTCGAAGGTTGTTCCGTAGGCGTCGTCACTACCGGATTTGAATTGCCGCCATCGCCGCCACCGCCTGGGTTTACGGCCGGAGGCTGCCCGACCGTCGGCACAAATGCGCCGGAATAATAGACGGTGACTTCATTCGCGATATAGTTCACGACGGCTGCGTCCATGATCGAATCCGCATTGAACGGGCCGACCGTAATGGCATCCGCTCCCGCGATCGAGGCATGCACCTCAGGGTGCTGATAGTCGAACTGGATCGTGCCGTTGTTATCGATGCCATTTAGAATCGTCATCGTGCCCGCGGATTGGCTAATGACGGCCAGATCGACGAACGAGTCGCTGTCGAGCTTGCCGAGAGCTAATTTGGATGGACTTGGTGTCGAGTAGGACACGACCGAAGTAAACGTACCATCTCCGTTCCCGCTAAAAAGTTCGATATTGCCCAAGTTTTCGTCGGCGACGACGAGATCGGCGAAGTTGTCGCCGTCGATGTAGGAGGCCAATATATCGGTAGGCATACCAACCGCCGTAACGCCGTTTACTCCAGCCACGTTGAATTGAACGTCCCCTGGACTGTTGGCAGCACCTTTATTCAATAGAATGAAAATGTTGCTCGTCGTATCGACGTTTCCGGTCGAAGCGTTGTTTAACGTCGTGATGTCGGTGGTCACGGCGATATCCGCATATGAGTCGCCGTTGAAGTCCAGAGCGGCGATCGCCTTCGGGTGCGTGCCGACAGGCGTTGCGACCGTGGTCGGAACAGGGTCGCCGTTCTTCGTGCCGAGCAATATCGTCACGGCATTGTCACCGTATAGGGCGATGGCCAAATCCGTAACGAAATCGCTGTCGAAATCGCCTGCATCCAGCGATACAGGGGCAGTTCCGACATCGACATCGTAACGCTTCGGAAAAGCGCCGTTCCCGTTCCCGTACAGGATGGACACAAAGCCTTGCGAGCTTTGCGACGAGGCGGCGATAGCGATGTCGACTTTTCCGTCGTCGTTGAAATCGCCAAGTTCCATCGCTTTAATCGAAGAATAATTAGGCAACGGGAACGAGGACGTCTTGTTGAACGTTCCGTCCGCGGCGCCAAGCATGATCGTCACGCCGCTTAATTGACCGGCGCTCGAAGGGATGGCAAGGTCGAAATAGCTATCGTTATTGAAATCGCCCACATTGACAAGCGTCGGTCCGGTATCCGTCGCGAAGGTGAGCGGCGACCGGAAAGAACCGTTGCCGTTGCCGATCAGCAGGCGGACGCCGCCGGGAACGACGACGTCCCCGGGATCGACCGCGATCAGATCGGTTTTTTGATCGTTCGTGAAATCGGCGGCAGCGAGTCGAACGGGCGATATTCCGGTCGCGTAGTTAAAAGCCGTCGCGCCGGCGAATTGGCCGTTCCCGTTGCCGAGCGCAACGAGCACGTCGTCGGTTTCCAATCTGCCCATGGCGAGATCGGCATGACCGTCACCGTTAAAGTCGCCTTGAGCGATCGAGATTGGCGATTCCGTCGTCGGCACTGTCGAACCGGCGACAAATGCGCCTCCCGCGCTGCCGAGCATAATGTACACGGTTTTAGCGACCGTGTCGGTGATCGCGATGTCGGGGTACGCGTCGCCATTGAATTGTCCGGTTGTCAAAAGAGGCGCACGAGACGGAGGGCTTGCGTTTCCGTACGAGTAGTCGACCGGCGCAGCGAACGTACCGTCGTTCCGTCCGGACAGGACGGATATTTTCCGGGCACTGGCGTAGGCGACGACAAGGTCGAGGCCGGCTTGTTGGTCGAACGCGCCCGCGATAACGTAACTGACTCCCGTTCCTACGTCAATTTCCGTCGCCGGCGCGAACGTTCCTGTCGGCTGGCCGTTCATCGCATCGCCGAGCAGAACGGCGATTTTGCCGTTGCTATACAGCGTGACAGCCAGATCGGTCGTTCCGTCCGCGTTAAAGTCTCCCGCAGCGATCGAGGCCGGACTGTCGTTTACCGCGTAGTCGACAGAAGGCGCGAAAGCTCCGTGTCCGTCTCCGATTAAAATAGATACTTGATTAGTCCCAAAGTCGGCCGTCGCAATATCCGCGTGACCGTCGCCATTCAAATCGGCGGCGATCATCGCTGTCGGACTGCTGCCCATGGCTCCGACTGCGTAAGTCGTCCCCGTGTCGGCGAAGTTTCCGGCTCCGTCGCCGAGCAAGATGTGGACGTCGCCGATCACGCCGGCAATAGCCGCATCCAGATTGCCGTCTTCGTTGAAATCCGCATAAGCGAACGCGTTCGGGTTTGCGGTATTGCCGATCGGGCCGGCTTCTTGCAGCAGCGTCGCGCCCATGGCGTTCAGGGGCATAGCGACGAACAATGCGATCCCAAGAAGGACCAGTCGTATCGAAATGGCGCGTTTTCTCCTTCTGCTATACATGGTCATCGTTCCTTTCAGAATGTGATCAAGGCGATGATAGCAGAGCGGGAGATGGAAAAAACTATTCAAATTTTCGTGTAGTTTGGCCGGGTGAAACCAGCTTAGTGACCAAAATCCGAACATTAGCATTTTAATGTCACATAAGCGTTCGCCTTTGGTTGACAGTTTTCGGGCGCTGCGGTACACTAAGAAGCGTTCGAAAAAGCAATTTACATGATCGTTTTTTGTCATTTCATAAGCGTATATGTCGGGAATCGGCCCGAACGTCTCTACCCGGGAACCCTAATTTCCGGACTACGCGGCAATCGTCAACGACACCTATATCGAAGCGCGGACCTGGATCGGTTCGGGCTTCCTCTTGTCGGCGTCCGGCGTTGCATATCGGTAGCGGAGAGCATGAAGGTCGAATGGGGAATACTAACCGTATTTCCATCGATCTTTTTTTATTTTTACAAGGATGAGATTCGTATATGAGGAAGGGTGGAATCATGTCGGTTAGCGTCGGCGTCATCATGGGAAGCACGTCGGATTGGGAAACGATGAAAAAAGCTTGCGAGGTGTTGGAGGAACTCGGCATTTCGTACGAGAAAAAGGTCGTTTCCGCGCATCGCACGCCGGATCTCATGTTTGAATACGCAGAGTCCGCCGTCTCGCGGGGACTGAAGGTCATTATCGCGGGAGCGGGCGGAGCCGCCCACTTGCCAGGGATGGTTGCATCGAAAACCGTATTGCCCGTCATCGGAGTGCCCGTTCAATCGAAAGCGTTGAACGGGCTGGATTCGTTGCTCTCGATCGTGCAAATGCCGGGCGGCATTCCGGTCGCCACGGTGGCGATCGGGGCTGCGGGCGCGACGAATGCGGGATTGCTCGCAGCGCAAATCATCGGCGCTTTCGATCCCGCCGTTCAGGAGCGAATGACGGAGCGTCGCGCGCGCGTTACGCGCGAAGTGCTCGACAATGCGGAGCTGCCGTCATGAGCGGCGGGGATAGCGGCAAAGGGCTGCCGAAGCTGGTCAGCCTGTTCGATGGCGAAGGCGTCGTCTGCGACGAATTCGGTTGCGCGGTTCCGGAAGCGGCGGATAAGTCTGGAGCCGTTGACGCAGCGTTGATTGGATCGGCGGATGCCGAGACGATCACGTCTTCCGCGGCTTCAAAGCGGATATTGCCCGGCGCGACCATCGGCGTGCTCGGCGGCGGACAGCTTGGACGGATGCTGGCACATGCGGGAAACCGTCTCGGATATCGGTTCGTGACGCTTGACCCGACGCCGGATTCGCCTTGCGGACAGACCGCCGCGCAGATCGTTGCCGGTTACAGCGATGCCGAGGCGGCACGTGAACTGGCAAAGCGGTCGGACGTCATTACTTACGAATTCGAGAACGTCGACTCGGGCGTGGCAGCGATGCTGGAAGCGGAATCGTACGTGCCGCAAGGCAGCAAGCTGCTTTACACGACGCAACATCGTTTGCGAGAGAAGCGTGCCGTCGAAGCGGCGGGGGCTCGAGTGGCGCCGTACCGCGAGATCGCGAGCCTTGACGGCTTGCAGTCGGCGGCGTCGGAGCTTGGCTTGCCGGCCGTACTAAAGACGGCGACCGGCGGTTACGACGGCAAGGGCCAATGGGTGCTGCGGTCGGATGCCGATCTGGAGCCGGCATGGGCGGAAGCGTCCCGTGCAGGAACGGAGCTTGTGCTTGAAAAATTCATCGCGTTCGACAAGGAAATATCCGTTATCGCGGCGCGCAGCCCTTCGGGCGAAGTGAGGACGTTCCCGCCTGCGGAAAATATCCATGTTCATAATATATTGCACTTATCGATCGTCCCTGCTCGGATCGGCGACGCCGTCAGGGCGGAAGCCGAGAAGCTCGCCGTATCGATTGCCGAGACGCTTGGCGCGGTCGGGCTGATCGCCGTCGAAATGTTCGTGACGGCGGACGGCGGCCTGTACGTGAACGAATTGGCGCCAAGGCCGCACAATTCCGGGCACTACACGATGGAAGCTTGTCGGACGTCGCAGTTCGAGCAGCACGTGCGAGCGATCTGCGACTTGCCGCTCGGCGATCCGTCGTTGCTGACGCCAGTCGTCATGGCGAACATTCTTGGCGAACATGTCGAGCCGCTTTTACAGTGGATGGAATCGCACGATCCGGTAGCCGAACGGCTTGGCGTCGAAGTCAAAGTGCATTTGTACGGCAAAGCCGAAGCGAAACACAAACGAAAAATGGGACATCTGAACGTGCTTGCCCCGAACGTGGACGCGGCATTGGAATGGATCGCCCAATCGAATATATGGAGGGTCTAAACAACCATGTTAGAACGCTATAGCCGTCCCGAGATGCGGGCGATCTGGACCGAACAAAACAAATTTCAAGCATGGCTGGAAGTGGAATTGTGTGCATGCGAGGCTTGGGCAGAGCTGGGACATATTCCTCACGAAGACACGGTTGAGCTTCGCAAAAATGCGAAGTTCGACATCGAGCGCATTAACGAGATTGAACTGGAAACGCGCCACGACGTCATTGCCTTCACGCGCGCGGTATCCGAAAGCCTCGGCGCGGAGCGTAAATGGGTGCATTACGGTCTGACGTCCACGGACGTCGTCGATACGGCGATGGGGTACTTGTTGCTCCAAGCGAACGAAATTTTACGTAAAGATATCGAGAACTTCATCGCCATCCTTCGTGACCAAGCAATCAAATATAAAAGCACGCCGATGATGGGACGCACGCACGGCGTTCACGCCGAGCCTACGACGTTCGGCTTGAAGTTGGCGCTGTGGCACGAAGAGATGAAACGTAATCTCGAGCGTTTCGACAGGGCGGCAGACGGCGTTCAGTTCGGCAAAATGTCCGGAGCGGTCGGCACGTACGCAAATATCGATCCTTTCGTCGAGCAGTTCGTGTGCGATAAGCTCGGCATTAAGGCGGCGCCGATCTCGACGCAGACGCTGCAGCGCGACCGCCATGCGGAATACATGGCGACGCTGGCGCTGATCGCTACATCGATCGACAAATTTGCGACGGAAATTCGCGGCTTGCAGAAGAGCGAGTTCCGCGAAGTCGAAGAACCGTTCGGCAAAGGGCAGAAAGGCTCGTCCGCCATGCCGCACAAGCGTAACCCGATCGGCTGCGAGAACATGAGCGGCTTGTCCCGTGTCATCCGCGGCCACATGCTGACGGCGTACGAGAACGTGCCGCTGTGGCATGAGCGCGACATCTCGCATTCGTCGGCGGAACGGATCATTTTGCCGGACGCGACGATGCTTCTGAACTACATGTTGAACCGCTTCGGCAACATCGTGAAAAACTTGACGGTATTCCCGGAAAACATGAAACGCAACATGAGCCGCACGTACAACGTGCCGTTCTCCGGCCGCGTTCTTACGAAGCTGATCGACAAAGGCTTCAGCCGCGAGCAAGCGTACGACACTGTTCAGCCGCGCGCGATGCAGGCATGGGAAGAACAGCGCGATTTCCGCGACATCGTTCGCTCGACGGAAGAAATTACGAACGTACTGTCCGCCGAAGAAATCGAGGATTGCTTTAATCCCACGTGGCACCTGAAGCACGTGGATACGATTTTCGACCGGCTGGGCTTGAAATAAAATAAGATAGGCTGGAAGAGGCACGAAAACCTCGAGGAGGCACAAATGACTACGCAAGCTTTGGCAACGGCCGTCGGGCTCGTTAACGCCCCCCTGATTCACAAAGGTAAAGTCCGGGAACTTTACGATCTCGGCGATCATCTTCTAATCGTAGTGACCGACCGCATCTCCGCGTTCGACTACGTGCTCGACCCGCCCGTTCCGGGCAAAGGAAGCGTGCTGAACGGACTTAGCGCTTACTGGTTCGAGCAAACGGCGGGACTGCTGCCGAATCATGTTGTGCACACGGACGTTGCATTGCTGGGGGATCTTGTGAGCGATCCGGACAAGCTGACAGGACGCATCATGGTCAGCCGCAAAGCGAAACGGATCGACATCGAGTGCGTCGTGCGCGGCTACATTACGGGCGGCGGCTGGCGGCAATACGTTGCCGGGGGCGAAGTGAACGGGATCAGACTCCCGGAAGGCTTGCACAAAAACTCGAAGCTTGAGCAGCCGATCTTCACGCCGGCAGGCAAAAACGACGTCGGTCACGACGAAGACATTCCGTTCGAAGAGATGGAACGCCGGGTCGGCGTCGAACTGGCCGCTGCGCTTCGTGATCGCAGCCTTGCCCTGTACGCCTTCGGCCGCGATTATTGCGCCGAGCGGGGCATTATCCTCGCGGATTGCAAATTCGAATTCGGCCTCATCGGCGACGACATCATCCTGATCGACGAGCTGTTCACGCCGGACTCCTCGCGTTTCTGGGCTGAAGAGAATTACAAGCTGGACGTCGAGATCGACAGCATGGACAAGGAACCGGTGCGCGCTTACTTGGCCAGCTCGGATTGGGACAAGAACAGCCCGCCGCCGCGCCTGCCGGATACTGTCGTCGAAGCGACGACCTCGCGTTATCGCGAGATCGCGCGGCGGTTGATGGAGCGTAAGTAACTAGCAGCACGTAGCTACAGCAAGCAGCTCGGTGCCCCGCCGAAAGTGGCTCAGACGTCAACTAACTAATCAAGTTTGTCGCTCGTCGCACTAACGGATGCTAATGCCGTCGTTGGCCGATCGAGTGAGCGAGCTAATGTCTTGCGAGAGCACTAATTCGGCGAAAGCCGGGTAGTCGAGTGAGTTAATGTTCTGCAAGAACGTTAATGCGGCGGAAACCGGGTAGTCGAGCGAGTTAATGTTCTGCAAGAACGTTAATGCGGCGGAAACCGGGTAGTCGAGCGAATTAATGTTCTTCAAGAACGTTAATGCGGCGGAAACCGGGTAGTCGAGCGAGTTAGTGATCTGCGAGAGCGCTAATGCGGCGCAAGCCGGGTAGTCGAGTGAGTTAATGTTCTGCGAGAACGCTAACCGTCCCAAGCCGACCTCGGCGTCCGGCTGTGGAGCCAGCGAACTTCGCACAAGTCGCGCCAAGCTCGCACTCGATCGCAACCGTCCCACGTACTGCATCAACAAACAGTTAACAAGCTTCATTTTCCAATAGCAACACCACCAACACCCATAATCAGGAGGCTCATCCCCCATGAAAGCTAAGGTATACGTGACGATCAAGCAGAACGTGCTCGACCCGCAAGGAAATGCGGTACAAGGCGCGCTCCATACGCTCGGTTTCGGAGAAGTCGGCAAAGTGAGAATCGGCAAATATCTCGAAATCGAACTCGACACGAACGATCGCGCGCAAGCGGAAGCGAACCTCAAGACGATGTGCGAGAAATTGCTGGCGAACACGGTCGTCGAAGACTACCGCTTCGAATTGGAGGGCTGAGGCGCTCATGAAATTCGCTGTCCTCGTATTCCCTGCTTCCAACTGCGACATTGACTGCTACAAGGCTGTAGAAGACACGATCGGAGAGTCCGTCGATTACGTGTTCCACACCGCGACCGACTTGTCCGCATACGACGCGATTCTCGTGCCGGGCGGCTTCTCCTATGGGGACTACCTGCGCTGCGGCGCCATCGCCCAATTCGCGCCGGTTATGGCCGAAGTGCGCAAAGCGGCTGAGCAAGGCAAGTTTATTCTCGGCATCTGCAATGGCTTCCAGATTCTTACCGAAGCAGGTTTGCTGCCAGGCGCGCTTATTCGCAACAACTCGCTGAAGTTCCGTTGTCATCAAGTCGGCCTCAAAGTCGAGAACACGAACACCGCCTTCACGAAAGACTACAAACAAGGCGAAGTGATCCAAATCCCGATCGCACACGGCGAAGGCAACTACTACGTGGACGACGAGACGTTGGCGAAGCTGAAAGCGAACAACCAGATCGTTTTCCGCTATGCGGACGACAATCCGAACGGTTCCGTCGACAACATCGCCGGCATTAGCAACGAAGCGGGCAACATCGTCGGCATGATGCCTCACCCGGAGCGGGCGATCAAAGAAATTCTCGGCTCCGCGGACGGCGCACGCATGTTTACATCCGTACTTAACGCTTGGAGGGAACGCAATGGCGCAGCAAGTATCCGCTAAGGAACCGACAGCCCTGCAAATCGCGGAGCAGAAAATATATAAGCAATTCGGCGTATCGGAAAAAGAATACGAGCTCATCTGCGACTTCATGGGTCGTCAACCGAACTACACAGAGATCGGCGTATTTAGCGTCATGTGGTCCGAGCACTGCGCGTACAAAAACTCGAAGCCGCTGCTGAAACGTTTCCCGATCAGCGGCCCTAAAGTGCTCATGGGACCGGGCGAAGGCGCGGGTATCGTCGACATCGGCGACAACCAAGCGGTCGTGTTCAAAATCGAATCCCATAACCATCCGTCCGCAGTCGAGCCCTACCAAGGCGCGGCGACCGGCGTCGGCGGCATTATCCGCGATATTTTCTCGATGGGCGCTCGTCCGGTGGCGATGCTGAACTCTTTGCGTTTCGGCAAGCTGGAAAGCGAACGCGTCAAATATTTGTTCGAACATGTCGTCAGCGGCATCGCCGGCTATGGCAACTGCATCGGCATCCCGACCGTTGCGGGCGAAATTATGTTCGACGAAGCGTACGAGGGCAACCCTCTCGTTAACGCGATGTGTGTCGGCCTGATCGACCATGACAAAATCCAACGCGGCGTCGCCAAAGGCATCGGCAACCCGGTGTTCTACGTCGGCCCGGCAACGGGACGCGACGGCATTCACGGCGCGACTTTCGCGTCGGAGGATCTTACGGCGGAATCCGAAGCGAAGCGTTCGGCGGTACAAGTCGGCGATCCGTTCATGGAGAAGCTTGTTATGGAAGCGACGCTGGAGCTAATTGACTCCGGCATCGTGCTCGGCATTCAGGATATGGGCGCGGCAGGCCTCACTTGCTCCAGCGCGGAGATGGCGAGCAAAGCGGGCAACGGCATGGAGCTGTACCTCAACGAAGTGCCGCAGCGCGAAGAAGGCATGACGGCATATGAAATGATGCTGTCCGAGTCGCAGGAGCGCATGTTATTCGTCTGCGAACCGCAGCATGAAGAGCAGGCTAAAGGGATTTTTGCCCGTTGGGGACTGCACTGCGCGAAAGTCGGCAAAGTATCCGACGACGGCCGCTTGAAGCTGTTCCACAAGGGAGAGCTTGTCGGCGACATGCCGGTTAAAGCTTTGGTCGACGATTGCCCGATTTATGAGAAACCTTCTAAAGTACCTGAATATTACTTGCAGAACGGTTCCATCGACACGAACGGCTACGAGCAAGTATTGGATCTGAACGATGCTTTGCTGAAAGTGCTCGGTTCCCCGTCGCTTGCGAGCAAAGAGTGGGTATATAACCAATACGATTACATGGTACGTACGGAAACGGCGGTTCGCCCAGGCTCGGACGCGGCGGTCGTTACGATTCGCGGTACGCGCAAAGGTTTGGCGATGACGACGGATTGCAACGGACGTTACGTGTATCTCGATCCGGAAGTCGGCGGCCGCATCGCGGTTGCGGAAGCGGGACGTAACATCGTCTGCTCCGGCGCTGAGCCGCTGGCGATTACGGACAACCTCAACTTCGGCAGCCCTGAGAAACCGGAAATTTTCTGGCAGATGGAGAAAGCGGTCGACGGCATGGCGGAAGCTTGCCGCGTGCTAGAGACGCCGGTCATCGGCGGTAACGTGTCGCTGTACAACGAGAATACGAAAGGCGCGATTTACCCGACGCCGGTCGTCGGCATGGTCGGCCTCGTGCACGATACGGATCACATTACGACGCAAGAGTTCAAGTCGGCGGGCGACGTTATTTTCCTGCTTGGCGAGACGAAAGCGGAAATCGGCGGAAGCGAATTCCAATATGCCGTTCACGGCGTAACGGAAGGACGTCCACCGGAGCTGGATCTGGCAGTGGAGAAAAAGCTGCATGGCGCAGTGCTTGGCGCGATTCAGCAAGGGCTTGTCGCTTCGGCGCACGATTTGTCTGAAGGCGGATTGGCGGCGGCTCTGGCGGAAGCGGGATTCGGCCGCGGCCTTGGCGCCGACGTGACGTTCGAAACGAATTTGCGTCCGGACCTTGCGCTGTTCAGCGAATCGCAATCGCGCATTCTGCTGACCGCAACGCCGGAAAATGCGGACAAGCTTGCTTCGGCGATCAAAGCTGCGGGCGTGCCGTTACAACGTCTTGGCACAGTCGGCGGCGAGAAGTTGATCGTTCGCTTAGGCGGCCACGAGGCGATTTCCGCTGAGATTGCGGAGCTTCGCAAAGCGTGGAAAGAAGCGATTCCAAGCCGGATGAACGGCAAAAGCGCATGAGTCGGAACGGCGGCAGCAGCTTGGCGAACGGGGGGAACGAAGTGGAGCGGCTCTGGACAGGCGACTACTACAACGAGGGCAATAACAGCAAAGAGTCGATTTTCGATAAATTGAAGGAAGAGTGCGGCGTATTCGGGGTGTTCGGTCACCCCGACGCGGCCAACCTCGCCTATTACGGTCTGCACGCGCTGCAGCACCGCGGCGAAGAAAGCTGCGGCATCTGCACGTCCGATGACGGCAAGTTTCATTTTCATCGTGGGATGGGGCTCGTGAAGGAAGTATTCGATCGCGACAAGCTGGAGTCGTTGACGGGAGCGCAGGCAATCGGCCACGTTCGCTATTCGACGTCCGGCGCAAGCCAGCTTGGCAACGCCCAGCCGCTCGTGTTCAAGTATCGCGGCGGCGACCTCGCGGTGTGCACGAACGGGAACCTGGTGAACGAACCTGGTATCCGCAAGGAACTGGAGGAGACAGGTTCGATCTTTCAGACGACGAGCGACACGGAAGTGATCGCCCACTTGATCGCCCGTTCGCCGAAAGACATCGTCGAAGCGGTCAAGGATGCGTTTGCGCGTTTGATCGGCGGCTATGCGTTTCTGATTCAGACGCAGGGCATGCTGATCGCGGCATGCGACCCGCACGGCTTGCGGCCGCTCGTGATGGGACGTCTGGGGAACGCGTATATTTTCGCATCCGAGTCGTGCGCTTTGGAAACAATCGGGGCCGAGTACGAGCGCGACGTGCAGCCGGGCGAATTGCTCGTGCTCGACAAGGACGGCTTGCGCGAGGAACGGTTCGCGCCAATGGAACGCCGGGCGATCTGCGCGATGGAGTATATCTACTTCGCGCGTCCGGACAGCGACATCTACGGCGTCAACTTGCACATGTCGCGTAAACGCATGGGCCAGACGCTCGCGCAAGAGTCGTTCGTCGATGCGGACATCGTTACGGGCGTGCCGGATTCTTCGATCTCCGCCGCTATCGGCTACGCTGAGCAGACGGGCATTCCGTACGAGCTCGGTTTGATCAAGAATAAGTACACGGGGCGTACGTTCATCCAGCCATCTCAGGAGCTACGGGAGAAGGGCGTCAAGATGAAGCTGTCGGCCGTTCGCAAAATCGTCGAAGGCAAGCGCGTCGTCATGATCGACGATTCGATCGTGCGCGGCACGACGTCTTTGAGAATCGTGAACTTGCTGCGGGAAGCAGGCGCGTTGGAAGTCCACGTCCGCATCACGTCGCCGCCGTTCATGAATCCGTGCTACTACGGTATCGATACGCCGAACCCGGCCGATCTGATCGCCTCCAGCAAGACGGTCGAAGAGATTCGCCAAGCGATCAACGCGGACTCGCTGTACTTCTTGAGCGAACGAGGCTTGATCGATTCGGTTGGCGGTCACGACAACGAGAAAAACCGCGGGCTGTGCCTCGCGTGCTTCAATAATGATTACCCGACGCAAGTGCGATTCGAGGATGCTAAGCTGACTTCGTGCAGTTGCGATTGAGCCTCGTGCAGGCTCGGCGTGGCTTACAGAAGCGGAACGGGGCTCGCGTGGCGAAATAAGCGGGAAAAACCGGCTTACAGACGTCGAACGGAGCTCGCGTGGTGAAATAAGCAGGAAAAACCGGCCTACAGACGTCGCATGGAGCTCGCGTGGCGAAATAAGCAGGAAAAACCGGCTTACAAGCGCCGAACGGAGCTCGCGTGGCGAAATAAGCGGGAAAAACCGGCTTACAGACGCCGAACGGGGCTCACGTGGCGAAATAAGCGGGAAAAACCGGCTTACAGACACCGAACGGAGCTCACATGGCGAAATAAACAGGAAAAACCGGCTTACAGATGCCGAATGGAGCTCACTTGGCGAAATAAGTGGGAAAAACCGGCTTACAGACGCCGAATGGAGCTCACATGGCGAACTAAGCGGGAAAAACCGGCTTACAGACGCCGACCGGGACTCGCATGGCGAAATAAGCGGGGAAAACCGGCTAACGAGCGCCGCGCAAAGACTTGCAGCATGATCCGAAACATTTAGCTGCCGTTAACTAACCGTGTAACGGGCAGAAACTATCCATTGGGAGTGAAACCTGTGTCCGAAGCGTACAAACAAGCCGGAGTCGACATCGCGGCCGGCAACGAAGCGGTCGAACGGATGAAGAAACACGTCAAGAAGACGATGCGTCCGGAAGTGCTGACAGGGCTCGGCGGATTCGGCGGGCTGTTCGGCTTGAACAAAGACAAATACGAAGAGCCGGTACTCGTCAGCGGCACCGACGGCGTCGGCACGAAGCTGAAGCTGGCTTTCGCGATGGACAAGCATGACACGATCGGCATCGACGCCGTTGCAATGTGCGTCAACGACGTTATCGTCACGGGCGCCGAACCGCTTTTCTTCCTGGATTACCTGGCTTGCGACAAAATCATTCCCGAGAAAATCGAAGCGATCGTCAAAGGGATAGCGGATGGCTGCGAGCAAGCGGGTTGCGCGCTGATCGGCGGCGAGACGGCCGAAATGCCGGGCATGTACAGCGAAGGCGAATACGATATTGCAGGCTTCACGGTCGGCATCGTTGATCGGAAGAAAGCGGTGGACGGTTCGACGATTCAAGCGGGCGACGTTGTGCTCGGACTAGGATCGAGCGGCATTCACTCGAACGGCTTCTCTCTCGTACGCCGACTCCTTCTCGAACAGAAGGGTTACGCGCTTACCGACAAGCCTGCCGAACTCGGTGGCAAGACGCTCGGCGATGTGTTGATCGAGCCGACTCGCATTTACGTTAAGCAAATTCTGAAGCTGCTCGAAAGCATCCAGATCAAAGGGATGGCTCATATTACGGGTGGCGGCTTCATTGAAAATATTCCGCGTGTGTTGCCGGAAAGCGTTAACGTCGACATTACGCGTGGTTCGTGGCCGGTACTGCCGATTTTTGGTCTGATGCAGCAAGCAGGCGGAATTAGCGAACGTGACATGTACACGACGTTTAATATGGGCATCGGCATGGTGTTCGTCGTTCCAGCGGAACAAGCGGAGCAAGCGCTCGCGCTAGCGAAGGAACAAGGCGAGCAAGCTTATCGCATCGGTACGGTGACGACTGGTTCGAAAATCGTGACGTTCGAAGGCGTTGAGCTTCCATGAGTCAGGTACAAGAAGGTCGGACGCCGCTGAAAATCGCGGTGTTCGCCTCCGGCAGCGGTAGCAATTTCCAGGCGCTTGTCGAATCGCTTCGCGCCTCGAACGCCCCCGCCGCCGAAATCGCTCTGCTTGTGTGCGACAAGCCGCAAGCGAAAGTTGCCGAGCGCGCCGAACGGCTCAGCGTGCCGGCTTTTCTGTTCAGTCCGAAAAATTATCCCTCGAGGGAAGCCTATGAAAAGGAAATCGTCGCTAAGCTCGAAGAAGCCGGAATCGGCTTAATCGTGCTTGCGGGTTACATGAGGCTCGTGACCGACACGCTGGTCGCTCCCTACTACGGGCGCATGATCAATATTCACCCGGCGATTCTCCCTTCATTTCCTGGCTTGAATGCGATTGGTCAGGCACTCGAACACGGCGTGAAGGTGACGGGGGCGACGGTGCATTTCGTGGATGGCGGCATGGATTCGGGACCGATTATCGCCCAGCGCGTCGTCGAAGTGCGCGAAGAGGACACGGAAGATTCGCTGGCTAAGCGGATTCAAGCGGTCGAACACGAGCTGCTGCCGCAGTCGGTACGCTTAATCGCGGAAGGTCGCGTATCGATTGACAAACGGAAAGTGAACGTTCGTCTCGGGGATTAACACCGACGTCGAGCGCTATACGAAAGGACGATAACAAGCGAATGAGCGAGAAACACGAAATTTCCGAAATTGCGTTGCGTTACGGCATGAACCCGCACCAGAAAGAAGCAAAGCTGTTTTCAGCGGACGGCAAGAAGCTTCCGCTGACCGTCGTTAACGGCGATCCCGGCTTCATTAATCTGCTCGACGCGCTGAACGCTTTCCAACTTGTACGCGAGCTTCGCCAAGCGACCGGTCTTCCGGCTGCCGCTTCGTTCAAGCACGTGAGCCCTGCGGGAGCAGCCGTCTATGCACCGATGTCGCCTGAGCTTGCGAAGGCTTACTTCGTCGACGGCGCTGAGCTGTCTCCGCTTGCGACCGCCTATGCCCGTGCCCGTGGCGCCGACCGTATGTCCTCTTTCGGGGATGCGGCCGCGCTCAGCGACGTTGTGGATGCTTCGACTGCGTTGCTTCTGAAGCGCGAGGTATCCGACCTCGTAGTGGCGCCGGGATATACGCCTGAAGCTCTTGAGATTTTGATGCAAAAAAAGGGCGGCAAGTATTTGATTTTGCAGATCGATCCGGACTATGTACCTGAGACGATTGAAACCCGCACCTTGTTCGGCATGAAGCTGCAACAAGAACGCAACAGCGCCGTGCCTGACGCATCAACGGTGTTCGACAAAGTCGTGACCGCGAACAAGGATTTGCCGGAAAATGCGAAACGCGACTTGCTCGTCGCTCTCATTACGCTGAAATATACGCAATCCAACTCCATCTGCTACGCATTGGACGGTCAGACGATCGGGATTGGCGCAGGCCAGCAATCGCGTATTCACTGTACGCGTCTTGCGGGAGACAAAGCCGACCGCTGGTTCTTGCGTCAGCATCCGGCGGCGCTGAACATGAAGTTCCGCGAAGGTCTCGCTCGCGCCGAGCAGAACAACGCGATCGACTTGTGGCTGGAGGACGAAGTCACTCCAGTAGAGCAAGCGGCATGGGAAAGCTGCTTCGATGAAGTGCCTGCCCGTCTGACTCGGGAAGAAAAGCGTGAATGGCTGAAAGGTCTTCAAGGCGTCTCCTATGGCTCCGACGCGTTCCTGCCGTTCCGTGACAACCTTGATCGCGCCAGCCGCAGCGGCGTAAAATACGTCATCCAGGCCGGCAGCTCCCTGCGCGACGAAGAAGTCGTGCAAGCAGCGAACGATTACAGCATGGTCATGGTTTACTCGGGCGTGCGCCTGTTCCATCACTGATCGGGGAGGAGTCGACGAAAATGACTGCAAATTGGCAAGCGTTGGCGGACTCGACCGTCAAGCAATTGGAAACGAACGTTTATCCGGGTCGCGGCATCATCATCGGTTTAACGCCGGATGCGACGCGATACGTGCAAGTTTACTGGATTATGGGCCGCAGCGAGAACAGCCGCAATCGTATCTTTGTGCCGGAAGACAACGGATTTCTGCGCACGGAAGCGAGAGATCCTGCGAAGCTGTCCGATCCCTCTCTTATTATTTATTATCCGCTCCGGAACGAGGGCGGCGCACATATTGTCACGAACGGCGACCAGACCGATACGATCTGGGAAGCTTTGCGGAGCGGCCGCACGTTCGAACAAGCGCTGGCGACGCGTACTTATGAGCCGGACCCGCCGAACTTCACGCCGCGTATCTCGGGTTTGGTCGATCTGAACGACACTCAGAACGCGTACAAGCTGTCCATCCTCAAATCGAACGAGAACGACGAGAGCCAGACGAAGCGGCATTTTTTCCACTACGAAAAAGCGATCGCCGGTTACGGTCACTTCATCTCGACGTATGTCGGGGACGGCAATCCTTTGCCATCTTTCGCGGGCGAGCCGCAGTTGGCTCCGCTGTTCGACGATGAGAAGCAAACGGCCGAGTTTTATTGGAACTTGCTGAACGGGGAAAATAAAATCTCGCTGCTCGTTAAATCGATTCGTATCGCGGACGGAACGACCTCGCTTACGGTTATCAACAAAGATGTTGAAGGAGGGGCTTGATCGTGCGCATTCTCGTTATCGGACGAGGCGGGCGTGAGCACGCCATCATCTGGGCGCTCAAGAAAAGCGCGAAGATCAAGCAAATCTATTGCGCACCGGGCAACGCCGGAATCGCGCAATTGGCAACGAACGTGGATATCGGCGAGCTGGAGTTCGACCGTCTTGTCGGCTTTGCGCGCGATAATGTGATCGACCTCGTTGTCGTTGGCCCCGACGATCCGCTTGCAGCGGGTATCGTCGACGAGTTCGAAGCGGCGAACATTCCGGTGTACGGTCCACGCAAAAACGCGGCGGAGATCGAAGGCAGCAAAATCTTCATGAAAGACTTGCTGCGTAAATACAACATTCCAACGGCCAAGTACGAGACGTTCACCGACTATGATTCGGCGGCGGCATACTTGAAGGAGCAGCCGCTCCCGATCGTCATTAAAGCGGACGGCCTCGCGGCGGGCAAAGGCGTGTCCGTCTGCTTCACGCGCGAAGAAGCCGACAAGGCGCTCGCCGAGACGATGGTCGACAAGTCGTTCGGCGCGGCGGGAGACAAAGTGGTCATCGAGGAGTTTCTCGCCGGCCAGGAAATGTCCATTCTCGCATTCGTCGACGGTGAGACCGTCAAGCCGATGTCGCCTGCGCAAGATCATAAGCAAGTGTTCGATAATGACCAAGGTCCGAACACGGGCGGCATGGGCACGTACTCGCCGCTTCCGCATATCGACCAATCGATTATCGACGAGGCGATCGAGAACATCATTAAACCGACGGCGCGCGCGATGGTGTCCGAAGGTCGTCCATTCCGCGGCGTGCTGTTCGCGGGACTTATGATCACAAAAGACGGTCCGAAGACGATCGAGTTCAACGCTCGTTTCGGCGACCCGGAGACGCAAGTCGTGCTGCCGCGCCTCGAAACGGATTTGCTGGACATTTTCCTCGCTTCGGTCAACGGTACGCTTGATCAAGTCGAGATGAAATGGAGCGACGAAGCTGCTGTCTGTGTCGTGCTTGCGTCCGGTGGTTACCCGGGCTCATACCCGAAAGGATTGCCGATTTCCGGTCTCGACAAAGTTGACGTACCGGGTGCGCTCGTCTTCCATGCGGGGACGGCGATGAAAGACGGCCAATTCGTCACGAACGGCGGTCGTGTGCTTGGCGTCGTTGGACGCGGCGCCGGCATCGCCGAAGCGCGTGCCAATGCATATAAAGCCGCTGAAGGCATCGCCTTCGAAGGCCAAATCAAACGGACGGACATCGCTGCTAAAGCACTGGTCTAGTCCAACCTCGAATAGCCGCCGGGCCTCGCGCCAGGCGGCTATTCTCTATAAAAAAGCGATTTGCGGTGTGCGAAAACGTAACCGATCGCGAACGCCGAGACGACGATAAGCAGCGCGATCTCCGCATGACCCGACAACCAATCGACGAACTGTTTCATACGCTTTCCTCCGGGGCCAAGATGTGTATATCGCTTAGGCTTCCCCGTTTGCGTTTTTTCATTTTGAATTTCACTGAAGACGACGTAACAATTCGTCCGCGAACAATTCGTTGATCACGAAGGAGACGCATGGCAGCTTGTCCGAATCGATGCGTTCGTCGTCTTCGAACACATTGCCGAGCGTATACCGGCCGTCGGCCAACGCATATTGCTCCAACGTCCGCGCCGCTGGGTCAATGACCCAATATTCGGGCACGTCATGCCTCGCATAAATTTGCATCTTCCGGACTTTGTCCCGCTTGTGCGAGCTTGGCGACAGCACTTCGACGATAAGATCGGGTGGACCTTCGATACCGCGCTTGGTAATGATGTCCATACGGTTGCGATGAACCATAATCAAGTCCGGCTGCAGCACATTCGTCTGACTTAGAATGACGTCTAACGGAGCAACCAAAACAATATAGTCCGAGTCGCAGCTTTGCGTAATCAGCAACAACAGTTTGGTATTGATCACCTGATGCGGAATGGACGGTCCCGACATCAGCTCCAGCACGCCGTCGAAAATTTCGTATCGATTGCCGTCGTCCGGCATTTGCGCATACGCATCGTAGGTCATCGGCTGTTCGCGGACGCGCTCCGGTTGATCTTTCTTTTTCTCGCTCATCGTCACATCTCCCAGTTAAATAATCAAAAAAAGCACCCGGCCAACCTGCACGTCCCATGTGCGGTTTAGGCGAGGTGCTTCCTCATTTGTCCATCAATAACACCATCATAGTGGAGTCTCCAAATACTGTCAAGTTTGCGGAGATGCCCTCCGATCTCACAATCAAGGTTGACATCCCACACGCTACCATGTAAAATTAATTCATACTAAACATATCGGAATTAATAGAAATGAGGAATTCATCATGGAAAAACCGATCACGATCCGCCACGACGATATCGCGCTCACCGCTACGATCCACTACCCGGCCAAAGACGGCGGATGCGCGGAGAAGAAAATGCCGCTTGTCGTTATCTGCCACGGTTTCATCGGGAGCCGGATCGGCGTCGATCGGTTGTTCCTCCTTGCAAGCCGCCAGCTCGTGCGCCAAGGTTTTCTCGTCATTCGCTTCGACTTCGCAGGCTGCGGTGAGAGCGAAGGCGTCTACGGTGAACACGGCCTTGACTCGATGATCGCTCAGACACGTTCCGTGCTTGACTATGGCCTGGGCCTCGATTGCGTAGATCCGCTCCGGGTAACGCTGCTCGGACATAGCCTTGGCGGCGCGGTAGCTCTGCTAGCCGGCACTAGAGATCGCCGCGTAAAATCGCTTGCGCTTTGGTCACCGGTTGCTTATCCGTTTAATGATATCGTGCGCATCGTCGGTCGAAGCGTCTATGACGAAACGATTCAGAAAGGTTCGGCGGATTACTTGGGCTATAGACTGAAACCTGAGTTTTTCGAATCGTTGCAGCAACACCAACCGTTCCAAGAAGCTCCGAAGTTTCATGGCGACGTGTTCATCGCGCATGGCACTTCCGATGACGTTATTCCCGCCGATTATAGCTTTTTGCTCGAGAAGACGTTCTGGTTGCGCGGCGAAGGGCGTTGCGATAAGAACATCCTTTTCCAGGCGGATCATACGTATTCGAAAGGCCAGCACAAGGGCGAATTGTATCAATCCACACTTGAATGGCTCGCCAGTCACGAGAAACGTCAGCAGGATTGGCAGCATTGGAGTATTTAAATGCGGCTGCGGCGATGGCGTCCGGCATAATCGAACGCTCAACGGAATACGGTTAGGGGATGAGGGGAGCGGATGCGATGAGTGCGATCTATCCGATCTACATTAACTATCCGATCGTTCCGAAGCCTAGATTTGGCGGCGTTCTGCCGCGGCATGAGGCGTTGTATGAACTTATTAACGCAGGGCGTCGGCAATACGAGCAGCATCTAACCGCATGGAGCGCGGATCACGCGGACAAACTTGCGTCAATTGCCTGGGAGCAGGATCATTTCTTGCCCGGAGAGCCGGCTTGGGACAATCCGTGGTTCAGCAGTCTGGATGCGATTTCCCTGTACGGAATCGTCGCAACAAGCAAACCAAAGCGATATTTCGAGATCGGATCGGGCTTCTCTACGAAGTTTGCGCGACGAGCGGCGACTGACGCTGGCTATGGGCTGGAGGTCGTATCGGTCGATCCGCTTCCGAGAGACGAGATCGACGAGCTGTGCGATCGTGTCGTGCGCCAGCCGCTGGAGAACGCCGATTTGCGACTGTTCGATGAGCTTGAAGCCGGCGATATTTTGTTCGTGGACAGCAGCCATTATGTGTTTCAGAACTCCGACGCGAACATCGTCTTCCTCGAAGTGATGCCGAAGCTGAGAGCGGGCGTCCTTGTGCACTTTCATGACATTTTCCTCCCGGAAGATTATCCGGCTTCATGGTCGGCGCGTTTCTATAACGAGCAATATATGCTTGCAGCGACACTGCTAGGGCAGCAGTCGGCTTACGAGATTGTGTTTCCGGCGTATTTCATCAGCCAGGACGTGGCGCTTGCGCAATTGGCGCAGCCGCTCGTCGACCGGATTGGAAGCAAGGCCGCTCAGTCATTGCAGCCATCAGGCGGGTCATTCTGGATTCGCAAGAAATAAGCCGAAGGAAGCGATATGTGACATGCAAATGAGAAGACGACAGCCGCTCCGGCATAGAGCGAATGTCGTTTTTTTCTGTTAAGATAAGAAAACATATAGAGGAATGGGAGAGAGAGACGGCATGATCGATATTCATTGTCACATTTTGCACGGAGTGGACGACGGGGCGAAAGATATGGAAGAATCGGTGGCGATGGCGCGCATCGCTTACGAGGACGGCATTCGCGATATTATCGTGACGCCGCATTTCAACGATACGTTCCTCGTGGAAGCCGACCTGATGCTGCGCAAGTCGGAAGAGTTGCAGAGGGAGCTTGATCGTCAAGGCATCGCGATTCGCATGCATCCCGGTAACGAAGTGCGGTTCGAAGGCAATGCGTTGTTCACGGATTATAAACGGAGCGGCAAGTTTGCCTATTTGGGCAGTCCGGCCAAATACTTGCTGTTCGAGCAGCGCTGGACATTCTATAACGACGAAACGCCTGAGTTCATCGAGCGGTTGCTGCATGACGGGGTTACGCCGATCATTGCGCATCCGGAGCGCCATTTCTTTTTTCGAGATACGCCGGAGCTACTGCTTGAACTGATTGAGCTAGGCGCTTGGACACAAGTGTCGGCGGATAGCCTTGTCGGCAATTTCGGCCCTGAAGCGGCGCAGTTCGGGCAGTGGCTATGCGAGACGGGCAGAGCATCCACGCTGGCGACGGATTCGCACAATGTGAACCGCAAACCTAACTTGCGTGCGGGACATGACTTGTTCGTCCAATATGCCGGTGCAGAGGCACTTGAGGAGCTCGAAGCGAGAACGAAGCTGATTATTCAAAGCTAATCTTTATCCTAGGCTTGCGATATGGTTTAATGAGATAAAAGATTAAACGACCCGAAGGGAGATCAGGCATGACGCTACGCAAGTCGCTTCAACAGCGCAAACGTATCGCATTGCAATTCACGCTGGCCGCTGCTCTGGCAACGGGATTGACCGCGTGCAGCGGAGGGGGAGACGAGGCGGCAACCGCAACTCCTGTCCTTACGCCCGTACCGACGGAGAGCGCGGCTTCGCCATCGGCATCGGCGTCCACGGACGTGCCGTCCGCAAGTTTTATCGCTCCCTTGACCGGCTTGCCGGTGGACAAGGAAGTGACGAATCGGCCTTTTTCCGTCATGATCAACAATTTGGCTCCGGCGCGCCCGCAGTCGGGATTGACGCAGGCGGACACCGTCTGGGAACTGCTCGCGGAGGGCGGCATTACTCGGCTCGTCGCTATTTTTCAGAGCAAGTCGTTTACCGATCCGATCGGCCCCGTTCGCAGCATCAGGCCTTATTTCATCCAAGTTGGCGAGTTTTACAGCGGCGTTCTTGTCCATGTCGGGGCGAGCAACGATGCTTTCGCTATTTTGCGCAAGCAGCATAAGGAAGACCTCGACGAAATTACGAACGCAGGCGCTTATTTTTACCGGGACAAGTCCCGCAAGGCGCCGCACAACGTATACACGACGCTCGAGAAGCTCCAGGCGGGAGCTGCGAAACATAAATACAAGGATACGGCGACAGTGCCGCTGATCAAGTTCGACAGCAACCCTGCATCGCTCGCTTCGGCTGCTGCGGCTTCGAAGATCGACATCAAATTTATGCTTTCTGATTATAAAGTTACATACGAGTACGATGCGCAGAAATTGGTGTACAACCGTTTCATCAACGGCAAACCGCACATCGACAAAAACAACGACCAGCAGTTGACCACTACGAATCTCGTTGTGCTGAACGCCAGACACGACATCAAGGACGATGTCGGTCGGCTAGTCGTCGATCTGGATAGCGGCGGCGACGCTTTATTGTTCCAGCAAGGCAAAGTGATTTCCTGCAAATGGGAGCGCAAAAATGGGGACGTCATCCGGCTCGTGAAGGACGGGGAAGAGCTGCCGTTTTTGCCGGGCGTTACCTATTATCATGTCGTGCCGAGCTCTTCGAAGTTGGACAAGCATGTGACTTATCAGTAGCGCAAAAAAATGGCTTTCCATCGGTGACTCACCGAAGGAAGGCCATTTTTTTTCACCCGGGGTGTTCATTCCACTTGCTTATTCGCCTGCCTGAACTCGTTCGGCGTAATGCCGGTATATTTTTTGAACACCGTATAAAAGTAGGAACTATTCGTAAATCCCGTTTGCTCGGAAATATCGTTTACAGAAGAGTGTGAAGAAATAAGCAATTGTTTCGCTTTCTCAATCCTGATCTCATTAATATAATCAATGATCGATTTTGAGGTTAACTTCTTGAACATGCGCCCCAGATGGGTAGTCGATATTTTCGAGAGCTCTGCAATTCTGGTAATGGAAAGACTTTGCTCCATGTACTTGTCATTGATTATTTTCGTTATTTTATCGACAAGCTCATCGCTTTTCAGGCTTTTCCGTTCTTCCAGTTTTTTGCCGATATCGTCAAATCGTTTGTAGAAGTAATGATTGACTTCTTCAACCGATTCCATTGCGCTTAAGTTGATATTGCCAGTATCCATGTAGAATGACGAAGGCGAGCCGGCACCTCTTTCAATGGATTCGATAACTGAACTGACAGCATATTCAATATGGGAAATAGCCGAACGAAAAACAGGAAATGAATACCCGTTCGTTCCGTTGACAATATCCAGATAGGTCGTCTTCGCATGGTCCAGTTTTCCGAGTTTAAGCATGTCCGTCAAATACTTTTCTTTTTGCACGGGATACGCATATTCGATTAACTTCAGTTTGTTCGTGTCCTCTGCAAATACCGTGCATCGGCTACCGTAGAATATACGATATAGTGACGCATTGACGGCTTCGTCATATAGAACGCTAATGCTGCTGATTGTATCGCCAATAGAGCTGACTGCGGCGGACACGGATATGTCGTAAGGATTGAAAACGGCCTCCTGAACCTCTTGTACCCTCTCCTGCACGAGCTTGTGCAATTCGTCAGGAGAAGGATCAGGGACGTTAAATACAACCGTGATCTGATCGTCAGCGGAATCGATGGCCTCGCCCTTGCAATGCGCCGCAAACAAAGGAGAAATCCTATTCATCATGGCGTATTTTTGCGCGTTTCTGTCTTCGTAGTTGTATTTGGCGCAGTAAGCCGAGAAATGGTCGATGCGAAAAATAATAAGCATAAAACTGGATTCCGTAAGCAGCTCGACATGGAAATGTTCCAGCTTGTGCAACTGATCCTCTCTGTCATCATCGGTTTCATTGTGCAATAAGCTTCGCAAAAAATCTTGCCTGGCCGTCAGGAAACGTTTTTTTTCCTCTTTTTCAAGAATCGTTAGTTTCTTTGTAAGAAGATTAATAGGTTTATATAACCTGTTAGATATGAGGAAAGAGAATAAAAAGCCTGCCAATAAAATAATCAGGCAAACCGCTACGGTTTTTGTTTTCATGCTGTCAATTTTGCCAACGACGTTCGCGTATGGAGTAACACGAACAAACTTCCAATCGAACAAGTCCGAGTTGAGGTAAGTAACAAGTGATTTAACCCCGTAAACATCGCCCACAAAATACCCAGACTGCTCTTTGGCGGACAAGATCTTCTGAATATAGCCATACTCCGTCAGATTGTCCATCATGCCGTGGTTCAAGCTACGGATGACGGTTTCCCCCGCATTATTAATGATGAACGTATCGCTTGACGGAATCGAATCGAGCGAATCGATGGTTTCGCGCATCCAGTCCTCGGAAATGTTAAGGACGATGGCATTGTCCAAATCCCTCTCATTGGTTAAATCATAAAGAATAAAAGAATAAGCATTCAGAATTCGATCCTTGTCGATGCCGGTCAATGAAACGCGGGAGCTTCTCGGGATGAGGTCGGGAATTTTTTGGTTTTGGGCACGATCAAGAATGTTCACGATATCGTGATCGAAAAATTCATTCTTGCTATACTTAACCTTCACATTGGAACTGCTTACATAAAAATTTTTGGTAAGTCCATTATAAATATAAATGGAATCGATAAAGGGAGAGGTATTCCGGTAGGAAGAAAGCTGGTTGATCGCTTGAGATTCATCCAAAGAAACCGGTTTATAAGTAAGCAGATCCGATATTCTTGTATCAAAACGAATTTGAAAAGCGAGCGTTTGGGCAGTATTGCGCATCAATGTAGCGCTGTAGCCGACTTGCTTCAGATTTTCCTTGTTCAAATTGTAGTAGATCTTTAAACCGATGTTTTCAAAATTGATGTACAGGATCGTAGAAAGCGTCAGGATGGTGATTACGATCGTCAGCACAAATGAGAGCGCTATCTTTGCGTAAAGTGTATTCGCTTTGAAAAATTTAGGCAACGTAAGCAATTTACACCCTCCATATATGCAAGCCAGATTCTAGGGTTGCGCGATCTTGTTTATATGATACCTAGTTTACTCATTCCTTTGTCAAGCGAATTGTACTCCCTCGTCAAGCAATTGGAGTAGGGAGTCGCAATTTTAAATGCGCTGTGCCATTAGAGGATCCGCAATGTCAAAAAAGTGAAGTTGCATGCAAGAAAGTGAACACGGCTCGCTCCGGATATTGAACAGGGCATCGCGTATTTGGAGTATGTTTCTCTGAAGGGGGTGGCTTATACTTCTTCACATGGCAACCCGAAGTCAACGATTGAACCTTGAAAGGAAGTTGCAAATGTCAAATGGTTCCTACATGAGAGAGCTGATCAAAAATAAAGTGCTTTACCTGATGACGCTGCCGGGCTTACTCCTTATACTCCTTTTTAGTTATTTACCGATGGGTGGTTTGATCATAGCGTTCAAAGATTATCGATTCGATAAAGGGGTCTTCGGAAGCGCGTGGTCGGGATTGCAGAATTTTGAGTTTTTCTTTTCCTCGCAAGATGCGTTACGGGTGACATTCAACACGCTTTATATGAATGCACTTTTTATTGTTACTGGTACGGTTATGTCGATCCTATGTGCCCTATTGGTCATCGAATTAAAAAATAAAATCGGCAAAAAAATCATTCAGACAACTCTGCTCCTTCCTTATTTTATCTCGTGGGTTGTGGTCGGTTATTTCGTGTTCGCCCTGCTGAACAATCAGATCGGAGTCGTAAACCAATTGTTGACGCGGATTGGCGTCGGCAGCATCGACTGGTATTCCTCGCCGCATTATTGGCCGGTCATCCTGGTACTCGTGAGCATATGGAAAAATACGGGGTACTCGGCGATCATCTACCTTGCGGCGATCATCGGAATCAATGAGGAATATTATGAAGCTGCGCGAATAGACGGCGCCAACCGATTCCAGGAAGTAATGAAAATCACGCTTCCCCTGATTGCTCCGATCATCTCGATCTTGACCTTAATCGCGATAGGAAAAATCTTCTATGCCGATTTCGGGTTGTTCTACAACGTGCCGAGGAATATAGGCGTTCTCTATTCGACTACGGATGTGATTGATACTTATGTTTTCCGGGCGCTAAGGAATACCGGCGATATAGGCATGTCTTCTGCGGTCGCATTCTATCAATCGACGGTGGGCTTTGTGCTTGTGCTGTTTTCAAATTATATCGTCAGGAAGATCAACCCTGAAAATTCTTTGTTCTGAGGAGATAAGAGATGAGAAGCGCGATAAACCGCAAAAACCGTTTGAGCCAAAGTATCATTTATGCCGTATTGATCTTTTTTTGCCTTCTATGCATCATTCCGTTCCTCTTAATCTTGTCGATTTCATTGTCCGACGAGCAAGCGATTTCAGATTCAGGCTACTCTATTTTTCCAATCCACTTTACGACATACGCATACGAATATATTTTTAAGTTCCCGGATCTGATTCTCAATGCCTACCAAGTCACTACGCTCGTTACGGTTATCGGTACGGTACTCGGCTTGTTGGTAACGGCTATGCTAGCCTATCCGCTGTCGAGAAATCATTTGAAATACCGCAATGCGATTTCCTTTTATATCTTCTTTACACTGCTTTGCAACGGAGGCATGGTTTCCTGGTACATCATCACGACCCAGTATTTGCACTTGAAAGAGAACATATGGGCGTTGATTATTCCCTATCTTGCGAACTCCTGGTACGTGCTGCTCTTGAGAAATTTTTTCAGAGCCGTGCCGGATGCGTTGATTGAGGCGGCCAAGCTGGAGGGGGCCGGGGATTTCAGAATATTTTATCAAATTGCTTTGCCGCTCGCCAAACCCGGATTGGCTACAATAGCGCTCTTTATCGCACTTGGGTATTGGAACGACTGGTGGCTGGGGCTAATGCTCATTACGGGGAATGAAAGCGCTGTACCGTTGCAGCTTCTGCTTTACCGGTTGATGTCGACCTTGCAATTTCTGCAGTCGAATCCGGAAGCCGCGAGCAAGGGCATTATGATTCCCGGAGAAAGCGCGAGAATGGCCACTTGTGTACTCGTTATCGGGCCGATCATCTTCGTGTACCCGTTCTTTCAGAAGTATTTCGTGAAAGGCCTAATCGTAGGCGCAGTCAAGAGCTAGGCTTTACTCGGCATAGCCGGTGAGCAAATAGAGGAAAGAATCGATAAAGGGAGGAAAAGCATGGTGACCAAAAGTACGAGACTTAGAAGAAGAAAAATTTTAGGGTTGGGGGTTACGGCGACGCTTGTCTTCAGCGTTATGTTGGCCGGTTGCGGAGACAAAAAGAATACGCAGGGTAATGAGAACAGTTCATCTCAACCTTCTCAACCGTCGCAATCAACTCAACCGCCGCAGTCGGCATCCGCGGCAGATGACCTGAAGCCAGTCGAATTAAAGTATTACGTAGCGGTCGCCCCACAGAAAGATTGGAGCGAGGTAAATGCGAAGATTAACGAAATTACAAAAGCCAAAATTAATGCGACAGTGAAGCTGATCAACATCCCGTTCGGCGATTGGACGCAGAAGATGAATGTATTCATGGCTTCCGGGGAAGCGTTTGATCTAGCCTTTACCTGTCCTTGGCTGGGGCCGACGTATTATGACGCTGTCGCCAAAGGCGCGTTCTTGCCTCTGGATGATCTGCTGACCCAGTATGCGCCGAAACTGAAAGCTTTGGTGCCTGATATTGCATGGGATGCCACGCGTGTTAACGGCAAAATTTACGGCGCTATCAATTATCAGATTATGGCCATGCCGTATGGGGTTCTGATCGATCAGTCGCTGATGACGAAGTATAACTTCGACTTGGCGAAAGTTACGAAAATCGCGGACCTTGAACCTTTGCTGGAAGCAGCGAAAAATGGCGGGGACATCAAACAAGGCATAAGCCCCGAGCAACCGACATCGGCGCCTCCCGTACTGGGATACGACAGTATCGGAACGCAAATGGATCCGGGTTGGGTTAAACTAACCGACCCTTCGTTAAAGGTTGTCAACCAGTATGAAACGCAGGAGTTCAAGGATATTTTGACGCTATATCACAACTGGTTCAAAAAAGGGTATATCCGGAACGACATTTTGACAGCTGCGGCTAATTTCCAAAATGACTTTGATAACGGAAAATATATTGGCAAATCCGTCATCCCGGGAGGACTGAACGGCGATGTAACAGCAAGCGCTATGAGCAAAGTTGGACAAAAGTTCAAAATGCAGCCGCTGATCACCCCATTAATTACGACGGACCGAGCGATTGCGACCATGACGGCGATCAGCAGAACCTCCAAAAATCCCGAACGCGCCATGATGTTCCTTGAACTATTAAATACGGATCCGGAATTGTACAACACCCTTGCATTCGGGATTGAAGGGAAACATTGGGTGAAGACAGGCGACAAGCAAATCGATTACGGCCCGGGACTTGATGCGAATACGACAGGTTATGCACCTAATGTGAGCTGGGAATTCGGTCGTCAGGCTTTAGCATATTATTGGCCTGGCGAAACGGTGGGCATCTGGGATCAGGCAGAAGAAATGAATGCGACAGCCGATCATTCTCCATTGCTTGGCTTTAACTTTGACCCGACGCCTGTCAAGAGCGAGATCGCCAAAATCTCTTCCGTCACGACCGAATTGCTCGTGCCGTTAATGACCGGCGCGCTTGATCCCGAGGTGTATTTGCCGCAATTTCTCGATAAGCTTAAAAATGCCGGCGCCGATCATGTCATCGCAGAGAAACAGAAGCAGCTTGATGCCTGGAAGGCTAGCAATAAAGGATAGAGTGAATGGAATTCAGATAGCCTGAGGGTCCCTCTTCCGCTACGCGGAAGAGGGGATCGTAAATCATGAAAGGGGAGAGAAAGCATGCGCAAGAAGATATTATGTCTGTTGGTTATGATGTCTATGGCGGCTTCGTTTCTCATTCCGATGAAACAGGCAGCGGCAATGCCTCAAACTGTTTTCTTCGTTTCGCCGTCAGGCAACGACAGTAACCCCGGAACTGAAGCTTTGCCGTTCCGCACGATTGAAAAGGCACGTAATGTTGTACGGACGCTAAATAGCAATATGACCGGCGATATCCTTGTCTATCTGAGAGGCGGAACCTATTCGTTGACAGACACGCTGGCGTTCTCCTCTAATGACTCGGGTACCAATGGACATAACGTCATCTATAAAAATGTTGCAGGCGAGACACCTGTCCTCAGCGGCGGCACAACAATAAGCGGATGGACCTTGCACGATGCGTCCAAAAATATATACAAAGCCAGTGTCGGTTCGTTGGAAACAAGACAGATCTACGTTAACGGAGTTCGCGCAATTCGCGCCAGATCTGAGGGAGGACTTCCGGGAGCCGCCAAACATTATGATGCCAATAATAAATTTGACGGTTACACGACAACGGATGCTTCGATGCAGAACTGGGGAAACAAAAGCGATATCGAATTTGTGTTTTACATCCTTTGGACGCAGAAAAGCTGCCGGGTCGGGGATATTTCCGGCAATGTCGTAACGATGATTCAACCGTGCTGGAGCATGACAGCCAGCGATTATGTCAACAACCCGAATTACATCGAGAATGCCTATGAGCTGCTGGATTCGGCAGGGGAGTGGTATCTGGACAAGAACGCGCAGATGATCTATTACAAGCCGCGTGCAGGTGAAGACATGAGCACGGCCGACGTTGTCGCCGGAAATCTGGAAACGCTTGTGAGCGGGCAGGGGACGAAAGAAAATCCGGTCCATCATCTCCAGTTTGAAGGTATTACCTTTGCACATACGACTTGGTTAAGACCAAGCAGCGCTGCAGGAGCTCCCGACCTTCAGGCCAATTTCATGTTTGATTCGGTACCTCCTATGCCCTACCACGCCGGAATGGATAGCTGGGTTAAGCCGTCGGCGGCCGTTGATTTTACCCATGCCAACCATATCGTCATACACAGGAATAAATTTACGAAGCTTGGGGGGAGCGGTCTGTCATTCGGGACAGGCAGTCAGGATAATACGATAACGGGCAACGAGTTGTTCGACATCTCCGCCAACGGTATCGATCTGGGCGGGATATCGGCGGAGGATCATCACCCAACCGACGCCAGGAACGTAGTGAAAGGGAATAACATTTCCAATAACTATATCCATCATACGTCTGTTGATTATAAGGGCGGAATTGCGATCTGGGTAGGTTATGCGCGCGATACGATGATCGCCCACAATGAGATTTCCGAGGTTCCTTATACCGCGATCAGCATCGGATGGTCATGGGGGTTTAACGATTGGCCCTATTATCCTTTCGCCGCCGAATTGAATGCGGACATACCCAAGATAGAGGGCGGCAATAAACCGGCCAGCATCGGGGATAACGTCATCTTATCGAACCATATTCACGACTTTGGCAGCGACGATCTGATCGATCTTGGAGGCGTATATCTATTAGGCTCCCAGGAAGGCGTGCTCGTTGCCGGCAATGTCATCCATGACGACAGGCGGCCGTACGGCGCCATCTATCATGATAGCGGGAACAGATGGATTACGCTCAGGAACAATATCACTTACGGCAATAGCAATAATTTTTTGTTCTCGGGCAGCAGCAACGACGCGGAATTTAACTATTGGGATACATCCGCCAATAATATCCTGGATTACTTGAGGCCCAACGATTCCGTGTTCCAGAATAATTTTGCCATCGGAGACGGAAATGTTCCTTCTTATATTCTGGACAATGCGGGATTGGAAGCCGAATACAGCGATTTATTGTCTTATCCAACCGTCAATGTGGCAATAGGCAAGAAAACGGCAGCCTACTATACCGATGGCAGCCTTGCAACGATGCAGGCCGGAATGACGGCGGATAAAGCAGTGGATGGCAATAAAGGCACTGCGGCGCAGGCTACTAATCAAATGCTCTGGATCGAGGAGGTCGACCTTGGCGCGATCTATACGGTCAGCAAGGTGACCACCGTATTTGACGGACAGCAGCATGCCTACGCTACGGATTATGAGATACAAGTATCGGAGACAGGGGGAAATGGCAATTTCACCACCGTGAAGTCCGTCAGCGGAAATTCGGGAATCGTAAGCGAACAAACCTTTGCGGCGGTCAACGCGCGTTATGTGCGGATCAAAGCGGTCAAACCGGATACAATGGGCCAGCCCGGTGGACAAATGGCGATTTCGGAGCTGCAGGTTTACGGCAGGCTTCAAAGTACGCCTTCTCCTCTTCCCAACCAAACCGTTTCCCTAAAGCCCGATTATAATCTGGCATTGAATAGGCCGGCAGCCGCCTATTTCCTCGATGGCAGCCCTGCTACGATGCAGGCGGGAATGACGGCGGATCAAGCGGTGGACGGCAATACCGGCACTGCGGCGCAAGCATCCGGTCAAATGCTATGGATCGAGGAAGTCGATCTTGGCCGGGTATACAATATTAATCGCGTAACGGTCAATTTCGACGGAAACCAGAATGCCTATGCTACGGATTACGAGATTCAAGTATCGCAGACAGGGGGAAATGGCAATTTCACGACAGTGAAGACGGTCAACGGAAATGCAAGCCTTGCAAGCGAACAAACCTTCGTGCCGGTCGGCGCCCGATATGTAAGAATCAAAGCGTTAAAGCCGGATGCGGGTGGCCAGCCGGGCGGGCAAATGGCGATCTCGGAGATTCAAATCAACGAGTATAAAAATTTGGCCTATAAGAAAACGGCGAAAGCGTATTTCTTGGACGGTTCCATTGCGCAGATGCAAGCGGGCCACACGCCGGACGAAGCGGTAGACGGCAATGTAAACAATTACAACTTCTCGCAGGCAAGCAATCAATGGCGATGGATTCAGGAAGTGGATCTTGGGGCTCTATATGACATCAATATGGTCAAGATTTACTTCAAAGACGAGAATAATGGCGACGGGGATTACGGATTTGCAACACAGTATGAAATACAAGTTTCGCAGACTGGCGCGGCGGGCAGTTTCACAACCGTCTGGAGCACGTCCGCGGATAACTTCAGCAGAGAAATCGAGAATTATTTTACGCCGGTAATGGCGAGATTTGTGCGGATTCAGGCCAACAAGCCGGATGGACCGGAGCAATTCGGCGGGCAAATGAGCATTCGGGAGATGCAGGTATATGGCGTAGATAACGCTCTGTTCCTGTCGAACATCACAAGCAACGGCAATTCCAACAAGTCCCATTATGTGAACCTCTCGAACCAGAGCTTTACTTTCCAGGCGGGAGACGTGATCTCCTATGACGTTAAACTGTTGACCGATTCGACGGACATAGGCGGAATCGACATCCTGAACAGCGATTCTACGCGCTTCAAGGATGCGACCTGGTCCGATCAGCATGGCGTAACCGGCAAGCCTACGGGAGATTTGCGGTCGTACGCATATGGAAAGTGGTACCACAGAGAACTGACGATTCCAAGCTCGATGGCGGGCAAAACCTCGTCCAAATGGCTGCTTGCGCTGGAAAACGATTCTCCCAATACGCTGCTGCAAGCCATGTACGACAATATTGTCGTCAAAAGAGCGGGGAATACGGTATTGACCGTCTATAAAGACGGAAGTCCAAATCAAAATTCGGTTTACAGCAGCAGCGGCTTTGCGTATAGTTCGACCGGTGTCGGAGTCATGCAACGATAGTGAAGAAAAGGAGAGAGACAAAAATGAAAAAAATCAGAATGGGTGTAATCGGCTGCGGAGGAATTGCGAATTCGTCGCATTCGCAAGGGCTTGTTCAATTAAAAGAAATAATGACGGTTACGGCTACCTGCGACCGCAATCTGGATCGCGCGGAGCATATGGCTCAGCTTGTGGGCGCGAGCAAAGCTGTGACGGATTATCGCGATATGTTGGACGATGTGGACGCTCTACTGATCGCGTTGCCGCACGACTTGCACTACGAGGTGGGGCTGGCGTGTTTGAAAGCCGGCAAACACGTGCTGATGGAGAAGCCGCTTGCCAACACGGAGGACGAATGTGCGGAGCTGATCCGTACGGCGGAAGCGATGAACCGCGTGCTTATGACGGCCTATCCGGTGCCGTTCTGGCCGGTGATCGAGAAGATGAAGGAACTGATCGACAGCAAGGCGTACGGGGACATTTTCCAGCTGTCCATCTGGACCGAGCAATTGACGTTGGCGGAACCGGGACATTGGAGCAGTTCGGCGAAACGGCTGGGCGGCGGGCAGTTTTTCAGCCATGGGTGCCACTACGTCGACCTGATGCTGCGTATTCTCGGCAACCCGGTCAAGGGCGTGCATATGGGAACGAATCTCGGTACGCCGTGGATGGAGAAGGAAGGCACGAGCAACGTCACGCTCGAATTCGAGAACGGCGTGCTCGGTTACCATTTCGGCACATGGGGCGCGCGAGGATCGCGGCTGGGCTACAGCATCCATGCGCATTGCACGGAAGGGATGCTGGAAATGCACCTGGGCGAAGGAAAGCTGTATGCGCACTCGAACATGAAACAGGAGCATGGCGATTTGGAAACGGGGTCTACCTGCAAGATGCTGATGGAAATCGAGGAGCCGGGTAAAATGACGCAGCATGAAACGCGGAACTTTATCGAATGCATTACGAGCGGCAAGCGGCCGATCGTGGACGGACCGCGCAGCATCCAGGGGCTGCGGGTAATCTGGCGCCTGTACGAAGCCGAGCAGAACAACGCCATTGCGGATTTGCGCGGCCTCGGGCTGGACGAGGAATGGGACAACCCGGCTTTGCGGACGAGTTTCCAACTGACATAGGCGGTTCGAAGGCATCCGTTGGGATGCAGTAGCGACGCACCGAAGAGAACAGTAAAAGGATGGCCTTCGGCGCCGACTCATGCCGGAGCGAGGCCATCCTTTTATGTGTGTATGCGCAGCGATTATCGTGTTTTGAGCAGTGCAGGCAGGACAAAAGCGTCGATCGTTTCGTGTAATAGCTCGGCGGTCGCTTCGCCTGAGTCTCGTCTTCTGATGACGTACATCGTCGCGCTTTCGATCATACCGAGCATGCTTGCGGCGGCAAGCTCGTAATGGAGCGGGTTAAGCTCGCCGTCCGCATGCCCTTGGCGCAAAATGTCCGCGAGAAACGCGACGTATTCGTTCTTGAGCGCGACAATTCGCGTCAACACTTCCGTCTCGATTCCGTTCGTGATCTCGTTAGAGAGAATATGAACGAGCTCGCTGTACTGCAGGAATAATTCGCAATGTTTGCGGACGATGCTGCGAATCTGGTTATCCGGCGACTGGTTCTCGTCGAGCACTTCGCGGATTTGATTTCTCAGCAACTGGAAGCCTTCCGTGACGATCGTCTCGAACAGCTCCCCTTTGCCGGTAAAGTGGTAATATAAGGTGCCCTTTGCTACGTTTGCTTCTTTGGCGATGTCGTCCATGCTCGTTCGATGGTAGCCTAGCTCGGAGAAAAGCTTGACCGAAGCGTCGATGATTTTATTTCTGCTTACCGACATGTTCGTTCGATTCCTTCCCGGTAACGATTTGACAGCATTATACCATATCGCCGGGCATTAGGGCGTGTCTGAACACTCGCTCAGGGTCATTTTTCACCGCCTTTTCGCCCCCTGCTTCGTCACTTTTGCTCGACGTACCCCCGGTACGCCTTCACAAAAGTTCCTTGCATGGAACGAAAATTCGGCAAAATCTGCTCCCCTCGGAGTATTCAGACACGCCCTGGCCGATTGCAAGCGATCTTCGGCCAGCCCCGGTTGGCGGAATGGTCAGTATGCCGGCTTTCGTTCCTTTAATAGGCGCCCAGTGGATTGAACTTGAAGGCGGCGACAGAGAGAGAGTTGACTTGCTCATCGCCTCCATGTCCGGTACGTATACGCGAGTTGGTGCTCCGATTATTTTGTTCTCGTCCCATACCATCTTGAAGGCATTCCGCACGCGATCGAACTCATAGCTTAGAAGTGTGCCCGCTGTCTCCATCGGATAAGCGCGGCAGACACCGTGGAACGAAGAGTATTGATCCATTTCCGGATACAAATAACACCAATATGCATCGCTGCATAACAACCTTTCGAAGTTGCGCTGAACGTGCACGGAAGCGTCCTCCGCTTCATGCGATTCCCCGTACGCCCCCCATTCTCCGATGAGCATCGGCATGTTTAACCTTGTTCTCGTTATCTCGTGGCTATCGAAAATAAAGCTGACCCGGTCGCCGTTCGCGGCATGTACGTAGTCCGAGTCCGTGACGAGATCGTAGCCGTGAGGCGCGAACGCTTGCTGTGCGTCTCGGATGCCTGCTGCGTCTTGGACCGGCTCGATTGCGCTCGGCACACCAAGATTGGAGAAGTAGTTCGTCTCCAGGAACAGTAGTCGTTCAGGATCGGCCTGACGTAATCTGGCAGCGGCTTTGCGGTAGAATGCAGAAAGCTGGTCCCGCTCGAACGGGATTTGAGCAGGTGCCGTTTCTTGCATAATGTCCCGGTAGTCGTCGATAGAATCGAGGAATCCGAGCGCTTGCATTTTACTGTCAGGGTCGAGCCACATGTTCATTAGTTCATCGTTGCTAGGAGGCACCTTTCCCATACGTTCGCCGGCCAATCTGCCGTAAGACGAGAACATTGCGCCGACCATTTGCCGCACGTCCGATCCGATGAACGGTTCGTTCATCAGGTCGTAGCCGACCAAGTTGGGCTCGTCTCTCAGTTGCTCGACAACATAATGCCACGCTGAAATATAGTGATCTTGAAGTCCAACTCCGTCTACTGCCGGGGTGTTGGACCAGAAATGATCGAAAGCGGTTTGTACCGCGCGATTGAACAAATAAGCGTCGCTCCACAACTCGGTACCCTCGTAGACATGACCGTCCGTCAACGTTGCCCATGCCGGGGCGCCATCGCCAAATAACGAGCTGTAAAGATCTTGATGCATGTCCAGCATGACGTAGATGCCGAAGCGGTGAGCCATCCGGAATTGTATTCGCACAGTCTCGATGTATTTCGCGTCGTATTCTCCGGGCTTTGGTTCAATTCCGTCCCAGATGATGCCGAGCCGGATGAAGTTAAAGCCCCATTGCTGCAGTTTCTGAAAGTCAAACTCGGTCCACGACTCGCTATAACCTTTGCTCTTGTCTTTGCAGACCATGCTGATGCCATGAAGAATAACGTGCCGTCCTTGCGCGTCCAGGAAGCGGGAGCCGTCCGCGATGATCGGTTTCATGGGAATTCCTCCGATTCGTTATTTGATATGACTAGTCAGTACAAAAAATATAATAGGTATGCATGGCGGATGTCAACTGGCGGTTGGTGAGGGGGAGATATTGGTGCTGGGATTAGTTAGACTGACTCAAACTGCGGCGGCCTTCAGGGGCTCTTAGCAGGTGATTAGTTAGACTAATGCAAACCTGCAGTGGAACATTTTTGTGGAGGCTATTGACAACATGGGTGAGGTTGATTTATTTTTAAACTGACTGGTCAGTACAAATTTATTATAGGAGGAATTGACAATGGATTACAAAGTGAAAGCGACCTTTAACCCGCCCGCAGGTAAACGCGGTGAACGAGTGAGACTAGAAGTTGAGTACGAAAGCGCGGAAGACATTGGAATGCTGGATAGGTCCGTGCTTCGAATAGGAAGCAACGGCATATTCGATGTCATGAAGCAGGAAGGCGACCGGAAATTCTCATGGACATACGTCATTCCGTGGGAGGCGCCGATACGGTCGTACGACATCGAGTTCTATGCGCTTGATCCGAAAGGGCAGAAAGGTCCCGTGCAGACCGTTCGCTACCAGGTCACCGGCTGACGTTTGTGCTTTTACCGCCACATAGGCTTACAGGGATCAAAGTTTCTCTGAATCCGTCGAGTAGCTATCAAAGATGTAACTGCAGCCAATAGAAGGAGCTTGGGCGGGCTGCTTAGTGACGTAACTAGTACCCGCCCAAGCGCATTTAACGATAGGAATTAACGATAGGAATTCACTGGAGCCCGCCGAGTCAGTCAGTTATAATGAAAGCGCTTGGAGGAATGAAGTGCCGAGCGTATCATCAGCGGGGGGCGAGCGCAATTGGGAAGCATTGAACATCATGCTAATCGGGAATGGAAGATTCCAGGCACGATCGAACGTTGGGATGAGGCATTGCCGCTTGGGAACGGGCTAATCGGCTGTCTGGTCTGGGGAGACGGCGAACCGCTCAAGTTTAGTCTCGATCGGGGGGATTTGTGGGACGAGCGTCCTGCCCCACAGACAGTCGCGGAAGACTTCACGTACATAGAACTAATCCGTCTCGTCGAAGCGGGTAAACAGGATGAAATCCTGTCGCGCTTCGACGACTTCTTTTCGGCTTATCCGAATCCGACGAAGCTGTCTGCTGGACGACTTGAGCTCCGTTTCGGGCAGCAGGCCGAGCATACCGAGAATCTGCTGGATATGAACGATGCAGTAGCGAACGTCAAGATGCACTTTCATAACGGAAGCTGCGTCGTGCGAAGCTATTGTCATGCCGTTGATGGGCTCGGTTATATTCAGGTCGTAGGAGATGGTTGCGAGCCTGCGCTGCAACTCGTCGCGCCAAGTTACGCCGGGGAGACGGAGGAGCGGGCCGATACTCGCTCGTCGTTCGACATCCGGCTCGAATCGCTGGGTTACCCGGCGGCGGAATACGCAAAGAGCGAAGAGCTTTCTTGGTTTGTACAACGTACGGCGCATGACCTCGAGTACGCAATTATCGTCGCTTCCCGCAACGTAAAACCCGGCATGTGGGAATACGTCTACGCCATCGCACAGAACAATGAAGGCAACGATTGGCTTGAACAGGCGAAACGCCGCGTCTCAACTGCCTCTGGCACTGGCTTCGATGCAGCGTTGACCTCCCATCGTTTATGGTGGAAGTCGTATAACGAGCAAAGCGATATTTTCTTGCCTGATGCGCTCGCGGAACGCAATTGGCGGATGACGAATTATTTGTTCGGTTCCGCCGCTCGCGAAGGAGCGCCGCCGATGCCGTTGCAGGGCGTATGGACGGCGGACGAAGGCGTGCTGCCGCCGTGGAAGGGCGATTACCACCACGACTTGAATACCGAATTAAGCTATTGGCACGGATGGAAAGCGAACAGATTGGAAGGCGGCAAAGGGTTCGTCGATTACTTGTGGAATTTGCGCCCGCAAGCGAGCGAATTTGCAAGCCGTTTCTTCGATGCTCCCGGCATCAACTTGCCGTCCGTCATGACGTTGGACGGTCGGCCGCTCGGCGGCTGGCCGATGTACAGCTTAAGCATCGCCAATCAGATGTGGCTGTGCCAATCGTTCGATCATTACTGGCAATATAGCGGGGATGAGAATTTCCTGAGGGAGAGGGCGTATGTCTTTTTCTCGGAAACGGCGGCGTGTATGCTCAGATGGCTGAAGCCGGGCGAAGATGGGAAGCTGAGACTTCGGTTGTCGAGTTCGCCGGAGATACATGACAATTCGCTGGCATCCTGGCTGACGCCAAATAGCAACTATGATCTCGCGTTACTGCGTTATTTGTTCGGACGACTCGCGGATATGGCGAAACGGCTCGGCTTGAACGAAGATCACGACAAGTGGATCGAAATATTCGCCACACTGCCTGAATTAGCCGTGAACGAAGCTGGAGAGCTTATGATATCGCCGGACGAATCGCTTACGGAAAGCCATCGTCACCACTCACATGCGATGTCGATTTTCCCGTTGCAGCTTCTTTCCTATGAGAGAGACGAACAGGAACGCCGAATTATCGACGGAACGATCTCCGGGCTGGAGAAGCTGGGAAAAGGACGGTGGACTGGTTATTCATTCGCCTGGATGGCGGCCCTGTATGCCATGCAAGGAAACGGCGAAGGTGCTTGGTACCATCTGGAAACCTTCTGGCGCCACTTCTGCTCGCAGAACGGTTTCCATCTAAACGATGATTTCCGTTGCACGGGACTGACTCAATCCCACGGCCGACCGTTTACGTTGGAAGGCAACATGGCTGCAGCAGCAGCGCTACAGGAAATGGTGCTTCAAGATCAGAACGGCATCTTGCGCATATTCCCTGCCATACCCGAACAATGGAAACGTGAAGGGCTGAGCTTCCGTTCTCTTCGTTCTTTGCTCGGCGTGCTGGTCTCGGCAGCAATGACGAACAGGAAGGTTCAATATGTTGAACTGACTGCGTTACGGGATGTCGCTTTCGAGTTGGAAGATCCAACGGATGGCACAAAGTTCATTCATGTGACATTAGGCAAGGGCGAACGCTTGAAGTGGGAAAATCCAGCATTCATCGCGCAATAAACTGGCGGAGGACAACTAGATGAACAGAACAATGAAGTTTCGCGAAGACGGGTCTTTTACGATTATTCAATTTACGGATGTGCATTGGCAGGAAGGCGGAGAGCTAGACCGACAGTCGGAGGCCGTCATGAGAACAGTCCTCGATAATGAAAGCGCTGATCTCGTCGTCTTCACAGGGGATTTAGTATATCCATCAGGCAAAATCGACCCCAAGGAGTCGTTGCGGCAAGCGGTGGCTGAAGTCGTTAAGCGCGGTTTGCCATGGGCGTATGTGTTCGGCAATCACGACACGGAGAGGCACATTACGCGCTCCGAGCTGATCGAAGCGGCTATCGCCGAGCCCTATTGCGTTGCGGAACGCGGGCCAGTGCAGCTGACAGGGGAAGGCAACTACGTCATTGAAATCGCGAATGCGAGAGAAGAATGCAAGGCGGCCCTTTATTTTATGGACTCAGGCAACGTCTCCCCTTTGCTGTCCGTGGATGGATACGATTGGATTCGCCGGGACCAGATTGATTGGTATGAGAAAGAGTCGCGCGCGCTGGCGGAACGGTCGGGCGTTGCGGCGGTTCCTGCGCTCGCGTTTTTCCACATTCCGTTGCCGGAATACGACGAAGTGTGGAAAGCAGGCGAGTTTTACGGCACGAAATTGGAACAAGTATGCTGCCCTAAAGTCAATTCGGGATTGTTCACGGCGATGCTGGAGCGGGGCGACGTCATGGGTACGTTCTGCGGACACGACCATGTGAACGATTACTGGGGAAACCTCCACGGCATTCGGTTATGCTACGGCCGAGCGACGGGACTGAACACGTATGGCCGGGATGACTTTGAGCATGGCGCGCGTATTATCCGGCTGCAAGAAGGGCAGCCCGGATTCGAGACTTGGCTCAGGTTGGGAACGGGAGAATAGATCGAAAAACAGGAAGCTCATGTGGGCTGATGTCTGGATGCGAAAACCCCGATGAAGTGTTCGAACTTCATCGGGCTTTTCTCTATGAGCGCGTAATTTAAGAACAAGATGAGCGCAAAATTTTCGCACACATGGGCTAGAGTCCCTCTACCTGCGGATCACCTCGCGCCTCGCTTTGTACGATATTTCGTATAAACGTCCTCAGACAGACTCCACGTACTCCGCTTTGTACGATATTTCGTACAAACGCTCTCAGACAGACTACCACGTACCCTGCTTTGTACGATATTTCGTACAAACGCTCTCAGACAGACTACCACGTACCCTGCTTTGTACGATATTTCGTACAAACGTCCTCAGACAGACTACCGCGTACCCTGCTTTGTACGATATTTCGTACAAACGTCCTCAGACAGACTACCACGCACCTGCTTTGTATGATATTTCGTATAAACGTCCTCAGACAGACTACCACGTGCGCAGCTTTGTACGAAATTTCGTACAAACGCTCTGGCTATCGAGGATGAACGCGAATTTTCACATACATTCGGCCCAAGTCCCTACGGCCACCGCGGAGTTAGCGGCTGACGGTGTGTTACCGACGGGGGGGCGGGCTGGTATCGGACATTTGTTTGTTGATTGCGCCGACTTCGTTTTTTCGGATATTGTCTTGCGATCAGGTCAGTTATCTTTCAGCGATTCCCGGTATTCGGACGGGCTTTGGCCCGTCATGTTCTTGAACGCCCGCGAGAAGTAATGGGAGTCTGAGTAGCCTACGATTTCGGAGATGAGCTTGAAATCCAGGTCGGGCTTCGTCTCGATCAATCGTTTCGCTTCCTGAATGCGCAGCGAGGCGAAATACTGCATCGGGGGCTCGCCTTTCATCTTTTTGAATACTCGAATCAGGTATGAAGGGTTGAAGTTGAATTTGTCCGCCAGGTCGGTCATGCTGATCGGCTTCGCCAAGTTGGCGCGGAAAAATTGCTCCATACTCTCCACGAGTCCTTCTGTGGAAAGGGGCGTTTTGCTCTGCGGCTGCAGCAACGACTGCATCGCATGCAAGACGTTATGCCGAAGCTCGTCCCAACTGCCGGACACGGCGACCAGCTCGTGTAATTCCTGAATTGCGGTCGCTGATGCCTGTTCAGCATCGGCTCCGAGACGTCCCATCAATCCTCTCGTCAATTGGGAAAGCGCCTGCTCTACCTGACGTTGAGGCATTCTATCGTTGTGCCAAACCCCGAACAATCCGCGAAGCTCCTCGTCCAGCCATTCGCTGCGCTGATCGCTTTCAAGCTTGCGAACGGCATTTAACGCGTCGAGCGGAAGGCTGGATGCGGCAACGTCAGACGGTCGCTTCTCGTCGCGTCGAATGACGGCCGAACGAAACGGAACAAGCTCGTTGTCGAGCGCCGTTGCCAGATGGCGCGCCTTGTCCCGCAAGGACGATAGCGACACGGGAGAGGAGTCTGTACATATGGTTGCCGGTACGGAGCTCAGCACGTACTGGGTCAGAACTTCCCGTATTTTCTCCGCCGCCTGGCCCTCGTCCAGTCCGTCCTCCCGATCTTTGGCGACGACGAGCCACTTCTTGTTGGCGATTTTGTCATCCAGCACCCATCCGCGGCTTTCTTGAGCCAAACACTGCGACAGAAGAGATGTCCAGTCGACTAAACTCCATAAACGATGGAAGTATTCGGCGTCGAGCACTTCAATCGCGCGTTCGTAGAGATTGCCGAGGCAGATCAAATACAGCTGAAGTTCGCTTGCCGCAAGGCGCGGCGGAAGCTGTTCCGGAGGTTTCATTCCGCTCATACAGCGAAGCAGCGTCTCTCGTTCCCTCTCGACCGCCTTCAAATCCAGCTTGATTTTCAGACTTTCGACCGTCTCGGTCAGCGCATCCATTCTAAGAGGTTTAAGCAAATAGTCGGTGACGCCGAGTTTGATCGCTTGCTGCGCATAGGCAAAGTCGCTGTAGCCGCTCACGATGACGATTTCCATCTCCGGGTGCAAGGAGCGAGCTTGCCGGATCAGTTCCAAACCGTCCAGCACGGGCATGCGGATGTCCGTGAACAGCGCGTCCGGCTTTAGCGAAGCGACTAAACCAAGCGCATCTTCTCCGTTCATGGCCGAAGCAACGACGTTAAAGCGCGAGTCGGCTTTGCCGATTTTGTCGATCGTGTCCTCCAGAATGATATGTTCGTCTTCAGCTACGACTACTCGGTAGAAGCCGTTCTCACCCATTGTTGTGATCCTCCATCATGACGCTGCCTCCGATCGTGACGATCATGCCTTGATCTTCCGCGCGCGCGACGTTAAAAATGGCTTTCTCGTTATAGAGCAGCTTAAGCCTGAAATACGTGTTAACCAACCCGATCCCGTAAGCCGGCTCGGATTCCCGGTCGAAATCGAAGCTTTCGTTTTTGATTTTGCTTTCGAGCTCCTGCAGCTTCGATTCGTCGAAGCCCGTGCCGTTGTCGCGAATGGCAATTTCCCACCCGTAAGCGGAACGTTGGCCCGTAATGACGATGTGCCAAGGGGGGCGGCCTTGAAAGGCGTGCTTAAAGCAGTTCTCGACGACAGGCTGGACGATTAGCCTAGGTACTTTAATGTTGCGCATGTCCGCAGGCACGTCGATGATATAGGAAAATTGGTCGGCGTAACGGATTTTCATCAGCGCCAAATACTGTTGCAAGTAGTCCAGTTCGCTCGCCAGTTCGACCGGCTTCGAGCTTTCGACGGTAATGTACCGGAGCATGTCCGATAAGCTCTGGCACATGCCGGCAATTTCCGCCTGGTCGTTCTTCTCGGCTTTAATGCTGATCGTCGAAAGCGTATTGTAAAGGAAGTGCGGATTCATCTGCGCCTGTAGCGCCAGCATACGCGCCTGGATCTCGTGCGACCGGGCGGATACGACTTCGTCGAGCGACACTTTCAAGCGGGCGCACATTTCCACGAAAGATTGGTTCAGTTCCTCAAGCTCGTTAAGCTTGTTCAGCTTGGCGGAGGAATGGAGCTTCGGTTCCAACGTGTCCAGGCTTAAGATGCGGATCGATTTGCGAATTCGTTTGATCGGAATCGTCAGCCCTTTGGACACGAAGAAGGTCAGCATCATCGTCACGAACAGGATGGCGATGCCGATCAACAAGAGACGATCCCGAAACGTACGGATCGGCTCGAGCAGCGTCGATTCCGATTGCGCGAGGACGACCGTCCAACCCGTAAACTCGGAACGGGAAAACGCGAGAATGTCGTGTCCTTTCGGCTCGAAGCTTTGCGTTCGGACGGTATCGTGCAAGGCTGTGTTGCGCTTAAGCGCGTCCCAGTAATAGGCGGATTGCGCCGTTGAATAACCGCCTTCGGGGCGGTACGGATAGGCGAGATTACCGTCCCCATCGAATACGTAAGCCTGGATTTTACCTGTGGTCGTCTGGCCGGGGAGCTGTACGGAGCGCTCGATCAGCTTAACGAATACGTTGTAATCTTGCTGGATCTCGACAACGCTGTCCACCTTCGCCCCGAATATTTCGGCGAACGCACGGCTTAGCGAGATGACCGTCATGTCGGAATTGTTCCAATCATTGCGGCGAGGGAGCGCGATGGACTTTTTCCCGTCCCGAAGCAAAGCGCGCTGCACCCAATCCTTTTTCGCTAGAATGCCGGGATCGAACGCATACATATCATACTCTTTGCCGAATTCGACGAACCGCCCGTTTTTGCCGAACAAGTTCATCTGATAGAACTGGGAAGGCGTCCCGGTAATGGAGAACAGCAAGCTCGAGATGTCCCATTGGGTGCGAAGCTCGCCTGCTTCGGTGCCCGCAGGTCCGGAGAAGAACAGTTGCTTCACTTGCTCGGAGATGATGACCCGCTCGGCGATGGAGTCCATGTTCCGAAACGCGGTGTCCAGCTTATCCGACAAGTTAAGCGCGAGCTGCCCGGTGGATTCCGAAGCTCTTTGCTCTAGTATGCGTGACGTCGTGAAATAAAACGATAAAATAAACACGACGATAATCGTCAGGATTAAGCTCGAGTAGCTGAAAAAAAGCTTGGATTGGATGCTCTTGAACTTCATGGCGCCAACCTTCCTTATTGGAAAAAGGGTATGTGTAACATTGTGAAAACGTTTTTGTAACAAGTCAATATTGTCCACGCCATTTGGTCACTTTTATTTATTTCATAAATATCCTCTCGGCTTTACGATAAAGAAGCAATTCATCCGACACACGATAAAGGGAGGATCTGCAATTGGTACAGAAAATCAGATCAAAAACGGCGGCACTGACGATGACAGCAGTTATCGCGGCAACGCTGCTGGCCGGCTGCGGCAGCAATAACGACAAGGCGTCGGAAAGCCCGAAAGCAAGCGACAGCTCATCGCCGTCCGCATCGGCTTCCGCTTCGACGGAACCGAAGAAAGACGTTACGATTACGTTCGCTAGCTCGCAAGGGTGGGTGAACAAAGGCTCGAAGATCGATTCTGAGCTCATTGACGCGTTCACCGCAGAGACAGGCATTCATGTCGACCTGCAGCTGATGCCGGACGATCAATACGCGAACGTATTGAAGACAAAGCTTGCTTCCGGCGAAGTTCCCGATATTTTCATGGTCGGCGCGGGTGCGGGAGCACAGAAGTTCTTCCCTGAGAAATATTTCGCTGATTTGTCGAACGAGCCGTGGGTATCCCGCTATGCGAACTACGCGAAGATCGGCACGACGATCAATGGCAAAATCAACGGCTTCATGACGTGGAACGTTGACGGATGGGGCGTGCTGTACAACACGGCTATTTTCGAGAAATACAACCTGGCTGTGCCGAAAACGTTCGACGAGCTGACGAAAGTCAGCGACACGCTGATCGCGAACGGAGTGAAGACGCCAATCTTCATGCTCGGCAAAGAAGCTTGGTACTGGGCGATCTGGCTGTCGCAATTCGGTCCGGCCGCCGAGAAAGCGCATCCGGGACTGTATGACAAGCTGAACAAGAACGAAGCGAAATTCGCCGACATTCCGGAGTTCGAGACGTTCCTGACGCAGTTTAAGCAAATGTACGACAAAGGTTATTTCGGTAAAAACTCGCTGTCCAACGCATGGGATTCCGGTTATGAAGCGATGGGCAAAGAGCAAGCGGGCATGATTCTGATGTACCAGTCTTACCAAAGCGAAGTGACGGCGAAGTATCCGGAGTCCAAAGCGGACCAGTGGAAAATGTTCCCGATCCCGCTTGCGGGCAACGATATGTACTCGCACTCGGCGGGCGGCAACATGCGGGTGGCGTACAAAGACTCCCCGAACCTGGACAGCGTAAAGAAATTTTTCGACTTCCTGGCCAAAGCGGACAACTTGAACAAGTTCTACGCGGGACGTCCGGACTTGCAAGGCAATCCGTCCTTCACCGACGTGGCGGGCAAGCCTTCGGAAGCGGGCAAATCGATCGTCGCCAACTCCCCGGGCGGAGAAGGCATCGACCTCGAATACGGCGTCACGTTCTGGGACAACACGGCTGTCGGCAAGTACATTCAGGAAATGATGCTCGGCGGCAAAACGCCGAAGCAAGTGCTGGAAGCGATCGACAAAGACCGCGGCAGACTGTTCGCGGCGGTTAACCAATAATCGATTGCGAGAGTGGAAGGTAGATATCCGGCCGGAATGACGGGGTTGCACATGACGATCCGATTTCCGGCCGGTTTCTTTTTCTAAAAGGCGGACAAAAAACAAACCGTGAGGTATGCCCGATGTATGTAACTAAAATCTATTCCAGAAAATTCGTTTTGCCGGCGCTTCTGCTTTTTTTCGTTCTGTTCCTGCTGCCTAGTTTTATGGGCTTCTACTATTCGTTAACCAACTGGAATTCCATGAGTGATGAAATCAAATTCATAGGGCTGCAAAACTTCAAAGATCTGTTCATGGACAGCGGCAGCTTTATGTTTATTAAAAATACGTTGTTGTTCGCCGTCTTCTCCTCCTTATTCAAAGTGCTGCTCGGATTCGGGCTGGCGCTGATGCTGAACGAAGGTATCCGGACGAAAAACGCGCTGCGGACGATTTACTTTTTGCCGATTATTATCTCGAACCTGATCGTCGGATTGATGTTCCAGCAAGTGTTCCACCCTACGAACGGTATTCTGAACCAGTTTCTGAATACGATCGGACTGGGCAGCATGGCGCAAGCGTGGCTCGAAGATCCGAAATGGGTCATGTGGGCGACCACAAGCGTGGAAATCTGGAAAGCCGCGGGTTTCTGCATGGTCATTTTCCTGGCAGGTCTGCAAGCAGTGCCGAAGGAAATTCTCGAAGCCTGCGACGTGGATGGCGGCAATTATTGGAGCAAGCTGACTCGTATCGTCGTGCCGTTCATTATGCCTTCCATTCTAATCAATACGTTGCTTAGCCTGATTTCCGGCTTTAAGGTATTCGACGTCATCTTCGCGTTGACGAACGGCGGGCCAGGCAGGGCGTCGGAAGTCGTTAACATTACGATCTTTAACCAATTCTCGATGGGGAATTACGGGTACAGTACGGCACTCGGCGCGGTCATGTTCATTGCGCTCGCGATACTGTCCATCGGTATCATCGCGATCTTCACGAGAAAGGAGTCTGAAGGCTGATGCAGAAAAAAATGCGAATGCTGAACCTGACCAAGGAAATCGCGGCTTGGGTGATCAGCTTGATCATTATCATTCCGTTCATGATGGTGCTGCTGAATTCCGTCAAATCGGTCACCGAGTCCGCGACGATGAGTCTGAATTTGCCTTCGGTATTCCACTGGGACAACTACCTGGAAGTGCTGAAGGGCGGCAAAGTGTTTAAGGCTTTCCAGAACAGCTTGCTGATCTCGGGCGTGACGGCGATTATCACGCTTGTCGTATCGGCGATGGCGGCGTTTGTCCTCTCCCGTAACCGGAAGAGGTCGAACATGCTGATCTATTCGATCTTCTTGCTCGGGCTCGTTGCGCCGATGAACTACGTCTCGACGATGAAAGTGATGCAGATGCTGCACATCATCAATACGTACACCGGGGCGACGCTTCTGTACTCGGCATTGTTTATTCCTTTCACCGTATTTCTGTATTACGGATTTGTCGGCGGCATTCCGAAGGAACTGGACGAATCCGCTGTCATCGACGGCTGCGGCAGCACGAGGCTGTTTTTCCAAATTATTTTCCCGCTACTCAAGCCCGTCACCGTTACGGCAATTATCATCAACTTCTTGAACAGTTGGAACGATTTCGTCATTCCGCTCTACTTCCTGAACTCATCGGCTAAGTGGGGCATGATCATGACGATGTACAACTATTTCAGCACATACATTAGCTCGTGGAACTTGGTTAGCGCCGCGATGGTGCTGAATCTGCTGCCGATCGTGACAGTGTACATCATCGGGCAGAAATATATCGTGTCCGGCATGACGGCCGGAGCGGTTAAAGGGTAACGAGGGGGAAGTCGGTCGTGTCCATTCAAATCGACGAGAACAAGCGGCTGTTTGCCATCTCAACGGACCGTACGTCCTACGTGTTCGGGGCCGACGCCAAAGGGAATCTGCTTCACCACTATTGGGGGGACAAAGTTCGGATCGAAGACTGCGCGAACTTGACGCAGGCCTTTTACCATTCTCACTTCGATGCGGAAGTCGAGCGGGAGAAGGAAGAGATCAGCCCGTGGGGCGGGCTTAACTTCGTCGAACCGAGCCTGAAAGTGCGGTACAGCGACGGCGTAAGGGATTGCAGCTTGCGGTATGCCGAGTATGCGCTGGCAGAAGAAGGCGGTATTGAAACGCTGACGATTACGATGAATGACCCGCATTACCCGCTCGAAGCGAAGCTCGAATACCGGGTGATCGCCGATCTGGATCTGATCGAAAGACGGGTGCGCATTATTAATGAAGGAACCGAAGACATTCGGATCGAAGCCGCCCATTCCGCCGTCTGGTGTATCCCGTCGCTTCAGGCTTACCGCCTAACTCACGTGGCGGGGAAATGGGAGAGCGAGACGAACGTCAGATCGACTGCGCTGACCGAAGGGAAAAAGGTGCTCGAAAGCCGAAGAGGCATTACGAGTCATCATGCCAATCCATGGTTTGCGATCGACGACGGACATACGGATGAAACGTACGGACAAGTATGGTTCGGTGCGCTGGCGTGGAGCGGCAATTGGAAAATAACCGCCGAGCAAACCGCCTTCGGCCATGTTCGGGTCGTCGGCGGCGTTAACGATTTCGATTTCGAATGGCTGCTGCAGCCGGGAGAGACGTTCGAGACGCCCGTGTTTACCGGTGGATATACAGGACACGGGTTCGGGGACATGAGCAGGAAGTTCCACCGGTATCAGTTGACGCATATTCTGCCATCCGGTTTATCGAGCGGGCCGCGCAAAGTGCTGTACAACTCTTGGGAAGCGACGACGTTTGACATTCGGGTAGAAGAGCAGCTTGCGCTAGCCGACAAGGCGGCCAAGCTCGGAGCGGAGCTGTTCGTCGTGGACGACGGCTGGTTTGGCAAGCGCAACAACGACCAAGCTGGTCTTGGCGACTGGTATGTAAATGAAGAGAAGCTGCCGAATGGCTTGGGCGAGCTGATCGGGCCGATCAACGCCATGGGCATGGACTTCGGCCTGTGGGTCGAGCCGGAGATGGTGAATCCGGACAGCGATCTGTACCGGGCACACCCCGACTGGGTGTATCACTTCCCGAACCGCGACCGGTCGACGGCGCGCAATCAATTGGTGTTGAACCTGGCCCAGCCGGAAGTGAAACAGTTTATTCTTGGCTTTATGACGAAGCTGTTGTCCGAGAACAACATCAAGTTCATTAAATGGGATATGAACCGGGCGATCAGCGAGCCCGGCTGGCCGGAAGCGCCGCCGGAGCGGCAGCGCGAAATATGGGTTCGGCATGTACAGCATTTGTACGAAATATGGGCGGAATTGCGGCGCCAATTCCCGGATGTCGCTTTCGAGTCGTGTTCGAGCGGTGGGGGAAGAATCGACTTCGGCATATTGCGCTATGCGGATCAAGCATGGGTAAGCGACAATACCGATGCGTTCGACCGGCTGGCGATTCAGGAAGGCTACTCGTACGTCTACTGCCCGAAGGCGATGATGAACTGGGTAACAGACTCTCCGAGCCATGCCAATCGGCGGGCGGTGACGTTGAAATACCGGTTCCATTCGGCGATGGCCGGGTCGCTTGGTATCGGCGGGAATCTGAATCGGTGGACGGAAGACGAGCTGAAGGAAGCGGGCGAACTGATTGCCGTGTACAAGGAAATCAGGCCAATCGTTCAGCACGGTCGCCAGTATCGGTTGCTGGCGCCGAGAGAAGGTTCGCTGTCTGCCCTCCAGTATGTAGATGACGACTGCAGGGAATCGGTTCTGTTCGTTTTCCTGCAAGCGCAGCAATTCGGAGACGGCCAGCCTCGCGTGCGTGTCGCTGGACTGGACCCCGAGCGGGTCTATCGCGTGGAAGGCGATGAAGCATTCGAAATGAGCGGAAGCGGGCTGATGAACATCGGTGTGCCGGTAGCGCTCTACGGAGATTATGATAGTGCGATGATTCGGATACGTGCGATTGACTAGTTTGCTAAGAACGGATAAGTAATAAGGTTTGCGAATTCGCTGCGTTAAAGCGTTGCCGGATATCCATCGTCGCAGCCTCCCGATTGTGATAGAATAGGGACGTTTGCACACGAGGACAATCGCGCGAGGTGTACGATTTCGCATGCTTCTCATTAATCTATTCATCTACTTAGGCATTATCGCGGCAGGCGTGTCGGGAGCGCTCGCCGGCATTAAGAAAGAGCTCGATCTGTTCGGCGTCGTCTGTCTGTGTGTGGCCACTTCGCTGGGCGGCGGTATCGTTCGTGATCTTCTGATCGGCAAAGTCCCGCCTGCGGCTTTCACGGATGCGACGCTTTTTCTCGTCAGTCTGGGCGCGGGGCTGCTAACGTGGATTTTCTATCAGAAAATCAAACGGCTGAACCAGCTAATGATCGTCAGCGATGCCGTCGGCCTCGGCGTATTTACGGCGGTCGGCTCAAGCACGGCCATGTCGCTCTATAGCGGCAACTCCTTCTTGATTTTGTCCATGGGGCTGATTACGGGCATCGGCGGCGGAGTTCTTCGCGATATTTTCTCGAAGGAAATCCCTTACGTGTTTAAGAAGGAAGTATACGCCATCGCGTCGATCGTCGGTGCCGCCAGCTATATTTTCATTCATGGTAAAGTATCCGAGACGTTCGCCATGTACGTCTGTTTGTTCGTCACGTTCGCGATTCGGATTATTGCGGTTATTTTCAAAGTGAACTTTCCGGTCTACCGAGAGAAGACGGACATGCCGGTGGATCAGTAGCGGGAGCGGCTCTTTGCGTGTTGTGCAAAATGGACTGCCTTAAAGTGCTCGCGTGACAGGGGAACATTCTTATTCAAACGCAAAGGACCTCAGCCCACCTGAAGTGGGGGCTGAGGTCCTTTAACGACGATGGTTTCGAATGAGTGTCGACTGATTGACAACTGGCCGAGCGCATGTGTATGAAAATTCATACAAAATCGGGCGGATCAGCAACTGGCCGAGCACATGTGTATGAAAATTCGTACAAAATCGGGCGGATCAGCAACTGGCCGAGCACATGTGTACGAAAATTCATACAAATCGAGCGGATCAGCAACTGGCCGAGCGCATGTGTATGAAAATTCATACAAAATCGAGCGGATCAGCAACTGGACGTCAGTGCCCCATCATCATGGATGCATCGGAGTCTGCAGCGGGTTTACCCAGTACGACCGGTTCGGCCTTCACTTTCGGCTTACGAAGAATTAAGCTCACCACGACGCCGACGCAAGCGATGCTCGCAGTCAGGAAGAACGTGTCGCCGAACGCCGCGGTCGAACCCGCGACGGGTTCGGTGCCGGCTGCCAGATGATGCGTAATCCGGGAGCTGAGGTACCCCGTCATGCCCGCGATGGCGAACGACATGACCACTTGCTGGCTCGCCGTCGTGAGCGGCGTGACGCGGCTCACGAGATTACGCGGAGCCGAATTCAGCACGTGCGTGTTCAGCGCCATCATCGACAGGCCCATTCCCATGCCCATCATGGCAAGCGGAAGCATGATCATGAATCTTGTCGTTTCCGTATCGATCGTTGACAAGATGAACAAGGCGCCGGAGATGATGCCCAGGCCGACGAAAGCGAGCGGGCGAGCGCCGATTTTGTCGAACAGGCGGCCGCCGATCGGCATGAACAGCGCGGAGCCGATTGCCATCGGCAATGTCGTCAGACCGCTTTTCAATGGCGTATAATGTAGAATGTTCTGCAAGTAGAGCGGCACCATGAGAATGGAACCCATCAACGCGATTTGGGACAGCCAAGTGAGGATGACCCCGCGTACAAAGTCCGACGAGCCGAATACGCGAAGCTCCAGCAACGGCTGCTTTTTATTTAGCTCGACGAAAACAAAGATGATAAGCGCGATGCCGCCGACAATAAGGCCGGTCAGTGTCGACGTCTCGGTCCAGCCTTTGCTGCTCTCGCTGACGCCGTATGCGAGCATCGAGAAGGCGATTGGGGCTAGAACCATGCCAAGCACGTCGAGAGCGGGGGTCTTCTGACGATCTCCAACTGGCAGGAACTTCATCCCGACGAACAATGCGGCGATGCCGATTGGCAAGTTAATCATGAAAATCCAGTGCCAAGAAGCGATACCGATCAGCCAGCCGCCGAGAATCGGTCCAGCCGCGGGGGCGAGAAGCATAGGGATGCCTAGCATACCCATGACGGAGCCTCTCTTCTCGGGCGGAGCGAGCTTGAAGATCATGGCGAAGCCGATCGGGGACACCATGCCGCCGCCGAGTCCTTGGATGACCCGGAACAATACGAGCTGTTCAGGCGTCTGGGCGATCGCGCACAGCACGGAGCCAAGCGTGAACATGGCGATCGTTATAAGGAAAATCTTTTTGGAGCCGAATCGGTCGGTCATCCAGCCGGCTAGCGGAATGACTGCCGCCAGCGCCAGCGTGTAGCCGGTAATCGTCCACTGGATCGTGCCGAGCGAAGTATCGAAATAATGCTGAAGGTTAGGAATGGCGACGTTAACGACGGTACTGTCGAGAATGACCATGATCATCCCGATGATGACGGCAAGAGCCGGCAAGATAATGGACTTGATCGAGAATTCCGCCTGCGGCGCAGAGGCGCCAGACGGCGAAGCTGTTGTCGTGGACATGAACACGTTCCTTTCTAATTGACGCTTGATCTTGACGGACGTAGCGTAAATGCCTATCATTGACTTATCGGTTTCCAGAAAAACCTGAGAGTCACGGAGCGACAAATCTCATTCTACAGATTTTCAGGAAGATGTCAAACCATTTTCGAAACGAGGGAATCCTTTGAGCATAGCGAAGCAAACTATCATGGAATCGGCAATGAGATTTTTTTCCGAGAAAGGCTACGACGGCACTTCCATTCAAGAGATCGCCGACGATTGCCGGATCGCGAAAGGCTCTTTATATAAATTTTTCCCCTCTAAAGAAGATCTTCTATTGGAGATCTATTTGACGCAGGTGAATAAGCTTTACGACAAGCTTGACGCGATTCGTCGGGACAAGGCGCTTGACCCGCGGGACGCCTTAATCCGGGAAATCGAATGCAATTTCGACTTTTTCCTGGAGAACAGATTCATCATGAGAGAGTTCAAGACACTGTCGTCAACGTCGAACAAGATCGGCCCCTTCATGCACAGAATGCGTTCCGGTTTGCTTGATTCTTGCCGGAACGGCCTGCTGCAATATGTGGGCAAGGACCTGGAGGCGCACATTTGGGAGATGGTATGCGTCTTTAGCGGAATTATGAAGGAATTCATGCATCTGGTCGTGTTCGACAACAAACCTCTTAACGTCAGGGATCTGTCGGCGTTCATCGCGGATCGGATCGACAGCTTGGCAAGCGATATCCGAAGGAATCAACGGGAACCCGTCGTACCGGGCTCGATCATGGAAGAGCTGCTTGTGGCGGGACATTCATGCTTCCGAACGTCGCCATTGGATCTACGGACGGAGCTGCTGCGGTCGGCGAGAACGACGATCCAGGAATTGGCGGTGACCAATCATCGCAAAAAAGAGCTGGAAGAGGCGGTCGCGTTATTAGAGGCGGAATTCGAAGGCGAAGAGCCGAAGCCGGTTATTCTCCATGCGCTGCTGCAGTTTTTGTCGATCGAGTACCCGCTCGCATGCATCGCCAAGCAACTGGAGAAATATGTGACCCCGCATTCGTGACGGAAACATCGCGAGAAAAAAGGGAGTAGCTTTGTCGATTGTAGGTCAAACTTAAAAAAAGTGTCACATGGCATAGGTCCAGGGCTATACAAAGACCATATGCCGTGTGATAAAATAAATAAGTTAACGGGACGTAAACTTATGGTTATCGGAATGTTAATGGAAGGCGCGAGAACGTAAAGCAGATACATACTTGTGAAAGAAGGGCTACCCGTGTTCCGGAAAAAAGACATTTTTTTTAAGACGCTGGAGGAAATGGCGGACCTCATCGTTCAGACGGTCGATCGTTTCGCGACGGCGGTGAACGGAGATTTACCTGATGCGACAGCGTTCGCGAAGGAAATGAAGGAATTCGAACATAAAGGGGACAAGCACACCCACATTATTCTGACCGAGCTGAACAGGACGTTCATCACGCCGATCGAGCGCGAGGACATCATGGAGCTCATCAAGAAATTGGATGACGTCCTCGATGGCATCGAAGCATGCGCTTCCCGATTCGAGATGTACCAAGTAACGAAAGCCGATCCTTATATCCGCAAATTCGGAGAATGCTTACGCCGCAGCGGACAAGAGATCAAATCCGCGATTTACCTGCTGTCCCAGAAAAAGCTGCTCGCCATTCAGCCGCATTGCGTCACGATCAACGAGCTCGAGAACGAAGGGGACGAGCTGATGCGTCAAGGCATCAAGCATCTGTTCCAGAACGTGAAGGATCCGATCGAATTGATCAAGCACAAGGAAATTTACGAACGCTTGGAGCAAACGACGGACTCGTGCGAAGACGTCGCGAACACGCTGCAATCTATCATTATGCGCAATTCTTGATCGGCGCAAGCGGGGACGGAAACGAATATATATGGATTATACACATTGGTTAGTCGTATTGATCGTCATTCTAGCGTTAGGCTTCGACTTCATTAACGGATTCCATGACACGGCCAACGCCATCGCGACTTCCGTATCCACTCGTGCGCTGACGCCTCGTCGAGCGATCTTGCTTGCCTCGTGCATGAACCTGGTCGGAGCATTGATGTTCACCGGCGTCGCCAAGACGATCGGGGGTAAAATCACCGACCCGTTTAAGCTCGAGCACGGCTTGACGGTTGTCATTGCAACGCTGCTCGCTGCGATCATCTGGAATTTGATCACGTGGTGGCTGGGCATTCCTTCATCTTCTTCGCATGCGATTATCGGCGCCTTGGCGGGAGCTGCGATCACGTCGGAAGGCTGGGAAGGCATTAATTATTCCGGTTTTATCGTCATAGTGAAATGGCTCATTCTTTCTCCGGTTGTCGCGTTCGTTATCGGCTTCTGCATCATGTTTATTCTGAAGCGGATATTCGCTCGTTCGAGCCCGCATCAGGTGAACAAAATGTTTCGGGGAGGCCAAGTGCTGACTGCGGCATTCCAATCGTTCACTCACGGTACGAATGACGCGCAGAAGGCGATGGGTATCATTACATTAGCACTCGTAACGGCCGGCATTCAGGATACGCTCGACATCCCGCTGTGGGTAAAGCTGTCCGCCGCGTTCGCTATGGCGCTTGGCACTTCGGTCGGCGGATGGAAGATCATCAAGACGATGGGGACGAAAATTTTCAAAATCGATCCGATGAGCGGCTTCTCCGCCGATCTCGGCTCTGCGTCCGTCATTCTGGGCGCGACGCTGTCCCATCTGCCGGTGAGTACGACTCACGCGATTACGTCTTCGATTCTCGGCGTCGGCTCGGCGAAGAAATTTTCTAACGTCAATTGGAGCATGGCCGGCCGTATTGTCGTCACTTGGGTCATCACGATTCCGGTCGTCGGCGTGCTGGCGATGTTGCTTTATTCCGTTCTGGCACTATTCCTCCACTAGGGCACGACACGCCCTGAATCGGATTCGCATCTGGACGCCGTCATCTCACCTTGGGCTGGAGGACACCTATGCTTGCATACACGGATCAGGCTAAGTCGAGCGTCGAACTGTTGCGGGAATTCATGGCGGAAGGTTCCGAAGCCCAAGGTCGCAAGCTGACGTTCTCAGGCGTAGGTAACCGCGACGTCTATAACATCTGCGCCCCGTTCCTCGATCGCGGAGAGCCGGTTATCGCCGGCAGGGTGGAGGACCGGGATAAGGAATCGTCCGAGGTTATGTTTTTCGTCGAGAGGCGGGGAGAATGGGTGCCGCGCAACGGTGCGCCAGTGTTCGCTCTGCAAGATCCATTCTTTACGTTTATCGCGGGCGAACTTGTCTTCGGAGGCGTCGAGGTGTACTTCGATGGAGACGATCCGCATTACGTAACGTCTTGGCGAACCGTGTTCTACCGCGGCGCTTCGATTGACGAGTTGGAGCTGTTCGCCCAAGGACCGCTGACGATGAAGGACATTCGGCTTATCGAGCTGGGGAACGGCAGGATCGGGATGTTCACCCGGCCGATGATGGTCGAAGGCGCAAGGGCGCTCATCGGTTATGCGGAGATCGGCAAGCTGGAAGAGCTGAACGAGGAGTCGATCAACGGGGCAACGCTGCTGCGGTTGCAGTTTATGCCTGACGAATGGGGCGGCGCGAACGAGGCCCATCTGCTGGAAGGCGGATGTATCGGCGTTCTCGGACATATCGCCTGGATGGAAGATAACAACATTCGCCATTACTATCCGATGGTGTTCGTCTTTAACCCCGAGGATGGTCGCTATACGCCGATCAAGCTGATAGCAGTCCGCAGCATGTTCCCGGATGGATCCGCGAAGAGGCCGGACCTCGAGGACGTCATCTTCAGCGGCGGACTGATCCGTAACGGCGACGGGACGGCTTCCTTATATGCGGGAGTCAGCGATGCGGAAGCTCACGTCATCGACATTCCGGACCCATTCCTGGAATATGAGCGGCTATTTGCTCAGCGGTAACACAATCGGCCTCAAGCGTAAAGGAAAGACGCTTGAGGCCGATTTGCGGTTCTTGGACGTGGCTGAAAATCTGGTGCCTTCGGAGTATTCAGACACACCCTAGGTTGTTTTTTTCACCTTGGCGGGTGAGCTGAGTTTCGTTCTCGATCCGGAAGAAGTTCTACTGCGCCGAGTGCGGCGATTACGACTGCCGCTGCTTCTGCGCCTACGTCTGCGCGGGGAGCCGGAATCTTTGGTGGCCGCTGCCGCTTTCCCGCTTTTGCTCATGAACAGCTTGATCATCGGCGCCACCTGCTGCATCGTCGACATGAACTTCTGCACTTTGCCCATCGTCGACAATATGCCTTCGATGCCGCCCAGGCGGTCGACCATCGCCTTCAAGTCGCTCAGGTTGGAGATGCCCGTAACGTTCGACAGGTTAAACGGGAGCGAGAAGCCGGCTTTGGCCGGGGCCGCGGGTGTAATCTCGCCCGCGGGGACGAGGGTTGCCGCATTTATGGACGCGGGAGAAGGATCGGGCGCGCCTTCGGGCCCGGGGAACTCGCTGGCGCTAAAGCCGTTCATCCAGTTGCGCAAGTTGGGCGGTTCCATTTCCCTCATGAAGTCACACCCTTTTTTACTGTCAGCTTATGACGGCTTTCGCCTCCGGGCGTGGACGAATGCCCGCATGCGGAAACATTTTACCTCTGCAATGCGTGAATACGGCGAAGCTTGAAGATTCGACTTGTACGAAGTACAATGAAAGCATAGGTGAGAGGAAGGGATGCTACCGCATGCAACTGAAGAAGCTGAATGATGCGACGATAGATCAACTGTTCGAATCCATTCTGACCTTGAAGAACGTGGAAGAGTGTTATGTGTTTTTCGACGACCTGTGCACCGTGAATGAAATCCAATCGCTGTCCCAGCGGCTTGAAGTGGCGAGAATGTTGGGCAAGGGGCATACATACAATCAAATCGAGACCGAGACGGGCGCAAGCACGGCGACGATCTCCCGCGTGAAGAGATGCCTGAATTATGGGAACGACGGCTACAAGCTAACGCTTGACCGCCTCGGCCGCTTCGGCAACGAGCTGAAGGCAGAGACGGAGTAAGGAACTAAATAGGTTATTGTGGTGGAGGAGCTGGTTTCCTATTTAAGGGAATCGGCTCCTTTGCGTTGGAGTCGAGTGCGGCGGGGGACGGAGTTAGCGTCTCTGAGTCCGCTATAGGCGGTCGGCGGCGTCTGGAAAGCAGCATTCAGAAAAACGTTTTCTGGAACACAACGGAAATGATTGCCGCTTTCATAGAGCTGCGATATGCTAGGAGCGACAAGATTGTACACTAGTTCCAAGGGTGGGAACGCTATGAAGTATTGGCAATCTGTGCGTTTCAAGATCGTTTTCGGCTTTCTGCTCATGATCGCGCCGATGGTGCTGTTCCTTGTCTACAACAACGTCTATGCGACGAATGTCGTTCGGGACCAAATCTCGCTGCATTATAACAACCTGATGGAACAGCAAGTGAAGAACAATGACGCCATTTTGCTGGAAACGATGCGTTATTTGTATCGGATGAGATACGAACCGGACATCCAATCTCTTCAGACGCTTTCGCTGGCAGAAAATGATTCCGAATATACGATGGTCAAGATGGAATTGACGCAACGGTTCCTTCTCGACACCGGCTATTACAATAAAGTAGATACGTTCTTCGTCTATTCGCGCAAGGACGACGATATGTTTTTCTCCACGCAATACAGCTTCCACTTCGCAGAGGTGCAGACGGCGCTGCTTGACTACACGAAGCAGCTTGCCCACAACGGTGTTCCCCCAGAGACGCAACGCTGGGAGCGTTTCTCCATCCCGAACGATACGAACTATTTGATTAAAACGGTAGAATCGGATTTGGGCTCGGGCATCTATATCGGCGCTCTGGTGCAGATTGATCGGCTGAACGAGGAAGTGAGCCACTTCGACGTTGGCCCGGACGGCGCGACTTTTGTCGTCGACCCCGCCGGCAACGCGTTGACGAATTCGCCTCTTCCGGTCGTACAGGAAACGATCGTCCATGACGAGATCGTCGAGATGACGAAGCAAGGCCGAACAACGTGGAATAAAAATCAATACCTGGTCATTACGCAGCCCTCGAACATCTCGGATATCCACTACATGATCGTTATTCCAGAGAAAAACATCCTGAAAAACTTGCCCTTTCTCCAAAAAATGCTTTACGTCTGGATTCCGCTTATCGTCGCTATCGTCTTGTCGTTATACTTGGTGTTCCTGCAGAGGGTGATGTTCAAACCGCTCGTGAATCTCGTGCGCGGGATGCGCAAGCTCGGGCAAGGGCGATTCGACGTCCGGATGTCGGTCAATACCGACAACAGCGAGTTTTCTTTCATGTCGGGGACGTTTAACTTGATGGCCGAGCAGATCGAGAAACTGAAGATCGATGTCTACGAGGAACAGATCCGCGTTCAGAAAGCGGAATACAAGCATCTGCAGATTCAGATCAATCCGCACTTCTACATGAACAGCTTAAACATCATCTATAACCTTGCCGCGCTGAAGGACTTCAAGTCGGTCCAGAAGCTGAGCTTGCACTTGGCCGATTACTTCCGCTTCCTCATGCTGGGCCACCGCACGGTGCTGCCTCTCGAGGACGAGATCAAACATATCGAGCATTACTTGGAAATTCAGAAAATCCGCTACGTCACGAAGCTGGAGTACGACATCGAGGTGCTTCCCGAACACATGGCCGTGCAGCTATCTCCATTGCTTTTACAGCCTTTCGTCGAAAATTCTGTTATTCACGGCTTTTATAAGAAAGTCCAGGACGGCTTGCCTTTCCGCATTCGTATCGCCTCGGCGATCGACGAAGAGGAGCCCGAACGGTTTATTAGGCTGACGATCTCGGACAACGGGCCCGGTTTTCCCGAGCCTCTTCTGGAAAGCTTGCAAAGCGGAGCCCATTACGAGACTGAAGGTGAAGCTCATCTTGGCATATGGAACATTATTCGGCGGTTCAAAATGTTATACGGCGACGACGGAGGCATTACGTTCATGAACGGAGAATTCGGCGGAGCGATCGTGAAGGTTCGGCTGCCGATCCAACGTCCGAACAAATTCGAGGCCGAACAAGAGGCGGGTTAGCCAACAGGAAAACAAGGGGGATTACGATGGTAAGCATGCTCGTCGTCGACGATGAAATCTACGCGCTGAAAGGCATCACGCAAGGGATCGATTGGAGCGACCTGCCGATCGATTCGATATGGGAAGCCGAAGACGTGGGACAGGCAACCCGTCTGCTCGAAGAGCAGGCGGTCGATCTCGTCATCTCCGACATTGAGATGCCGGGCTTAAACGGCATGGAGCTGCTCCGCTGGATCAAGGAGCATCGGCCGCAGACGTTAACCGTTTTCCTGACCGGCCACGCCAGGTTCGACTACGCGCAAGAGGCGCTGCACAACGGTTGCTTCGATTACGTGCTGAAGCCGGTCGACCATGACGCGTTGAAGGAGATCGTAAAGCGCGCCGTCGCGGAGATCGGCAGAAGACGGGAACGGATGAAATTCGAAGAGCTGATGGACACGAACCGGAGGCAGTGGGCCAATCAGCTCCCCATTCTCGTCGAGCGTTTCTGGCAGGAGCTGTTGGCAAATCGAGTACGGTTGTCTCCCGACTCGCTGAATCGCGAATTCGAGTATTATGACATTCCGCTCGACGCGGGCGGTCGTCTGTTACCCGTCTTGCTCAGCATCGAGCAGATGGACATAGAGCTGGACGCCCGAGACGAGAGCATCATGGAATACGCCCTGCGGAAGGCGGCGGCGGAGACGATACTCGGCGAGCAGCCGGGAACGGTGCTGCAGGATCGCAACGAGCTGAACATGGCTTTACTGTACTTGAAGGAGGGCGAGACAGCCGACCGGGCCGAGCTGCTGAGACGCTGTGCGGAATATGTTCAGGCTTGCGAACACTACTTCCATAGCAAGGTGAGCTGTTACGTCGGCGACGAGGTCGGCATCGGCGAGTTAGCCGGTGCACTCGAGCGCCTGCAGCAGATGGAGCGGGCGAACGTCTCCGCGCCGCAATCGGTGCAGGATGCGTTATCGGCGGGGCAAGGGGAGGGCGTCGGCAATGGGACGGGGGGCGTCGCGCTGCCTTCGTTCGCGGATTGGGGGATGCTGCTCGACAACGGCGGATACGAGGAGCTCATCTCGAGAATCGAGGAGACGCTGAAGCTGTGGCAGAACGAGTCGGCGAGCCGCGAAGTGCTTGAGCTGTTCCAGTACGGCGTGTTGCACATGCTGTACCAAGCCGCTTATCGCAAAGGCTTCTCCGTGAACGACGTGTTCGCCTTGCAGGAGCTGAAGGATGCCTTAGTTCCGCGATCCGCGCCGCAGCTCATGGCGTGGACGACGAAGGCGGTGCACAGATTAGGACAGGCGATCACCGAGCGCCATCGCGACACGTCGGCGCTGATCGCGAAGGTGAAGACGTTCATCCAAGACAACTTACATACCGAGTTGACCCGGGACGACATCGCCCATTCGATCTATCGGAATCCGGCCTATTTATCGCGACTTTTTCGCAAGGAAACGGGATTTTCCCTGTCGGACTATATCGCCCAATTGCGCATCGAGAAGGCCAAGCGCGCCCTTGTCGAGACGAACGATAAAATCAGCAATATCGCGGAAGACGTCGGGTATGCGCATTTCTCCTACTTCGCGAAGCTATTCAAGAAGACGACGGGACTGTCGCCTCAGGAATATCGCAAGAAGCATCAGAACGTATAAACCCTGCACGGTTCGGCATTCAGAAGAACGGACGGCGCGCGAGTGCCGTTCTTCTTCGTGTCCCGTACGGACACAATCATTTTCTATAAAATGTCACAGAAGTGCTAAGTTGGTCACCGCAGTAGATAGATGAACGAGGCCTCCCCCCATTACAATGAGCCTACAAGAGAGCTCAAGGATGGTGACGGGATGACATCTGCGACGGAGACGGCAGCCGTGAAGGCGACGCAGCCCAAGACGAGGTCGAGGCAAAATCTAGGCTATTGGAAAAGATTCGGCACCTTCTACATCATGATGGCGCCGGCATTGATCGTCCTACTGATGAACAACTACCTCCCGATGGTCGGGTCGTTGATCGCGTTTAAGCAGATCGAATATACGTCGGATAGCTTTATCCAGAGCTTCCTCGACAGCAAGTGGGTCGGCTGGGACAATTTCGATTACTTGTTCAGCACGACAGACTCGTGGATTATTACGAGAAACACGTTGGGATATAACGCGGTGTTCATCGTTCTGAACTTGGTATTCGGCGTGACGCTGGCGCTCCTCTTTAACGCGATGCGAAGCCGCAGGTTGGCCAAGTTTCATCAAACCGCGATGTTCCTGCCGTACTTCCTGTCGATGGTCGTCATTTCCTACTTGGTCTATGCGTTCCTCAATCCGGAGATCGGCATTATTAACAAAATCGTGCTGCCTTGGTTCGGTCTGAACCCGATCGATTGGTACACGGAGTCGAAGTGGTGGCCTTACATCCTCCCGCTCGTGAATACATGGAAGGGAATCGGATACTACGCAGTAATCTTCTTGGCAGCGATTATCGGGATTGACAACGAGTATTATGAAGCCGCAACCATTGACGGAGCTTCCAAGTGGCGCCAGATCCGGAGCATCACGATCCCGCTGATCAAGCCTGTCATCATCATCTTGACGTTGCTGCAGATCGGCCGCATTTTCTACTCGGACTTCGGACTGTTTTTCCAAGTGACGCGCAACTCGGGTATCTTGTACGATACGACGCTCGTTATCGATACTTACGTGTATCAAGGCTTTATCGTGAGCGGCGACATCGGGATGTCGTCCGCGGCAGGGTTATACCAGGCGGTCGTCGGATTCGTGCTCGTGTTCCTGTCGAACTTGGTTATCCGAAAAGTCAGCAAAGACGATGCATTGTTCTAGGAGGTGAGGGCATATGGCCACGGTTTCCGTCAAAAGAAAAAAAGGCGTCAACGAAATCTCGAACGCGTCCAACTTCGTCATTAACGGTTTTTTCTGGATCTACACGGCATTATGCGTATTTCCGCTCCTCCTTGTCATCGCCGTATCGTTCTCGGACGAGAAACTCGTATTGCTGAACGGTTACAGCATATGGCCGGAGAAATTCAGCGTCGGCGCTTACGACTTCTTGCTAAGCGATTGGCAGAGTATTGCGAGATCGTACGGCGTGTCCATCTTCGTCACGGTCGTCGGCACGTTAATCGCACTCACGACGATGGCGCTGTACGCGTATCCGATCTCGCGGCCGGATTTCAAACACCGCAAAACATTTTCCTTCATTATGTTCTTCACCCTCCTGTTCAATAGCGGGCTCGTTCCTTTCTATCTGACTTACACGCAAGGCTTTCATCTTCGGGACACGCTGCTCGTACTGATGATTCCTTATTTCGTGCAGCCGTTCTTCGTCCTGGTTCTGCGAACTTTCTTCACCAACTCGGTGCCGGGGGCTTTGCTGGAATCCGCGAAAATCGACGGAGCGGGAGAATGGCGAATATTCGTCCAGATCGTATTGCCGTTATCGCTCCCCGTGCTTGCGACCGTCGGTCTGTTCTGCACGCTGAACTATTGGAACGATTGGTTCCAGAGCCTGCTCTTCATTAATCAAGACAACTTGATCAGCATCCAGTACCGAATGTACAAAGCATTGCTGGACATTACGTTCCTGAGCGCCAACTCGACGGCTTACTCGGCGATTCTGGCCCAGAACCCGGACTTCCAGTTGCCGACCGAGACAGTCACGATGGCGATGGCCGTCGTCGGCATCGGGCCGATCATTTTCGCCTATCCGTTCTTCCAGCGTTTCTTCGTCAAAGGGTTAACCGTCGGAGCCATCAAAGGCTAGCGGGGAAGGTTCCCCGATCCGAAACGACTCTACCCGGTTATCGGCCGGTTGAGTATACATTCGCATCTTATTTGAAAAGGGAGGCAATATTGCATGTTAAAAGGCACTAAGCGGATCAAGACAAGTGTGGCCGTCGTGATGGGACTTTCCTTGGTCCTTCCGACGTTCTCGGCGAACGCGGCGACTTCGCTTCCGGAATACAAGCTTTCATTCTATTATCCAGGCTCCCCGGCGAAAGACGAAGCGAAGATCGAAGCGAAAATCAACGAGTACCTGAAACCGAAAATCAACGCGACGATCGATCTGCAACCGATCGACTGGGGTCAATGGGATAGCAAAATGAACTTGCTCAAAGCGAGCCGCGAGCCGATGGACATTATTTTTACGGCGCAATGGAACGGTCACGCGAACGACGTCTCGAAAAAAGTGTTTCTGGCGATCGACGATCCGAAAGGACCGGGGGGCAATCTGCTCCAGCAATACGGCAAAGATATTTTGAAATCGCTTGACCCGGCATTCCTGAAAGGCTCCAAAGTGAACGGACACAACTACGCCGTTCCGACGAACAAAGAATTGGCGGCCCAAGGCGGCGTGATCTACCGTAAAGACATCGCCGATAAGCTCGGTCTGACGGCGAAGCTGGACGCGGTCAAGTCGGTGAAAGATCTGGAGCCGATTCTGGCGGCGGTCAAATCGAAAATGCCTAGCATGACGCCGCTGTTCCTTCGCGATGGAGAAAACTTTAACGCCCACTACTTCATCCAGCACGATTTCCTTGGCGATACGACGATCGAAGGCTTGATTCGCAAAGACGGCACGAGTACGAAAGTCATCACGCGCTTCGACGACAAGCAATACATGGATCAACTGACGCTGACCCGTTCCTTCTTCAAAAAAGGCTACATCAACAAAGATGCAGCTACGACGCAATTGTCCGGCCAAGACGCTTTGAAGAAGGGCAACGTGTTCATGATCACCGCTTCCTTGAAACCGGGCAAAGACGCGGAAATCGCTATCGCCGCCGGTCTGGCAGGCAAGCTGAAGCAAATTAACATGACCGCTCGCACCGTATCCACGGGCGAAACGGCTGGCTCGATGCTCGGAATTTCCTCCACGTCCAAAGATCCTGCCCGCGCGATGATGTTCATTAACTTGCTCCACTCCGACAAGTACCTGAACAACTTGCTGAACTTCGGTATCGAAGGCGATCACTATGTGAAAGCGTCCAAAGAAATCATTAAAGCGGGTCCTAACGCGGCGAACTATAATCCGGGCGCGACTTGGATGTTCGGCAACCAATTCTTGAACTATGTCTGGGATACGGAAGCGGCGAACAAATGGGCACTGTTCAAAAGCTTCAACACCGGCGCGAAGCTGTCTCCGGCACTCGGCTTCACGTTCGACGCTCAACCGGTCAAATCGCAAGTCGCGGCTCTCGTAACGGTGCGCAGTAAGTATATCGCCGGTCTAGAGACGGGCGCGATCGATCCTTCCAAAGCGGCCGAGTTCAAGAAAAAAGAAGAAGCGAACGGCTTAAGCAAAGTGATCGCGGAGAAACAAAAGCAACTGAACGCGTTCTTGGGCAAGAAGTAATCAAACAGCTGAACGCGTTCCTGGGCCAGAAGCAATTCGATGATGTTAGTAGTACGCCGTCAGGCCCTCGGGCCTGGCGGTTTTCTATCGTTTGGCGAAGCTGTGACGGGACAGGTGATGGCGTTGACATTGGCTTAACGTTTCGCTAGCATGAGAAGGTAGTGTTTTATTTTCGGCTAATTGTCGTACGTTCTTGAAAGGGGCGCTTGGCCGCATGAAGCCCGGCTTGTTAGTGATCAGTCACGGCTCCAGAGACGCGGGCTGGGTGTCGCTTGTCGACGAGACGATAGAGATGGTTCGGGCCCGGATCGGGCATGCCGTGACGATCGAAGCGGCGTTCCTCGAGCTCGTGGAAGGCAGGCTCATTCAGGACGGGCTCGACAGGCTGGCGCGCGCAGGCGTAACCCGCGTGTTGGCAGTGCCGCTGTTCGTCTCGTCGGGCAGCACGCATGCGGACGAGATCGGTTGGGCGCTTGGGGCTTATTCCGTAGCCAGAACCGAGACGGAACTGGATCAGTTCCTTATTCCTGATGGGATGTCGCTCTCGTATGGCCATCCGATGGACGATGCGCCGGAATTGATCGGGATCGTGGCCGATAGGTTACGCGCGATGTCCGTCGACTGTTCGCGGGAGAGCGTGCTGCTCATCGGACATGGCAGCGAGGAAGAAGGCTTCCAGCAGGCATGGAACAAAGGGTTGCACGCTGTCGCGGATTTGGTGGCGAAGCTCGGCGGATATATCGGTTACGAGACTGCGTTGTTACTGCCGGATGAAGTGCCGGAGAAGCTGAGGAAGCTGAAGGCGGCGCGTCCGGGAGATCGGGTGCTCGTGATGGCGCTGTTCTTGAGCGAAGGTTATTTTACGAAGGAAGTCGTTCCGCGCAGGCTGGCAAGCTCGGCGTTGGACGATGATTATGTATATGCCGGGCTTGCGCTGATGCCTCACGACAACGTGGCGGCGTGGATCGTTCGTCAGGCTGCGGAATGGATAAGTACGGTTAAAGAAGAGGGGATCTGGCTTGGACAGGATTCGGGCACGGTTGATTTATAATCCGACTTCCGGCAAGGAGGAAGTCAAGAGAAAGCTGGCTGCGATATTGCAGAAGCTGGAACGCGGAGGCATCGAGACATCGTGCCACGCGACGGAATGCGCAGGCGATGCGACGAAGGCGGCTTCGGAGGCAGTCGAACGGGGCTTCGACATGGTCATCTCCGCCGGCGGTGACGGTACGCTGAATGAAATCGTGAACGGATTATCGATTCATGAGCAGGAGAAGAGGCCGGCTCTTGGTATCTTGCCGCTCGGGACGACGAACGATTTCGCGCGAGCTCACGGCATTCCTCGCAGGTGGGAAGATGCGTGCGAGCTGATCACGAAGCGTTACACGACGCCAATCGATGTCGGTCGCGCGAACGACAGTTACTTCATCAACATCGCCGGCGGCGGTTCGTTGACGGAGCTTACGTATGAAGTGCCGAGCAAGCTGAAGACGATGGTCGGCCAGCTTGCCTATTATATGAAGGGATTGGAGAAGGTAACTCGTCTCCACCCGATGCACATGAAGCTGACGGCGGAAGGCGTTGGCGAGTTCGACGAGGAGTTCATGCTGTTCCTGATCGCGAACAGCAACTCCGTTGCCGGCTTCGACCGACTTGCGCCGAACGCAAGCACGAGCGACGGATTGTTCGACGTGTTGGCGCTGCGCAAGTGCAGCTTGCCGGAGTTTCTGCGCATTGCCACAACCGTTCTGCGGGGCGAGTTGATTACGAGCGATCCGCATTTTATTCACTTCCAATGCACCAAGCTCACGGTGGAATCGAACGACCGCGTGCAGCTTAATCTCGATGGCGAGTTCGGCGGCACCTTGCCTTGCACGTTCGAGATTTTGCCAGGGCACCTACAAGTCGTCGTAGACGAGCTTGGAGAGTCGTCGTACCGTAAAAACGGCGGCCCGAACCGGGCGTTGATGTTATGAGTCATTCGCGGAAGAGCGGGGGCAATAGCGGATCGCTTGGTGGAGCTGGCCGCGGTCCGAGTGGGCGCGGTGGTTCTGGGAAGAGTGCGGGACGTCGCGGTGATCTGAGTGAACATGGCAACTCGGGGAAAAGTGCGGGGCGTAACGGAGGGCGAGCGAATAGTGCGGGGAGAGAGCAGCGGAACGGCGTGCGGGATCATGGCGCTGGTCGGGGGCGTTCAACCGCACCTGCTGGAGTTCCGGTCGCGGTCGGCGAGAGCGTCTCTTGCGAAATCATCGGTTTGACGCATGACGGAGAAGGGGTAGGCCGGGTCGCCGGCTATACCCTTTTTGTTCGTGGTGCTCTACCGGGCGAGCGGGTGCAGGCCGACGTTGTTAGCGTCGGTAAGTCGTTCGGGAGAGCTCGGATGACGAAGTTGCTGGCTGCGGGTTTAGGAGCGAGTTTGGGAGCAAGCGAAGGGGACGCAACTGGTGTTGAGGAAGATCGGACAGTTGGGGCCATTCGCGTCGAACCCCCTTGCCCAATCTACGATACTTGCGGCGGATGCCAGTTGCAACATATGGACTATGCCGCTCAATTGCGATGGAAGAGGCAGCATGTCATTGATAACCTTGAGCGGATCGGGAAGCTGACTGTGGTCGGCGGGCGGAGTGCGTCCGTGGGCGAGAGCGGTGCGGCGGGTGAAAGTGCGGGCGATATGGTAAGCGGCGAGGGTGCTGCTGCATCTAATCGACCGGGCGTTATCGTTCATCCGACGATCGGCATGGACGAGCCATGGCGTTACCGCAACAAGGCACAAGTGCCGATCGGCGTTATTGCCGACCGCCTTGTCGGCGGTTTCTATGAACTCGGCAGCAACGACATCGTCGATATGGACGCGTGCCTGATCCAGCAGGAACAGAACGAAGAATCGGTACGCGCCGTCAAAGAGGCGGCGCGGTTATTGAAATTGTCTGCGTATGATCGGACCACCGGACGCGGCCTGCTGCGGCATGTCGTCGTGCGCCATTCCCGTTCGACCGGCCATCGGATGGTCGTACTCGTCACGAATGGGCGCGATATCCCCCACGCTCAGGAACTTGTTTCCCTCGTACGCGAGCAGGTACCCGGCGTCGTCAGCATATGCCAGAATGTGAATACAGTATCGACCCCAGTCGTGTTCGGTGAGGAGACCCGCGTGCTGTGGGGTGAAGAGTATATATATGATGAGATCGATGGCATCCAGTTCGCCATCTCGCCAAGATCGTTCTTCCAAGTGAATCCGGAACAGACGGTCAGACTGTACGGCAAAGCGGTCGAGTACGCTGCTTTAACCGGGAACGAAACCGTCGTTGATGCGTACTGCGGCGCGGGTACAATCTCGCTATTCCTGGCGAGACATGCCGCCCGCGTCTACGGCGTCGAGATCGTCCCCGAAGCGATCGAAGACGCGCGCCGCAACGCCAGTCTGAACGGCATCGCCAACGCCGAATTCGACGTCGGTGCCGCCGAAGTCATCATGCCGCAGTGGCAACGCGAAGGCATCGCCCCCGACGTCATCGTCGTCGACCCTCCGCGAAAAGGCTGTGACCCTCGATTGCTTGAGACGATGCTGGAATTGAAACCGGAGAGAATCGTCTACGTATCGTGTAATCCTTCGACATTGGCGAGGGACTTACGATTGCTGGAGAATGGGGGCTACCGGACTGTAGAAGTTCAGCCGGTGGATATGTTTCCGCATACGGGACATGTGGAGTGCGTAATAGGAATACAACGAATCGATACGTAAAAATCCTTTGTTTTCAACACTTTCCGCTATTTATGACGTTCACGGCGGACGGCAACGACTTCAAAAATAAGCTACTCAAGGACAAAATTGAGGTTTCGGTCGTTTTGGGCTTGGATTTGGACGTCGGGTGGGTAGATATGTTGTAAAGTGTATAGAGCGTCCTTGAGTGGGCGTTCTTTTTGTTTTGATTTGAGTTTACAAGGTGGGTGCTCCATACTAACTATAAGTATCCAATAATCCTATCCAAAGGCGTTGTGGTGGTCACCGCCTTTATCATGCGAAAATGCGAGAAAAACGAAGAAAACATTAATTCATTGAGGGAGTCAACCAAATGGCCACTTGCTTAAAACTCGCAATAACCAAAATCGGCGACTTATTGTTGCACGATACAATCACGCAGGATAAAACCGGGAACACCATAAATGACATAGATTTAGTGATACCGGATTATCAACGTCCCTATAAATGGACAGCGAAAAATGCAATTCAGTTGTTGGACGACATTGTTGAAGCCAAAAACGAAAACAAAGAAACCTATCGGGTAGGAACACTCATACTCCACCAAGAGGGCGAAGCATATAACATCGTCGACGGGCAGCAGCGAACCATCACCTTTTCGTTGTTACTTAGGGCGCTTGGGGCAGACACGATAAAGTTTTTAGAACAGCCCCTCGCTAATAATCCGTTTAACATTCGTAACATACCTAACAACTATCGCATACTGGAAAGACGCGTAAATAATATCATTGATGACAGGGACAAAAGAGAATTGCTTGATTACATAGAAAACAATTGTGAACTCATCGTTGTCATTACAGAAGATTTGTCCGAGGCCTTTCAGTTTTTTGACTCGCAAAATGCACGCGGCAAAAAGCTGTATCCACATGATTTGCTTAAAGCGTATCATCTTCGTGAGATGAACGATATCGATGTAACTGAGACAGAGAAGGTTGTAAAGGGTTGGGAGGATTTAGACCAAAAAGAACTCTCGGCTCTATTCAGTGACTATCTTTATCGCGTGAAAGAATGGACAAAAGGGAATAAAGCTTGGGAACTGACCGAGCATAACATACATAAGTTCAAGGGCATCACCCGGCAGGACAACTTTCCTTACGCTATGTTCTACAAAGGGGCTTTTGCCTATGCCGATTCGGTCAATCGCTCTGCCATGCCTTTCGTTTCAGGCTTACGGAATCTTAAGCCGTTTCAGTTGGACACGCCAATTGTGGCTGGCAAGCCGTTCTTTGACTACGCCAAGCACTACTATGAAATTCTTAAGGATATTCAGAACAACGACAAATATGAGGGCTATTACATAAACGATAACGACATCATAAAAACGCTAAACCTGCGGAAATACAAGAACGGCGCCGGCAACCGGATCACGCGCTTGCTTTTAGATACGGCCATCTTGCTCTATGTTGACAGGTTCTGCCCCGAACGACCCACAAAGGCGGACTTGGAAATGTTAGAACAGTTTGTGGTGTTTGCATTCGTCTGGGCCTATTCGCTTAGGGCTCAGTATTATAATGTCGGCTGGCAGGCAGCACAAAACTTCATTATGGGAAACGACGTCATGAATTCATTCAATATATATAAAATCATCACCGAGTCGGATTCGCCGATATCGCTATTAAGCTTACTTTCCGACAGGGTTAATCCGATACCGGTTAGTTCAATTGCGGCGAAAATGGATAATGTTGACGAACAAGACGAATTCGGCGTTTATCAGAACTACCTTCATTATTTTAAGGTGAACAAATTTATGGAGGACGCAAATGAAAACTAAAACGCTGCCGCTCAAAGAAATGTCTATCGCCGAAATATACAACGGAGACAAGTCAACCTATGAAGTGCCGATCTACCAGAGGAACTATGCGTGGGAAAAAGATGAAATTTCCGCACTAATTCAGGATGTCTATGACGCGTACACCGCTAACAAACAAACTTATTTCATAGGGACGTTGGTGTCATTTCACAAAGGGGACCAGGTATACGAAGTGATTGACGGTCAGCAGAGATTGACCACGATTAACCTCGTGCTCGGCGCTCTGGGTATTTCCCTTCAAAACAAGCTGACCTATCGAGCGCGCAAAAAATCGAACGATACGATCCAAAGCGTTCCCGATTTTAAGATTGACGAACTAGACTATGGAATCGTAAAAGGCTATAAATACGCCAGGGATGCCATGGATGAGATCGTTCCGAAAGCCTGCAAAGATGGCTTTAAGACCTATTTTCAAAACAACGTCCATCTGATTCACTACCAAGTGCCGAAGGATATAGACTTAAACCACTACTTTGAGATTATGAATTCCAGAGGAGAGCAACTTGAAAAACACGAAATTATTAAGGCGCGTCTTCTCGAAAAATTAAATAATGACGATAAGGCGAAATTCAATCGCCTGTGGGAATATTGCAGCGAGATGAATGTCTATATTCAGCAAAAGTACAGCAGCGACAAGAACAGTGCGACTCAGATTTTCGGGAAGTCTCTTGGCGAGTTTGACGATATTATGGATTTTGATGATTTACCGGATGTTAAAGATCACACCAATACGCTGAAAATCAGCGACCTTATCCATTATAAAGGCGCAGTCACCAAGCAGGGCGAAGATGACAAAATGGATACGTTCCAGCCTATTATCGATTTTTCAAACTTCCTGCTGATTGTGCTTAAGCTCACCCGCATGGAAGAGAAAGAATTTGATCCTGCAAGCTTTAATCTCGATGATAAAGAATTGATTCATGAATTTGATAAGGTGCAGGTTGACCAGAAATTTGTCAAAAGGTTCGGATTCAACTTACTGATGGCAAAATATCTGTTGGACAACTATATCGTGCATCATTCAAATGAAGATGACACGATTGAGAACAATCCTTGGAAGCTGCAATACTGGCAAAAAGAAGGGAAGAAAGGGTATCTGAAAAATCTTGGCGGCGATAGCGATACGCATCATAAATTGGTGCAGCTGCTTTCAATGTTCGAGGTATCATTTACCGCAAGGCAAAGGAAAAATTATCTCTTCTACTGCTTGCTGTACTGGTTCTGCTCTGACAACTGGGATCTTGACGAGTATTACAAATTCTTATCGGGATTGGCGGATAAATACTTGACAGACGTATATTTGGTGGCGGATAACCTTAACGAGATCAATACGCCTAAACCCGGCAGTTTTGACAGCGTCATTCTTCACAATTACGTACTTGATGTTACGCCGCACAATGAACGTTTTGACTTTGCCGCAATCTATGGAGACGGCACGAGCAGGTCGAAGGGAATTCCATTGTTCGTGTTCAACTATCTTGACTATAAACTGTGGGAGAAATATGCGAATGAGTTCCGCGGCAAGAAAACAAAAGAAAGCAGTAAAACACGGATTGAATTTTTTACTGCACTTGGCTGTGCCGATTTTGGATTGAAAGTTTTTGAGCAGTTTTATTTTTCGAGAACGCGCAGAAGTTTAGAACATTACTATGCACAAGCCTATGCAAAAGGTCAAACCGATGCGCTGAATGAGGATCAAAAAAACTGCTTTGGCAATTACGCTATGATAGGCAGCGAGATAAACAGTTCCGGTTCGGACTGGAGCCCAAAAACCAAACTCGACCGCTATTTAGATGCATCCGGAAAGATAAAACAGGTCAGCGTCGCGTCGATTAAGTTTATGATTATGATGCAGATGTGCAAAGACAACCAAAATCTTCGAGCATCCGGTCGGGAATGGAATTTTGAAGACATAAAAGCACACCAAGAAAGAATGTTAGAAGTATTGCTTGGGGATAAACAAAATATTCGCAGATAGGATATGTTTGCCGAAATGTCAGCTCTCAGTTGCTACATGTAGAGTGCGTTGTAAAGCTACGTCGACAAGATACTTAAAAGCCCTCAATTACCAGTATTCTGTTTAGTATGCGTCGTTTACGACAGAGAGCAGCTACTTTAGAAATAAGGTAATCAAGGATAAAATTGAGGTTTCTATCGTGTTGAAGTTATAATGTGTGAATATTTCCAACGAACATTAATTGAAAATTATGTATTCAAGAGAACATCCCTTCGAATTTCAGGGGTGTTCTCTTTTATGTACACCCAGCATGGGCGTCATTTATACGGTGAAAGGTAAGCGAAAAATATAGCTCAACTATTCAAAGGATAGTTGGGACAATCCATCACTACTTATAACTTAAAGGATTCCATATCGAGCGAAACTTGTCTTTTAAATTCTGATTGGACCCAGTAATGAACCTCCGTACCGTTAAGTGTATAATCTTCTTTCATGCCAAGCCCCTTTTTGTGATGCATTGCGAAAGCAAAGTTAACCTGAAACGTCGGATTCAAATTTAGATCATAGGCATAATAACTGTTACCTTTTACTGAGACAAACTTGCCGTTATATACCTGATCTGGCTGCTGTACATTAATCGTTTTATCCTTACCTTCTTTATCGTAGATCATATCTCCGACAATGATATCGTAGAATCTCGCATCCCACATACCGAAAATGTAGAGAAGATTGCTCTTTTCGTTCAAATAGTAAAATCTATTTTCAGATCCCCAGCTTATAAATTCATTCAAAATTCCTTTGTCGTTTTGAATCGTGATTGGTTTGCTGTAATTATTGGCAAGATAAACTTTGACTGTTTTCTCATCGGATTGCACCATTATTCCATATGAATTAGCTGAGTAAATTGGCAATACGGTTCCAAGTGGTCCCGTGTTTAGATCAGTAACTTTTGTGTCTCCAGTCTCTGTAACGTTTAACGCCTGAACTCCATCTTTGGTAAGAACAAATACGGTATTTTTCATGAACTGAAATTCAGGTGTTTTGTTGCTATCTTCATAGTTATAGACGACTTTGTCTGTTACAATCCATTTTCCTTTCTTGGCGATTGATACATAAAGGTTGCTGTAACCAGGTGTTTTCGAGAACGAGGATCCCGTATCGTTATTCCAAAAGAAATATAGATAGTCACCTTGTTCATAAAAATAGGTTTGCGTAGACCAATCCGGATAAAAACCCTTTGGATCGAACGTACCTTGTCCATACTGAATCGTTTTGAGAGCAGGTTTTACTTTTCTTATTAGCTGCCAATTTTCCAAACCAATGAATGAATCGTATCCTAAGGCTGTTCCAAGTGTGCCTATATTCACATAAGGTTGCTTCTGGATAATTTTCACGGGTATATTAATTGTTTTACCGTTAATTTTATAAGCGATTTGGGTGTTCTTCGTGTTCAGCTTCCCTTTTGAATGAGCGATGCGGTCAGCAACAGATACTTTTGCCCAGCCTGAAGAGAAGATCCCCTCGGACAGTACAGTCTCATTGTTCGTCCTCTTACCATCCACGAGCAGTGGGTACGATTTTATAGAAGCTGCAGAAGCCGGTACTGCGAGGATCAATACAAACATCATTAATGCGAGAATAATTACAGTTTTTTTCATAGAACCTCCTTGGTGTAAGGCAGCTACTATAAAGTTCAGCAACCTTTTTCATCGACACTCTCCTTATTCGCCATAATTCTCCAAAACTCCTCTAAACCAGGTGGATCTACAACTGCAAGGATGAATTGAGAGTTTAATGGGGGAGTCGAAAGAGTATGTTGCAGAATACTGGAATATTTCGAGAGAGGAGGCAGTGGTGTATTGCAATCCATTGCGAAACAAGCATGGAGAACAAGATTTGCCTACGATGACCATATTAGTTCAAAAGACACGGCACTCTCGGGATTGCATTTTCTTAGTACGCGTTACTATCATTTAAATATCTGATTAGGACTGGAAATAGAGTGGCAGGAATCAGATATGATATTGTCGAATTATAGTTCTTCAGACACGATTTTGATGAACATACAGATAGGAGAAAGATGGATGCTGACAGGAGAAATTCGTAATAAAGTTGATAAAATATGGTCGGACATATGGGCGGGCGGAATTACCAACCCCTTAACCGTTATAGAACAGTTGACTTACTTAATGTTTATTCGTTCCCTTGATGAAAAGGAGCTTGAAAACGAGAGCTTCGAGGCATTGAGCGGTGAAGTGATGCCGAAGATTTTCCCTCAAGATGATAATGGCCAGTCCATGCGCTGGAGCAAGTTCAAGACGAAGGATTCCCGAATCATCTTTGATATTGTTGGTACCAAGGTATTCCCTTTTATTAAGGATATGAATGGAGCGAATACATCGGCCTTCTCGCGTTATATGCAAGATGCCATGTTTCTTGTGCCAACCCCGCAAGTATTGCAGAAGATGATCACTGGTCTTGACGAGCTGTACGAACATGATATTAAAGACTTGGATATGCAGGGAGATCTATACGAGTACATGCTCGGGAAGCTGGCGTCCGCGGGGCAAAATGGTCAGTTCAGAACACCCAAACATATTCGTGATTTGATGGTTCGTCTTCTGGCACCTACGCCAAATGATAAAATATGCGATCCGGCATGCGGTACGGCTGGATTTCTGGTATCAGCATCAGAATATATTAGAGAAAACTACGAGGCTGAGATGACAGGCGAGCAGTGGGAGCATTTTGCCGGGGAGATGTTCTCGGGGTTTGATACGGATCGGACGATGCTGCGACTTTCAGCTATGAATCTCATGCTACATTCGATTACTCATCCTCAAATTGATTATGTGGACAGTGTCTCGAAGCAAAATCATACAGCATCCGCCTACGATATCGTGCTTGCCAATCCTCCATTCACGGGAACAGTCGATGCCGAAAGCATTCACGATAATCTGAGAACCGTCTGTGATACGAAGAAAACGGAACTTCTATTTGTGGCACTCTTCTTGCGCATTCTTCGCAAAGGCGGCCGCTGTGCTTGTATCGTGCCGGACGGCGTATTGTTTGGCTCGACAAAGGCGCATAAATCGTTGCGCAAAGAGCTGGTTGAGAATCATCAGCTTCAAGCTGTTATTTCCATGCCAAGCGGCGTGTTCAAACCGTATGCAGGTGTCAGCACAGCGATTTTGATCTTTACGAAAACGGGCGCTGGCGGTACGGATAAGGTCTGGTTTTACGATATGAAAGCCGATGGCTTCTCCCTGGATGACAAACGTTCGGCTGTGGAAGCAAATGATATTCCCGACATTCTCATCCGTTTCCATAACCTTGAAGGTGAAGCGGACCGCAAGCCAACTGAGCCAAGCTTCCTAGTGGAGAAGTCTGCAATTGAAGCCAATGATTATAATTTATCCATTAATCGCTATAAAGAAGTTGTATTCGAGAAGGTCGAATATGACACTCCTGCTGTGATTATAAGTCGGCTTGAACAGTTGAACCTAAATATTACCTCCAAGATGGAAGAATTGAGGGGGCTTTTGGGTGACTAGGGTGAAATTATCAGAGATTACAAGTGTTATTACCAAAGGTACTACTCCAATGACGTTAGGTTTTTCATTTAATGACACGGGGATAAACTTTGTGAAAGTTGAAAGTATTGGAGAAAACGGGAACTTTCTTCAGCATAAATTTCAATATATATCAGATGAATGCAATGATAAATTGAAACGATCCATCTTGTTTGAAAATGATATCTTGTTTTCTATTGCTGGTGCATTAGGAAGAACCGCTATTGTTACAAAAGATATTTTACCAGCAAACACTAACCAAGCAATAGCTATTATCAGGCCATCACAGAAAAAACAATCATGCCCGAAATTTATACAATTTGCTTTGAAATCAAACAAAGTATACAAACAATTTCAGATGCAAAAACAAGGAGTGGCACAATTAAATCTTTCCTTAAAAAATATTGGAGATCTAGAAATACCTTTTCCCAATCTCGAAAATCAAAAACAAATTGCCAAAACGTTGGACACTGCCGTAGAACTGCTTGCCATACGCAAACAGCAGCTTGCAGAGCTGGATAACCTTATCAAATCGACTTTTTATGATATGTTTGGTGATCCTGTTGAAAATGAAAAAAAATGGGTTGTGATGAAACTTTCACAATTAGGTGATGTGAATAGAGGGGTTTCAAAACATAGACCTAGAAACGATCCGGCGCTCTTAGGCGGCGTTCATCCACTGATTCAAACAGGTGATGTCGCAAATGCTGACTTTATAATAAGGGATTTTAAACAAACTTATTCGGATTTGGGATTAAAACAAAGTAGAAAGTGGCCTGCTGGAACTTTATGCATAACCATAGCAGCTAATATAGCCAAGACGGCTCTAATGGGGTTTGATGCTTGTTTTCCAGATAGTGTAGTAGGATTTACTGCAAATAAATTAACAAATAATATATTTGTATTTGTGTGGTTTGGCTTTTTTCAGAAAATAATAGAGTCACAAGCACCAGAGTCTGCACAAAAAAATATAAACTTAAGAATTCTAAGCGATTTAGATGTAATTGTCCCCCCGATCCAACTACAAAACCAATTCGCCGAAATCGTCACCAAAATCGAAGAGCAAAAGGCTCTCGTCAAGAAGGCGATCGACGAGATGCAGTATATGTTTGACAGCTTGATGAGCGAGTATTTTGATTAGCGGAATTACTAAACTTTTTGAATCGAGAGGTGAATGCTAATGTCTGCAAACTTTGAATTTTTACAGGGGCAGGCGGAATATGCCATGTTTGCGAGTGCCGCCATCGAAGCGGAGCGGGTGCTCGCCACCTCGCCCGCAATGACGGCAGCTGGTAGCCGTAAAGCCCTCGAGTTGGCAGTGAAATGGGTTTATGCTGCGGACAATACGATAACGATGCCCTATAAAGATAATTTGCAGGCATTAGTTCACGAGCCTTCCTTTAAATTTGCAATGGAGAACCAAACCTGGGGCAAGCTGCAGTTCATTATCAAGCTGGGGAACCTTGCAGTACATACAAATCAAGCCGTAAGCCGAAGCGACGCTGTGTTGTCTTTGTCGGCTTTGTTCGAGTTCATCCAGTGGCTGGATTATTGCTACGGAGCCAATTACGAAGAACGCCAATTTGCAGAAGCGAATATACCTGCCGAGAAAGTCGTGCTTGACGAAGCCAAGATCAAAGAGAAAGATAGCCTGATCGAGCAAAAGGATTCCGAAATTGAGGCGCTACGTGCCAAGATTGCGGCTATGAGTGATCGGCTTACAGCTGATAAGGCTCAGCATAAGGAAGAACGAGAGTTCAAACCAGCGGATCCGTCAGAATTTCAAACTCGGAAGAAATATATCGATGTGGACCTGAAGCTGCTTGGCTGGACATTCGGCGACGATGTGCGCGAAGAAATTGAGCTATACGGTATGCCTAATAACGAAGAGAAGGGCTATGCTGACTACGTGCTATACGGCAAAGACGGCTTGCCCCTTGCCGTTATCGAAGCGAAGCGTACGTCCAAAGATCCGAAGATTGGCACGCAGCAGGCGAAGCTGTATGCAGATTGCTTGGAGAAAATGACTGGTAGACGTCCCATGATGTTTACGACCAACGGTTTTGAGACGAATCTATGGGATGACAAAACCTCGCCGCAGCGGAAAGTAAGTGGCATGTTCTCCAAGGCCGATTTGGAAAAGCTGATGAACCGCCGCGATGAACGCAAAGCGCTGGATGAAATCATCATTGATGATAATATAACAGATCGCTATTACCAGAAGGAAGCGATTCGGGCAGTCTGCAAAAGTGTGACAACAGGACATAGACGCTCATTGCTCGTCATGGCCACAGGAACAGGGAAGACGAGAACGGCATCCAGCTTGACCGATGTTTTATCGCGCGGCGGGTATGTCACGAACATCTTATTTTTGGCGGATCGGAAGGCTCTAGTTAAACAGGCTAAGGATGACTTCAAAAACTACCTGCCCCATATGTCTCTGTGCAACCTGCTAAGTAATAAAGACGATAAGGCGGCTCGCATTGTCTTTTCCACATACCCAACAATGCTGGGAGCTATTGATCATGCCAAGGGCGATGACGGGAAACGTCTGTTTACACCTGCCCACTTCGACCTCATCATTGTAGATGAGGCGCATAGAAGTATTTTTAAGAAATATCGGGCGATTTTTGAGTATTTTGATAGTCTCATTGTAGGGTTGACGGCTACTCCGAAGACGGAGGTTGACCGTAATACATATGATTTTTTTGAGATGGAAAGCGGCGTACCGACTTATGCGTATCCCTATGAAACGGCGGTCGAGGTTGACCGGGTGTTGGTTCCTTACCATAATATCGAGACTACGCTGAAATTTCTGGAGCGGGGAATTACATACGATGATCTATCCGCGGCTGATAAGGCACGATATGAAGAGGATTTTACCGATGAGGATGGCGACATGCCGGACTTTATCCCTTCACCTGCGGTCAATGAATTTATCTTCAATCAATCTACGGTTGATCATGTGCTGGAAGATTTAATGACGAAGGGTTTGAAGGTAGCGGGCGGCGATAGGCTGGGGAAGTCGATCATTTTTGCCCAAAATAAAAATCACGCGCAATACATCGTTGAACGTTTCGATAAGCTGTATCCGCAATTGAAGGGGAGCTTTGCCAAACGTATTATTTCCAATGACAACTATGCCCAGAGCATCATTGATGACCTTAAAGTGGCGAGTAAGGAGCCTCACATTGCGGTCTCCGTGGACATGCTTGATACCGGGATTGATGTGCCGGAGATTGTTAACCTTGTATTCTTCAAGCGTATTCGTTCGAAGACAAAATTCTGGCAGATGATCGGACGTGGGACGAGGCTATGCAAGAACTTGTTCGGGGAGGGTGAGGATAAGACTCGTTTTGTAATCTTCGATTATCTTGGCAACTTCGAGTTCTTCCGACAACATCAGGAGGGGTTACAAGGCAATGAAACACAGAGTTTATCCGAAGCTATTTTCGCGAAGCGGATTCGGTTGGTTCATTACTTGCAACAGGCTGACTTTACGGACGAGATGTATCAAGCGATTCGTATAGAACTGATCGCAACGGTAGTGAATCAGATTAATGCGCTGAATACGGAACTGGTATCGGTGAAGATGCAGTTGCAATATATCGAGAGGTATAAGTCTGCGGATGCTTATGTGTGTCTAACGGAACAGGATAAACACCATCTGATCACATACCTTGCACCTATTGTCTTTATGGATGATTCGGATGAATATGCGAAGCGCTTTGATAATTTCATGTATGGATTGATGATCGCCCAGATCGAAGAAACGCCGCAATTCAAAAAAGGCAAGATGCAACTGACTGAAATTGCTGACAATCTGTTGAGGCGTACTACGATTCCGCAGATCAAGGAAAAGTTGCCGCTTATACACATTATCGGAACGGATGAATTTTGGAAGAGCGCTAGTCTGTTGCAATTTGAGAAAGTGCGTGTAGAGTTGCACAATCTGGTGAAGTTTATTGTTGATACTGGTGGAAAAAGCCCGATATATACCAATCTGGCTGATGAAATTCTCACAGTCCATGAGGGCAAAGAGATGTACCAGGCATATGACTTCGAGAATTACAAGCTGAAGGTAAACCGTTATATCGAACAGAATCGGGACGCGCTTGCAATTCATAAGCTGCGTAATAACATTCCGCTGACGGCTCTGGACTATGAGAGTTTGGAAAACATTTTTACAGGGGAGCTTGGAACGGCAGAGGATTATAAACGTGAATTCCAAGATACGCCTTTCGGCCTGTTGGTGCGTAAAGTTGCAAAACTGGAATATGAAGCTGCGATCGACGCGTTCTCGGAATTCATTAACGACGAGTCGCTAAGTCAAATGCAAATTGTATTTGTCAAAAAGGTTATCGATTATATCGTGCAGAACGGCTATATCGATAACGTATCCGAACTAACCAGGCCACCATTTGATAAGCCTCAAAGCTTTATCAAGCTGTTTGACGGCTCGAAGCAGAAACAAATTGTAGCTGCCGTTAATCAGATTAAGGAGAATGCGGTAAAGGTTTTGTGATAGGTGGAAAATGTAAATGCGATTTGAAGAGAGAAGGAAGAATTCAAATACTAACTGACATCTAGGACGCAGCTAACATGAAAGATGTTAAGCTGTTTTTTGTTGTATACCATCATGGGGCGTTATTTCTACAGTGAATGTCGAGACTATCAATCAATTTTATAAGAACCGTAATGTCAAGGAATTGCTGATTTTCCAGCATGTTGGAGTTAGTATCCATTTCACTTTTTGTTATTTAAAGAAAATTAAAGAAGATGTCGAAACGTCTAGTACAGAATGGATGGGGATTGAATGAGGATAGAGAATAACCTGAGGAGAGCAATGGAGGATATCGCGCATACCACACTGGCAGCGAAGAGGTCAGCGTTTGATCCCGCTGAGGTCCACCAAAAATGCAAATTCGTGTTTCGTATTTGCCAGGTCAACTAGGTGGCTGGTTGGCCTATTTAAATATGGCTCAATGATGTTGGTAGCCGGGAGAACGTTGAGCTTTTCGGGGCAAGACTCCGTCAAAAAAACTGTTTTCCTACTACCGTCGTTGTAGGGAACCTGAAACAATTCCTGAATTACATAGCTGTCATGCTTTTCTGGCGAGGAACGGAAGTCGGGGCGAGATTTTTTATGTCCTTGCCCCCCCTCCCTTTCACCCCGGCACCATCTGGAAGGAAGTCTACAACTACCTGGATCGATTTAACGATATGGATATCTCCAAAGAGGTCAACGAGCTAATCAGGCAATCGCTCAAAGAAGATGAGCAACGATTTAAGAGTTTAACGAAGGAAAAAGATGCTGTGGTGGCTGAGCTGAACGCACTATACGCCGAAGTCGTCAAATCGTTGATGGGTAAGAGCGATTATGACCCGAACTTCTTAGTTCATTGATTACGCTAAAAGAAACGGACCTCAGAGAACTGGCAACGAAATTATCGAACCTCGAAGGGGAAGTTACTTCCAGGCAAAATGAAATGAACGATCTGTTCTTGGTAAAGAAGCATGTGCCGGCAGGGAGAGAAATATTTGAAACGGCGCCATTTGAACGAAAGAAAATGATGGTCCATTCCCTGATCAGCAAAGTACAGGTTTTCCGTGACAGAATGGAGATATCCGTCCGATTGCATTTTGGTCAGTTTCTGGATGGAGTTAGAGGTAAGGGGGAGAACAAATCGGAGACAATGTTTGAGCGAGGCGGTCATGAATATAGAATGGAGCAGAAGATTGCGATCCATAAGTAGTCACGATAATTGCTAGAAGGAACAATGATATTGAAGCGTTAGCTGAATGAATTTGGTCCGATGAGTGGTATGAAGACATCCCTCAAAGGGCCATACATATGTATCACAACAACTATCTGTCGATTTCAATAAAAAAGAGCATGTAAGTTTTAATGCTGCTGTAACGTAGCTATAAAAATGATCCCAAAGAGCAGCGAAGGTAGAGGTAGTCAAGCATAAGAGAGATTCTAAAGATTTGCATATCATCGACAAGCATTGTAATATTGTGGTATGGAAAATGGTTCCAAAGTCCTTGAATGTGTATGTAAAAGATAAAATATGTATGCAGTATAAGGATAAATGAACTAATGGGCGGGAGAAAAATGAAAAATTATAATCCTTTGTTTTGGGGGATCTTAATAATAATTTCTGTGATTTTATTTCTATGTTCGCAATACGATCTTAGCGTGCTAAATACTAACCGTTTTTTTCAGAATATAAAAATAATATCGACATACTTTTTTGGCGTACTTCCGTTGCTAATATTAATGGTTTTCTTTCTATTGTTAATGACAAATAAGTGGGCATTTAAAATCGAGAAACTTAGTTTAGGAGGATTTAATCTACTGTTTGATAACCCGGCTAAACTCTATAAAAGAGCTGTTCGATCATTTCTCGATACCAAACGATCGTTATTTAAAATTGACTTTGAACTTGATAACTTTGATGAAACTTTAACTTCATACTATAAAACATATGAATTCTTCCGCGAAGAGATGAAGATCTTAGACAATGAGAAAAAGCGCGGTAGATGGAGTAATAGAGGTGAACAACAGGAATTATATAGAGTTACAAACGAGGTTATTCAGGTGCTTAATGAGTTTCTTACTACCCATCAAAATAATTATAGACGTTGGTATAAGAGAGTTGCTGACACAAACGCTGTTGCTACGATTAATGAAAGTGAAGTCATATATTTTCATATTACACCAATATCTGAAGTGCAAAAATATTATTATAGGTATCAAGAGATCTGCGATGGATTTGCAAGAGTTAATCTATTTTTTAAGTCTACAGTCGAAAATACATTTGAAGTTAATACAGTGAAGTGGGAGAGAGCTACGTAGTACACATTTTTCTGGGGAAAAATCCAAGGTAAGAGTACCAATTGATTAGGGGGCAAGATTAACATGGCTTATCAAGGTACAAGACGAAAAGTGTTTATTTCACATTTTAGAGATGACCGCCGAGAAGTGGATGAGTTTATTGACAAGTTCTCAAATAGAGAAAAAGTTTTTATACCATATGTTCTTGGCGCAAATAATAATGATGAATTTATACAGAGCCGCAACACAGAATATGTAATGACACAGATCCGGAGAAATTATCTGCAAGATACAACTGTAACTATTGTGCTGATAGGCAGTTGCACTCATAGCCGTCGTTATGTTGATTGGGAAATAAAAACTTCATTAAGGCAAGGGGAGTACACACCCAATGGATTAATGGGAATCATATTGCCAAGTCAAGGGAAATCGGCTCATCTTCCGCCTAGACTTAAAGCGAATTGGTCATCAGGACATGAAAATTGTTATGCTCGTTATTGGGTATATCCGAATTCGGCTGAGCAGTTAGGTGAATGGATAGAGGATGCGTTTAGAGCAAGGACAGCAAGAAAACATTTAATAAAAAATGCACAAGATATGATGGGGTATAACGCAAAGTGCAACGTATGTAGCACAACTCATTAAGGAGGGGTGTTAATGGCTAAATTTATTTCTCCCCTTTCTATTTACTTTGTTTGGTATCCATCAGATTCTGATAAAGTTAAACCTGTATTTGATTATTGTTTTGCTTTATTGTCTCGAGATGTAAATAAACCTTTTTCAAGGTCAATGAACCTTCCTATTTACTGCAGAACTAATACGCATAATGGTGTCCCGAAAGATGTCGAGGGGCTTTCTCAAAAAAACTTAGTATTTGTTTTTGTTAGTAGAGATTTAGTTGTCGATGCCTCATGGGTACCTTACATAAAAAATATGTCTCAACAAACTAATTTAACACTGATCCCCATTGCACTCGATACATTGGCGTTTAAGCATACTGTGTTTGAATACCAAAATTTTATTAGAGCGTATGAGTTTGATCCCAATTATTTAAATGAATTGTTCTTTATCGCAATTACTCATGAAATATATCGGTTTTCATTAAACGGAAAATTTCAAAAAATGGCTAATGGAAAGAATAATGCTTTAAAACTATTTTTAAGCCACACGAAGGATGGAGAAAATGGAGTCCTTTTGGCAAAGGCATTGAAAAGCTTCATTGATAATAGCTCTATGAGGAACTTTTTTGATGCCACAGATATAGCGCCTGGGTACAGGTTTGATCAAGAGATTATTCGACACATCCAACAATCAACGATTGTTGCAATTCATACTGACTCCTATTCATCTAGATATTGGTGTCAAAGAGAAATCATTAGCGCTAAAGATAACGACAGGCCCATAATTGCTGTTGACTCTCAGGAAGACTTTGAAGATCGCAGGTTTCCTTTTGCAACCAATATACCAGGAGTTCATATTAACCTTGATGCAGAGCCAACTCAACGAGATTTATTAAGAATATTAAGTGCTACCCTTTTGGAAACAGTACGTTATTTTTATGCCAATCTGCTATTGAAGGAATATAAATTGGCTGGGTTCATTGAGGATGGAGCTGAGATTCTATCACGCCCTCCAGAAGTATCTGACTTAGAGAAAATACTTTCTGTTAATGAAAGTGGAGAAATAATAAGCAAATATAAACAATTAGTTTATCCTGAGCCTCCTGTTTACTCAGAAGAAATCAATTTCTTAAGCAGGCTTGGAATTGAGTGTAAAACACCGTTGACATTGAGTTTCTGTTTTTTATCAAATAAAAATATCGGAATCTCAATATCAGATCTATCTATTGAAGATGTTACTGAAATTGGACAAACATCAGCTCATTTGGTCCAACTCTCACAGGATGTGGCCAGACACTTAATTTCTCGTGGAGCGGAGCTTAATTACGGAGGCGATCTTCGTGAAAATGGGTTTACAGAATTTATTTTTAACGAATCTCTTGCCTACCAGACGAGAGCGTTGACAAGCGAAATCCAACTAAATAATTACTTAGCTTGGCCTATATATAAAGCTGACACTGAGAAAGTGAAAGATTGGAAAGCAAATTATATTTCAATCGCCAGGATGATTGAGTTGGATCCAGCAGATGATGTTCTTAAATTTATTCCTAGCATTGATTCTTTCTTGCCTCCTTCAAATTCGCAGAACTTATATGTTTGGAGTCGGAATCTAACGGAAATGCGCAAAATACTAGCTGAAAAGTGTGATGTTAGGATTTGTGCTGGAGGCAGACTTACGGGATATAAAGGGGTCTTACCCGGGGTACTTGAAGAAATTCTACTTACGCATCAGATGAATCGACCAATTTATCTATTGGGTGGTTTCGGTGGTGTTACAGCGAGTGTTTGTCAAGCAATTCGAAGCCAATCAATACCAAATGAGCTTACAAAAGATTGGCAAGTTGAAAACAATGCAGGATACAAAGAATTGCTTGATCTCTATTGTGAAAGGAACCCAGATATCATTGATTATGATAAAATTGCGGGCTCCTTAGTAAATCTAAATTTAAACAACGGTTTGACAGAAGAAGATAATTTAGAACTTTTTAGTACTCCATTCATTGATGAAGCCCTGTATCTTGTCTTTAGAGGTCTTCAAAATTTGTCTTTAAATAATGGCAAAGTATAGTCGGGTTTGTGATTAAGGCATAAATGAATGATGATCCGATAAATGCGCTGAGTTAATAAGAACAGGAGTTAGGGTGGTGTTGAAATGTATGCTCCTCAGAGTGGAATGTTATTTGTGTTTGAAGGAGTAGATGGGGTCGGTAAAACGACAATTATTAGGGAAGTAGAGTTGGCATTAAGAGAATTAGGAATGTCTTGTTCTGCCTACAGCTACCCTGGAAAAACTGCTGGAACACTAGGAGCGCTTGTATATAACTTGCACCATAATCAAGAGAGTTATTTTTCTGAACCACCTGATCCTTTGAGCCTGCAGATGTTGCATGTTGCTGCCCACATTGACACCCTAAACAAAAATATTATACCGGATCTTGCCGAAGGAAAGATCGTTTTATTGGACAGATTCTGGTGGTCAACTTACGCATATGGTATTGCTAATGGTATTCTTAAAAGTAAAATAAAAGAAATAGTCACACCTGAAATAAATATTACAAACAAAATCCAAGCGATTCATTACTTTTATGTTCATAAGGATCATGGTTTCAGGGAGGATTACTTAAATAAAGTACTGTCAATATATGACCGCCTCTTTCTAAAAAATAACGATTCTGTTACTACTGTAAACAATAACGATACGCTTGAACAGGCAGTAAAAACCGTTTGTGACACTATCATGGCAAATCTAAAAGATAGAGAATCATCGAATCGAAATTCGAAATTAGTAAAAAAGGTTAGGGGCAAAAATTTAACAATTCATATCAAACGTCCTGAAATCAAAAAAACACCTATTTATGATGCATATTGGAGGTTTGCTGTTGAGAGACAAAATGTTTTTTTTAATCGATATTACGAAGTTACATCAGAATGGACAAGAGACCCTATATTGCAGAAATATAAATTTACAAATGCATATCGTGCGTCTGATAGAGTGAGCCAGTATTTAATAAAGGAGGTCATCTATAATGGCGAAACCTACTCAGTAGTCGATATGTTTTTTAGGATAATGTTGTTTAAGTTATTTAATAAAATTGAGACGTGGATCTATTTGAAAAAGGAGTTTGGGGATATTTCGTATAAGAACTACAATTTTGAAATGTACGACAAAGCACTAAATCAGATACTAAATAACAAGGAAGCTATTTATTCTGCAGCATATATTATGCCGTCAGGTCAAAGTTCATTTGGCTATACTCGTAAACATCAAAATAATTTGAAGCTACTTGAGAAAATGATTTCTGACCAACTGCCTCAAAAAATTCAAAGCTTTAAAAAAATGGACGATCTGTATAATGATTTATTGTCCTACCCGACAATCGGCAAATTTTTAGGTTTTCAGTATTGTATTGATATAAATTATAGTGAACTATGCAACTTCGACGAAAATTCTTTTGTTGTTGCAGGTCCCGGGGCAGTCAACGGAATCGAAAAATGCTTCCATAATGCCAGCGGTTTTTCAAATGAAGACTTAATAAAGTATATGCAGTATTCACAAGATCAAGAATTTGAAAGGCTCCAATTACATTTTAAAACATTATGGGGAAGACCATTGCAACTTATAGATTGTCAAAATCTTTTTTGTGAGATAGATAAATATTCGAGGGTAGCTTTTCCTTTATATGGTGATGGGAATCGAAAACGAATCAAGCAATTGTTCATACCCAAAGGAGGGATCGAACTCTTCTATCCTCCTAAATGGAATATAAATGAGAGAATTATGAAGGGGATGCCATGAACAATTATTTTTCTGGCGAGACTGCAAATGATGTCTGGAATCAAGCTCATGCTGAGCTAAATAATAATAGCTCCACTCTTGTTGCTGGTCGTACTGGTGATACTTATGAGCTACTGCATGCAGTTTTTTCAATTTCGAATCCACGTGAAAGGTGGGTAACACATCGGCTTCCTCCGATAAGTATTGCTTTTGCTCTTGCAGAGGTAGTATGGATTATGGCTTCTAGTAATGACGCTGCAGTTATCAACTTCTGGAATCCGCCGCTACAGAGATATTCAGGAACTGGAGAAACGTATCATGGAGCGTACGGATACAGGATTAGAAAAAGATTCGGAAGGGATCAGTTTATAGATGCTTACAACACATTGTCTCATAATAGTCAATCCAGACAAGCTGTGATCATGATCTGGAATCCTGAGGATGATCAACCTAATCAATTTGGAGTTCCGGTTTCATCAGATATACCGTGCAATATTTGTTCAATGCTCAAGATAAGAAATTCGAGTCTTGAATGGACTCAAATTTTACGAAGCAATGACATCTTTTTAGGCGTTCCTTATAATTTTGTGCAATTCACAATGCTACAAGAAATCATGGCAGGATGGTTAAACGTCGGTCTCGGCACCTACACTCATTTTAGTGACAGCTTACACTTATATCTACGAGATTCTGGGAGATTGTCTTCTTCCCAGATAAGCAGTCCCCCAAATTCTGATAATTTAATGGCAGACAAAGAAACTTGTTCAAAAATTCTGGAATGGATTTATGAAAATATGATGATCTTGTCAAGTGGAAAAAATGATGAGAACACAATATTGGAGAAAGCTTTTTTGAAATCAGGGAAAAAGGCATATGATAATATTATGCTTATTCTCGCAGCCTATGCCGCAAAAAGAGCCGGATATGATAGTCTAAAGGGTCATTTAATCGAAAATTGCGAAAACCATCTCTATAAGCATTTGTGGAGAAATTGGGAAGTACAAAATAGTGAAAATCGAGGAGATGTACACCATGAAACAGAAGAGCATTAATGTATTTATCTCACACTATGGAGGGGATGAAAAACACATACCAAAGGTAAAAGGTTTGATAGAAAGCAAAGGCTATACTGTCAGGGATAGTTCCGTTGTAGAAACCGAACCTAACAATGCTAAAAATACAGAGTACATCAAGTCGTTACTCAGAGCAAAAATGGATTGGGCAGGAACGGTTATTGTTCTGATTGGTCCTCAAACACATGAACGTGATTGGGTAAACTGGGAAATTGACTACGCAAATAGAAATGATAAACGAATTGTAGGGGTCTTTTTGCCAGGGGCTACTGATGCCGATTTACCGGAGAGTTTTGAAGATTACGGTGATGCTTGTGTTGAATGGGATTCTGATCAATTAATATCTGCCATTGAGGGGGAAAATATTTGGCATGACAGCACAGGAAATAACCGTCCAGTAGATGGGACAGGACGGGTAACATGTTAAATAACAAAGGAACGCTATATTCGTATGTTCTTACGAGGGACTATGGTTTTGCTCCGAATCCATTTGGAGGGTATTGTACGTTAGCTACTTGTAAACCGGAGATAAGAAAGAATGCTTCGGTGGGTGATTGGGTTATTGGAACAGGTTCCAATAACCAGAAAGTAAAAATGGGAAATAAATTACTTTATGCCATGCAAGTAACAGAAATCTTAGGTTTTGAAGAATATTGGAATGATCAAAGATTTCAGTACAAAAAACCGATTATGAACGGCAGCAAGAAGCAAAAATACGGTGATAATATTTATCGGTTTGACCAACAAGAGCAGAAGTTCTTTCAAATTGATTCGCATCATAGTCTTCCGAATGGTCAAGTAAATCTGATGAACTTGGAGAGAGACACCAAAGGTAAAAAAGTTCTTATTTCCACGTTATTTTGGTATTTTGGAGAGGAAGCTCCACAAATGCCTGTTGAGCTATCTGAGGAATTTGTAAAAAAGGGAGTTGGACATAAAAAAATAAAAAATGAATTAAGAATGAATGATTTTATAGAGTGGATATCTACATTTGAATCGGGATACATTGCAAGACCGTGGCTCTTTAAAAAAGAGTTTGAAAGGTATGATGGGAGAACATAACAATAGAACCTCTTTAATACGCCGAATGATTTGTCCGATAACCTAATCTCTGCTGGCATAATCCCCCATAGCTTGCTGCGAGGAAATTGATTTAAGTTGATATTTTGCTGAAGACACATGAATAATTGGACTTATCTTTAAGAGTGATTATTTTACAAATATATTCTCAGTGTTCGTTCGTATTTCTCTGTTTTCTGTGGTTTTATACTTAATTCTTCTAAAACATCAAGTGCCATATAAAGTTCTTGGTTTATAACATTTAAGTATTGTTCTATGTCACAATAAAGCTCAGATATTTGTATATCGTTAATTATTACGACATCTTTTGATAACTCAGATTTAGATACCATTATAGATTGACTAATAAAGAAAGATATGCTGTGACATATTCTTTTATAGAGTTTAAACTCGTCGTCTGTTAGCTTTTCACTTTCATATGTGTAACCATCAGTAAAACTCATAAGTCGTGCTGTCATTTTTTTTATTTTGGCTAATCGGTTATCAATCCATCTGTCCTTAATAATATCCAAAAAACTACTCCAAGTTTCAAGACGGATGTTTGAATATCTAGCTGCCTCAATAGCTCCGGATTGGTAACCATTTTTTGAAATAATAATACCTAATTCAGCACCACTATCATGAACGACTGTTCTAAATGCATGAATTTTCTCTTTAGTGACGCGAGTTTTCCAATGTTTGCACTCACAAACTATGCGTTTAACTAATTCATTTGGGGCCTCGATAAAGACATCGACTTCAACTTTTCCTCTCGCTGTATCAATTTCATATGGAGTAATGGCTTGATAACCAGCCTCATTTAAATATTTTGAGATTTGATCTTGGAGATCTCGCCAAGTTTCTGGGGATTGTTGTGTAAATTTCATGCTAACTTCTCCTTAGGCTACAACGCCACATAGTAACATATTTATAATTAAAATAAAAAAACCAGTTATTGTAAATAAAATAATTGTTATTTGATCGCTCATGCAATTATCGAGTTGAATTAAGATGTTTTCGGTAGTGAACTCGCCTCACGTGGGAGAGCGCTTCACTGGCAGCGAAGAGGCCAGCGGTTCGATCCCCCTAATCTCCACTAAACCTAATGAATTGACGGCTGTGATGCCGTTTTTTTGTTTTAAAAATTTTCTACGCAGTTCAAGTAATCAATCCGATGGCTATTCTGATTGCTAAAAGTGTCATCAGTACAGTGATTGGCGCAAATAACAATTTTTCAGCAGAAACACCTGAAGCAAAATTTCCTATTGTATTCAGAAAAAAATATCCAAACATGATCCATACGCCGGCCTGAATCGTTTTGAGGCGGAAGGAAAAGAAGCGGAAGTTGTAGAAGATATGCACATTGGCCGCGTACTGACAGACATGGAACGGTAACGAGGGACGGCAGGGTAACCTGCCGTTTTGTTGCAACGGGGATGATTGGCGTTAGAACGCTCCTATTCGTGACAGGCCTGACGCACAAACGCTCACGTAATTGATGGTGATTTCTCCACCGACAAATTACGTGAGCGCTGACATCGAATACAATCAGTTGTCCTTGTTAGGCAATGCGGTCAACCATTGCTGCCGCCATCTGGTCGCCGGTAAATTGCTTCCCCTGGAGAACTCCAAATTCGTCATCAAGTTCAGACTACGGCGCCCAGAGTTGGTGTCAATCACTTGAAAACAAGCTGAGCTTCTTCCCTGTTCATTAACAGATAACCTCACTTTCAATAATGACAAACTCTGCCTCTCCTGATCCTTCATCGTACGTCAAGAGAGTCGCTATGCTTGCTATTATTCAAACGCGTAACGAATGTCGCCGTCGTGATAGAAATTTGTCTGAAGTGTGGGAGAAAAACTTCACATAGTTGAACAAACCTGGAACCGCAGAAGAGGCTGCAACTGCATCTCTTAAGTAAATATGGTTGCTGTCATATGAGAGTGTGCCTTTTGAATCGTGTATAATTTCGGATTCATACTGTCCCATATCGTACTGAGAAAAATACCAAGGCCCCCCATTTTCAAGAAGTGTAGCATTGATGATTAACTTAGGAAGGCCACTTACTTGAAGTTCTGACATTGTATACTTTAATTTGTAAAAGTATTTTTCATATAACCGAGCCAATAATTTTTCTCTTTGTTGAAAAACAGCTCGGAGTTCATTAACAGGATGGAGAAATAGTTTTTCTCTTATTTTTTTTGATACCCCTATTGTAAAATCTTCTTCAAGTTCCTTTATGATATCTACGTAATCTTTATGAGTAAGTTGTTTCTTTTCTAGCAGTTTACTTCTTAATTTGATGAAATAAAGCCCACCAATAATAGAACCGCCAGAAACAGTCGAAATTATGGATATATCTTTTAAAATGTTTTTCTCAGCTAGATTCGCCAATACGCCTAAATGAAAAAAAGAGGCTCTATAACCTCCACCTGACAATGCAAGACCTATTCGTTTACAAGCGATTTTTTTTGTTAATTCTCGTTCTTTTGCATTTTCATTATTCGAGTATAAATTAAATACTTTTTTCTCTTCTGCATTTATTAAAGGCAACTTGAAACCTCCTTAAACCCCGAACCCTTCCAAGCATGAAAATGAAATTAGTTTTATCAATAGCCTTTGAGTTGGAAAATGCCATTGGCGCGGAAGTGATTTACATCCCCCATAAACTTACAAGATTCTACATAAACATTAAAAATCCTTCATAGGCTAGTTATATGTTGAAGGGGGGGTGACGAGGCGAAGATGGTTATTGCGTTACTATCCGATCCATTCTGAGAACTCCATCACTTTTCGACAGCCGGGGCTTTGACCAATTCGACTGTCGCTCTCGGAGAAGGAACGTACAATAAAAGTAAGTGCCCGTACAAGAAAGACAGATCTCAATTTTCAAAAATGGCTGCCCTTTTTAGCTTGCCGCAGCAGAATTCCGCGACTTCCCGGAAATCATTTCTATATTTCACCTAACAGTTCACCTACGGAGACGTCTAGTGCTTTGGCAATTGCAACGACTTCATAATCCTGTACAAGCCGATATTGACCTTCGAGTCTGGACAGGCTGGTGGGACTGATATCCAAACCGAATGTTTGGAGTCTGGCGAGAAATTCCTTTTGTTTCATTCTTTTTGCTTTTCGAAGTGCGACAATCCGAGTGCCAATAATGTTTTTATCGCCTGGCGGCTCCTTTCGGTGCTTCATTTCTTGTCACCTCACATTTTATATAAATAGTATGTGAGGATGTTGTTGATTTAATGCGATAATCGCATTAAAATGAAATAAACCGATATATGCATTAAAAAAATGTATGAATGCATCAGGCACAATCAGAAGAGCTCGGGAAGGGAAGCGGGGCCAACTGATGAAAGAACTGCTACGTAAATACGAGGAAGAGAAGCAGAAGCTGAATGAGCTTGGTCATCAATCGTTGGAGCAGGGAATTGCTCTTGGAGAGAATGAAGCCGTACAGGCTCTGAGTCGGAAGGTGGATGAGTTGCTTATTCGATTTTATCGTCATAAATCCGCAGTAAGGAACCAGGGGTAACATTAGAAATTCATGAGCAATGACCCACTAATAGAATATGAGAAGGGAGATCAGACAATGGGATTCCCGCCCTGGTTTCAAAGAGCCATACAGGAGAGAATGGATTGTGTCGCAGCCCGCATAGTTCGTCATCCTGAAATTCGTAAATTGCGTGAAGAAGAAGACAAAGCGTTTCAAAAGCTGTTTTCTAATATGGATATTGTGAGGTTGCCCGAGTTTTCGGAATGGGAGGATAGGCATCACCATAAACATGCCTTGGAGAACGAGTATCTGTATTTGCAGGGTATAAAGGATGGTGTACATCTTGCAGGCACGTTGTTCAACATCCCGGATGACGATGAAGCAGAGAGGGATCTATACCCTGCTGTACCTGATACCGATTAGGAATATACATGGCAGGAATCGATTACCACTTTGGCGAATGATTAGGAAAGTTGTTGAATTCCTTATCAATTGCCAAGGTGGTTTATTTATATGTCTTTGCCTAATGCCCTGTCCGGGATCTTCACTCATAAACAGAAGTCGTACAAAATGGTGCTCGTTCTCGCTCTCCTCAGTGAAATGGATGCTGCGGGAGAGCGTATGGTCTTTCTTCAAAGCTTAAAAACACGGTTTCAAGCCTTTCTGCAGGACCGAGAATCCAGTGGAGAGCCGGTTGATCCACCAGTCAATGGTAAGGCCAGTTGGTCGGATGTAACTCTTAGTCAGATCACTCAGGTGATACAGACGCCGATCACAGTTCTACAGGAAATTCTTGAGCAAGATCCTCAAGAACAAACGATCGGGTTCAAGAAGCAATTGTATGAAACTTGGGACCAAGACGTCCTGATCGAGTTACATGATTACGCGATGCAAGAGCTGGAGCAGTACTACAGCAACCGGCCCAGTTCATCGACCTTTTCACTCAGAGATACGTTGCATCACATTATGAAGAACTACTTACAAGCCAAAATGGAGCCCTTTGGGAAAAATGCTTTTGGCGACTTCGTACGTCGACAAGTTCCTGCAGGTATCAAAAGTCTGCCCTTTATTCACGAGAATCTGAAGATTCAAGCGTCTGTCGGGCAGGGTGTGTGGGCAACGATCCCATGGATAGCCATTTTGGATCGCCGAATTGGGGAGTCGACACAGCGCGGCGAGTACATTGTGTACCTTTTTGCAGAGGATATGCAGTCGGTTTATCTTACACTTGCACAGGGAGTAACGGAAGCGAATAAGAATGGGCGGGTTGAAGGTCACAAGTATTTACGTCGTAAAGCTCAAGAGCTTAGAGCCATGCTCCCACTGGAAGGTCTAAATAAAGACGAGGAAATTCACCTTACCTCCGGCGGCTTGGGACGTGATTATCAAGTATCCACGGTTGCGTACTACAAATACGATCGTGATCAGTTGCCTGACGAAGGGCAGCTAATAAGCGATTTACATAATCTTGTGAACAATTACGAGCAATATGTCGATGCCGTCTTAAACCCCAATGAACAGGAGCAACCGCCTGTGGCTGATCTTACCGTGAGCGAGCGGCTTGCCGCGATTAATGCCTATATTCGCCGTAAAGGCTTTACCTATCCGGAGCATCTGATTGAGAACTTCTACTTGTCGCTCAAATCTAAGCCGTTCGTCATTTTGGCTGGCGTGTCTGGAACAGGTAAAACCAAGCTGATCAAGCTATTCGCGGAGGCTCTGGGAGCGACCAGCGAGAATAAACAATTTACGCTTATTCCGGTACGGCCAGACTGGAGCGATCCATCGGATCTGCTTGGATACAAGGACTTGTCACACCAGTTCCGACCTGGGCCGCTTACTGAAGTGCTGACTGAAGCGAGTCGACCGGCCAATCGCCATAAGCCTTATTTTATCTGCTTAGATGAGATGAACTTGGCGAGAGTGGAGCATTATTTCAGCGATATGTTAAGCATCTTGGAAACACAGCAATGGCGGGAAACACAGATTGTGACAGACCTGTTGATTCGGGAAGCCGGGCTTGTTAGTCAAGAAGATAAAATGCGGTACGGAAATCTGTATTTGCCGGAAAATGTGTATCTCATCGGAACAGTGAATATGGACGAAACGACGCATCCGTTCAGCAAGAAGGTGTTGGATCGGGCGAACACGCTTGAGTTCAACTATATTCGTCTCGATCAGCTTCCGGAACTACGCGATGCCTCCTCTACTAGAACGACAACGCCACCCGTCCCTGCGCCGAACGCTTTTCTGCGCGCGGATTATCTTCAACTGATTGAAGTATATGATGCTGAGTCGCCGTTCAAGGGACTTATCGAAGAGACGACGGCAAAGCTGGTAGAGGTCAACAACATTCTGGAATCGATCCATTCGCATGTCGGGTTCCGGATTCGGGACGCTGTCTGCTTTTATCTTATCTATAATGAGCAATCGAATCTGCTTCCTAAGGATGCGGCATTCGATCTTCAGCTTCTGCAGAAAATACTGCCAAGAGTTCAAGGAAGTCATGATTCAATTAGACGTGTTCTCCTGCGGCTCTTGGAAATTACGCTAGGCAGAAAACTGCCGATTAACGAATGGATCGAAGACGCCTCCGAGCTATGGAAGGATGTCGACAAGACTGTGGAGTCAGCTAAATACAAGCAAAGCGCGAGAAAAATCATCTTCATGCTGCGGAGGTTAGATGAGGATGGATTCACTTCGTACTGGCTCTCTTAATCGTCCGGTCGAGCTGCTCAGAATCGAGACGAATCGGTTCAATTTATATTTGCAAGGGAAGCCGTTTCATCCAACAGTGGAGACGCTGCGGCTTCATCGCAAGGAAGACTCGACATGGGCGGATGCCCGTCTTCATTACCAGGGGCTCTCGTCTAGTTTAGAGATGATATCTACAAAGCTGTTCTCGCCTGAAGAGCAGAAGCTTGTCCCGTGGCAGCTTGGCGATACGTGTCTTCCCTTATTCTATGAGACGCAATCGTATGAGTTAATCGTAGAAATGGAGCCGGATACGCCGATTACTTTTTACCATGATAACGTTCATCTGCGTGATTCCGTTCTGCCCAAGGGGAGTCGACTGCTGTCCGGGGTGCTCAATTTTCAGAATGAGGTGGGTTTTACGGAGCTTGAGCTTCGTCTTCATGGGGCGCCTCTGTTCCGGCTGCAGTTGGAGATTTTCCCATCCAAAATGGATTATAAGCAGGATTATCAAGCCATTCTTCAGGATGTCAATGACCAGGTCTACAATCTATCCTTCGATTTTATGCGCAAAACTTTTCACCTGACGGGATTGAAGGAGACTCGGAACCAGAGCTTAACTGAGTTTTTTGCGATTTTGCAGCATGTGTTTCAGCAGCTCGTACAGACCGTGGACCGGATGCAGAGCACGCCGCACCACCGGCTGAGCATGGAAAATCGGCTCGTCGAATCGGCGCGGGTCAAGAAGGCTGGCCGTGAAAATGTCACATTTCTAGCCAAACGCCCGCATCTGCTAGCCCCGGATAGCAGGCATGGACTGCTTCAAATCGATGGAAGGGGCTACACGCCAACACACGTGCTGGAGACAAAAAGGTATGTGGATTATGATACGCCGGAGAATCGTTTTGTTCGGTGGGTGCTTGTGCGGGTGCAGACGAAATTGCGGAATCTGAAGCTGCAACTGGGGAAAAAGGAACGGTCGCCGGACCCGTATCTGCTGAAAAAGCTAGCGCGAATGCAAACGGAGATCCAGCGTCTGCTGAAGCTGGACTTTCTGCAGGTGGGGGATATGCGGCAGATGACGATCTCGCTTGTGCTGCAGATGGCGCCGGGGTATCGGGATGTGTACAAGTTTTATTTGATGCTGATGAAGGGGCTGGCGATCCAGAACGATCTCTTCCGCTTATCCATGAAAGATCTTGCCCAGTTGTACGAATATTGGTGCTTCCTCAAAATCCATGAGCTGCTGAGCCGTAAATATGAACTGGTTAAACAGGATGTCATTAAGCTGAACCGAGGCGGACTGTTCGTGAAGCTGGAGCGGGGGAATGCCTCGAAAATGGTGTATCGTCATCCGCAGAATGGCGAAGAGTTCGTGCTGTACTATAATGCGTTGCCATCCGGAGATGGTAGCCGGACGATCGGTCAGCAGCCGGACAACGTACTGACGTTGAAGAAACGGGACTCGGCGGTGGAGTACAAATATATTTTCGATGCGAAGTACCGGATCAATCCCGCTTATGAGGGGACACCTTATCGGGAGAAATATAAGATACCCGGCCCGCAGGAAGAGGATATTAACACGATGCACCGGTATCGGGATGCGATTGTGGTCGGTTCGGGGGCAGACGGTAAGGAATTGGAGCGCAGTATGTTCGGAGCGTATGTGCTGTTTCCTTATGCGGATGAGGAGAAGTATCGGGAACATCATTTTTACAAAAGTATTGAGCTTGTGAATGTGGGGGCGTTCCCGTTCTTACCGAATTCGACGTCGCTGCTGGAGGCGTTTCTTGACGAGATTATTCTGGACAGTCCGGAAAAAGCATACGAACGTTCTACGCGACCTCGGGGAACACAAGAGTATTATACGGACAAGCTGGCCGGGCGGACTGTATTGGTTGGGGCACTCAGCCATGAGGATCAGTTCCGCGACTTGAAGCGTTATGGGTTCTATCATGTTCCTCTGCAGCATTTTACGAACCATGGGACGTTGTCGCAGTTGGAATATGTGGCGATCTATCAATCGATTAAGCGATTTGGCCGAGATCAGGCTGGGATTGCATTCTATGGTCGGGTGAAAACGTGGCAAGTGCTGCCGCGGCGCGAGATTACCGAAATTCCGTCACGACGTGGGGCGACCAATGAACTGTATGTGAAGCTTACGGTCGAGGAATGGGTGGAGCGGGATGAGCGGATTGTACCAGGCGGACATGGCGTGAAAAACATTCTGCTGACATCGAAATACATATTTGATCGCGCGACAGAGGTGGCGGAGCTGCGACTGGAAACGGAAGATCAGTTGCGTGACTGGCGGGAGAAACGACGACAGGGGAAGATCAGCGTGAAGTGGGATGACTATCATCTGGACCGGGCGACGCGGCTCGAAAGGCTGGAGTTAGGCGACGAAGGTGGGGGAGAGGCATAACGATGTGGACGGAAATCGCGGCGTTTTTGAAGGCAAATACGACCGAAACGCTCCTTATTTCGATTATCGGCACGATACTGGTCTGGATGTACAAGCAATTCAAGGGCATGATTGATCGCAGGCAGCAGAATGAGTTGGCAACCATACAGTTAAAGCAAAGTCTCTTCACAAAGCTTGAATTAAGCATTGCGAGCGTGTTTCATCTGGATAATGAATCGAGCAAGCAGCAATTGTATGCGTTGTTGGGTGACTGCGGTTCTTATATGACAAGCGCGCAGCGTGCGATCGTTCGGGATTATTACAAGCAATTTAATCCGATGCTGCTTCATTCCTTACAAGCTTTGACTGTGAATGAGGTGGACAAGCTTGGTCGGCAACTGGATAAAATGAGGGAAAACGAAGATAACAGCGAGTGGTTGAGCTATATTCAGAGGCTGTATGCTCCGATCTGGCCGATGCTATTATTTGCGATCGTTACAATGTATATCGTATTTATTTTCTCTGCCGTAAAGCAGGGGGCTACTTTGTGGATTCAGATTTGCATTTTTCTTCTGTGTGTGACGTTTTTCCTCTCTGCTACGCTACTCATCAGCATGATCATTTTCCTTGTCAAGCGAGATTTGGGCAAACAAGGAGTCAAACGTTGGTTCGTTGTTGCTTTGATTATCGTTGCGCCTAATCTAGCTTTCATTGTCAATCGAGTAGATATGTCCGTTATTGTGTTCGTGATCCAAATCATAGGATTCGTCATGATGTCACGCTTCAAGCGGCCTGCGGAAATTGTTATGGCGTAGTAGGCACATGTTGACCTATACGACGACGAACCGGAAAGGTTACCGCGAGTATAAATCAAATCCCAAAATATGTGTGGAAGCGGGACATCATTCGGAGATGTATAAGCGAAAATAGAGCATAACCAGTGAAAGCCTGTGGTCTAATTCCCCACGGGCTTTTTTGGGTTAGGCACTGCTAACGTTTAGTGTTGATTTTTCTGCTAAGCTAACTGGAAGTTTAGTTAAAGATGGAAATGGAGTATTTATGGAAGAATATTGTAATAAGAGGATGTTTAGGAAGGGATTTGCCGTTGAGTAACGAGGGGACTTCAATTTTGATTTCGTCTAAGAGAAAGCGTTTCCATTGGTAAATATTATAATGCAACTTCACAGAATTATAACTTGCCCATACTCCCTTACGGCTGACAAAAGCCAGGACCAATCAGAGTGAGAACAAGCAGCTTGTCAGCCAAAAAACCAAACGAATATTCAGGTTTACTCAATAGAGGATTTATTGGTCTTCTTCCCGAATAGTAAGTTCACAACGACTGGCCAGAGCAAAATGCTTGCGGATACAGAAAAGCCGGAAGTTTCGTAAAGGAGAAATTTGTCATGGATAATAACTTGAAATCGTTTTGGAGTTTACCAACTGAAGAAGTAATGGAGCGACTGGAGACAACCTCAGAAGGGTTGACTCAAAACGAAGCCGAGCAGAGATTTATTCGATTTCGTTCGGATATGCTCAAGCCTCGAAAGAGGATGGAGACCCTACTGTTGCTGCTCTCTCAAATAAAAAGTCCGATCATTCTGATTCTTCTTTTTGCCGCAGGCTTATCGTTTTTTTTACGCGATTCCATTGATGCGTTTATAATTCTCAGTATCATCCTGATTAGTACATTCCTTGGATTCATGCAAGAGCGGGGGGCCGCAAATGCAGTAAAAAAACTGCTGGCGATTGTTCAAATTAAGGCGTCCGTACTACGAGACGGGAATTCATGTGAAGTCCCCATCACAAGTCTTGTACCCGGAGACGTGATCCTGCTGCATGCGGGGATGTGATAGCGGGCGATTGTTACGTGTTGGAATCGAAGGATTTGTTTCTGAACGAGGCAGCATTGACGGGAGAAACTTACCCGGTCGAGAAGACGCCCTCTGTCCTTGAAAGCGATACTCCATTAGCCCAAAGGACGAACACGCTGTATATGGGGACTAGCGTCATTAGCGGGAGCGCGAGGGCCGTTATTGTCCACACGGGAAATAAAACCGAGTTCGGGAAAGTATCGGATCGGTTGAAGCTTAGGCAATCGGAAACGGAATTTGAATACGGCGTTCGAAGATTCGGATATTTGTTGATGGAAGTCACTCTAATGCTCGTTCTTTCGATTTTTGTCATCAATTTATTTCTGGATCGGCCGGTGCTGGACTCCTTCTTATTTTCATTGGCGCTTGCCGTCGGGTTAACTCCGCAGTTGCTGCCGGCTATTATTAGCATCAATCTGTCCCACGGCGCAAAGCAAATGGCACGCAACAATGTAATCGTAAAACGGCTAGCTTCAATTGAAAACTTCGGCAGCATGAATGTGCTTTGCTCTGACAAAACCGGAACATTGACGGAAGGAATCGTACGCATTCATTCCGCAGTCGACGTAAACGGCGTCCCAAGCGAGAAAGTGCAGCTTAATGCTTATCTAAATGCAAGTTTTGAAACAGGGTATACCAATCCAATTGACGAGGCGATCTTATCGGATCGGCCATTCGATGTTAGCGGTTATACAAAATGGGATGAGATTCCGTATGATTTTACCCGAAAGCGCCTAAGCATTCTTGTTTCCGAAGGGAACGAGCATCGAATTGTGACAAAAGGAGCCTTGCAACAAATATTGGATGTTTGTTCGTTTGTAGAAACGGGGGATGGGCAAGTTGCCGACCTAATCTTGCACAAAGATCAAATTCAACGGCAATTTGAAGACTTTAGCAGGCAAGGGCTCCGCACACTGGGAATCGCGGTGAGAAACATCGGTTCGCAATCGTCCATGAAGATTGACGATGAAGCGAATATGACATTTCTCGGGTTTCTGCTCTTTAACGATCCACCGAAGACGGGTGTCGCCGACACGATCATGAATTTAAGAAGACTCGGCATCTCGCTTAAAATCATCACCGGGGATAATCATCTTATTGCGGCCAATATTAGCCGGCAAATCGGATTGGATCAACCGAAAATCATGCTTGGAAAAGAACTTCATGCGATGAGCGACGAAGCATTAATGCAGCAAGTGAATCAAATCGATATTTTTTCCGAAGTCGAACCGAATCAGAAAGAGCGAATTTTATTAGCGGCCAAGAAAGCAGGAAATGTCGTTGGATATATCGGGGATGGGATTAATGACGCCTCCGCTCTGCATGCTGCAGATGTCGGGATTTCCGTAGACAGCGCTGTCGATGTCGCCAAAGAAGCGGCGGATATCGTATTGCTCGGCAAAGATTTGGATGTCCTTGTTCGCGGCGTTCAGGAGGGGCGGAAGACGTTTGCCAATACGTTGAAGTATGTTTTTATGGCAACAAGCGCGAACTTCGGAAATATGTTCAGCATGGCGGGCGCCTCGCTCTTCCTCCCATTCCTGCCTTTGCTACCGAAACAAATTTTGTTGACCAATCTGCTGACGGATTTCCCGGAAATGACGATCGCTTCCGACAATGTCGATCCGGAAATGGTTGATAAGCCGCGGCGCTGGGATATGAAATTCATTCGACAATTTATGATTACGTTTGGTATTGTCAGTTCCCTTTTTGATTTTGTGACATTCGGGGTATTACGATTTATGCTGCATGCGTCGCCTGAGCAATTTCGGACAGGCTGGTTTCTGGAATCAGTAGTTTCCGCTTCACTAATCGTGTTGGTGATTCGAACGCAAAGGTCTGTATTCAAGAGCAAGCCCGGAAAACACCTGGTTATCGCAACTCTTTTGATCATCGGCCTCACACTGTTGCTTCCTTTCACCCCTTTGGGGCCGCTTTTTGGATTCAAACCGCTTTCTCCCGCAATATTTATCGCCGTCGGGCTGATCGTACTTCTCTATATGGCAACGGCGGAGTTGGTTAAAAAGTTGTTCTATAAAAGGATTAATAAAAGTATCGGAATATTCTGAATCAACCGTGGAAATTCGATACGGATTCAGGTAAGCTATTTTCAAGTGGGAAAAATTTTCCGGGAGGAGATTGGGATGACAATAAAAGAGGAATTGAAGGGAAAAAACATTCTGATTCCCGAAAATCCGGTATCAAATTTCTTCTTCAACAATACGAGATCGGGTCTGCTGTGGTTGATCGTTCGGCTTTACCTAGGGTACGCGTGGCTCAATGCCGGGTATCACAAGATCACGAGTGACAAATGGGTGGGAAGCGACGCCGGAGCGGGGCTAACGGGCTTCATCAAGGGAGCGCTCGGCAAAGCGGCGGACGGTAAAGACGTCACCGGCTGGTATGCTTCATTTTTGGAAAATATGGTGCTTCCACATGCCAAGGTGTTCTCCTATATGGTGGCGTTCGGAGAGACTCTCGTTGGCCTAGGCCTAATACTGGGCTTGCTTACCGGCATCGCCGCCTTTTTCGGCGCCTTCATGAATGCGTGCTTCCTATTCGCCGGAACCCTCAGCACGAACCCGCTGCTGTTCATTTTGGCGACCTGGATCGTACTGGCCTGGAAAGTGGCCGGATGGTACGGGTTAGACCGGTGGGTGCTTCCGTTCCTCGGGACGCCGTGGAATCACCCTAACCGCTCGAAAAGCGGCTGATCGGTCGGAGACTGAACTCGCAGACCTTGCCGCAACAGAATATCCGGGATTGCTAAACGCAAGAACCTCCAATTCACGAAAGAGTGAATTGGAGGTTCTTGCGTTTAGTGGTGGACAATTTTCTCCAGCGGTGGTTAAGTGACGTATCGAAATCTGTTCGATTTAGATAAACAAGTACTGTTTAATAGGTCTCTTCTTCCGAACGATAACTTTACGGTCTTTCACTCTAAGAACGCTTTGTGCCTCCCAAGAATGACCCGCTTTCTTCATAAAAAACTTAGAATTTCCCATGCTTCGTTTTCATTATTTTTTGGTAAGTTGGAACTAGTTGAATTGAAGCGAGGGAAGATGGACATGAGGTTATTGGAAGCAGTCTTGATTGTGGTGAACTTTGGTCTGTTTTACTGGGCGGTATTCGCGAATAGGAAAGGCGGTCGGGGGTCTTTCATCCCTATAGGGATCGCCTTCGGGCTGGTTATTGTGCAGGTTGTCGCGGAAGGCGGACGGTGGGAGATGATTCCGGCCTATTTGACACCGCTTCTACTGGCGGTTTATTTCTTTATCGGCAAGCGGAAAGAGGCAGGAAGACGCAGGGTCGTGGTCACTGTTCAAGCGGTATTATTGACCGTATACCTGGCTGTCTCGGTCGCAGCACCTGCACTATTTCCTGTATTTTCATTCGCGAAACCGACAGGGCAGTACGCGGTCGGAACGGCGGTGTATCACTGGGTAGATGAACAACGGCAGGAACCTTACTCGGACAACCCTGCCGACCGGCGCGAGTTGATGGCGCAAATATGGTATCCGGCCGCCGAAGGAGGCGGGGAAAAGCGGAGCCCGTATTTGCTGAATGCATCGAAAATGACGGCTGCCATTTCTTCGAATATGATGGATCTTCCGGCTTTTGTGTTGAGCCACCTGGGGCTCGTCAAAACGCATTCTTTACTGGATGCCAAACTTTCTGATACGGAGAGCCGTTACCCGGTATTGATTTTTTCCCACGGGATGCTTGGGTATCGCGATCAAAATATGTTCCAGATGGAGGAGCTTGCAAGCCACGGCTACATCGTTGTTGGCATTGATTATGCCTTTGAAGCCGCTGCCTCCGTGTATCCTAACGGCAGGGTAGCCCTCAGCAAAATCAGTCGTACCCTGACTTCCAATGCCCAGTACGCTGAACATATACCGCTGTGGACCGCTGATGCGACTTTCGTGCTCGATCAAGTAGAGAAGCTAAACCGGAACGATGAGACTGGCCGTTTTACCGGGAAAATCGATCTCGATCGGATTGGCATGCTCGGACATTCGTTCGGGGGAGCCGTTACGTTGCAAATGCTAAAGAATGATCCGCGTGTGAAAGCGGCACTGAGCATGGACGGCGGGATCTATGGTCCTCCGGTTTCCGAGAAAGGCTTAGGGAAACCATTCTTGATGATGTTCTCTGACGAAATATACAGTATGGTGATGACCTCTTACGATGACGTCGCTAAAAAGATGGGCGGAGTAAGTCGCGAAGCGTTCGAAGCTCCTAGGAAAGAATACAAATTAAAAATTCGCAATGCTTTGGCGGGCGGAGGTTTGTCGATCCTGATTCCGGGTTCTAAGCATGCAAGCTACTCCGATCTTGCGTTATTTTCTCCGCTGCTAGGTTTGGGCGGCGCAGATCCGCGGCGGGATCACCGCATCGTGAACGAATTCAGCGTTGCCTTCTTCGATCGGTACCTCAAAGGAAAGGACAATTCCGCGCTGCAAGATTTGGCTGCCAAATACCCGGAAGTGAATTTCAAGGTGAATAATTAGGTTGGGGCAGTTCAAGGATGAAAGCATAATGTCCCGATGAATGGACCAGGCTTAAGGTGCCGCCATGCCGTTCGACGATTCTCCTGGCAATGGATAAACCCAATCCTGAACCGACTTGAACGGCTTGGGCCGCTCGCGAATGATCGGCTTTATAAAATCGTTCGAATATTAGCTCCTCCTGTTCTTTGGAGATCGGTGTTCCATCGTTCTCGATTCTGACGGTAACAAAAGAGACGCTTTCCTCCATGGACACGCGAACGACTCCGGGTTTCACCGAGAACTTCAGCGCATTCATCAGAAGGTTGTCGATGGCCCTCCTGATTTTCCCAGGGTCCATCGGTATCGGCATAGCCTTGAACGCCATTGACGTCTCCACGACGACGCCGAGTTCTTCGGCGAAAGGTTGAAATTCGGCCAGGATTTGCGTAAACAGTTCCCGCATGTCGAATTGGCCCGTTTCAAGCTCGGCGTCGCTGGTCGTGAGACGAGTGTACTCGAACAGGTCGTCAATGAGGTTTTTCAGTTGCAACGCTTTGTTGTACGTCATGTTCACGAAACGATCCCGCTGCTGCTCATCGCGATACACTTTTTTCATCAGCAGCTCCAGATATCCGATGATGCTCGTCAAGGGAGTTCGTAGATCGTGGGATACGCCCGTAATCAAGTCCATTTTGGACTTTTCGATTTGGCGTTCCTTCTCGATCTGGCGTTCCAGTTTCTCGGCCATCGCGTTAATGTTCTCCGCAACCTTGCCTAGCTCGTCTTGCCGTGAGAGAGGAACGCGATAGCTCAGATTTCCTCCGGCGATATCATCAAGTCCCTCTGCCAAACGCAACAAATATCGTACAATGCGCCTGGTCATCAGGGTAAAGCTTATAATAAACAGCACGAGAAACGAAACGACGGACAAAATATCATGGAGAAGGATGGGAAAAAAGGAGGAGCGACTTGTCGTAAGCAGACCGCCGAACAAATAATCGTTGATGAAGGACGATGCGTTGATCGCAAGGATGAGGCTCAGGATAAACGACCATAACATGCGTACGCGTACACTGCGTTTTCCGGAGATCACGGGAAAGAGTTTATTTTTCAATTTTGTATCCCACTCCCCAGACTGTCTTGACGTACCGAGGCTCTCTGGGGTTTTCTTCGATTTTCTCCCGGAGGTTTCGTACATGAACCACAACCGTATTTTCCGAGAAGTGGGTCGTTTCGTTCCAAACCCGCTCGTAAATTTTATCCGCGCTGAACACGTATCCTCGATGGCTTGCCATGAGTTCAAGTATGGAAAATTCAATAGGCGTCAGGAATACTTCCCTTTCCTTTATCGTTACCTGGTGCCGAGCCTTGTCTATGATTAGGTCGCCAACAGCGATGACTTCTTCTTGATCCATGACGGAATAGCTTTGCCGCCGCAGCTGTGCCTTGACCCGGGCCATCAATTCCAGAAGACTGAACGGCTTGGTCACGTAGTCATCCGCCCCGGTAGTTAGCCCGGTTATTTTATCAATTTCTTCTTCCTTGGCGGACAGCATGATAATAGGAATGTTTGAGGTTTCCCTGATTTTAAGGCATGCCTTGATCCCATCCATGTGGGGCATCATCACATCAAGAATGATCAATTGGACTCGCGATGTATTAACGATCTCGAATGCCTGCATACCATTTGTCGCTTCAAGCACATGATATCCTTCATTGCACAAGAAAATATGGATAATGTCTCTGATTTCGGGGTCATCATCCACGACCAAGACGGTGATCTTATTCATCTGCAGCCTCCTGGTTCCTAACGCATCTTCGGTCTCCAAGCTACTCTCAGTGTAAGTAAAATAAATTAAGATCTAGTGAAGGAAAAAATAAAGAAAATATGAAGAGGTCCTAAGCGGGACATATTTCGGAGAAGTATTGGCGAAAAATTGAGCATAACCAGTGAAAGCCTGTGGTCAAATTTCCGAATTTCCCACGGGCTTTTTTGGGTTAGGCACTGCTAACGTTTAGTGTTGATTTTTCCGCTAAGCTAACTGGAAGTTTAGTTAAAGAAGGAATCGGAGTCTTTATGGAAGAATATTGTATTAAGAGAATGTTTAGGAAGGGGTTTGCCTTTGAGAAACGAGGGGATATTAGAGAAAAAAGTTTTAAATAGAAAAGCTGTCACTTCTTTGGTTTTAGGGGTTCTATCAATTGTTTTATTTTTTATTTATGTTGGATTTATTTTAGGTGTTATTGGTTTAATAATTGGTATTGTAGCTCTAAAAGAGATAAAGCTTAACGAACAAAGTGGAAGAAGAACAACAATCACAGGAATCGTTTGTAGTTGTTTAGGAATTATTATGCCAATTATTTTGATGACAATTCTGTATGTAAATAGATAGTGATTGTGAATTCGGGATTGAATAATTAATTGGTAAAAGTATTGAGCTGGTGAATGTGGGGGCGTTCCCGTTCTTACCGAATTCGACGTCGCTGCTGGAAGCCTTTCAGGACGAGATCATTCTGGACAGTCCGGAAAAAGCATACGAACGTTCGACGCGACCACGGGGAACACAAAAGTATTATACGGACAAGCTGGCCGGGCGTGCTGTATTGGTTGGGGCACTCAGCCATGAGGATCAATTCCGCGACTTGAAGCGTTATGGGTTCTATCATGTTCCTCTGCAGCATTTTACGAACCATGGGACGTTGTCGCAGTTGGAATATGTGGCGATCTATCAATCGATTAAGCGATTTGGTCGAGATCAGGCTGGTATTACACTGTATGGTCGGGTGAAAACATGGGAAGTGCTGCCGCGGCACGAGATTACCGAAATTCTGTCACGACGTGGGGCAACAAATGAACTGTATGTGAAGCTTACGGTCGAGGAATGGGTGGAGCGGGAGAAGCAGATTGTGCCAGGCGGACATGGTGTGAAAAACATTCTGCTGACATCGAAAATGCTGAATAAAGCGATTCGTTATGATCGAAAGTGGCGGAATTCAAAGCGGGAATATTCACTTAAACCAAAACACAATCTCTAATTACATCTTCATTCTTGCGGTCGTGTTCTTTCGTTCCCTGCTGATTCACAAGATGCCTAAAAAGACAATTGATAGGCGATCCCGAGAATGTCGCGAAATGAGGGGGTGTCCCATAAGTCATGCTGATGACGAAGGGCCCCCCCCCCCTTTTTATCCGGGCTAAACGGCAGCCTTTCTTAAAGCAAATGTCCGCCAGACACTTCAATGTCTTGGGCTGTAACCCAGCCGAAATCATCGGACAATATGCTCACAATGACCTTCGCAATATCTTCGGGTTGGCCGATTCTGCCAAATACAGATTGCTCAGCTAGCGGCTTAATGAATTCAGGATGTTTATCGAATACTCCGTCGCCAAAATTGCTGTGCGTAGGACCGGGCGAAACTGCGTTGACCCGAATTTGTCGAGGTGCAAGTTCTTTGGCAATGTAGCGAGTCCAAGTTGAGAAAGCTGCTTTTAACGAGCCATAGACGGAGTAGCCTGGGAATGATTGGTTCTTGGATGAGCTCGTGGTATTTACAATAGCTCCAGCATCCTCCATGAATCCGACAAGTTGTTGTGTTAAAAAAATCGGTCCTTTGAAGTTCGTATTAAGAATTTTGTCGAAGTATTCTTCGCTCATCTCATTGAACATCATTGGCCCACCGACACCGCCATTATTAACCAAGTAATCAAAAGTCGTTCTGTTCCATATGTCTTGGAGGCTCTTTTTCATTTCTAGAACAAAACCTTCGAATGTTGATGCTCGTGTCAGATCCAGCTTCAGTGCGAATGCCCGAACGCCTTTATTCTTCTCAATTTCCTTAACGACAGCTTCTGCCCGGTCCTTATAGGAATTGTAGGTGAGAATGACGCTAATTCCACGTTTGCCAAGCTCTAGCGCCGTCGCTTTTCCAATGCCATTACTTCCGCCTGTTACAATCGCAATTTTCATAAGATCCTCCTTAATGATGTGTTCGATCTGGATTTAATTTTAGTCGCATCTGTTGAAACAATATAGATCTAATAATGCCGATTGATTGCCTAAAAACACCACTTCACTTTTTGGGTAACCTGGATTATCCTTTATATTTGTCAAATGAAGAGCCTAAAAATGCCGAAGTATTTCAGAGTTGTGTTGAGGGATAAGAAGTCGCGTGATAAAATAAGTGCATGAATAACGTCCTTGATGAAATTATTGAACTAATGAAAGGCGCAGGCACTCGACAAATTGAAACCGGAGTACCGGGGCTAAGTATGATTAAGGGAGACATCCCCGCTCATCAACTTGCAGCGCTCTACGAGCCGATGATTGGTTTCACAGTTCAAGGAACAAAGATTCTTTCAATCGGGGAGCGTAGCACTGACCTTGAAGGGCCATCATATTACGTGTTACCGGTGCATGTTCCTGCAACGGCGAGTGTACATCCAGACGGTGATGGCCGTCCTTACATGTCCCTTGGTCTTAAGTTGAATCAGAATGTTCTTCAGAGTTTATTAAGAGATCTTCCTGAAAATCTATTACCGACTGCTTCCGAGCATTTCGCAGCTTGTGAAATGGACATTGAATTTATGGAGGCATGGCTGCGTTTATTGCGATTATCGAAAACATCAAGAGATATTCCAGCTCTTGCACCAGCTTATGAGCGCGAAATCCTATATCGCGTTCTGATGGGACCACAAGGATGGTATCTGAGGCAATTTGGTCTGCGGGAAAGTAATTTATCTAAGATTTCCCAGATTGTAAAATGGTTTCGCGATAATTTTATGAAGCCAATAGACGTTGGCGAGATGGCATCAAAATCTGGCATGGCGATAAATACCTTTCACCGTCAGTTTAAAAGGGCAACGGGTTTAAGTCCTATTCAATTTCAAAAGCAACTAAGGCTTTTGGAGGCTAGAAACCTCATTGCATTTGAGGGCTATCCAGTAGCAAGCGCCGCATATCATGTTGGCTATCAAAGTCCCTCACAGTTTAATCGAGAGTACTCTCGCTTCTTCGGTTCATCTCCAGCTCGGGACACTGAGAACCTAAAACGAATCGAAAGCACGAGGGATTAGATAGTTGGCATCTTTTTTGTACGCTCCACACATGTGGAGTGCGTAGTAAGGATATATTCGGGGAGGGGCGCTGTGAATCGGCTAAGATTTAATAAACTAACAATTATCAGTAATCGCCAACAAAAGCAGATAAATCGCCAAGATTCGTGAAAACGAGCTTTGGGTGATTTATCTGTTTTTTTTATGCCCCGAATTTCGTGCCATTTCACGTTAAACCCTCGTCAAAGTATGAAAGATACACCTTTATAGGTATGGAGTAATTCATAGATTTGCTTTATTTTATCGTTTAAAACGTCTTTTTATTTTTGCACAAAAATTCTTGATCGTTATTCAAAAGTTACGGAGGGCAAATAAAAATGAAGGAAGTACGAAAACGTATTTTCACCTGGCTGCTGGCGGCGTCGCTGGTTTTCCCTATGTTGTCTAAGCCCGCACTGGCTGAGGAACAGGTAATCATTAACGAATCGCCTGACCCGGTACCCGACCCGGATCTTGTCGATTTGCAGGCAGCGAAAGCATCGGTAGAGAACGCGGAGTATCCGGCAGCCAACCAGGAGGAACAGAGCACGCAAGCGGCGGCCACGAGTTATGTGGAACAACTGGTGAAGCAAGCGGTGAACAACGAGGCGATTGGCTTGTCCATCCACGTTGACGAGTATACGGCGCCGAAGTCGAGCGACGCGGACTTCCCGGAGGGGACCGACGGACAGATTGCGTTTACCGTCACGTTGACCAAGGGAGCGCAGGTGCTAAGCACCGCTCGGCGGACGGTTGCGATCAAGGCGACACCGTATGCTGGCGTATCCAATCAACAGGTGATCGACAAGGCCGGAAGCCTGTTCGAAGGTGAGCTTACGATGGATGTGGAGCTGGGCACAACCTGGGCCGAGTTATATAACATGATAACGAAGCGTTTTAACGATTTACTCGCTGAATTCGACTTGGATTATGTGTGGATTGTTCCTAACTATCCCAAACCCGAGAAGCAAACGATAACGGTCAATCTATATTTTGAAAAGGGACGGGCCTATTACAGCTCGATATTAGACCTGCACATTAATCAGGAGCGCGACCCGGACTTGGCTAAGGTCAAGACGGCGATCGAACACGGCGACTATGGGGGCATCAGACAGTCTACGTATGACGATCGGTATATTAATCAATTTGTTAGTAATCGAGCTTATGACGCAATCAGCCACAGCGGTGTTAACAACGCTGCCGGGATTGGCGTAATCAGGGTCGGCACCATAACGGGGCTGGACTACGTTCCGTCGGTAACAGGCGATGCCGATAATCCAAGCGGTACAAATGGCAGTTATACCTTTACTGTAACGTTCTATAGAGCATGGCAGGTTTGGACGACTGATCCGATTACGGTTCCGATTCTGGCCACGACCCTCCGCGAAGTGAATGAGCAGGCTTTGGCAGCGGTCAAGGCAGCTTTGGTGGACGGAGAAGTTGATGTCGCATTCGGGGCCTCGCAGGCTGATAAAACAGCGGCCGTGCAAAACTATGTAAATCGCCTGCTGGCTGGCGATCCCAAGGTAACGGCAAGCGTCGCCTACAACAGCGACACGGGCGGTTATGATGTGGCCTTGGTCAGGGGGAACGCAAGCGACAGCAAGAGCCTGACGATGACGATGAAGGAAGCGGTCGACCCGGACATTGCCGTTGTGGCGGCAGCCAGGGCAGCGGTTGAAGGCGCGAGTTACCCTGGTACTACGCAAGCTGCGCACGGCGATGAAGCTGCTGCTAAGAGCTATGTGGAGAATCAGGCGAGAGCAGCAGTCAATAACAGCGAGGTAACGATCACGGCCACCAAGGTCAGTTACACCGCGCCGATCGCAGGCGACGGGGACCATCTGAACGGAACAGACGGCAGCTACACCTTTACCGTCACGGTGGCTAAAGGCTCGCAGAGCCAGACGACCGCGCAGCACACGATTGAGATTAAGGCAACGGCCTTTGGCGGCGTGTCCAACGAGCAGGCGGTGGCGGCGGCCAAGGCGGCTCTGGTGGATGGAATCGTCGATGTCGTCTTTCAGCCTTCGCAGGCTGACAAAACTACGGCCGTACAGAGCTATGTAAACCGCTTGCTGGTAGGCGATGCCGCAGGGGTAACGGCGATCGTCACCTTCAACAGCGTTGGCGGCAGCTATGACGTAGCGCTTTCCAAGGGCGCTCGCACCGACAGTACGAGCCTGCATGTCACGTTTAACGAAGCGCCCGACCCGGATATTGCGATTTTGCAGGCAGCGAGGGAAGCTGTGGAGAATGCGGAGTATCCCGCAGGCAACCAGGAGGAACAGAGCACGGAAGCGGCGGCCACGAGCTATGTGGAACAAAAAGTGAAGCAAGCGGTGAACAACGAGGCGATTGGCTTGTCCATCCACGTCGACGAGTATACGGCGCCGAAGGCGGGCGACGCGGACTTCCCGGATGGAACCGACGGACAGGTCGCGTTTACCGTCACGCTGACCAAGGGAGCGCAGGTGCAAACCTCCGCTCGGCGGACGGTTGTGATCAAGGCGACGCCGTATGCCGGCGTATCCAATCGAGAGATCCTAGACAGGGCCTTGAGCCTGTTGGCGGGGGAGCATCCGACGATCGAGGTGCCGCCAGGTTCAACCTGGTTAGATCTCTATGCGATAGTGGAACGATATTTCAAAGATTTACTAGCGAATAGCAATGTGGACTATGTGACCGTTACACCAGAGAGGATCGCAATAGAAGGGCAACTCAAGGTTAATGTCTATCTGGAAGAGGGAAATTATTTATCGGATGATATGGACGTAATCCTCTCTCTTAAGGAGGAGCCTGACGCGTATTTGGCTGACGTCAAGACCGCGCTGCAACAAGGCAACTATGGGGGCTTCAGACCGTATGAGTATTACAACGGATCGATCAATTCAACGATAAGTAGTATGGTGTTTAACGTAATCCGAGACTACGGTCTTGAGGTCGACCGAGTGAGAGTCCTGGCCGTGAAAGAGCAGGGCTACGTTCCGCCGATCACGGGCGATGCCGACCACCCGAACGGGACGGATGGCAGCTACACCTTCACCATCACGTATGTGAGATTCTGGCAGGGCCGGACGACTGCTCCGATCACGGTCCCGATTCTGGCGACGCCTTATGACGGGCTTTCAAACGCGCAGGCAGTGGCAGCAGCGAAGACGGCTTTGGTAGACGGAACGGTCGATGTCGCTTTCGGAGCCTCGCAGGCAGACAAAACAGCGGCGGTTCAAAGCTATGTAAACGGTCTGCTGGTTGGCGATGCCGCAGAGGTGACAGCGATTGTCACTTACAACAGCGTTAGCGGCAGTTACGATGTTACGTTTTCCAAAGGAAGCGCAAGCGACAGCAAGAATTTGACAATGACGGTGAAGGAAGCGGCAGACCCGGACATCGCCATAGTAACGGCAGCCAAGGCAGCAGTCGATGGCGTAAGCTACAACATTATGACTCAGGCAGAGGCAACTAGTGAATCGATCATTGCAGCAGTGCTGAAAGCCACTGCAGAAGCAGCGATCAACAACAACGTCGTTACGGTCACGATCAATAAAGTTAGCTACACGGCCCCGATCGCAGGCGTCGGCGATAATGTGAACGGCACAGAAGGCAGCTACATCTTCACCGTAACGGTGGGCAAAGGTTTGCAGAGCCAAACGACCACGCAGCAAACGATTGCGATTAAGGCGACGGCCTTTAACGGTGTGACCAACGCGCAGGCGGTGGCAGCAGCCAAGACGGCTTTGGTAGATGGAACGGTCGATGTCGCTTTCGGAGCCTCGCAGGCAGACAAAACAGCAGCGGTTCAAAGCTATGTAAACTTTCTGCTGACTGGCGATGCCGCTGGAGTAACGGCAAACGTCATCTACAATAACGTTAGCGGCAAATACGACGTTGCCCTTTCCAAGGGGAGTGCGAGCGACAGCAAGAGCCTGATGATGTCGGTAAGGGAATCGGCCGACCCGGATATCGCCATTGTGGATGCGGCCAAGACAGCCGCGGATAACGTAACCTATCCTAGCACCACACAGACTGCACATGGTGATGAAGCCGCTGTTAAGAGCTATGTTGAAAATCTGGTCAAAACAGCAATCAACAACAATGCCGTTACGGTCACTATTACTAAGGTCACCTACACCGCACCAACGGCGGGAGATGCCGACAATCCGCAAAGCATAGACGGCGTCTATACTTTCACCGTCACAGTGGCAAAAGGCCAACGGAGTCAGAATACCGCACAACACACGATTACCATCACTGCAACAGCTTTTAACGGCGTGACCAATGCGCAAGCAGTAGCGGAAGCCAAGGCGGCTTTGGTAGACGGAACGGTCGATGTCGCTTTCGGGGCCTTGCAGGCCGACAAAACAGCGGCGGTTCAAAGCTATGTAAACAGCCTGCTGGTTGGCGATGCCGCAGGGGTGACGGCAACCGTCGTCTACAATAGCGTTAGCGGCAACTATGATGTTGCGCTTTCCAAGGGAAGCGCAAGCGACAGCGCGAGCCTGAAGATGACAGTCAATGAATCGGCCGACCCGGACATCGCCATTGTGGCTGCAGCCAAGGGGGCGGTTGAAGACGCAAGTTACCCTGATGCCGCACAGGCCGCATATGGCGATGAAACTGCTGTTAAGAACTATGTTGAAAATCAAGCGAGAGAGGCGATCAACAACAACGGTGTTACAGTCACGGTCACCAAGATCAACTACACGGCACCGACAGCGGGCGATGCCGAGAACCCGCAGGGCACAGACGGCAGCTACGTCTTCTCCGTCAAGGTGGCAAAAGGACAGCAGAGCCAAACGACCGCGCAGCAAACGATTGCGATTACGGCGACGTCTTTTATCGGCGTAACCAACGCACAGGCGGTAGCGGCGGCCAAGACGGCTTTGGTAGACGGAACGGTCGATGTCGCTTTCGGAGCCTCGCAGGCCGACAAAACCACGGCGGTTCAAAGCTATGTAAACAGCTTGCTTACCGGCGATGCCGCAGGGGTAACGGCGACTATCGCTTACAACAGCGGCAACGGCAAGTACGACGTAGCACTGTCCAAGGGAAGCGCAACTGACAGCAAGAGCCTGATGATGTCGGTGAAGGAATCGGCCGACCCGGACATCGCCATTGTGGCGGCAGCCAAGTCAGCGGCGGAAGTCGCAAGCTACAGTAGTATGACTCAAGCAGCGGCAACTAGCGAATCTGTCATTGTGGCGGCACTGAAAGTCACCGCCGAGGCTGCGGTCAAGAACAGCAACGTTGCGGTCACGATCAATAAGGTCAGTTACACTGCACCGGTAGCCGGAACCACCGCAAATCGAAGCGGTACAGACGGCAGCTATGTATTTACCGTCACTGTGGTAAAAGGGGCGCAGAGCCAAACCACAGGGCAAATCAGAATCAATATTACGGCGACTGCTGATACAAGCGGCGGAATTCCTGGCGGCAGCACGCCCGGCGGCAATACTCCAGGCGGTACCACACCAGGCGGCACCACCGAACCAGGCGGTAACACGCCTGGAGGAGGGAGTGAACCTGGCGGCGGCACATCCAGCAACGGTATTTCCTATGCAGATGTTAACAAGTCCGACTGGTTTTTTGACGCAGTAGCCTATGTCCAGCACAAAGGCTTGATGTCAGGAACAAGCGAAACGACCTTTAAGCCCAACCAGACAGCCAACCGCGCCATGATTGCAACCGTGCTATACCGCATGGCAGGCAGCCCGCAGGTGACCGGAGAAAGCACGTTCAATGATGTACCTTCCGGTACATGGTATACGGATGCCATCAAATGGGTGGCGCAGAGCAGCATTGCGAGCGGCTACAGCAACAAACGATATGGCATCGATGACGCAGTGACCCGCGAACAGCTTGTCACCTTGCTGTATCGCTACGCACAGCATACTAACCTTGATATTACAGTGACGGGTGATCTGTCCGACTTTGCAGACAAGGACAAAATTTCCGATTGGGCGACTGTGTCTATGAAGTGGGCGATCGGAAAAGGTATCATCTCCGGTAAAGGCAACGGATTGCTTGACCCGTCCGGTACGGCAACTCGTGCGGAAATTGCAGCGATACTGATGCGGTTTTTGCTTGGTCAAGATTCCATTTAGCGGACACTAATAAACATCTGGACAGCAAACTGGCGTCGGTACTCTACGGCGCCAGTTTCTTGTATTCAATTCATTAACTGACGATGGAGAACAGTGGATTGCTAATGAAAAGAGATTTCCATGATCGAAGGTAAATATCTATTTACTTAAGTCCTCGCATAATAAAGTATCGAATTAGGCAAAGAATGAACCTTGAAAATCGTTATGATAATATAAAAATAAGGTATAGCACACGATTTAATCTAAAAAGGTGAGTCTGTGAAAATCAGAGTGGATGATGAAGAACGACAAGTCATAATTGATGATTATTTTTGTATCGGTGGGACGGTTGTTCCAAATAGTCATTGTGAAAACTGTAGGAGTGTAATTCCTCCATGTGGAGATTCATCTTGTATTTATTGTAAATTCCGACCTGTTAAGCCTTTAGAAATCAAAACTCTTGCTGAGAAGTCATGAGAATATGGAGTAACAAACTATGAAAATGATGTGGTGTTGGCGTTGTAAATGTGAAATGCCTATGTTAGATGAAGCAGAATATGCTCGGATTCATAAGTTGTATGGAGATTGTATGAGAGCAACAATGGAGTTTAGGCAAAAGCATGGACTATCATTAGAACAGATATCTATGGATGATAGATTCAGTCCTGTCGTAAAGGAATACGAAAAAATAACTGGTGTTTCAGGCATTCATCATAATGCAATTATGCACCATCAAATATCTTTATTTGGCGCCCCTTGCCAATATTGTGGCAAGCCATTGAGAACTCCAAACGCGAAGCTGTGTGCTAGCTGTGGTCAGCCCAAATAATAGTTGATGACTGAAAAAGAAAGGTAAGTGTCAAATGAATCGGCATAATTGTCCCTGTTGTGGTTAACCCACTCTAGAGGAAAGGAGAGGTTGGGAGAAGTCCAAATCAAGATTACTCATTACTCACTTACAGAAGCACGGGAGAACTTTAAAAAACACTACATCATGTATAGAGATAGACGAAGCATCCTAAAGCAGACGGATAAAGAAATTCAAACAAAGAAAAGTTTAATTAACGCATTTGAAAAACTTAGAACCGCAAATAATGAATCTATTCAACAAATATGGAAGGAAATTGGTTTTTTCGAAAAGGTACTAGATGATATTGTTCACGAAAGTACAGAACGTTGCAGTAATAACATAGAGAAAAATCAAGAAATTATAAACCAAATTAATTCCGATAACCCTGACACAATAGTAAGAGGCTTGCTTTCCCTAGCACTAAATGCGGATGATGGAGAGTTTGTACAAGACCTGATGGTCCGATACAGTCAGCATAAAAACGAAAATATAAGAGGAATAGCAATTCTAAGTTTTGGTCATATTGCGAGAATACACAGAACCGTTAATAAGGACCTAATTATTCCACATATTAATGATGCATTGAATGATAAGAGTAAGTTTGTTAGAGGACATGCTCATTCAGCTTTAGATGACATAAATATGTTTTGCAAGTAATAACGCTTCAGAGACTCTCTCTGAGGTTTTTTTGTTATGGGGGTGGGTGCCGTTAAATTCAGTGACCGACACTCAAGTCATGTGAAGTGCTGTGTGTTGCTTAAATGGACGGGGGAATGATAGTCTGGAAACATATTCCCCATTTCAGGATTTGACCATTTTACCATTCTGAAAAATCCCTTTCGAGAAGAAAAGCAAGGGAAGTGGTGTCATGAAAACAAAACGTGTTCTGTATATTGAAGACAATCAAGAAATCGGACGCTGGGTTCAGGAGGAACTTGAAAAGCGGGGATATGCAGTTCGTTGGCTGTTATCCGGTGAAAATGCGGAAAACGAAATACAGGGAAGCCATGTGGTTATTCTCGATATCATGCTGCCTGGACTGGACGGTTTTTCGGTCGGCCAGCGATTGAAGAAAGCAGCGCCTGAGGTGCCCATTTTGCTGCTATCCGCCCGAGCGGCTATCGATGATAAGCTGCAAGGGCTGCAGTTTGCCGACGATTATGTCACCAAGCCTTTTCACCTCGATGAGCTAGCTGCCAGAATAGAAGTGCTGCTCCGCCGCAGTGGAGTGGGACTCCCGGATCATATAAAGCTTGGACAGCACATCCTTGTTGACCTATCTGGACGCATGGTGATCATCGAGCGTACTGGAGAAGAAGTTAACCTAACCGGAAAGGAATACCAAATTCTTGAGTGTTTCCTGCGCCATCCGAATCAGATTCTTACGCAAGAGCAAATATGGATGGCTGTCTGGGGAGAATCATACATCAATGGAGACAAAACTCTGTCGGTCCATATTCGCCATCTTCGCGAGAAACTGGAACAAGATTCTAATGCGCCGGAAATCATTCAGACAGTACGCGGTATCGGATATCGGGTGAAAATATGAAACAACGCTCATTTTTTCGACGGTACTTAGTGGTCCATTTCCTGGGCCTTGTTTTGCTTCCTGTAATGATCCTTATGATGGTAGCTGGCGTGAATCCGTCTTCTGACCCGAGTATGAATACGACACGCAGCATATTCGGTTTGATCGGCCTCATCATTACCATCTTTATTTCCGTTTCAGGGGTGTTTTTTTATCGCCTTCGGCAGCGGCTCATCCGCCTGCAAAAGGCGATGACTGTTCCCGGGGATGGTTCCTGGATTCCAGAACCGATCCCGGAACGTGCTTCTGGAATGAATGAAGTGGATCAGTTGGGGGCTTCGTTTAATCAAATGATTCGGAAGCTCCGCGATAGCCACCTGCGGGAGCAAGAAGAAGAATCGCTTAGAAAGCAACTGATTGCCAATCTGTCCCATGATTTAAGGACGCCGCTGACCGCTCTTCGCGGGCACGCCTCCAGATTGCAAAGGGAACCTCTCAGCCGGGAAGGGGAGGCCTCGCTAACAGCGATTGATCACACGATCACGCATATTAGCGAACTAATGGATGATCTTTTATCCTATACATTGCTTACGTCGGGTAAATACCCATACCATCCCGCGCCTACCGATATGGTTCGATTCCTAAGAACATCTGTTGCATCGTGGTATCCGGCATTCGAGAACGCAGGCTTCCTTATAGACGCGGACTTGCCGTTCGATGCGACCTTCTCATGGGAAATCGATCCGCAATGGATGACGCGCGTGCTTGGCAACCTGTTTCAAAATGTCCTTCGCCATGCGGTCGATGGAAGATTTATCGGTATTGCTGTGGATATCGGGCAAGTGCGGTTCATCATTCAAGATCGTGGACCGGGGATGGATGCCCTGTCTGCCAATCGCGGCGCTGGCATGGGACTCACGATTTCAAAGTACATGCTAAATGAAATGGGACTACAGGTCCATTTTAGTTCCGATGCGGAGGGGACGACCGTGTGGGTCGGAAAAAATTAGACCAAACTTAGAAATTACCTTCCCTGATCTTAGACTTGGCTCGATAGGATGTGAAGCATAACAAAGACAAGGAAGGTGTTATGCTTGCTCACTATCGAACAGTTAACAAAGCGCCGTGGATCGCACAAGATCCTAAACGGCATTAGCTTTAAAGCTAAGCCCGGTCGCGTGACCGGGTTCCTCGGTCCCAATGGCGCAGGGAAAAGTTCTACTCTACGAATCCTATTGGGACTTGACCGAGCCACATCAGGCACTGCGCTGATCAATGGCGTGCCATACGCCCAGCTTTCCGATCCGCTGACGACCGTTGGCGCCGTATTTGACGGATCGGGAGCGCATCGGTTGCGAACAGGGCGAGCTCATTTGAACTGGATTGTTAGGTCCGCAGGGCTTCCTCGTTCCCGGGTCAATGAAGTCCTCGAAATTGTAGGGCTCGCGCATGATGCCTCGAAGAGGGTAGGCAGTTACTCTCTTGGCATGGCGCGGCGACTAGGCTTGGCTGCGGCGCTGCTTGGCGATCCGGAGATTTTGATATTGGACGAACCTACGAATGGGCTTGACCCCGAGGGGATCCGTTGGATCAGGACGTTTCTCCGTGAACGCGCGGCATCAGGGCGCACCGTATTATTATCGAGTCATCTAATGGGGGAAACCGCCGAAACAGTAGATGACATTGTTATTCTTAATAAGGGGCACATTGTGGCGAGCGGTACGATTACCGAGATCGTTGGTTCCCATAAGACATTAGAAGATGCCTTCTTCGCTTTTACCACGAGGGACATCTCATGAAAAAAGCGCTTGCCGCAGAGTTTTCAAAGCTTCTCTCCTTACCCACCATATGGATCGCAGTTGCGGTTAGTATACTTGTTGCGCCAGTAATCGCCGTAATCCGCTCCTATCAGGAGCTTTCCGAAGTCACAAAAGGCGTTCAAACAGCGGTCGAATACCCTATCGGTTTTGAAGAGTTGGGGTTCGGTGTTATGGGTGTTATTATTGTTGGCGTTATAGCAATCAGTAGTGAGTACTTCACCGAGAGTGCAGAATCCGGCGGCGGACGCCAGATGACCACCAGTTTGACCGCCAACCCATCACGAATTCGTTTTCTGCTGTCGAAAGCGACTGCCGTTGCAACGGTTAGCGCCATTCTCGCCATCATTGCGATCATTCTCACAATGATTGTGGTTCAGATCATCCTTGTGGAGCATGCTCCTGCGCTTGGGATTACCGATATTTCCCGGCTTATAGGCGTTGTATGCTATTGGGTGCTTACCGCGCTTATGGCCTTAGGAATTACAATCCTTACACGGCACGCCGCCCTGCCGCTGGCCGTTTTGATTTTGAATACATCCGTCGTGTCCGTGACTTATTTGCTGACCCGCGTCACGCCTTTGGCGAACTATCTGCCGGATATGGCCGGAATTCGCATGTTTCATGAAATCAAAGATGCCGGGAGCACACTCACACCGCTTGGGGGCGGTGTAGTCATGGCGGCTTGGGTGACAGCATTGTTGACCCTTGGTACGATTACCTTTTGTCGGAGGGATATATGAGTACGTTGATATCCCGGACGTATGGCCAAGAAATGTGTCGGGCGATAAAGGCGGAACTGTCAAAGTTATATTCGCTGCCGATTACATGGTTCACCCTCGGCGGTACTTTTATCGTCAATCTTATTCTGGCTTACGCTTTCTCATTTGCCGGATTGCAGGATTTAACCTCCATACAGAGCACACTAGAGATCGGGTTGGCTTCTATCAACTATTCGCAAGCGGGACTTATGATCTTTGGTATACTGACTGTATGCTCCGAATATAACGGCGGTCAGATTCGCACAACACTGACGGCAATGCCGCGGCGAGGCATCCAAATTTTCGCGGCGATATTCGCCCTGACAGTCGTGCTCATCCCTGCTACATTCGTTGTATCATCTTCTGGAGTTCTGCTAACCCAAATTCTTTTCGGAGATGCCAGTGCTCCTATTGTGTGGGGAAATCTCGTGTCCGCCATGCTGGGAGTAAGCGCATACCTCACGTTGACTGCACTGATCAGTGCGGCAATCGGAGTTGTTCTGCGCAGGATGCTTCCTGCGCTCGCTATCATGTTCGGCTATTACTTCATAGCGGGTCCGCTTATACGGGAGCAAGCAGATTTCGCAAAGTATCTTCCGGATACGGCAGGAGTAGTGATGGGGTTTCCGCAGCCCGATCATGCAAGTTCGCTCACCCCAGTGCAAGGCGGCATCCTTGTGGGTGTTTGGACACTTGCCGCAATCATCATTGCTGCTACTGTATACCGAAAGCGAGATGTGTGAATCGAGGTGGGGGGGGTGAAACGAAACATGAACAAAAGAATGACGTGGATTTTAACTTTGGTTTTAATTGCTATAGAGCAAGGTATTAAAATGATCATCAATAGTAAATTCCTTGATAAAAGCGTATCTATTATTCCTCCTTTTTTGTATTTCGATCCAATGTTCAATAAGGATTATTCTTGGTTTAACTCCATGCTTCAATTAGGAGTTGGGAAGAGTCTCCATATCGCATTAGTTGTTGTAGTAATTAGTCTATTATATTTGATGTATCGATTTATAAATAAGTCTATAACGATTGAAGCTAATTTAATTCATGTAATGTTCTCTTTTATTTTTGCTGGCGCGACATGTTCATTAATTGATAAGGTGTTATGGGATGGAAGTTTGGATTACATACTATTACATGGTCTATTTACGTTTGATTTAAAAGATGTATATATTAATATATTTATAGGATTATTTATTATAGGTGTATACAGTAAAAATGAAGATTTTAAAAAAATTAAAGATCAAAACATTCTTGAAAATCTCTCGAAATATATGTTAGGAAAATTACCTTAAGACGGGATCACCACCATAGTTATTGGATAAAATCGGATTGTTGACATGGTTAGAGCCGAGCCGAACTCGGCTCTATTTTTTTTGTCAGGAGGTCCGTCTAAAACTTGTTTATCCAGTTTACCGCTATTTTACCGGAGGACTCTATACTGATAAACGACCGTATTCGACATTCTATTTAAGTTGGACAAGGAGGACTAAGCTCGAAATGAAAACGAAGAAGATTTTCTTAAGCCTCGTACTTATCGCATGCATGTTAGCATCCTCGTTAGGCGCGGCATCGGCGGCGCCGAAGACGTCGGATATCGAGGGTTCGTGGGCGGAAGCCACTTTGCGTGAATGGCTTTCAAAGGGGTGGCTGAGCGGGTATTCAGATGGAACCGTGAAACCGAACGGCGAGGTGACGAGGGGAGAATTCGTCTCGCTGATCAACCGGGCGTTCGGGTTTACGGAGCAGGCCTCCGTTCAGTTCGCCGATCTGAAGAAGACGGACTGGGTATACGATCAGATCGCGAAAGCAGTCAAAGCAGGTTATATCAAAGGATACGCCGACGGCACGATCCGGGCGGGCAAGAAAGTAAGCCGCGAGGAGTCGGCTGTTATGCTGGCTAATCTTATCAAGCTCGATATGACGAGCGGGAATGCGTCCAAGTTTGCGGATTCGGGTTCAATTGCCGCTTGGAGCAAAGGCGCCGTGGGCGCGATTTCGGACAAGAAGATCATGAATGGGTATGCCGACGGCACGTTTAAGCCAAGGGCATCGATTACGCGAGCGGAAACGGTCGTCGCGATCGACAATGCGCTTAAAGCGGCGAAAGGAAATGCTTCTTCGGGCGAAAATGTCAGCTATGATCAAGCGGGCACTTACGGCCCGGACTCCGGTACGAGCGTCGTTCGCGGCAACGTTACGGTTTCCGTCGCAGGCGTTACCTTGCGGAATCTTGTCGTCGAAGGCGATTTGATTTTGGGACAAGGGATCGGCAACGGCGACGTGACGATCAAAGGCGTTAAAGTTTTAGGGAAAACGATCGTAAATGGAGGGGGAGCAAATTCCGTTCATTTCGTCGATTCCGTATTGGTTACGGTAGAAGTGAACAAGAAGGACGGTACAGTGAGAATCGTAGCGGAAGGCTCCACGACCGTGCAAACCGTCATCCTGAAATCGTCGGCGAAAGTAGAAGAAAACGGGGCAACAGGCTCTGCATTCGCCGACGTGCAATTATCAGCGGAGCTTCCCCAAGGCTCTGTTGTCACGCTATTAGGAAACTTCAATTCGGTCGATATGATGGCGCAATCGGTTAAAGTCGATATTCCGCAAGGCACGATCGAAAAGCTGCACGTGGGTAAAGGCAGCGCGGATACGATCATTGACGTTAAAGCGGATGCGAAGATCGTGTGGCTCGTTCTCGATGCGGTAACGAACATGCTAGGACTCGGCAAGATCGAGAGGGCGACGATTAATGATCATGCAGGCGGCTCATCGTTCGAGAAGAAGCCGGATGCAGTGGACGGAAATCAGAAAGATAACGTGAAGATAACGGCTCAGCCTTCCGTAAGCGGCGGCGGAGGCGGAGGCGGAGGTGGCGGTGGCGGCCCTGCGGGTCCATTCATACCAAACGCGCCGAACGTAAGCTTGGCAGCGGGCACTTTGGCGGATCGGACGAAACTTACCGGATTGACCACGGGAGTCGATTATGAATACGTGTTGGATTCCAATGCAGTCCTGACAGGGAATGCGGCGGCATGGTCAACGGCAGTCGCTTTTACGGCGAGCGGAACGGAGAAGGATAACATCGATCAGGGGATGAACGCTTATATCCATGTGCGGACCAAAGCAACGGCTGCGATTCCCGCTTCGGCAGTTAAGGACGTGGCAATCAACGCGGCTAACGTGTCGGCAGCGAGCGCGCCGACGAGCGGTGTTACTTACAACGTTGCGGCCGGTACCGTAACCGGATTGGGATCGATCTATGAATATAGCCTTAACGGGGGCGCGTATAGCACGACGGCAACGGGAGTTACGTTTGTGGAAGGAACGGTACAGGTTCGAGTCAGAGCCACGGCAACCAAACCGGCATCGCTGCCTCAAACGATAGGGACGATCGCAACGCCTGCCGCGCCGAACGTCGCATTGGCCGCGGGAACGGCGGCTGACCGGACGAAGCTGACCGGGTTGGTCGATGGGACTGTCTATGAGTACGTGCTGGATTCCAATGCTACGCTGGCAGGGGATGCGGCGGCATGGTCCACGGCAGTCGCTTTTACGGCGAGCGGAACGGAACAGGATAACATCGATCCGGGCGCGAGCGAGTACATCCATGTCAGAACGGCGGTCACCTCATCTGCATTCGCCTCGGAGGTCACGGACGTGGCGATCGTCGCGGCCAATGTGTCGGCAGCGAGCGCGCCGACGAGCGGTGTGACTTATGACGTTGCGGCCGGAACCGTAAACGGATTAGGATCAATCTATGAATACAGCCTTAACGGCGGCGCGTATAGCACGATGGCAACGGGAGTTACGTTTGTGGAAGGCACGGTTGAAGTTCGCGTAAAAGCAACGGCAACCAAGCCGGCATCGTTGCCTCAAACGATAGGGACTATCGCAACGCCTGCCGCGCCGAACGTGGCGTTGGCCGCGGGAACGGCGGCTGACAGGACGAAGCTGACCGGTTTGACCGCAGGAGTCATGTATGAATATGTGCTGGACTCCAATGCGACTCTGGCAGGGGATGGGGCCGCATGGTCCACGGCAGTCACTTTCATGGCAAGCGGAACGGAACAGGATAACATCGATCCGGGGACGAACACTCATATTCACGTGAGAACGGCAATTTCATCTTTGGCATTCGCCTCGGAGGTCACGGACGTGGCGATCGTCGCGGCCAACGTGTCGGCAGCGAGCGCGCCGACAAGCACCGTGACTTACGATGTGGCGGCAGGTACCGTAACCGGACTGGGATCGATCTACGAATACAGCCTTAACGGCGGCGCGTACAGTACGACGGACACAGGGATTGCTTTTGTTGAAGGAACGGTTGAAGTTCGCGTAAAAGCTACGATAACGAAACCGGCATCGTTGCCTCAAACGATAGGGACGATCGCAACGCCTGCCGCGCCGAACGTGACGTTAGCAGCGGGAACGGCGGCTGACCGGACGAAGCTGACCGGTTTGACCGCAGGAGTCATGTATGAATATGTGCTGGGCTCCAATGCTACGCTGGCAGGGGATGGGGCCGCATGGTCAACGGCAGTCACTTTTACGGCGAGCGGAACGGAACAGGATAACATCGATCCGGGGACGAACACTCATATCCATGTACGAGTGAAAACAACGTCTGAAAATCTTCCATCTGCAGTGAGGGACATCGCGATCGTCGCGGCCAACGTATCGGCAGCGAGCGCGCCGACGAGCACCGTGACTTATGACGTTGCGGCAGGAACCGTAACCGGACTGGGATCGATCTATGAATATAGCCTTAACGGAGGCGCGTATAGCACGACGGTAACAGGGATTGCTTTTGTTGAAGGAACGGTTGAAGTTCGCATAAAAGCTACGGCAACCAAACCGGCATCGCTGCCTCAAATGATAGGGACGATCGCAACTCCCGCCGCGCCGAACGTGGCGTTAGCCGCGGGAACGGCGGCTGACCGGACGAAGCTGACCGGTTTGACCAATGGGGTCGTTTATGAATACGTGCTGGATTCCAATGCTACGCTGGCAGGGGATGCGGCCGCATGGTCAACGGCAGTCGCTTTCACGGCAAGCGGAACGGTAAAGGATAACATCGATCCGAGCATGAATGGTTATATCCATGTGCGGACAAAAGCAACGGTTGCAGATCTTCCATCTACGGTAAAGGACGTATCAATTGTTGCGTCTAACGTGTCGGCAGCGAGCGCGCCGACAAGCGGTGTGACTTATAACGTTGCGGCAGGAACCGTAACCGGATTGGGATCAATCTATGAATACAGCCTTAACGGCGGCGCGTATAGCACGACGGCAACGGGAGTTACGTTTGTGGAAGGAACGATTGAAGTTCGCATAAAAGCTACGGCAACCAAGCCGGCATCGTTGCCTCAAACGATAGGGACGATCGCAACGCCTGCCGCGCCGAACGTGGCGTTAGCCGCGGGAACGGCGGCCGACCGGACGAAGCTGACCGGTTTGACCAATGGGGTCGTTTATGAATACGTGCTGGATTCCAATGCTACACTGGCAGGGAATGCGGCCGCATGGTCCACGGCAGTCACCTTTACGGCGAGCGGAACGGAACAGGATAACATCGATCCGGGTGCGAGCGAGTACATCCATGTCAGAATGGCGGTCACCTCGTCGGCATTCGCCTCGGAGGTCACGGACGTGGCGATCGTCGCGGCCAACGTGTCGGCAGCTAGCGCGCCAACGAGCGGCGTGACTTACGATGTGGCGGCAGGAACCGTAACCGGATTGGGATCAATCTATGAATACAGCCTTAACGGAGGCGCGTATAGCACGACGGTAACAGGGATTGCTTTTGTTGAAGGAACGGTTGAAGTTCGCGTAAAAGCCACGGCAACGAAGCCGGCATCGCTGCCTCAAACGATAGGAACGATCGCAACCCCCGCCGCGCCGAACGTGGCGTTGGCCGCAGGGACATCAGCGGACCGGACAAAGCTGACCGGATTGACCGCAGGAGTCATGTATGAATATGTGCTGGACTCCAATGCGACTCTGGCAGAGAATGCGGCCGCATGGTCAACGGCAGTCACTTTCATGGCAAGCGGAACGGTACAGGATAACATCGATCCGAGCGTGAATGGTTATATCCATGTGCGGACAAAAGCAACGGCTGCAGATCTTCCATCTGCAGTGAAGGACATCGCGATCGTCGCGGCCAACGTATCGGCAGCGAGCGCGCCGACGAGCGGTGTTACTTACAACGTTGCGGCCGGTACCGTAACCGGACTGGGATCGATCTATGAATACAGTCTGGGCGGCGGTGCTTATAGCACGACGGTAACAGGGATTGCTTTTGTTGAAGGAACGGTTGAAGTTCGCGTAAAAGCCACGGCAACCAAACCGGCATCGCTGCCTCAAACGATAGGGACGATCGCAATCCCTGCCGCGCCGAACGTGGCGTTGGCCGCAGGAACGGCGGCCGACCGGACGAAGCTGACCGGGTTGACCAATGGGGTCGTTTATGAATACGTGCTGGATTCCAATACTACGCTGGCAGGGAATGCGGCCGCATGGTCAACGGCAGTCGCTACCACGGCAAGCGGAACGGTACAGGATAACATCGATCCGAGCATGAATGGTTATATCCATGTGCGGACCAAAGCAACGGCTGCAGATCTTCCATCTGCGGTAAAGGACGTATCAATTGTTGCGTCTAACGTGTCGGCAGCTAGCGCGCCGACGAGCGGCGTGACTTATAACGTTGCGGCAGGAACCGTAACCGGACTGGGATCGATCTATGAATACAGCCTTAATGGCGGCGCGTATAGCACGACGGCAACGGGAGTTACTTTTGTGGAAGGAACGATTGAAGTTCGCGTAAAAGCTACGGCAACCAAGCCGGCATCGCTGCCTCAAACGATAGGAACGATCGCAACCCCCGCCGCGCCGAACGTGGCGTTAGCCGCGGGAACGGCGGCCGACCGGACGAAGCTGACCGGTTTGACCAATGGGGTCGTTTATGAATACGTGCTGGATTCCAATGCTACGCTGGCAGAGAATGCGGCCGCATGGTCCACGGCAGTCACCTTTACGGCGAGCGGAACGGAGAAGGATAACATCGATCCTGGTGCGAGCGAGTACATCCATGTCAGAATGGCGGTCACCTCGTCGGCATTCGCCTCGGAGGTCACGGACGTGGCGATCGTCGCGGCCAACGTGTCGGCAGCTAGCGCGCCGACGAGCGGCGTGACTTATGACGTTGCGGCAGGAACCGTAACCGGACTGGGATCGATCTATGAATACAGCCTTAACGGCGGCGCGTACAGCACAGCAGCAACAGGGGTTGCTTTTGTTGAAGGAACGGTTGAAGTTCGCGTAAAAGCTACGGCAACGAAGCCGGCATCGCTGCCTCAAACGTTAGGTACGATTGCAACGCCTGCCGCGCCGACGAGCGGGGTGACCTATGACATTGTTCAAGGTACGGTGACAGGACTCGGCTCGATCTACGAATACAGCCTTAACGGAGGCGCATACGACACCCGAACAAGCAATATCACTTTTATCGCCGGAAGCGTCGAGGTGCGCTTGAAGGCAACTGCCGCATCGTTGCCATCGCTGCCTGAGAATATCGGTACCATTGCGGCGGCTGGCCAACCGGTCGTCGACTTGGCCGAAGGAACGAATCCTGATCGAACGAAGCTGACCGGGCTGAACAATGGAATCACCTATGAATACGTGATGGATAACCAGCCTGCTTTGCCTGGAAACGATGCGGCTTGGATGACCGCGCAAACTTTCACGGCCAACGGTACGACGTACGATAATATCGATCCGGGGACGTATACGTATATTCATGTCAGAGTGAAGATCAGTGGATTGGCCTTTGCCTCCGATCCCGCGGACGTGGCAATCGTTCCGGCTAAAGTATCGCCTGCCGCCGCGCCGAACAGCGGAGTCACCTATGACATTGCCAATGGAACGGTGACCGGTCTCGGAGATTTATATGAATATCGTATTAACGGAGGTACCTATCAAACTTTGGACAGCAATGTCCAATTCGAAGCCGGAATCGTGGAGGTTCGGGTGGCGGCATCAGACACGAAGCCAGCCTCGCTGCCACAGACGATCGGTACGATAACGACCGCGTCATCGGCTCCGACGAGCGGAGTCACGTATAACATCGCCTTGGGAACCGTGACGGGACTCGGAAGCCAGTATGAATATCGCCTTGGCGGCGGCGCATATCAAACCTTGACCAGCGGCGTTACATTTGTAGCAGGAGCAGTGGAAGTCCGCATTCGGGCAACGGCTTCGGTGCTACCGTCGGAGCCCGAAATTATCGGCACGATCGCTCCGGCAGCCCCTGCGCCGATAAGCGGGGTTACCTATAATGTGGCCAATAGATCGGTAAGCGGTCTTAACGGCATCTATGAATACAGCCTTGGCGGAGGCAGTTATGGCACGTTGGCAACAGGCGTAAATTTCGTCCCGGGAGTTGTTCAAGTTCGTATACCGGCGACGGCGACGGTACTGGCATCCGAGCCTGAAGTGATCGGCAACATTATGCCGGTCGCCGCTGCCCCGCATTTCACCACCTATGGGGGGCCTAATTCAACCATCATTTTGTCCGGTTCGACAACCGCAATGGAGTATTCTACCGATCAAGGGGCAACTTACGTGGACGTTCCGACAAATAACTGGGCGTTTCCCCAAACCTGGCAGGACCTCAGGATCAGAGTCAAAGCAACGGCGACTGAGTTCGCATCCATGCCTAACATTCTATTTGAAGGTGTCTATGAAGGATAAATGAATTGATTGAGGTTAACCGCCCTCCATCACTAACGGTGGAGGGCGGTTTCATGTAATTCTGCCTTTAACCATCCCGAGTAGACAAACCCAAGCGCTGCAAGTCCTTGAACGATCCATAATGCGATATTCATCGATGATGCCAACCTCCTGATTCCTTATTTACGATTTCTAGGGATATAATAGGTTAGGAATCGGGGGAGTTCGATGGGGGAGTAAAGCGAATCGTACGGAATGAAACGGTGGTAACCTTACTTTGTACACACGAGGAGATAAAATCGATGGCAGAAAACAAATTACTAAGAATGGACAATGTCGGCATCGTTGTAGAATCGCTTGATAACGCAATTTCTTTCTTCGAGGAGATTGGCTTGAAGCTCGAAGGGCGAGGCACTGTGGAAGGGGAATGGGCTGGTCGCGTAACCGGACTGGGCTCACAGTGTGTAGAGATTGCTATGATGGTTACCCCGGATGGCCACAGCCGACTTGAACTTTCACGATTTCTCACCCCGCCTATGATATCAGATCACCGGACTGCCCCTGTAAACGCCCTCGGTTATCTACGCGTCATGTTCACCGTAGAAGACATTGACGAGATGGTATCCAGACTTACGAATCATGGTGCTCAGCTCGTTGGCGAAATCGTTCAGTACGAGAATTCGTATCGGCTCTGCTACATTCGTGGAACGGAAGGACTTCTAGTCGGATTGGCGGAACAACTGGGGAACAATTAAAAAAGACTGCCGAAACAATCTCGACAGCCTGCATATTTTCGTACTTTTGAACTTTTTCAGTGGCCCCTTAGTCCCGCTATTATTATTTCTATTTGGCCAACGAAGAAGGCCATTTCCATGCATACCAGATAATTAGACAAAGAAGAGAGACTTCTACAACAGCGCCAAACACCATGTGCACCCAAGCCTCTCCTGCCAAATTAAACAAAGTATAGGGAATATACACCGCGGCAATAATGATATTTGCCCAGCGACTTACTTTTGCCGGCAGGGCAACAGAAAGGAATATCATAAGAGCTGGAATTGTTACCGAAATCAGTGCTATCAATAGAAAGACATATGAAATGTCAAATGTAAATATTTTTCCTGCCATAATACCTTCTATTTTGCCCGGCATATATAAGGCGAAATAATCAACATAAATATAGAGAAACATAAAACTCGCCCACAGCGTAGCAATCTTCAGTTTCGAACTGACTTTGATGTCTTCCAGTGCATTTTGTGCTTTATTTTGTGCATTCATATTAATCTCCATTCATAAATTAAAAGTTGGAAAACCGTTCACACCTTAAACCGATACCCCGCGCCCCATACCGTCTCGATAAACTGGTGCTTCGCCGGGTCCTTCTGAATTTTGTCGCGGATCTTCCCGACGTGGACCGTGACCGTGGCGGAATCCCCGAAGTTATCGATTCCCCACACTTTATCCAGAAGTTCCTCCTTGGAATGGACCCGATCCGGATTTTCCGCGAGGAAGAGCATCAGGTCGAATTCTTTGGCGGTCATCGTGATCTCTTGCCCGTTCAGCGTGACCCGTCTGGCATCGACCTGAATCGCAAGTTCGCGAATGTTCAGCTGGCGCATCTTCCGGATAGATGAAGAACCGGCGCCTGCCGCGGCCCCGGTCAATCGGTCATACCGTTCAAGATGCGCCTTCACCCTCGCCACGAGTTCTGACGGGCTGAACGGCTTCGTTACGTAATCGTCCGCGCCTAAGCCGAGTCCCCGGATCTTATCGATATCTTCCTTGCGGGCGGACACCATCAGCACCGGAATGAACTTCGTCTCGCGAACCCGCCGCAGAATGTCGAAGCCATCCATACCCGGCAGCATGACGTCTAGAATAATAAGATCGTACGCTTGCTCCAACGCTTCTTCCAGCGCTTGTCGGCCGTCCGCCCGAAGGGTCACCTCATAGCCATGAGCCTCAAGGAAATCCCGTTCCAGCTCGGCGATCGCTTGATCGTCCTCGACGATTAACACTTTCCGCTTCGTCATCCTCTTACTCTCTCCCGTCACGATCGAGACTCATTCATCGGTATCGTAAACATCACCGTCATCGATTGCCCAAGCTCGCTTCTTGCGGTAATCGTCCCGCCATGAACCTCGACGATTTGCTTCACGATGGCTAAACCTAACCCAGAGCCGGCCACGTTCTGATTCCGATTGGCATCCGCCCGATAGAAACGGTCGAAAATCTGTTCTAACTCGCTCTGCTCCATGCCGGGACCGTTATCCCTCACCACGATAACCCACGACCCCGATTGCCGACCGAAATACACATGGATATGCGGTTCCTTCTTATCCATAAACTTCACCGAGTTGCCGACTATGTTCAAGATGGCCCGCTTGATCTTCTGGGCATCCATCGTCGCGGCAGCATCCGATCCGGCCTCGTATTCGCTCGTCAACCGTATGCCTGCCCTCTCATATTCGATGGACAGCTCGCTCATCGTCTGCCGATAGAAATCCTCTAGCGACACCGTATCGAAGTGGAACTTTTCTTGCTCGAGATCCAGCTTTGACAGCAGGAACAGGTCGTCAATCATCCGGTCCATGTCGAGCGTCTTCATATAAATAACGTCGATATACTTCCTCAGTTTCTCCGGATCGTTCGCGATACCCACCCGAATCCCCTCGACATATCCCTTAATCGAGGTAAGCGGCGTCTTCAGATCATGCGAAATGTTCGAGATCAGCTCTTTGCGGTTCTCCTCCAGCGCCAGTTGCGCGCCGATCGATTGCCGGAGCTCGCTGCGCATTCTCTCGTACGAGCGAATCACGCTGCCTACTTCGTTGCTCACCTTCGATTGCAGGCTAAAGTTCAGGTCCCCCTCCGCGATACGACGGGAACCTTGTTCAAGCTGTCGCAGAGGTCTGACGATGTCCTTCGTCGTAATCCAGATCAGCGGGACAATAATGATCCCAAATAAGATCCCTATGCCAAGCAGCACAAAAAACGGGAAACGGCCGCCCTTCGTCCACATCTCCGTCACGTCGATGACGAGGTAATAAGTTAAGGGATCGTCGATTGCCGGAAAATCGTACCGCAGCGCGAGCAATTCGCGTCCTTCCCACGAACTCACCGTGAACGCGCCTTCCGCATGTTTTCGCGGCTTCGAAAAGTCCTTCCGCAACTGCACAAGGAACGCATCCTCTTCCTTGAGCGCGCCATAACTTTCCCATCGCTCGCCTTCTTGGACGACAAGGAACCCCCCGAACGGCTGCAGTTGGTTCCCTAGCAAGCTCGCGAATGCGGGGGAGACCAGCTCCTCAGGTTTATACCGCTCCGCATAGCGCAAGTCCACGATCACATCGATGCCCCGCTCCAACGCCTCGCGCGGGGTTTGATCCTTCGCGATGCCGCTCCCGAAATACCAAACGATCCCCGTGACGAGTCCGACCCCCGTCACCGCGACGATCGCTGCGGTCAGCAAAATGCCTATAATAAACGTTAAAATGAGCTTCAGTCGAATAGACATCTATTAGATCTCTTTTCTTTGGAAGGCTAACAAGCCCAATATAGTGCCAATGATATAGTAGGCTATTATAAATAGCAATGCCGAGATCGACGCGCCGAGATCGCCTGAATACAGAAGCGGCTGCACCCAGTCCGTGTAGTCGGTGACGAGGAAACGGCTCAACTGCGGTTCGAGCAAGCCCACAACGCCCATCGCCATCCACAGCACAACGCTTACCAACAGCCCGACTCCGCCGCTCCCCGTCCATAAGGCCACGCAGTTAACCAGCACCACCAGTAATCCGCAGAAAAGAATCGCAGCGCCGAGCTCAGCAAAATTCGCGCCCAACTCGGAGAGTGCAGGCACTCCCTGGAGTACCAGGCTTCCGATCAACGTCGGCGTGAACACGCTTAGTACGATCAACGCCCCGGCGGTCCATCCTGCGAGCATTTTCCCTATGAAGAGGGACTCTCGGCTGACCGGCAGCTTCAGCGCATGCTTGATCGTACGGTCCTTAAATTCGCCGACCATAAGGTCGCTCCCTAACGATACCATGAATAAAGGGAACACGATCGCAAGCAACAGTTCCAGCGCGGTTGACGGGAGGTTATGGTCCAGCCCGATACGGTCGCCGATGAAGACGAAGAAGACGCCGATCAAGAAGGCGAGCAGCAGCAGCACCTTCAGCTTCCCTCCGCGGAGCAGCTTACGCAGCTCTTCGCCCGTGAGATAGTTCAATTGCGCGATCATGCTACCCCGCTCCTTTCCTGCCCGATACCGTGCAAATAGTATTCTTCTACGCTAGGAAACGATTCCCGAATCTGTGCGACGCTCGCGGTACCGACATGCCGCCCTTCGAAGACGATGCATGCATGCGTGATCCAATCCTCGATGTCGCGCACCTGATGCGACGAGACGATGATGCTCATCCCCGTCTCGGCTACGAGATTGCGCAATATCGCGGCCATCTCCCGCCGACCCTCGATGTCCATGCCCGAGAACGGTTCGTCGAGCAGAAGCAGCTTCGGCCGGTGGAGCAGCGCGCTAGCGAGTTCGATCCGCTGTTTCATGCCGGTGGAGTACTTCTTGATCTTAAGCCCGTGGTACTTCGACATTCCCACAAGGTCTATCGTCTGCCGAATACGCGCTTCGTCGATGCCCGGGTACAGCTTATGATAGAGTCTCAAATACTCGTAACCCGTGAGATAGGAGTACGGCGTCGGCTCGCCGATCATCAAGCCCATGTGCTGCCTTGTCAGCTCGGGATGGTCGGCGACGCTGGCTCCATTCAATCGCGCATTCCCGCCGTCGCTCTCGAGCCACCCGGCCATCGCTTGCAGTGCTGTCGTCTTCCCGGCGCCGTTCGGCCCCAATAAGGCGACAACCTCACCGGGAAGTACGGTGAGATTGAGCCCTTGGATACCGCGGCCGCCGGGGTAGACCTTCGATAGATCGTTCACTTCGAACATAAGACAGGTCCCCCCCCGCTATCGTGATGTTAGTCGCGATCTTCGAACGTTGCCGCGTCGATGATTTCGGTTTTCTTGCCGGCAGGGCCGTATACGTCCGGCGTCGTAGCGTTAAGGCCGCTGACGTCTCCCGCGCCCTCAATCTCCACCGTGTGGGCGACGCCCGCTTCATCCTTGCCGCTTACTTCAAGCTCGCCTTGCACGTTCTGAAGCTCGTTGTTCGCATCCACCGTGAACTGGAGCTTTACGTGCTTAATCGCGAAGTCCTTCGTCAGCTTCGGCATTTGCTCTTCGAAGTTGATATCCTTAAGTCCTTGGAAGAAAGGCAGTTGCTTGATCCGCTCCCATTCGGCAGGTACTTCCCCCGTATGCTTGCGCTCAGCTCTGTCTTTAGACTCTGCCACGTCCATTAGCAGGCGAATCGGAAGCGGAATATCTTTCTCGTCAATGTCCGCCGTAATCGTCTTCGAGCCGTCCGCATGGTTCGCCACGCTGAAGTTATTCTTGAGGTCGCCGACGATGAAGTCGAGGAGCACTTCTTCCGCTTTGCTCATCGAGCGGTCATGGGAGTCGTCCTGGTGGGACCGCATGCGGTGCTTGCCGGCGTTCTCCTCGTCAATGTTAATCACCTGGTAGTTCAGATCGTGCGTGCGGTCGACCATATAGATGCTTTCATCGCCGTTGCTGTACAAGCTGCCGCTGCGCGCTACACCCATGAGGGTGAAGTCGAAGTCGCTGCTCACGATGTGTCCGTTTTCTGCGTCCTCCACCTTCGCCTTACCTTCCGCGGCCAACACCGACTTGCCGTCTACCGTCACGGTGAAGTTCCCGTTCATCGTCGCGCTCTCGATCGCATTGCCCGACAATTGGTTCGCCTTCAGCACCTCTTTGAACGCGTTGTACCCCTCCGTATTCGGGGTGTACGCGAACGCCGTCGCCGTAAACAACGTAACCGCAGCAACAGCCCCGCCGATCATCAACCATTGGTTTCTCTTTTTCATTTCAATCTCGCTCCTTTAATGTTGTATCGTTTCTCTCTTGCTTACAACCTTAGTCTAAAGGAGGAGTCTAAACTCCCTCGAAACCAATTCGAAAATATTTCTAAAATGTGGTTTTCGAAGTGCGAAAAATTCGCAAGCCGAACAAAAAGTTTGATCGAGAAGTTGAAAGTGGTTTGGGATTTGAAATAAGAAAGGTAAAGCGATTGAAGCGAAAGAATTTATTGCCCCGCTGCCCACTCTTGGACGGCGGGGTTTTCTTTTCAATCGTGTTGACATGTCCATCATTGCGCTAGATGGAATGACGGCTTCACGCTAAATATTAAGGGTCGGCTCTACTTGCTTTTAAGAAGAGTTAAGAATAGTTCTCCACTAGCTGCCGAGTTGTTCGTTGACCAGGCATGCTATAATGAAGTGAAACAAGGCTCATGAAGATAATTCATTCATATTAGAGTGATCAAGAATGCGCTAACGAATATAAGAAAAGGATATGATAGTAAGTATGAGCAATGTTGAAATAGGAAATGAGCTGCCTTCCAATTATGAGAAGCTCAAAGCAGCCGCCAATCGGACGTCGAATTGGAAAGAACGTTTAGCAGCTGTGGAAGAGTTAGGTCAATGGAAACATGTTAAAGTGATTGACGTTCTTAAGCATCGTTTGAACAACGACCTCGTGTATACTGTACAAGAGGCAGCTTTCTTCAAACTCCAACAACTTGGAGAGGACGTACAACTGCCGCCGAGGAGGCAAGGGGAACCGATTCATGGAGTTACAAAAATTCTAGTAAGAATTAAAAAGAGCTTGCCGGCAGGCCATACCTTTGAGGAGTTCAAAGAGAAACTCAAGAAGATGAGGCTCGATCTATACGATACCTACGAAGGTGTTAAAGGTGCTGATTTTGATCAGTGGCTTGAAAGTAAGTGGGCTGAATTATCGATCAGGCAGGTTTAAATCAAAAATTAGTCTAGGAGTGGTTGTTTGAGAAAGAATAAACCGTTATCGTTCGATGAACTGTTGAAGGAATTGCAGGGGCAGAAAACAATTCAAGAAGATCCCAACTTTATTCCGCTTGTGCAACTTTTTAATGAGACGTTTATGAAGAAGCATTCGAAAATGAATAGCTTCGCGGAGTTTTTGACGAAGGGGAATTTTCAAGTGGAAACACGAGAAGATATTCTGAACATTCCTGACGAACTGTTTGATCGGCATGTTGCCAGAGAGACGGATTTCGCAAGTTGGGATGCTATGCTAGAGACGGCGACTAAAGAGTTTGAAGAGAAAGTCAAATAACGATGATAAGTGGTGCGCTCCACACAAGTGGAGTGTATTTAATTATGCAGACAACTTGATTTGCTTCTGAAAGGCACGGTATTGTTCTTCCGTGTCTTTTTACGTTTCAGTTGACTATAACACTAATGTCATGCTTTATCATGTCCGTATAACCGTTATTGGAATTGGAGGTTGTTGGATGAAAAAGGAAATCAAAGTTTTGGCTATTTCGGGAAGTCTTCGTCAAAAGTCGTCCAATTCAGCGTTAGTGAATGCCATTATCGCATTAGCTCCGGAAAACATGAAATTTACCATTTATGGCGAGCTGGGTGAGCTTCCGCATTTTAACCCTGATCTCGATGTTGAGGAAGGACCTGCTCCGGTTGAAGGACTAAGGACACAGCTTAAGGATGCAGACGGTGTGCTTATTTGTACACCGGAATACGGGAACGGCGTGCCTGGCGTTCTGAAAAACGCCTTGGACTGGGTCGTATCCTCAGGTGAGTTTATGAACAAACCTACAGCGGTAATCAGTGCGTCGCCATCACCTATGGGCGGTGATAAAGCACATGCTTCGTTGTTGCTTACGCTTAATATGATCCACGCGGAGATTGTAGATGGAGGAACGCTTATGATCCCGCACATCACTTTGAAACTGAATAAAGAAGGCGTTATCACGAATCCTGAAACGAAGCAAGAATTACAATCCGTGCTCAAGGGGCTTGAACAGGCTTGCTATAAAAATAGGACTCATTCTCATAACCCACCTGGAATATAATGTCGCTCACGTTCATATTGGAGTTTTCAAGTAACATGGCAGCCTTTTTCATCCTGAGTTCGTTGATATAATCTGCGATAAGATCTGCGACCATTTCCTCCGCTTTTTTTGTTTCCCACCATCTTTTCGGTTGATTTCATTGGTTTAGTAAATATGGAAATTTAATGCTTCAATGCATAGCTGAACAGTCCCCGGCGAATCGATACTACAGGGTTTGGATCAGGCGGCTTTTCGCTAACGCCAGCGCGCCGATGATGCCTTGCCGGGGACCGAATGACGTTCGATCCAGTTGCAGCGTCAAGGTCGAGAAGCGGTTGGCCCGAAGCGTTATGGTCCGCTTCGTCTCGTCCAGCAGCAGCGGCATGACGTCGAACATCGGTCCGCCGATATAAATCGTTTCCGGATTGAACAGATTGACGACATTACTCAGGGCGATGCCCAATGCCTGGCCGGCGTTGAGGCACACATCGATGGCGATCTTGTCGTTGAGCCGGTAGGCGTCGGCAAGGCGACCGGAGCCGCCTCTTCCGTGAAAGTCCTTTTCCAGCATGGGGAACGTCAGAATGTTTTCCAGACAACCGTAGTTGCCGCACCTGCAGCGCGAGCCGTTGGGGTCGGCTGTAATGTGGCCAAGCAGCCCGGCCGTATTGTTGACGCCCCGAAGCAGCCTGCGGTCGATCATGATGCCTGCGGCGATGCCGTAGCCGACCTGGACAACGATGAAATCGCCAATGTCGCGGGCTTGGCCCGCCATCTGCTCGGCGAGCGCCATTGTGCGGCCGCTTTCATCGAGAAATACGGGACAATGGTACCGTTCGTTCAGCAGGGAAACGAGGTTGAGGTTGTCCCAATGTTCGGCGTTCGGCATATTCAGCACAGTCATCTGCGCGGCGTCAACGATCCCCGTAATACCGATGCCAATGGCGTCGATGGCGGTTCCATCCGCATCGCATAAAGCCAGAAACTCATCTATTTTGCGCAGCAGCGCTTCCCCTCGTTGCTCCTCGGGCGTCAGTTCCTCCATGAGGCATTCATGCGTATGCAGCAGCTCCAAGCCGTTATCGGCCAGGGAAAAACGGACGGCATGCCCACCGATATCGATGCCCATATACGTAAATTTGTGCGGGTGGGCATATAAAAGCACTTCTTTTCTCCCCATTCCGCTGCTAACCCGTTCTCCTTCCATAATCAAGCCTTGTTCCAAGAAATTTTTGGTCACGTTAGTAATCGTACCTTGCGTCAAACTCAAAGATTCGGCGATTTTCTTGCGCGACCACCCTTGCCCGAAGCTGATCAGCTCCAAAATTTGTTTCTCCGATGAATTCAGTGTCATAGGTTGAAATCCTTTCCGAAAATACAGCGATACTATTGATTATACACGTTTTGTGCATGCATTAATTTATTTTCACAACTATTGTCAGGGGATTTGCATTGCTTACACAACTTTCCTAGCCTAATAATTTTAAAAATAAATTTTCAAACAAAAATATCTATGATATAATTCAAATTATAAATTAATTATGCAACGAGTCAGAGGAGTGGCGCTGTGGGTGATATGCTGAAGGCTTCATTCGGTAAGGTTAAGATTACCCCGGAAGAGATGGTTCCGTTGCAGGGATACGACCCGGAGCTTTATGTCGCCGACCCGGAGACCGATATTTTGGACGATCTGTACGCCAGGATTGCGGTGTTGGATGACGGACGGCGCCGGAGCGTAATCGTCAGCATTGACGCCTGTTTGACGAACGAGCAGTTCGTCGCGGTACGCGACGGATCCGGCCGGAGGTTGATTTACAAAGGGTTTTCCAACACGTTTCCTGCCGGTACGAGACGGTCGTGGGCGGAAGCGGCGAAGACGGCGGAATCTTACGTCACGGTGCATGCCACGCATACGCACAGCGCACCGGTTCACTTCGGCGAGAAATATACTTCGCGCATCTACGACAAAATCCAGGAACTGTCGCAAGCCCTTGTTCCGGTGAAGATGACCGTCGGCACCGGCACGTGCAGCCTGGCTGTCTGTCGACGGCCCAACTTGACGGCAAACGACAAAATTCCGATCGATAAAACGCTGCATGTCGTAGTTTTCGAATCGATGCAAGGGGAGCCGCTCGCCAGCATCGTCAATTGCGCGGTGCACCCCACCGTGCTTTGGAACAAGGCGAACCGGGTCAGCTCGGAATTTGTCGGACTGGCGATGGGTGAACTAGAGGCGGCCCATGGGGGCGGATTCGTTTCTTTGTTTCTGCAAGGCTTCACGGGAGATGTCGGGCCGTTGGAATGCGGACCTTCGATGGGAACGACAGAAGATACCTACCCGCTCGTGAAACAATATGCGCAACAGCTTTATCTTGATGCGACCGCTGCTATGCATAATAGGGCCGAGATGAGCTCCGTCCCGCTGAATACGTTGCAGAAGAATGTTCCACTGCCTGCCGCGGACGAATACCATCGTACCGATGTGGACGTTACGCTGCTGGGCGTTCGCATCGGAGACTTGGCGCTGCTAGCGGTAACCGGCGAAATTTTTAACGGTTACGTCGGACCGATCAGGCAAAGCTCTCCATTTCAGACGACATTGTTTTCCTGCGTTGCTAACGGATATACCGGTTATTTGCCGACGTATGAGGCGTTTCATGATGGCCTGAGCGGTTACGAAATGTTCACTACGCCTTTTAGCGATCAGGCTTGCGGTCTATTTGCGTCGGCTTGCAACGATCTGCTGAAAGCGTTGAAGGAATAGAGGAGGAAGAGATGTTGAGCAAGCATGCATTTCAAGGGAAAATAGCGGTTCATGCGATCACGTGGGGCGATCGCCATCTGCAGGCGATGGAAGAAGCGGCGCAGCTTGGCTACCGGGCGATCGAACCATGGCCATCGTTCGGGCTGCAGTATGAAGAGCGTACCGACGAATTGCGGGAAATTTTGCAGCGTTACGGACTTGTCATGAGCGCCTTGTACGGCGGAGCTTCCGGGGAGAACGGCCGCAGGTTCGCCGATCCGGCCCAGCGGCAAAGCATTGTCGATTACAACGTTCGTTTGGCCCGGGTGATCGCCGGGTGCGGGGCAGGGCATCTCGTATTCGGTCCCGGAGGACCGAGACTGGGCAAAGCAACGCCGGAAGAGCTTAAAGTTGCGGCCGAAACGATTAACGAAGCGGCCAAACGCACGCTGGAGCTGGGCGTCAAATCTTGCCTCCATCCGCATCTGTGGACGGAACTGCAGGATGGGGACGAACTTGATGCGCTTATGGAGCTGTGCGATCCGGAAGCGGTGTTCCTGGCCCCCGACACAGCGCACTTGACGGGAGCTGGCATCGACCCGGCCTCGGTCATCCGGCGCTACAAGGAGCGGGTCGCTTATGTCCATCTTAAGGATTTGACGCCGGAGGGGGCGACACGGGAGGATTTCCCGATGATGATGGGCAACGAGGCGCTCCCGGTATTTTGCGAGTTGGGGCTTGGTCAGATCAACTTCCATCCGGTGATCGATGCGTTGAACGAAATTGGCTACACAGGTTGGTTAACAGTGGAAATCGACCAATCGACGAGTACGCCATACAACAGTCTAGAAATCTGCCGTGATTTTGTGGAGCGCAAGCTCGGCATCCCGATCCGGCATTGACGAATGAAATGAACGAGGAGGATTATCGCAATGACAATAAATCATCAATCTGCTCCCGTGCGAACGAAACCGTGGGTGCCCGCATTTGTAAGCTCGGAGGAGTTTGACGACCGGGAAAGGGAATATGTGCTGCGGGTAATCGACAAGAAGCGGAGCTTCAGGTTTCATGGCAGCCAAGAGGAGTCGGATGCGGCCAAGCTGGAGAAGCTGTACCGCGATCGGCTGAACGTCCGTCATTGTTTGGCGGTGAATGCGGGCACTTCCGCATTGATTGCCGCCATGATCGGCGCCGGAATCGGCCCGGGCGATGAAGTGATCGTGCCCGCATATACGTACATTGCGACGGCGTCTGCGGTTCTGATCGCCCGGGCCGTACCGGTCATCGTCGAGGTGGACGACACTTTGACGATGGACCCGCAAGCGCTGGAAGCGGCGATTACGCCTCATACGAAGGCGATCATACCGGTGCACATGAAGGGCATCCCCTGCCAAATGGATGAAATTATGGAGATTGCGCGCAGGCATCGCTTGCTCGTCATCGAGGACGTCGCTCAGGCGAACGGAGGAACGTATAAGGGCAGGGCGCTTGGCTCGATCGGCGATGCGGGGTGCTTCAGCTTCCAGCAGTATAAGCTGATTACGGCCGGCGAAGGCGGCATGATCGCAACGAATCACGAAACCCTCTATGCGAGAGCCAGCATTTATCACGACTCTGCTTACGGGTTCTGGGGACTGAATCAATTCCCCGAAGTGACGCTGTTCCCCGGAGAGAATTATCGTATGAGTGAAATCAATGCGGCGCTTGGCCTGGCCCAATCGGAGCGGATCGATTCACTTGTCTCCAGGTTGCAGCACGTGAAGAAGCGGATCACTGCAGGCATTGCCGATATTCCGGAGCTTCAATTGCAGCGCATTCCAGATCCGGATGGAGACGTATCGTATAGCCTGAATTTCTTTTTACCGGATGCGGTGATGGCGGAGCGGTTCTCGCAACGGCTTGCCGAGGAAGGCATTCCGAACGGGACAATCCACAATAACGGTTTTGCCGATCGCCATATTTACAAAAACTGGACTTATATTATGGAGAAGCGAGGGGCATCGGAACGCGATACGCCATGGACTTGCGCCAGCTATACAGGCAATGTCGAGTATTCGCCGGATATGTGTCCGAATACGCTCGATTGGCTGAGCCGGGCTGTTGCGATCAGCTTGCACCAAAGCTTGACAGATGAAGATTGCGACGACGCCATCAAGGCAATCCACAAAGCAATGGGAAGGAATGGATGATATATGGAAAAAACATTTCGATATTCGGTAGGCCCTTGGAATATTCATACTGGCGCAGATACGTTCGGTCCGCCCGTCCGCGATGAAGTTGCGTTTGCCCGCAAGCTGGAGTTGGTGAAAGAAATCGGTTTTGATGCGATCCAACTGCATGACGACGATGCGGTGCCCGATTTGAACGATTGCGACAGTCACAGCCTGCGGGCGAAAGCGAAGCAGCTCAAGCGTGAATTGGATGACGCCGGGCTGGTGCCGGAATTTGTCGCGCCGAGGCTATGGGAAGATGCGCGGACAAGGGATGGCGCGTATACGGCCAACTTGAAGCAACTGCGCGATTATGCGGATGAGAGAAGTAAAAAAGCGATCGAAATCGCGAACGAACTCGGGACGAATAACATCGTATTGTGGCTTGCGAGAGAAGGCAACTTTGTCCCCGAAAGCAAATCGACAGCCAGATCGCTTCACTATTTGACCGAAGCGATCAACCGGATGCTCGAGGCGGACAAACAAATCCGCATTATGATCGAGCCGAAGCCGAACGAACCGGTCGACAAGTCGTTCGTGCCGACCGTTGGCCATGCGCTTGCGCTCGGGTACACGACAATCGATCCGAGCCGTGTCGGCGTGCTGATCGAGTCGGCACACTCTTTGCTCGCCGGACTCGATCCGGCCGACGACATGGCGTTTGCCCTTGCGCACAAGAAGCTGTGGGGCGTTCATCTGAACGATCAGAACGGCTTGAAGTTCGACCAGGACCGGCCTTTCGGTTCGGTGAACCTGCGACAGGCGTTTAACCAAGTGCGCGTATTGATGGAAAGCGGATACGGCAGCGGCGGCGAATACGTCGGTCTTGACGTCAAGGCTTTGCGGACGCAATCCGACGAGAAGGCATGCAAGCATTTGGCGAATTCCCTGTTTGTCGCCGAACGGCTGGCGGACAAAGTGCGTTCGCTGAACGAGGCGGAAGTTGCGGCTAGGCGGGAGGACACCGATTATGAGGAACTGGACCGCTATATCATCGATCATTTGCTGGGATAGAGAGCATATTCAAAAGTATTTTGACAAGGGGGTGATGATAGGCACCGGATTCATTAGCGGAGATTAGGAAAAAAGATTTTGTTTGAAACCGGTTACGGAGTGCGAGACTGTTCCGTAGCCGGTTAGAGTCATCATTACGGGGAGGTAATTAAATGTCAAGAAGGATGAAACGAATATTCGCATTTATCACTGCTTTGTGTATGTTGGGCGCTTTTACACTGCCTGCTTATGCGAATGATTCTAATTCGGATGTGGTCCCTGAAACCCCGTTATTAACGGTTGATGGCAATCCAAACACGCAAATCCTCATTTCTGAAAGCGCTTCATCAATGGAACAGTACGCAGCTAACGAGCTTCAAAAGCATTTTAAACTGGTTAGTGGCGCTAATGTTCCGGTATTAAGAGGCGATCCTGTCAATCCGACGTTAAGTGCAGGATTAAGTACAACGACCATTGCTGCTACGGGGATCGGTTATTATCCGTTTACTGTAACCGTTTCCAACCCTACAAATTCAGCAATTGATGTGACATTAACGCCTCCGACAGGGGAGGGAGATTTGCCTGTATTGGAACTAGGAGCGGCACAGATCAGTATTGCAGCTCATTCATATGTTGACATCAGCGGCTTAGTCACCATAAACGCTTTAACAATGTCGGGAAATTACAACCTAAAAATTCATGTAAGCAGCGGTAACAGCTGGAGCAAAGAGCTAATCTTAAAAGTGGACTACAAGGGATTGAATATTCTCCGCAACGCAGACATCGAAGCGGTCTCATTTAGCCCGTGGTGGCCAACCGAGGGTTTCTACCCTGATGCAACGGTGTCTCACAGCGGAAATAAGTCGATTAAATTTACAGGTCCGGATAACGCGACGTCGGGTTATGAGTCGGCTCTCACATTTAAATCTGGCTATGCCTATGAATTAAGCTTCTGGGCTAAACGGGATGCTTCTTCAGAAGTTGGCGTCAAAATGCTCTTAAGGGAACTGGATAGTCATTATTCAGATTTGCAAAGATCTGTTGATAAGGCCTTTCAAGTATCTGAAGACTGGACCTTGCATCGACTGGTGTTCTACAATAATCCACGTAATAATCCGGAATATGCACTGAGCTGGTTCAACCTCAGTTTAGTCGGCGCTGGGACAATCTGGCTGGATGATCTTGCGATTAAGGAGATCGGGCGCGTGGAAGTTTCCGATGCTCCGGATTATGGTCCGAACATCTTTAAGAACGGCAGCTTCGAATCTGATTCTGATTGGGTATATGAATCAGGAAGCTCTCGAATAGAATACGCTGATGCAGTTGATGGCAGTCATGTGCTGTTCGTTGATATGGCGAATAAAAATTGGAATGGAAACCACCCTTATCAAGGTTATTTGTTTGTAAAAAGAAATCATGTTTATCAATTGGGATTCGATGCGAAGCGCGCCGGCGAAGACCCGGATGGGCAAATTAATCTTAACCTAACAGCTCTACCAGGGGATTTGGGGATTGCGAATGCTTCAATGCAGGTTACCCCTTCGACAGAATGGATGCGTTACGAGACGAAATTCATTTCGCCAACTGACGAAGGCTTCTCGGATGCATACTGGCCGGATCTATTTGTGCCAGGCACTAAAGGTGAATTGTATATCGACAATGTGACGCTGTTTGATCTGGGTGAGGCAACGGAGCCTGTGGATTCTACCATTACCTCTTCCCCCTCAAAAAAGATGTATCAAATTATTTATCCGGAGATGGGAATTAAGCCGGAACTTGGTACTTCACTGCATGAACTTACGGCTAATGCATGGAAGATCTTAATCGCTACGCCTGACAGCTATCCGGTGTTAGCGGATAAATTTGCTGATGACCTGACATTCATCGGCAGCAGCGATGGCTTTGCCGTAAATCAAGAAGAGCAAGTGATTTATATATTCGGCGCGAATGCCGAAGGTGCGCTTAACGGTGTGCATGATTTTATCGAAGCGAATTTAGGTGTGTTGTGGACTCGCGCCATTGACCTGGGAACATTGTATGATCCTATGCCGACAATACCATTGGCCAAGGTGAATTATCATGAAAAATCGCCATTTGCGATTCGTGGATGGCACATCACTGGACGGGGAGCGAATGGGGGGGAGCACACGGATCCTGCGACTGAAATTATGTTCTCCCGCAACAAGCTGAACGCCAAATTTGCGGAATTTGCAGCAGGTGATTGGAATTGGCAAAAATCGATCGGACTCGAGCCGGTTAATATGGGACACAATCTTCATTCCTGGCTGCTTAGCAGTCCAACCTATCAAAGCTTAAGCAAGGAGAAGCAAGCTGAGTTTTGGAATACGGATAATGATGGTAATCCCGTCATGGATAAGATCGGAGCAAGCCAACTGAATTTCTGGCATCCGGAGCTGCCCGCACTTATTGCTGAAAGTGTTAATGCATTCCTCGAACAGCATGATGTGCGCTATATCGGCGTGGGCATAGAAGATACTTGGTACTCGACACAAAAGCCCGAAGATACGAAGCCATTCGAATACGCTGAGGGTAAGTTCGTTCAGCCTGGTGATCCGAAGTATTTGTCTACTGTTTTTTTTACTTTCCTGAATAAGGTAGCCAATCTTGTTAAGGAAGAGCATGCAGATGCGACCGTTACGACATTTGCCTATATCTTCACAGAAACTCCGCCGCTTGGCGAGATTGAAGATAATATAGCCATTATGATTGCGCCGATTAATGAAGATATGAAGCTGCCAATCACGTCGACTGAATCGATCGAGAACAGTGCGATTAAAGCAAATATGCTGGAGTGGAAGGAAAAAACAAATAATATCCTGGTATATAATTATTACGGGTGTTTCCCTTATGCGAACAACGGCTTCGAGAGACCGATTGGACCGCGTATGCAAGCGGATTTTCGCTTCTATGCGGAAAACGGCTTCACCGGGATGTTGCCGGAAGGTGTCGTGGATAATCCGGCCGATAACGGCATGTGGGGCATAAGCACATTGTCGATGTGGCTTTACGACAAGTTGACCTGGAACCCGAATGCGAATATTCAAGAGCTAATCGAGTTATTCAGTCGCAAGGCATATGGCAATGCTGCGGAGCCGATGATCGAGTACTATCGTTTGTTGCAGCAAACCTGGGACGATAACTATACGACTATTAAATGGAGTACTTCACTTGGCGCTTATGTTAAAGCGTTCTATAGTGATGCCCATCATAATGCACTGATGAAGGCAGCGCTGGATCAAGCCTGGTCAGTGGCTAACGATATTCAAAAACAGCGGATTGCACCAATCAAAACAGCATTTGAAAAAAATATTGCAGATGTTGGAGTAATTGAAGAGACCGCCTTGGCGGTAAAGAGCAATGCAGGACGTTCGGCTATAATGGCTGATCTGAATATGAACGGACCAATATGGGGCAAGGCACCAGTTCTTAACAATTTTCTGGATCCGGCAGATATGAAGCCTGTTCCAGGTACGCGTACGAAGGTTCGTTTGCTTTGGGATGAATCGAACCTCTATGTTGCTTATGAAAATTTTGATGAACGTATCCACGATTTGCAAAAGTCGCCTATATCGGGAAGCTGGTGGCAAGGTTCATCAGATGATGTCGAAACCTATCTATCCGGAGTCAACCCGCAAGGCGATCCGTCTGCGCGCTTTCGTGTATATTTTGGCAATCCATTAGGTGACCAGCTAGTGTATCGTGAAGGAGCTAATTTTGTCTCGGAACCGGGTGCTTGGTACACATCAGCGCAAATCGTGGATGAAGATGGAACCGACAATGATCGTTGGGTAATTGTACAGGCTATCCCATTCGAGCAATTGGGTATAAGCGGTTTAGTAGACACGACGCTGTACGGTTATTTCTATCGGGGATTTTGGAAAAGTGCCCATGAATTTATTAATATTGGATGGCAAGGCGCTTCAGTCTGGCAACCGCTGTTCTTCAGGCCGATTACCTTAGTGGATAATCAAGTCGAACCGCCGGTTGTTACAATTAATTATGCGACGGAGCAGTTGACGGACTTGACGCCAAATGCTGTATACAAAATTAATGGTGCAACAGCAACGGCTGATGGTTCGGGCAACATTGCTATTGACAGCAGTTGGATGGGTGAAAGCATAGCTGTGGTGAAAGCGGGTAACGGAACCACCTTGCCGGATTCGGCGGCGCAGACGGTGGCGATACCAGCTCGCCCGGCAGCGCCGACAACCGTAGGCAAGACGGATGAGACGTATCCGGCAGCAGGCAACGGAACGCTAACAGGTGTAACGACAGATATGGAGTACAAAGCAAGCACAGCCAGCACATGGATAAGCATTAGCGGCGAATCCGTAACAGGACTTGTGCCAGCAACCTACGAGGTGCGAGTAAAAGCAACGGCAAGCACGTTTGCTTCGTTAGCAGTAACGGTTAGAGTAGGCACGACATCGACCCCGTCCGATCCTGGTAAGGAAACGACGACTACAGATACTTCAGTTAAAGTGTTAGTGAATGGAAAGGCGGAAAGTGTGGGAACCGCGCATACAAGCGAAGTGAACGGTACGAAGAAGACAACAATTGTAGTTGATTCAGCTAAGTTGCAACAGAAGCTGGAAGCGGAAGGAAAGCATGTGGTTGTTACGATATCGGTAGCTTCAAGCTCGAATACGATTGTTGGCGAGCTAACAGGTCAGATGATTAAAAATATGCAAAATCTTGAAGGAACACTTGTGTTGCAAACCGACAAAGGAAGCTACACGCTGCCAAGCAGTCAAATCGACATCGACAGCATTGCGAGTCAATTTGCCGGTCGCCCCGCATTGTCGGATATCGTAGTAAGTGTAACGATAGCAGAAACAACTGCCGCGATTCAGCAGCTTGCAGATCATGCGGCCAACAGAAATCATTTTTCAATTGTTGCAGCGCCGATTGACTTTGTGGTGACAGCTACTTATGGTGGTAAGACAGTAGAGATTAGTCAATTTGGCGTATATGTAGAACGGACAATCGCGCTGCCGGCAGGGATTGATCCGAATAAAATAACAACAGGTGTCGTGATTGAGGCGGATGGTACAGTTCGCCATGTGCCAACGCAGGTAAAAGGAACGGATGGAGCTTACTATGCTGTCATCAACAGCCTGACGAACAGTACGTACTTCGTCGTCTGGCATCCTGTTGAATTTGAGGATGTGGCCAATCATTGGTCGAAGGGCGCGGTCAACGACATGGGGTCGCGGATGGTCATTGAAGGCACGGGAGGCGGGCATTTTAGTCCTGACCGGGATATTACACGCGCCGAGTTTGCGGCGATTGTCGTTCGCGGACTAGGGTTGAAGCTGGAAAGCGGTGCAACGACCTTCTCGGACGTGAAAGCGACCGATTGGTATAGCGGCGCAATTAACAAGGCTCACGCGTATGGCCTGATCGATGGGTATAGTGACGGTACGTTCCGTCCGAACGACAAAATCACGCGCGAACAGGCGATGACGATTATTGCCAAAGCGATGAAGCTGACCGGGCTGCGGGACAAATTGAATGCGCAATCGACGGAAGCAACACTCCAATCGTTCGAAGATGCGGCAGCGATATCAGCCTGGGCGAAGAACGGCGTTGCGGACACTGTGCAAGCTGGCCTCATATCCGGTAGAAGTCAGGATACACTTGCACCGAAAGGCTTCATGACCCGTGCCGAAGTTGCGGCGACAATTCAGCGATTGTTGAAACAGTCGGGATTGATCTAGGTGAGAATGGGATTGGCCACGGCAACTGCTGCCGTGGCCAATTTTGTCGAACGCTTCCTTTATTTCTCGCTGTTGCCCGTTCGGGTGCTTTTTTTCTCTACATGCGTTGAACTTGCTGATCGCCCTTATAATAGAATCATAGTCCGACTACACATAACTTCTTATAATGGGGGGGACGGCGCCAATGTTGTCCAAATTGCAGCAGAAGCATGTATACCAAAAAATTATTTTTGTTTTTATCCTTCTTCTTATACCCGTATATCTTATCAATTTAGGGATGAACTGGATCGGGGCTTCCCACATAAAAAAAGAGATCTCCACATCAATGAAATCCAAAGTGAGCTTCTACGCCAAACAATTGGACAATCAGATCGAATTTATCCGTAATTTACAGCTCCAATTCATGAACGATTCCGATCTCCAAAAGCTTAGCTTTCTCGGTCAGCAACTGGAGGGTTATGAAGAAATGCAACTGGTCAATCGAGTGAAGGATCGATTGGCTACAATGCGAAATTCAAGCAACTATATAACCAATGTCGGAGTGTATATTAAATCCTTCGGCCGGACGATTTCTACGTTAAGCGGAATAACGAAAGCGCCTAATCCCGAATTCGAAATCATTAACAAATTAAATTTCGGCAATTCAAAATTTCCTTCCTACTTCGAAGGTGGTAGGGTGTTCTTCATAGAGTCTGCCAATAATCAAAATATTCTGACATACGTTGAGATTTCTACCAACAAGCTGAAAGAAACTTTGAACGCATTAGTACAAAATTATTCGGATTCCGGCGCTTTCCTCGCCGATTCGCAGCTTCGCAACAAGATCTCGCTTCCAAGCCAAAATGGAGATCAGAAAGCGGTTCTCGCCTCTTTGTTCGCGCATTTGCCCAATACGCCGGATGAATTGAAAGTGGACAATCAAACCTACAATATTGCATTTAGTCCGATTAGCATGTTAGGTCTGACGCTTTATACCTATATCAATCAAGATGAAATCACGGAACCGTTGAAACAAATTAATCGTTGGTCCGTCATTCTCTCTCTCGTATCCGTAGCGATCATTATTGTGTTCTCGTTATCTGTAAACTGGATGATTCATAAACCGCTGAAAGAATTGATTCATGCCTTCAGAACAGTAGAGAGCGACAATTTAAACATTTCATTCCGCCCGAAAAAAGGCAATGAGTTCGGCTATTTGTTCCGGAGCTTCGAACGGCTGATCGAGAAGTTAAAGATATCGATCCAGGAAAACTACGAACAAAAGCTCGCGCTTCAACATTCGGAGCTAAAACAGCTGCAGTCGCAAATTAATCCGCATTTTTTGTATAACAGTTTTTTCAACATCTATATGATTTGCCAGAGCGGGGACATCGAAAGCGCGTCATTGCTGGCGCAAAAACTGGGGAGCTATTATGAGTTCGTAACGCGAAGCGGCAGAGATGAGGTTCCGTTGAATAACGAATATCGACACGCTCTTAATTATTGCGACATTCAAAGCATCCGGTTTTCCAACCGAATTCATATAGAAATGGGTGAAGTGCCGGATTCCTGCCGTTCGTTAATGGTTCCCCGATTCGTGATCCAGCCAGTGGTGGAAAATACATTCGAGCATGCCTTCAAGAACAGAATGCAGCAAGGGAAGGTAACCGTCACCATAACCTATGAAGATCAAGTGCTTCATGTCGCCGTGGAGGATAATGGTTCAGCGCTTGCCGAAGAGGATCTGCATTCGCTAAACAAGAAGCTAGCCAATGACTCGCAACAAGAGGAAAAAACGGGACTTATCAATGTGAGCCGTCGCATCCGCCTGAAGTACGGGATGAGTAGCGGAGTTTTTGTTTCCAGAAGCCCGCTCGGTGGATTGAAGGCGGATATTGTCATTGACTATAGAGGAACGGGGGCTTAACCATGTACAGATTGCTGATCGTCGATGACGAGCCGAGCATCGTGGACGGATTAACGCAGCATTTTCAAGAGATGAAGGAGCTTGAACTTGATATTTGCAAAGCGTATTCGGCTGAAGAAGCCTTGGATATCGTCAAAAGAACGAAAATCGATATTACGATCAGCGATATCCAAATGCCCGGTAGAAACGGGCTGGATCTCGCAGAGGATATTCAATCGTATTGGCCCGCCTGCCGAATGATTATTTTGACTGGGTACAGCGAGTTCGATTATGCCTATTCGGCAATTCAGAGAAATGTAAGCAGCTATATATTGAAAACCGAAGGAATAGAACCGATAGTCGAAGCGGTAAAAGCATCGATTACTAGAATCGATGAAGAAAATAGAAATCGGGATATACTGGAGAACGCCCGGCAGCAAGCAACTGTAGCTAAGCCTCTGCTAACAAAGGAGTTTTTCGAAGCGCTGCTGCTGGGAGAGTCCGCATCCTCTATTTTGCGCGGTGATCATTTTGCGAGGCTCGAGCTTCACTTGGATCGGGAACTGCCTATTCTGATGATTGTCGGCAAAGTGGATGAATGGGAAGAAGGCGTCTCCTATTCGAATAAGCACGATATTTTCGATGACATTCAACAAATTTTCGCGAGGCATTTGCTTGCCGCATTCCAGGTAGAATCTACTGTTTCCGACCATTCCGTACTGGTGTGGTTTATACAGCCGGCAACGGACGCGAACTATTTGAAGGCAATGTTAGAACCTGTACAAAATGATTGCAAAGATTTACTCGGCATCACAATTTCGTTTGTCGTAAGCGGGGACAGGTTAAATTGGAACGAAGTCGGACAACAATTCGGACTGCTCAAATCCGCGCTCCAAAAAAGCATGGAGTTCGGACAAAAGATGGCGGTCATCGATCTCGGAATGCACGAGGGATTCTCTATGTGGGAGTCAGGGAAATCGGCAGACCGGGAGCACATTCTTATCGAGCGGATTCACAAGTTTATCGGAGAGAACCTGGGCGGCGATCTTTCGTTAGCCCGCATAGCGGAATCCGTCTATTTCAATCCTTCCTATCTTTCTCGCTTTTATAAGCAAAACACGGGACGCAACATATCTGAATACATGAATGCGACTAAAGCCCAAGCCGCAATAACTATGTTGGGGAATATGCAGTTGAAGGTGAACGAGATCGCTCTCAAGCTCGGTTTTGAATCACCTTCTTATTTCACGGCCTTTTTTCGAAAAATGACGGGTAGAACCCCTCTTGAGTACCGGGAAACCCTTCAAAACAAGTGGTAAACAGAACAGAAGCAAGTAAAGATTCTTGTATTGTTGCGTCGAATTGCCGCCCTTATCATAAAAGTGTAAGCGATATGCACAATCAACTGAAATCGAAAAGGGGAGGCAAGACAGAAATGAAAAGAATCACATCCCATGCTGCACTGATCACGACGTTGCTGGCATCTACGCTTTTAGCCGCATGCAGCAAAAACAACGAGGCACAATCGATCGACCCGTCTCCGACAAACACTCCATCTGCCAGTAGTTCGGCATCAGCTGAACCTATCAGCTACGAACCGTTAGGCAAATATCCAGAGACGGTTACCGTGACGCAAGTTCTTGGTTTTAACCCGCCTGAAGATGCAAACGCAATGCCAGGTTTGACCCCGGAAACGAACGGTTACTTGAAAGATTTGAAAGAAATGTTGAATATTGAACTCAAATACAAATGGACCGTCCCTGCCGATCAGTATGATCAAAAATTCAATCTGGCGATCGCATCGGGTGACTTGCCGGATATGATGGTGGTCGATTATAGCACGTTTATGAAGTTTAAAGAGCAAGGCATTCTTGAGGATCTGACGGAAGCTTATAAGAACTATGCGTCTCCTTTGCTGAAAAAAATCATTGAATCCGATGGCGGGTTTGGGTTGGAAGCGGGCACTCAAGACGGCAAGCTCCTGGGCTTGACAAAAAGCAGTTTTGGTGGCGCGCAAGTGCTATGGATTCGCAAAGACTGGTTGGATAATTTGCATCTGCCGGTTCCGACTTCCATGGAAGAGCTGGAAAAAGTAGCCGAAGCTTTCGTCAATAACGACCCGGATCAGAACGGCAAAAAAGATACTTACGGCATTGCCTTGATTAAAAACTTTTTGACCGGATGGGGATTCGATGCTAAAGGATTTTTCCAAAGCAATGGTTCGTACCCGTTGGCATGGTTGAAGGGCGCCGACGGTAAATTAATCCCAGGGGAAATTCAACCGGAGACGAAAGCGGCGCTAGAGAGGCTGAATTCGTGGTACAAAAAAGGCATTATTGAGAAAGAGTTCGTTCTGAAAGATGAGAGTAAAGAAAGCGAAGATCTCATATCCGGCAAAGTCGGCATTTCATTCGGCGAATGGTGGTATCCGAACTGGCCGCTCAATCTGAACAAAGACAAGGATCCGAAAGCAGAATGGATCCAGTTGGAACTGCCGTCACTGAACGGGAATCCGGGAAAAACGCTCCTTTCCCGAGTTTTGAGTCCGATTATGGTCGTCAAGAAAGGCTTCAAGAATCCGGAAGCCGCCATCAAGATTGCTAATCTGTTCCAAGAGCTGCAAGGCACAAAATATGTAACGAAAGATTCTCCCGACTACAAAGGTCCAAGCACAGGATACGTTCAGGAGTGGTTTCTACCAAGGTACTATGGCGGATATAAAGACATCTACTTGGCCGTTAACGAAGCATTAGATGCCAATAAGGAGAAGCTCGAGCTGCCGGAGGACTTCGTCGGTTTGGGCGAAGCGCAAACCTGGTTCGATGCCGCGAAGAAATATAGGGCTAACCCGAAAGACAATACCGCATGGGGTATGTATTACAGTAGGGTAGCTAAAGACGGCGGTGTTGCCCTGGCGCTGAGAACCGAAGAAGATCCGAGCAAATATGTCCTGAACGAGTACTATGGTCCGCCGACGCCGACGCAAGTCGAAAAAGGCGCATCGCTGAACAAGCTGACTAACGAAACCTTCACCAAAATGATCATGGGCGCGACGCCGATTTCCGAGTTCGATAAGTATGTTGGAAGCTGGAGGAAACTTGGCGGAGACGATATTACCGCAGAAGTTAACGAATGGTATGAAAAAAATGCGGTGAAGTAATCTATAGGAATCAGACGGATAGGGGAGGTAGCCATTGAATCTCCCCTTCCCTCTTTTTTGTCTAGCACTGGAGGCACCACATGATGAAGAATATAAAGGCACGTAGGAGACCGTTTAGATTGGAACTGCCCTTGCATTTCTTGCTCATCCCCGGAGTGCTGGTTACGCTGCTTTATGCCTACGGTCCGATGTTCGGAATTGTTATGGCTTTTGAAAAGTATCAGCCGGTGCGGGGCTTTTTTCAATCGGAGTGGGTCGGATGGAAAAACTTCGAATACGTGTTTAACCTTCCGGATTTCAAGCAAGTCGTATGGAATACGTTCCTGATTTCTTTTCTGAAAATCGTTTTTGGACTAGTCATGCCTCTGACTATGGCTCTACTGCTTAATGAAGTAATGAAAGATTGGTTTAGGCGAATCGTTCAGACGAGCATTTTTTTACCTTTCTTTCTCTCATGGGCCGTACTTGGCGGCGTCATGTTCGAAATTTTTTCGTTGGATGGGCCGGTTAACGCCATCCTGTCGAAGTTCGGTATAGAGCCGATTATGTTTTTGGCCAGCAATCATTGGTTTGTCGGCATTCTGGTCGGTTCAGACGTGTGGAAAGGCATGGGCTATAACATGATTATCTTCTTGGCGGCGATTGTCGGCATTAATGCCAGTCTGTATGAAGCCGCAGAAGTCGACGGAGCGGGCAAATGGAAGCAGATGTTTCATATCACCTTGCCGGGCATGGCGCCTATCATCATTCTGATAAGTACGTTGAGCCTTGGTAACGTATTGAACGCCGGGTTCGATCAAATCTTGATTTTGTACAATCCGGTTGTTTATGAGAGCGCAGACGTCATTGACACGTTTGTGTATCGGCTCGGTCTTTTTGACCAGCAGTATAGCGCAGCCGCTGCAATCGGGTTGTTTAAATCCGTCATATCGGTCGGCTTGGTGTCCACATCCTACTACATTGCCTACAGATTCAGCAACTATCGAATATTCTAAGGGCAGGTGGATGATCATCATGTTTTACAAACAGTCGTTAAGCAGGAAAGCATTTCTCATCGTCAATTCCATCGCGCTTTCCCTGATTACTTTGCTCGGAATCGTACCTTTCCTTCATCTGCTTTCCGTATCGTTAAGCTCGAATGCCGCGGCTTCCGCCGGCGAAGTGAGGCTGTGGCCGGTCGAGTTCACGCTGGATGCCTATCGGTTTCTCGGGCAGAAAGTGGAATTTCTCCGATCGATCGTCATATCGGTCGAGAGAGTGGTGCTCGGCACTGCCATTAACATGCTTCTCGTATTCGTTACCGCGTATCCGTTGTCCAAAACAAACGAACAGTTTCGTTTTCGCACGGTGTACGTCTGGTTTTTTGCGATTACTATGTTTTTTGGCGGCGGACTTATTCCCACCTATATTGTGATCAAGGAAACAGGGCTGATCGACTCGATTTGGGCGCTCATCTTGCCTGGAGCACTGAACGTGTGGTATACCGTCATGATGCTCAACTTTTTCAGAGGAATTCCTAAAGAATTGGAGGAAGCGGCTACGATTGACGGCGCCAATTACCTGTCTATTCTGTGGAGAATTTTCCTTCCCATTTCACTTCCGTCTATTGCAACGATCGGGCTTTTTACCATTGTCGGGCACTGGAACTCCTGGTTTGACGGGATATTGTACTTGAATTCGCCGGATAAGTATCCGCTGCAAACGTATCTTTCCACGCTCGTAACGGCTATAAACGTGAAGTCTATCACGCTCGACAATACAGGGATTTTGCAAAATCTGGGCGAGAGAACACTGAGAACGACACAAATCTTTTTGGGTGCGCTCCCAATTATGCTGGTGTATCCGTTCCTGCAAAAATATTTCATTAAAGGGATTACCGTCGGCAGCGTTAAAGAATAGACATCAGAGTGACGATCATCCCGATAAGTTGGAATCCGTTCACGCGCCGGTCCGCGCGGGCTGTTGGTCGATATTTCCGATATGCGCCCCGTCGCCGTGCAGGATTCTTTGCTTTCTCCATCCCTGCAAAGTGTAGTAGGCTACGCCTAACTGCTCGGCGGCTTTCCTGGGGCCAATCTCATCGCTCAATCTGACTGCTTCTTCATTGAATGTTTTGTCGTACCTGGGTTGATAAATTCATTAACCGCAAAGTCGGCTTGGATGAGGATGATAAATAATGACAGGTTCAATTTTAATGCTCAAAACTATGAGTGAGCTTATTGGCACGAACTTAAACGACGGCGATGTTGTAAGGACAATTGGCTATTACAATATTTTTGACGAAGGTGGCGCGGTTTATCTGATTTCAAACGCTTCAACAGATTACGCTATTCCATTAAATAACGGCAAATTCGCACTTCTTCGAGATACATTTGATATACGTAAGTTTGGTATTCGTAGTGGGGCCACATTAGACCAAACTGTCGAAATGGATAGAATGATTGCTTACGCAGACACCAGAGAATATGAGATTGATTTCCATAACTTCGACTTGATGACTCCAACAACTACCCGTTGGACTAATAGTGCAGGCTCAGTTATTAAGGGATTAATGTTCAGGAAACCGCACCGCCTTAAAAATATAAGGATTTCTAACGATAAGACCAATCAATTAAAGCAAGGAACAAATTGCATCCTGTTCGCCCCAGACGATTTAAATGGAGAAGGCTTATTTGAACTAGATAATGTGGTTTTTGATCCATATGTTGCTGACTATCTTATTACATCGCAAAATATGGATGGATTTATGTGTGGATTCGTTTGTGAGTTCCACCCTGATTCTGGTGCTGTTTACCCTATAACGGATGCAACAAAATCAAAGTATCAGTTAAGTTTAAAAAATATTTCATTCAAGAGTCCTGCGGTTTCTTATAATATAAGCTGTAGCAATGTATTCTTGGATAAAATATTTGTAGATAATATGTTTGGCGAATATCTTGGCGCGTACTTGGTGGCGCACACATTTGATCTTGAGTCGAATAATTTTTCAGGGGTATTCCGCGATGATTATTATGCGGCATCTGGTCGATCATTAGTAACAAATTTAATTCAACATGAGCCTGAGGTTGGCGGTCTATCAATTGAATTGGGTAATTATGTGATTGACGGATCATCATGCATGAAGTACACAAATGGCGAGCAACACTGTGTATTTAAAGCTGAAAGAAAAAGCGATTTTCAGATTTTTAATTCAATTCAAGTCACTGATACTTTAGGAAGTATTGAGGCTTATGCGGGCAGCATCTCAGATGAGTCTATAAAACGTAAGTTTCAAATAAATACTATGAGCATCGCTAATCCGCGCGGCATACTATCTGTTCGATTGCCCGTTTACATTAAAGAATTGACGCTTAATTCAGGTGTGTTCAAAACAGATTTCAACATCACGGCTGGTCTTATTGACAATATTGTCGCTGACACTGTAAATGTGGTAGGGAAAATGCACTTCCCTAGATATTTGGCATTTGCTGATACTAAAATTATTTACTTGTATCTATCGGATATTGTTGTAAATGATCTTGATTATGGGCTGGTGAACAATCCAACCGTTATTATAGACAATATTGTTATCGATAGTGCTTTAGTTAACTCTAGTAAACTTATAGGATGTAAATTTAAGAGTATTAAGGTTAGTGGCTTAAGCATCAATACAACAGTTCATAATAATTTTATATACAGCATGCATACATCTGGCGCATTTACCCCAAGTGTTACTATTGTCAACTATCACCAAGAGCAATATTTGCTGGGCTCTCTTGTTAAGTTTGAAAGCACTTTGGCCGGTACGCTTAAGTTCTCTGCTTCAGGATTGGCTCAAACAGATAATACTGAAAACTGCACTGTAAGTTATACTGATAGTCGAGTAAAATCGTCCAAAACATACGACCCGCCATCGATTGCCGCAAATGGCTCAGTGTCCACAACCGTGACATTAAACGGGTGCGCCTTGGGTGATATTGTTCAAGCTTCTTTCAGCCAGTACAATGCGGGAATTGAAATTAGTGCAGTAGTTAGTGCAACAAACACCGTAACAGTGAAGCTTAGGAATACCAGTGGATCTGCTGTTAATTTAGCAATCGGCACATTGACTGTAAAACTAGTTTAATAAAAAGCCCTTCAGTATCGGGGGATGAGGACATTATTGATGAAAACGATGGATGGGGAAACAGCGCAATTTTTAATGAATAATTGCGCTGTTTCCCCATCTTGGTTTTATCAATTACAACCATTCTTTAAATTTGCGGATGTACCATGTCTTGATGATTTGTGTCAAGACGCAGTAGCTCAGCAGTGTAGCGACTAACCAAGGGAAATAACTCATCGGCAGCGGCTGGAGACCGACACTTGAGCCAAAGCTGGTGAAAGGAAAGGTAATCCCGAATGCCATGATTGCACCTGTAAGAAGCATGACCGGGAGACTTGCCCTGCTTTGGATAAATGGAATTTTCCGTGTGCGTATCATGTGTACGATGAGCGTTTGCGATAGCAAGCCTTCGATAAACCAGCCGGACTGGAACAACGATTCATGTTCGACCGAATTGGCCGAAAACACATACCACATCAAGCAATAGGTGGTGATATCGAAAATCGAACTGATCGGTCCGATAAAGACCATAAAACGGCTCACCGATTTCGCATTCCATTTCTTCGGCGTTTTCAAATATTCTTTGTCCATTTGGTCCCATGGAATCGAAAGCTGCGAAATATCATACATTAGGTTCTGGATGAGCAGATGGATCGGCAGCATAGGCATGAATGGAATGAAGGCACTTGCTACCAGAACGCTAAACATATTGCCGAAGTTCGAACTGGCTGTCATCTTGATGTATTTGATAATGTTGCCAAACGTTTTGCGCCCCTCTATGATGCCTTTTTCCAGAACCATCAAACTTTTTTCAAGCAATATGATATCTGCAGACTCCTTGGAAATATCGACGGCAGTATCTACGGAAATACCGACATCCGCTTCCTTTAGAGAGATGGCGTCATTGATCCCGTCCCCCATAAATCCAACCGTGTGACCTTTCCCTTTGAGTACCCGAACAATTCTTGCTTTTTGAAGAGGGTTCACTTTAGCAAATACATTCGTTTTTTCGGCAATGTCGGCCAATTGCTCGTCGGTCATCCGTTCAATGTCACTTCCGAGCACAATGCTCGTGAATGGCAATCCGACGTCTTTACATACTTTTTGGGTTACCGCCGCATTATCCCCTGTAATGACTTTGACATCGACACCATTTTCCTTGAGCGCCCGAATCGCTTCGACGGCCGATTCCTTCGGTGGATCAAGGAAGGCAAGATAGCCGATTAGCGTAAGCCCTTTTTCGTCCTTTAAGCCATAAGTTTCTTCCCGCACGGGAAATTGTTTAGCTGCGACGGCCAGCACACGAAGCCCATCGGCGTTGAGTTCATTCACGAGCATTATCGCTTTCTCGCTAATTTCCTTTGTAATAGGTTCAATCTGCCCGTTATCATCGACATGCGAGCAAATACTGAGCACTTCTTCCATTGCACCTTTGCATACTAGAAGATGCCCAATATCGCTATTTTCCAGAACAACAGACATACGACGGCGGTTGAAGTCAAAAGGGATTTCATCAACCTTCTTATCATTTCTTTCTGCACCAAGTACTTCGGTCAATTCGGCATGCTCAAGAATGGCCACATCCAGCAGGTTTTTTAAACCGGTTTGATGAAGGCTGTTCAAATACGCATATTCCAAAACCTTTTTGTCCTCATGGCCATGAATATCGAGGTGTTTTTCCATAATGATTTTGTCTTGCGTTAAGGTTCCGGTTTTGTCCGTACACAAAATATTCATCGCACCGAAGTTTTGAATGGCATTGAGTCTTTTGACGACGACTTTATTTCGAGCCATGACAGCCGCGCCTTTGGCCAGATTAGCGGAGACGATAACCGGGAGCATCTCAGGTGTTAACCCAACTGCAACGGATACTCCGAACAGCAATGCTTCCCACCAATCGCCCTTGGTAAAGCCGTTAACCAATAGAATAATCGGAACCATGATGAACATGAAGCGAATCAGCACAAAGGTAATGCTTTTGATTCCTTTGTCAAAGCTGGTCAGCGTCGGTGTGCCGATCAGCGTGCTCGCCATAGATCCGAAATAGGTTTTAGTGCCAGTGGAAACGACCACGCCTTTAGCTGAACCGCTAATCACATTCGTCCCCATATAGCAAACATTGCCCAGTTCAAGAGCATTCGTAGGTTTTGGCTGATGTTTGTGCGCCAGCTTGAATACACCGCGTGGCAATGTATCCATTTTCTCAACAGGCATAGCTTCTCCTGTAAGGGCGGACTCTCCGACATGAAGATCCTTGGAAGCAATCAGTCTGATATCCGCCGGAACCATGTCGCCTGCGGCAAGATGAATGACGTCCCCGGGAACGATGACTTCGAGATCGACTTCCTTTTTCTCGTAGTTGCTGTCGTCGTTTATACGAGTGACTGTCGCCGTTGTTTTGACCAGCGCTTTTAACTTCTCAGCTGTTTTCGCCGAACGAAATTCCTGCGAAAAGGTAATGATTACACTGATGGTGACCATCGTTGAAATGGTGATGAGGGCTTCCGGATCGTCAGTAAAATAAGCGAACATCCCAAGTGCAATCAAGATCAAAATGAACGGATTTTTAAAGCAACCGAGCAATTGCAAATACCAGGCCGGCGTTTTCTCGTGTGCGATTACATTTTTACCGTACTGGTCGAGCCGTTTTCTTGCCTCTGCCTCCGTAAGACCATCGGGACTTGTGTTCAAGTCCTCCATTAAATCTTCTTCCATCATGGTGGAAGACTGGATTAACCGTTCTGCAATTTCTTTATTCAGCATTTCATTGTCTTTGATTGTTCTTTTCATTTTCCATTTCCTCCTCGTGCGGCTTGAAAGCCGCCCTGTCTCATCTTCTTGCAATGTGGACACAAAAAAACCCTCTCTTGTATCAGAGAGGGCCGGGGAGGCGAAATGGCCGATTTGATGCTCGCATGTCAAATTCGCATACTTAAATTCACTCGCCCAACAATGGGGAATGGAAAATAAAGTATGGGGAACATGCTGAGGCACCTAATACCCGGTGTGCTCTCTGTACAGGATATAGATTCCATTTTGCATAATCGGCAACTTGGTCCACTATCCATTGACATGTTCCCCCCTTTGTTTGATAAAATGAAAAACCCTCCAGTAAGGGCGCGTCTGAAACCTCGCTCAGGGGCATCTATCACCGCCTTTTCGCCCCCTGCTTCGTCACTTTTGCTCGACGTACCCCCGGTACGCCTTCTCAAAAGTTCCTTGCATGGAACGAAAATTCGGCAACATCTGCTCCCCTCGGAGTATTCAGACACGCCCTAGCCTAGAGGGTTAAAAAAGCGCACAAAAACACTTTTCGCTCCCCCTAGTTGAGTTTTGGCACTATACAACGTAAAGGGTTCCCCCTTAGCCACCTTAAGAAAAGCCTTAATCCGACAGTTCCTGTTCTACCCATTGGCATCTTTCGATATTTCCGGGCAGTGGCCTATGTTTGTATAGGAGCCTCACCTAACGAGGTCGTGATAAATTCCTTCGTCATCGTATTCCTAATAAATTGTTTTGTCAAGAAGTGGGCGGAAAAAAATTAGCGTTGCACAAAGACCAAGATTAAAATATGCTACGATTGCAACATGTGTTACTAAAGAAAAGCACTGTCCGACTCCGCTTCATTTCTTGTCGCCTCGTTCTCCATAAGCGTCTGGAGATACAAAACCATAGTTCTAGAAAGCTGAGCCGACACCTCGATTAGACTCATATGTCCGACATCCTCAAACATCGTTTCTTGAACATGGGGATGTTGATAGGTTGACTCGGGCGAACCCTGATTGTTAACGGAAAATGTGACTTCGGGTAAAACCACTCGATCTTCAGCACCGGCAACAAGAAGGATAGGAAATTTGGCATCGGTGAGTACGTGGCTGAGGTCTGGCCGCTGCATCATTCCCCCTAATAAAGAAATAGCGGCCTCTGGTTTCATTTGCTGCCCTACCTGAATCATCTCATCCACTTCGGCTTGCCATTCATTAAGCTTCTTATCGTTAAAAAGACTGGGTATGAAACGACTAACGTAAGCTGTGATTCCTTTTTCGCGTATCTCTTTCATCTCTTTAATACGTTTTTGTTTGATTTCATCTGAGTCAGGAAGCACCGTGGAATGGATGAGGGCGAAGCCAGCAAGCTTGTCGGGATAATGCTCCGCAAAGGCAGCTGTAACATATCCGCCCAAGGAGTGTCCGAACATAACGACTTTTTCAATCTGGAGCGCTTCCAACAAAGCGGCAATGTCATCAGCCATTACACGCATCGAATAGTTGCCGCTAGGACTGGAAGATTCGCCGTGGCCGCGAAGATCGGGCATAATAACGCGATATTGTTCACATAGCATAGGATAAACTTTTTCCCAGTAAAGGGATGAGCCACAAAAACCGTGTAGCAATACAACTGTGTAATCTTCTGTGCTGCTTCCACACTCTTTATAGACGATATCAATGCCATTGACGTGAATTCGTTTATTTTCCATTGATCTTCACCATCCTTTTTTATTTTCATTTTGCTAAGTATATTTTCTTAACCGATTCTATCGATTCTGAAACAATTTATTTTCACCGTTTCAAATAGGGGGAGGATGGTTAATAGTGTCATAAGCCGCCATTACCACACACCTATTTTAGAAAGTGAGGTGATTCCGATGTTAGCTTGGTCCTTCCTATTTTTCATTTTTGCGATCGTTGCCGGCATTTTTGGATTTCTAGGAATTGCTTCCGCTTTAGCGGGAATCGCAAAAATATTGTTCTTCGTATTTATTGTTCTATTAATCATATCGCTCATCTTCGGTCGAAGACGAACAAATTAAAGGAGGCGTTACGAATGACAAATCTTAAAACGAAAGTACACACGGTGAACAGCATTGCTCAGGTTCGTGAGGAGGTGCGTAAGTTCCAATTGGAAGGTTACGCCAAAGGCAATATCTTCGTATTGACTCATGATAAGGACCGTACGAATCGTATTACCGATCATACCGATGCTGAGAAAATAGGTATCGCTGAAGAAGGACTCATAACAGCAATAGCTAATCATTTCAGATCTCATGGAGATGAATTGCGTGCGAAAATGAAGTCTCTGGGTATTTCCGAGCGAGACGCGGAGCGGCTTGAGCGTGAAATGGACCAAGATAAAGTGTTGGTCATCGCATGGAGCGGGAAAGAATATGACGGTGTTGAGTTTGATCCTACAATTTACTATTATCCATACTACTAAAGGTTCTAAGTCGTTAATCAGTAAGGCCTACCCGTATGGGTAGGCCTTGGCTTACTTCTATAGAAAAATATGGATCATGATTGACTAGTCAAGACGCTTTGCTCAATATAGGAGGGACAGAAACAAGAAAAGGAGTGCCTAAAAATGAGTATTATCATTGTGGATGACAATGCTACAAATCAGCTTATTATTAAGGCAATCCTAAACAAAGCCGGCTATGAGGATTTAAGGATAGTTTCTTCTGCAAATGAGCTATACAGCCTTCTGGATATGGAAACGCCTTTAGTCAAGAAGGTGCATGTAGATCTCATCTTAATGGATATGATGATGCCGGGAATTGATGGGCTAGAAGCATGCAGAACCATTTTGAAGGATGAACGATATAAAGATTTACCCATTATATTTGTAACAGCGTTAGGCGATTCGTTCAAAATGGCGGAGGCGCTTGATGCGGGCGCTTGCGATTATGTGATGAAGCCGATTAATAAGATGGAGTTGCTTGCGCGCATTCGTTCTGCATTAAGACTGAAGAAGGAAATGGATAGGCATAAGGAAAGAGACAAGCGTATGAAATTTAAGCTTGAGCTTGCAAAGAAGGTTCAACGAAATGTTTTAAGCCAACCGCTTAATGATGAAAATATAGCAATCAGCGCGGTTTATCAACCTTCCTCTGAGCTTGCTGGGGATTTTTATGCATGGTACCGCATTGATTATAACCGTTATGGCGTTATATTGCTGGATGTGATGGGGCATGGCATATCTTCATCATTGGTGTGTATGTACATATCCTCTATTTTGAGGGATACGATTATTCGTATGACAGATCCGGAACTGGTTATGCACGAGCTTAATCGCCATATGAAGCAGCTATATAGAAAGGAAGAATTACTCAATTATTATTTTACAGCCATTTATTTAGTTGTAGATACGCAGCACCGAACGATTGAATATGTCAATGCAGGACATCCGCCTGGCAAGTTGATCTTAAAGGATAGAGAGGAATGGCTCACAGAGGGCTGCTGCGCAATTGGCTTATTCGATAGTATAGAGATAAAAAAAGGAAAGATTTCGTACGAGGATCAGATGAAGATCGTGCTTTATACGGATGGACTGCTTGATCTCATGGGGGATAATTCCGAACATAAGCTGGATATGCTTTTTGAGCAGTTAACCTTTGACAACATGATGGAGCCTGCTGAGCTCTTTGCAGATACTGAAATGGGCAGCAGCAATCAGAAGGATGATATATGTATCGTTATGCTTACAGCCAAATCATAGTTAGGTGAGATCTGTTTCAAAAAAGTGAGAAAGGTGTAAATATAATTAAAGTTATTTTAAGTTAGTCTATTTTGTAGGAGGGAGTTCATATGAAGGTCGTTATGATCATCGGTTATCTGGTCGGGAGCATATTCTCTCTAACAGGAGATTTTGGTGAAGGAACCGGAGGAATCGAAGGAACCAACATAATGACAACAGCTTATGTGACCCCTTCGACTGAAACAATTGAAATGAAGCAATCGAGGCAGCAATTTAAGCTTCAAACTGTCAATGGCATTTCTCTCTACGATGATCCAAGCAGTGTCATTGCAAAGATCGGCGAGCCCGATTTCGTAACTGAGGATGAGTATTTCAAAGGAGTTATTATTTTTCATTACCCTGGAATGAATGTTATCTTTAGTGATAATATCCTAGATTACGTTGAAGTTTTGGAAGGGGCAACAACGTTGCTTATTGATGATATTCCTGTTCCGGCAACGGTTGAAAATTTAAAAGCAGCACTTGGGGAACCTGATTATATTACAGAGGATGGTATCGTATTCGAGCGTGATCAAGCTTTATTAAAAATTTTTATCGATGCCGATTCAAATAAGCTCAAATCGATTACTTATTTTCATAGAGGAATGGAGTGAAAGGAATGAAAGTTGAACCATTTCGAATCGTACAAGAAGAAACGAACGAACAATATATTCTTCATCTCATAGGTGAACTTGACTTATCTGTTGTACAACAGCTGCGGGATACGCTTGAACCCGTTATTAGCCGTACGGACAAAGATTTAGTGCTTAATCTTAAACAATTAACTTATATCGATAGTACCGGCATCGGCATTATTGTTTCGATACTTAAGCTGCGTGTTGGATTAAACGCACCGTTTTTCGTTATCGAAACACCGCCAGGCATTAAACGTCTTTTTGATTTGACAGGTATCACCAAATATTTAACAGAAGGGACAGAAGCTGAAGCATGAACGCCATTCGATTACAAATACCGGCCCATGCGGATTATATCGATATCGTCAGAATCAATCTTTATGCAATAGCCTCTAAGTTGGGCTATTCATATGAAGACATTGAAGATATGAAGGTGGCAGCTTCAGAGGCGTGCAATAACGCCGTGCTCTATGGTTATCATGAGCTTAACGATGACGTTATTGATATTTGTTATGAATTCGATGATACTGCTCTTTCAATTTATATCAAAAACAAAGGTCCGGAGTTTGCAAATCCAGAATTGCATGTTCAAGGAGAGCCGCTTCGACAAACAGCTGTGAGTGAGCTGCCAGTAGGCGGACTCGGTATTTATTTAATGGAGGCATTAATGGATGAATTCGATATTCGTACAAAAGCCGGCATAACGGAAGTCGTTATGACTAAGTATGCTAAAGTAAAATTAGAACAATAAGCGGGTATCGGATGGTCACCATTCCAGGAAAAACGGGACAGCTGCATAATTGCTGCTGTCCCGTTTTATTAATCTATAGATTCCCGCTTAATGGCTTGACTCATAAACTTGCATGAATTTCTTTTATCAATTTGAAGCAATCATTCTCCAATTGATACAACTCTTCCACGAGTGCAATACATCGTTCTTTTTGTTTTATTTCGCTTTGACGTGGTTCTTCATATGGATACATCTCTTTCAATATTTTGTATTTTAAAGCCACTTCGCTATATTTATTTATCCCTTCATCAATCGTTTGTTCATTTAAACCAGTAATCCTTCCTTTTAATTCCTTGAGAAACTTTATTGCATGACTTCTTGCTTCATAAAGAATCTCTAAAAAAAGGCTGAAAAAGTATTTATCAACATCATTGTTTTCCAATGCAATTAACCATTTTTCGTAGGCTTTTGAACCGACCAAATATGTTTTTTCTGCCCACGTATAGGTCCCCTGTTCGTTTAGACGAACAACAAATCCAAGTACATCTTTAAGTGCGGGCAAATCATCTACCGGTTGGGTTGGAGTTGCCCAGTGTAAAGATATTAAACCACTGACAGAGTTAGCCATTTGGGGGACTGACTTTCGATAATTGACACAGTTGATACAAGGGCACTGACTTAAGCCAAGTAAGTCCCAAGGAATAACATCTTCACTATGCTCAAATCCAGTATGCCATGTTCGTGTATAATAACCGACTTCATCGTAAGCATAGACAACCGATGTTTGGTTTCCGATATCTATATTTTTGGCGAATACAGGTTGTTTCAAGCTAATCGCTTGTTTAGCCTTCTCCCATGCTTCAGCCTGCAAATTTATAAAGTCTTGACCTTCTGCATAAACGTGCAAACCATCTATCTCTAATCCTATATTTCGTACAAGACGAAAAACCTCTTGCACAGTCGGTCCACCATTGGGTTCTACTAGGTTTTCATCAAGTACGTGTAAGAAAGCAATTCCCATCATGCCATATATCCATGAAGTCGTTAAGGGAATTTGATAATAATCAGTAACTGACTTAATCGCACCAACTAATGAAGCATCCAATCCACTAAAGTTGTAGTTTTCCAACTGTACTTTATTAACATTAACTCCAATATTCTCTGACATTACGCACCTCCTATTTTTATCTGGATAAATTATCTAAATTCCATTAAAAACCCTTTTTTATAACTAGCGTACCTTAGTTGAACGGAAAAAAGTATCTTTATATACTAAAAGTGGGACCCTTAATTGAGTAATCCGGTAGGACGTCCAAATTTTTTTTGAAAATATCCCAACCTTTATTTCGCCTGGCACACTATTTGATTGTCAGGAATTACAGATGCAACTGCGGAGGCGAAAGATGGATTCGATCGGGCATAACGGAAAAGAAGCGGCGGAAGCGATTCGGAGCTATGTCAAACCGATTTTCGGTTTTGCGTTGAACCGGGTTAAGCAGCGGGCGGAGGCGGAGGATCTGGCTCAGGAGATTATGCTGCAGTTGTTGAAATCCTTCTCAGGGAAGCGGGACATTCGGAGCCTGGAGGCTTACGTCTGGACGGTTGCCCGATACACTTGGGTGAATTGGTTGAAAAAGCGTGCGCACGCTCCCCAAGCGATCGAAATCAACGGCATGTCCGAACTGTCAGTCGACTCTTCCCGGGAGCCGCTTGACAGGCTGCTGGTCACCGAAGCTTACCGCGAGCTGCGCCGGGAAGTCGCGTTTCTGTCCGACATCCATCGCCGGATCGTGGTCATGCATTACTATGACGAGCTTAAACACGGCGATATCGCGATTGCTCTGAACATTCCTGTCAACACGGTGAAGTGGCATCTGAGTGAGGCCAAAAAGGAGTTAAGGAAAGGGATGAAACGTATGCGCGCAACAGGAAATTTGAGTGTCAATCCGGTCAGCATGGGGGAAATGGGCCATTCCGGTTCGGCCGGCAGACTGGGCGAAACCAACGATTTTCTTGGACGCGCCTTGGCGCAAAATATCGTTTACGCGGCTTATCACAAGGCGCGTAACGTCCATCAAATCGCGGAGGAGCTCGGAATGCCGCCGTCTTTGCTGGAAGGCGAAGTCCGGCACCTGGCCGATTACAATTTTCTCGTCCAAACCTCTCCCGGCAAATATCAAAGCAACACCATCGTCTGGGACCTCTTCGAGTTGGCCGTAGCCGGTCATCGATTCTGGCAAGAGTGCGCCGCCGAAGTGGCCGATGTTCATTTCGACGCGTTAATGGAAGTTCGCCAGCAAGTCGAGGATAGCGGAGTGTACGTTCCGGACGGCGACTATAACTTCCCGCTCTGGACCTTGCTGCCCAAGAACGTCGAGGAGCAATCTTGGCGAAGCATGCCGGCGGGCGACAACTTCGATGCGGTCGCGCCGATGCGAAAGGACGGAGGGCAGTATATTGCCTATGCGGCGTTGAACCGGAGCCGCAATGACGATCCGGGTTTTGATCTGAGTAGTTACGTCACCTTCGGTCCGAGTCTCCGCTACGTCGAAGACAGTCCCTTATACTTGTGGCAATTCAATACGTACTGGAGCGACCGCCAGGTGAATTGGCGTTTCCTGGAATACCGGAATGTCGAGATTTGCCATGCGTTCCAACAAGGGGAACTGCCCGACAACGAAGAGAACAGCGAGCAATATTCGTTCCTACTGGAGAAGGGGTACATCCGCAAGACGGAGGAGGGGTACAAGTTCAATGCGGTTTGGATCGACTCTCCGCAAACGCTGGATCGGTTGAACAAGGCAATGCCGGATTTGTCCGCCCTGTATGCGCCCGCTGTCGGCAAGCTCTACGATAAAATGCTCAAGTTGTTCCTGCAAAATCAGCCGAAGCATTTGGAGCCGCAGATTGCTTACATGGTGAGAGGCAATACCGGCGGAGGCCGGCTGGTCGCTTATATTTTGAAGCATTTGATCGATAACGGGAAGTTGAAACCGCCGTTGCCGCACCAGAAGAAGACGATTACAACCTGGATGGGGCCGGTCAAGTAAGTCCGGTTCGGAAATGGATACGAAGAATGGCCGTTCCAGGGTCATTTTCACGCAATAATTGCACCACGGCCCCCTCCTGAACGTATGAAAATGATCAAAAGCCACCCATGACGCACGTACGTCATGGGTGGCTTTTGATCACTATCGCATCTGCCGGATATCTCCTCCCCTCACACGAAGGACCACCAGGCAAATCTACCTGACGATCTTATCCTTTCTTGACCGCAGCCCAACCGTGAGAGGTCAGACGCTTCACGTACTCAGCAAGTGGAAGAACTTAGTATATAGTAGGTATATGTATAATTCACTTTCCTTTTTTCCAGATCTATTCAGCAAAACTGCCCGTTAGATGAACAGACCGTTGATTTTATCAGCGGCCTGTTTTGTCTTGCTATCGTATCCGTTAGAACAATGCCAATCCCATTCCGAGTGATCGTGATTAATAGGCCACGTTAGAGCCTCACGAACGTGATGTAATCGACTTGGACGGGTTCTGCCGATTCGATCCGAAGTGCCCGGTTGAACTGTCCCCGGTGATATTGTCCATGAAAGAGGGCCTGACAGGATGTCCCGGTCGGACGTTCGGTACGGAACCTGCTCTCGTTCGCATAGTCAACCATCTGTCCAACGCGGATTCCTCGAGCCCATCGATATAGACGCAATATTGCTCACCGGTATCAAAATTTTTAACTTTTATTCGATCTAGTCCATTACATTTACGGACAGTAGCTTGCCGTCTTCCTTAGATTCCTTATAAATGATTGAAAGCATTCCATCCGGGAACGGTACCTCGAACCGGTAAACACCGATCTTTTCATCGCTTTTGTCCAACAGTTCTTTGCCTTCATACCCCCCTTGAACGCCAGCCTTGGTCAGTAGCTCCAGGGTCTTCTGCAAGCTGGCACCTTTATATCGGCCATGCAAGTTGTCTGTCCACGTCTGGTCATCCCAATCGGGAGCTTTCACGTTTACGCCGGCCTGCCGCATCGTCTCCAGTAGATTGACGACCATGCGCCCATCTCCTTCTTGCAAGGCACAAGCAAGCGCCAAATATGATCGGTTAATCGTCGCAATGTAATTCGTTTTGTTTTTGGCGGCAAGCATTTCCAACAGATTCTCTGTACTCTGTTCTGTGGTGAACCAATAATAATGGAAATCCATTGGATTCATTTGGCTAGTTCTCGGGATCAAATACCGCCCGTCATCCGAGACTCGGAATACCTGTGAGATATCAAAACGCGTTGGGTATTGCATGATAAATATATGGCTGCCGTCCCCACTAACCATGATTTGAATGGACAATGGCTCACGCGGCCGCTCCTCTCCCGGTAGGATCGAAGATGAGCCATTCATGCTTGAGTAGTAGAAGCTGCCATTGTTAGCTGTCTCCCGGACAAGTCGATACATCAACCGGCTCTTGTGCATGATCGGCTTCAAGTCAATTTGGGTCGAATTCCCATGCACAGTACGAACTTCCTCATTCACCTGCCACGTAATGTCGGCTATCCCTCGCAGTTCGTCAGGCTTCCGCTCGCTGGACAAGTCCGGAAGCTTTAAGGCAATGCTGAAATCTCCAGTCTGCCACTCGTAAGCGGTATACTTCTGATCTGATACATAGAATACGTCGGAGAAATTCGTATTGTAGGAGAAACCGTCGAACCGACTTTTACTACCTAATTCAAACGCGCTTAAGTGCTTTCCTGAAGCTGCAAAAATACCCGCCGAGACTAGTACCGGCACAAGCAGCACATTCATAGCGTTTACCATTCTACGAGCGCGGATCTCCACGATTGGCAGATCCGGAACCTGTTCACCGTCCAGCGTTAGTTTCACTGCTAGCCGACTCATAAGCTCGCCGATCAGGAAGGTGCCAACACATGCGTAAGCGAGCAACGGTACCGCGTACCCCCATGGAGGTGCCAGTGACCGGAATAGGCTGATAACTAGCGTGCAAAACATAGCAAACAGCGCAAGCGGCAGCAATGTGCTGAAATAACGTCGAAACATGCGTGGCGCTTTCGCCAATGCATCACTGAAGGTGATATTTTGGAGGACAATCAAATACGGTGTAAGCGAGTAGAACAGTAAAGCAATCATCAAGATGATTCCAAACGGGAAAAAGGATATAGTGAGAAAAAAAATCAACCCGACTACCACGTTTTGAAAGATAGACCACGCTATCATATCGCCAAAATACCTGCGTCCACACGTGATCAGCGGGACTGTCTTACGGTTCAGAACCCATCCTTTCAGACCGCCGAGGTACATGCCCCGGATAAAACTTTGCAATCCCATCACGGCCGCAGATACAAGGAATGCCGTGATTCCCCACACCTGTTCCCCGGCCTGAAGATACGTGTATGGGATTTTCAGGTCCGTAAGTGACGGCATATATAACGGAATGGTTGCATTAAACCCGATTGTCTGCACAGCAGCACCAGTTGTAGTTACTGGAGATTGAGAATATGGAAATATGGAAAATCCAAAATAAATGCCAAGTCCGACTACAGCTGTGATAAACACTTCAAACACCATCACCAAAACAATCAGACGTGTATAGGCCATCTTTACCTCCTTACATGATCAATTCCCATGTTCACCTTAAGTCACTACTCCCAATATTTAACGCAATTGGAGAGTAATCGTTGCGCTAACCTGCCCGTTTCGCTTAATGACGGACGCGAGAACCAATGTATGTTCTAGTCCCGAATCGAAAATCAATGCAAGTTTTTGTCCCGAGGATTTTTTATTCCTGTTGGCCTGCTGCTGCGCCATTCTTCTCTCTACGACAAGAACATAATTGAATTGAAAAACGGGATAGCTGCATGATAGTAGCTGTCCCGTTGTATTAAGCTATCGTAACCCATTAGCCTTAACCTTGAGCTGCATCCATGTTCATGTAGTTGATGGCCCACAGATGGCCGTCCAAGTCCACGAAGCCCCAATGGTACATGAACCCATGATCCTCAGGTTCAGCGTGCAACTTCCCGCCCAAGGAGACCGCGGTATTCACGATTTCATCGACCTTTTCCCGGCTCTCGAAGGACAATGCGATCGTCATCTGCGCATACTTGCTCGTGTCGACGGTTTCCTTCTCCGTGAGCGTATTAAAGAATGCTTGGTTGATCAACATGACCTGCAGGTTGTCACCAATTACGATGGCTACCGAGTTCTCATTATCGGGGAATTGCGGGTTGAGCGCGAATCCAAGTCCGGTGAAGAACGCCTTCGATTGTGCTACGTTTTTGACAGGTAGGTTGAAGCTCGTGAATGTGGACGTTAATGCCATCTTTAAACACCTCATCGTCAAATTGGTTTGTTTTCATTGATGCCTTCGTTTATTTAGACGAAAGCCGATCCGGGAATTCATCGGTCTCCTTGCTGCGGTTTTAATCTAATATCACCCAGCCTGTCTTTGAAAGTTTCTCCCCAATTTCTCATGAACAAAATGATCGATTCCAATGTTCTTCCGAATTCAGTCAGCGAATATTCCACTTTAGGAGGTACCTGTTTATAAACCTCGCGGTGAATAATGCCATCCCGTTCAAGCTCACGAAGCTGCAATGTAAGCATGAATTGCGTAATTCCTGGATAGAGACGGCGGAATTCATTAAATCTTTTCGGACCATCAATCAGATGATAAAGAATGATCCCTTTCCATTTTCCCCCGATGACATCCAATGTTGTTTCAACAGGACACCCTTCCATGCTCGGATTCAAGCCGTACTTGTTCCTTCGATCGCCCAAAGCCCCTATCCCTCCACCGTCAGTTGATGAAGGCCGTAGGATTTTACCGGTCTGATCTCCCTTTAAGCAATCCAGAAAGTATGATGGATTTAGAACTGGAAAAACCTGTTCCGACGGGCAAGGATTTATTGGTCAGGGTGAAAGCAATATCCGTCAATCCTGCTGACGTAAAAACCCGAACCAGCGGTAAGAGTGACCCTAATAACCCTCGAATACTCGGCTGGGATGCCGCAGGTATTGTTGAACAAGTTGGACCGGATTGTATCTTATTTAAACCAGGAGACGAAGTGTACTATGCTGGAGATTTGGAGCGCCCCGGATGCAATAGCGAGTTTCATCTTATCGATGAACGGATTGTCGGAAGGAAGCCGAGAACGCTGAACTATGCCCAAGCCGCAGCAATGCCATTAACATCTCTTACCGCCTGGGAGGCATTATTCGACCGATTAGGAGTAAACCAGGACGAATTAGAAAATAAAAATCGAACGATTCTGATTATAGGCGCCGCAGGGGGTGTCGGGTCGGTTGCGACCCAGTTTTCCAAGCTCGCAGGATTAACGGTCCTCGGCACTGCTTCAAGGGAGGAATCGGTTCGTTGGGCCAAAGACCATGGGGCAGATTACATCATCAATCACAGAGAGGCATTAGGTCCGCAATTAAAGGCGTACGGTTTTGATTTTGTCGATTATATTTTCTGTCTAAACGACACGGTATTGCATTGGGAAAGCATGGCCGAAGTCATACGTCCGCAAGGGAAAATTTGCTCCGTTGTTCCGGCAGGTAAGCCGGTCAATCTGGATTCGTTCTTTGTCAAAAGCGTTTCATTCCACTGGGAGCTTATGTTTACCCGTGCCAAATTTCAAACGGATGATAGGCTTGAACAACACCATTTGCTGAATACTGTGGCTGATCTCATTGATGTTGGGAAAATAAAACCTACGATGACACAGCGCCTCGAACCGATCAACGCTGCAAATTTGCGCCTGGCCCATGAGAAGCTGCTTGCCGGAGACATGATTGGAAAGCTAGTGTTGGAGCGATTCTGAAGTCCTCAATCAACTATTCTGCCCGTAAGTTGAACAAAGGCAGCCGATCTTTCTGGTCGGCTGCCTTCGTGTATGCGTTGAACTATCGTGACCCGTTAGCGTAACAAATGAGGAAGTAACAATATTGATAATCCAATAAGGGCGAATAGACCTGCAACAATCCTTTGAATTATAAAATAAGACCTTGGCGGTTCTCTTGAAGCTTTCCAACTTTGTGTTATCTTCCAGATATAATAAGGATTTATCATTACAAACAATGCAATTCCAATCCATAGGCACAGAAATGCAAAAATGACCCAAGTAAAAATATTCACTTCTGGTGGCACTCCCACTTCGCCCCCCCATAACCGTGTTTATAGATTCTACGCATTGGGTTAATCTGGGATGCACATTTAGCTTAACTGCCCCATTTGCTTAAAAGGCTGCCGTTCGATCAGACGACAGTCTTTGGTGATTGTGCTAAAGTTCTCCGATAGCTTAATGGCATTTCGTGTTCCTCAGCAAACCAACCTCATCTACACAGTCTTTTAATGAGATAACGTTCTTTCATCCAACATCAATTCCCATAACTCAATCTGAGTTCCTTACAAATAAGTAAGCAATAAATCCAATTGGGCCAAGGATTAATACGATAAGTGCCCAAAGGCAACCAATATTACCTCCCCGTTTGTTGGATGCATCACTCCATACCCAAAAAAGACCAATAATAGATAGAATCCATAAAAAAATTATTATTGCCATATTTTCCTCCTCATTAATTGAACAACGTTATTTCAATAATATACGCTGCGATAGCTGTGTTTATTTTTTTGCCATGAATCTCGATTGAACGATCAGATTCTAGCCCCCACATTCGATTTACAGATATACCCATTATTTGAGGCGCGAATGATTTGCGTAAAGTTGCAATCCTGCCCGTTAGCGCAACGACGGCAGCCGATCGTTCTGAGGCCGGCTGCCGTCGTGTCATGATTGAGCTATCGTGCCCGTTAGCTTAATCCCCAATTGTCTAATAACCGAACCGGACCTCATCTGGATTAGGTGTATGCTTATTTTCCTGCTTCAAATTACAAAAACATACAAAGTATACAGCGAATCGCTGTACAACTGATTTTTCTCTGATGTATACTTCGATTAATTTCCAGCATTTTCTTCTCATCTCATTCAAAAGAACCACTCGAAAAAGGCAAACCCGTCGCAAGGCGGGGACGCAAAGTCATGGGTCCCACGTGGATCGCCAGACCGCCGAAAGTGTGTTTGTGTTGCAAAGAGCAGCCGAACGCGTAATAGGCGTTGCGGCTGTTTGTGTTTTTTAAGGAGTAATGGGATTTATGGTTATTACGCTGTTCTTCTACAGTGCTAATATACACAAAACTTAGGAGGGTTCACGGCATGAGTTTGAAACTAGTTTCAAGGAAATTCGTTTCAATTTTCGTACTTTGTATGCTGATGTTTTCCGTGTTTGGAGGGAGTGCGTCGGCAAACGGGACCGGACAGGTAGACGTTGTCGTGACGACTGACAAGGCCGTATACGCCCCCGGAGAGGAAGTTATTGTTTCGGTAGGATTGAAAGATATTGCAAATGTAGCTTCAAATGGTCTGCATAGTATAGAATTTTCAGTTGGATTTAACGAGGACAAGCTAGACCCATCGAATTATGCGACATATGAAGGGATGGGCGTTTATACGTATAAAGCTGATGGATACTCTGTGGGCTCGTCTATTGCGAATTCGAATTACCAAGTGAAGACTCCTACAGCAAGTCAAGATGGGTACGGGAATATTTTCCTGCATTTTAAAGTGTCTGGAATCTCGGCTAACGACCTCATTGGAACAGGAGATGTAACTCTGTTCTCCGTTAAGCTTAAAGTTCGTAAACAAACACAGGGCTCTTTGTTGAAATTAGAGCCGGTTTTGAACTCGGTTATTTTGCAGAAGTCCGATTCAACTAAAGTGACACCAGGGTTCATCAACCCGGTAAATGCAACGGCAACAGTAACAGGACCAAGTATTATCACGGATCTTCGCCTGAATCTGTCTAAATATTTCATATACGTTGGGGAAACTTCTCAAGGTATTGCGACAGCCGAGATGAGCGATAGTTCAGAACAACGTATTACGGATGCCGGCGTGTGGACTTCTAGTAATCCATTGGTAGCGACTGTAGATCGCGTTGGCGTCATCACGGCAACTGGCCCGGGATCTGCTAATATTTCAGTATCTTATGGCGGATTTACCGACTGGTACATCATAGATGTGGGAGCACTGCCTACCGGCCCGGCTAGCGTTTCTGGAGTCGTATGGGATTTAAAAACAGGGTCCAATATGCCGGGGGTAACGGCTGCCGTGTATTCCGGACAATATAACGGAGAGCTTGGCACGCTTATTGGATCAACTGAAACCGATTCGTCGGGCAAATATGTGATAAATGACCTTGCCCCGGGAGACTTTTATTTACAATTCTCAAAAGCCGGTTATATTCCTATCGTTGTGACACCCAATGATCATACGCTAACAGCGGGTGAGAACCAAAAAATCTCTACCAAATATATGTACAATACAATTGTCAATGGAATCGTTAAAGATGAAGAAGGTAAACCGATTACCGATGTAAATGTTACGATTTCCGGAAATGGCTATGAAAACAGTTACTATTCAGATATAAACCCTCCAGGTTATTTTGAGTTTCTTAATGTCCCTGTTGGAGATAATTACGTCTTGTCCTTTTCCAGGATTGGATATGTTGATGCTCAAAGCGAGCCCATCAGTGTCGAATTTGGATATGCTACGACTGGCGAATTTGTAATGGCGAAAGGCGCGCCTTATGACACCGGGAAGTTATGGTTAGATTCTGGCGAAGTAACCATTAATGTAGGCGGAACCCATCAATCGCTTATTAAATCCATTTATAGCGACGGAACAAAGGTGGACAGAAGTAATGCAGCTGTTTGGTCAGTTGATGATCCATTGATGGCTAAGGTAGAAAACGGCTTGATTACTGGACTGACTAGAGGAACTACTGTAGTCCATGCAGTATACAACTCAAGAACCATTAACATTATCCTTCATATCGATACAGCACCGGTCGGTGGTGATGGAATCGGTGGCGGTAATGATGGAACAACTAGTCCAGCTCCAACTCCAACACCAGCTCCAACTTCAGAACCTAAAGTGAAAATGAATGAACAGATTCTAAAGGATGTAGAAAAACGAAAAGAAGAGATTATGAATGATTTGCAAAACAATAAAATTAAAGCATTCAGTGATCTTCCTAAAGACAATTGGAGCCATAACGCCGTAGAGATTGCGACTAAACTCGGGATCGTGACGGGGTACAAAGATGGAACGTTTAACGGAGCTGGCAAAGTAACACGGGCTGAGTTCGCAACCATGCTGTTTAAGGCTCTGGGAATGAAAGCTTTATCTGTTGATTCTTTCGCCGATACCCAAGGCCATTGGGCTGCAGAAGCTGTTACTGCGTTGAAGGATGCAGGAGTTATTAGTGGTTATAAAGACGGAACGTTCCACCCCGAAGGAAATATTACTCGTGGTGAGATGGTAGCTATGCTTGCAAGAATTCTTAAATTGAATGACGCGGCTAGTAACAGTAAATTTAATGATATTAAAGGCAACTGGGCAGAGAACTCGATTAACCAGCTTGCTGAAGCTGGGCTTGTATCTGGTAAAGGGGCCGGTAACTTCGATCCAAAGGGAACTGCCAGTCGTTCCGAAACTGTTGTAATGATTCTTAGAATTCTTAATGAATGCATGGAATTGAATCTCGATCTGTAAAGGGTAAGATGACGTCCGGGTAGCCATTATTCAATCGGCTACCCGGACGTTTTTTAGTATGCAACCTTTTTCCAACCGCGCTGCGGAACGCAATAATAAAATCACGCCAATTTGCTGGGATTGAATAAGAACTAACGTTCGTATAATACTGTTAAAAAGGTGATTAAAATGTTCGAGATGGAACTACATGCAGACGAAAACTGCTCCGTTTGATGTGAAACTGAAGTTGCTGATCAAAGAAGCCGAGACAAAAGCGATGGGGCGTACTTTGAACAATAAGCTGATGCGCTCGAAAAAGAAATTATACAAAGTGCGGATACAATATGGTGTTAGTCGAAGGAAGTTCTGGAAGCAGCCATTGCATTTAACGCGTTCTCAAAATAGCTATATACTTCATCTGCAATTCCCAGAAACTCTTCAACAAGTACATTACTATCCAAGTAACAAGCATACAGATAATCAACTAATGCGGAGTCAATCTCACAATAGTTTAATATGGCATTCTTCATCTTAATAATGTCATCTTGCCATACACCTGTATCTACTAAAACCAAAGAGTATAATGCACGTATTAATCTCTTAGAGTAACCCTTAATATATCTAGTTTTCATTGTGTTATCACTAGCATTGGAAAGTAAACTATGTATACGATCTACTTCCTCCTTGGTCTCTGTATTTAAGTCTAAAATAAACTCTGGAGAAATAATTATCGGTGGTACTTTTTCACCAACGTCATGACCATATATGCAAACACAAATTATCTTAACCCAAAAACCCCACTCATTTGGTTTACTTAATACATCGTCAATCGAGCAAATTATCGTATCAATCTTAGTTACTACTGGATATTCTTCCAAAAGCCTGTCTTTAATATTTGACAATCTTTCGTAATCAATATCTTTGGGATTTGCACATACAATAGTAAAGTCTGCATCTGACTTAAAAGGTTTAGCAGTTCCTTTTGGAATCGAGCCACACATATAAATGCTATGAATCTTACCTTTAAATTCGGTACGTATATTATCTATATACTTATCAACAAAATCCTTATATTCACTTTGTATTACAATTCTATTGATAACTTTTTCTAATATCATATAGACTCCTCCCAAAATAAAAAACGCCCCAAAGCCAAATGCTCTGGGACGATATTAATCGCGGTACCACCCAGGTTGCTGTATTTTCACACAGCCACCTTAATTGACTATAACGGGTCAAACCGATGGGTATTAGCCATACTCTGGAACTGGCATTTTCAATCAGTACTCTAGGGTTTTCTCAGTCATGAAACCCTTTCCTGTGAAGAGTTTAATGATTTACTTTTGTTCCATCATTGATTTACGAATATTGGATAAATATTACTCTTCCCCGTCACCTTTGTCAAGAACTTGCTCAAGAAAACTGCCCGTTACTTCAACAAACCAAAAAGGAGCCGCAACTGCAGCTCCTATGCTATCGTACCCGTTAGGACAATGCCAATCCTCATCGATTACTTGAACTATTGTACCCGTAATAAAGGAGAACACGCTAATTATTTATTGTTCCTTCGTTGATTAACCTTTCTCTATCCTTCAAAGAGAAAACTCCAGGCACCCAAGTCTCTAAATGTCCGTATCCACCAATAATATCTTCATTAATTTGATAAATGATAGCGTATAATTTCTTTCCCGTTTTGTGTTTTTCTTTCAGCAAGTAGGTTGTAATATAAATTTCTTTATTCAATAAAAATTACTATATCATCTTTTCACTTCTGATTTTGTTCAAATAACCTATCATCCCGTTTTCTTCGCTTTGATTGTAGCTGTACCCACTGTGCTCTGCAACGTGCAGGGCTGCTGTATGAAATAAATCACAGGCAGTGAATACCGATGTCCATAGATTATCGTAATCAGCATTGGAGTATGTATTTAAATACATTTCATATAAATCTGCGGGTAGGTATTTCTTGAAGTATTTACCCAACTTTCCGGCAGAGACTGAAAAGCCGGTGTTTACGCCGATATACCACTCAAGCATTTTATTGAGCATATCCCTTACATAGTCATTGAACATCTTCATGGTGTAGGGCAGTTCATTCCTGGCTATACCTTTACCTACATTGTTCAAGCACCACCAGAACTCATTGCAGCAGTCTGCAAATAGCTTTTCGGTCGGAGGCTTGATATGCCAGTGTTTGTCGTTAGGAGTCGATAGCAGTGGCAGAAACCCGTCCTTGTCCAGAAGAGTTATAGCAGGTTCACCGTCATCGATATAAGGTGTAAATTCTATGCTCAAGTCAATACGGTTTCCATCTTCAAAAATCATTAAATATGTAAAATGACCGTCACCAGCAGGGGGAAGCAGCGTCATGTTTTCCGGCATCTGCACTATGACCGGCTTGCCGAAGTGTTCTCCAATCCATTCATTATTATTGTAAAATGGTGTTACATCCTTCACAAAATAGGTAATGTCATAATCCTGGAATTTATCCTTTGAAACACTGGGGTTAGCCCGGGAACCAACCATAAGGACAGCCCTGATCCGCTCATCTTCCTTTGCAACATTTATTATCAAATCCATCATTTCCTGCTCACTACGCATTATAACCCCTCCCTTTAAAATGCTTTGATTGCTCTGCAAATCTGAGCTTTAGTTGAGCGGTGCGCAGATTAACAAAAACAAGTGATGGATCGCTTCCATCGCCGCGCTATCGTCCCCCGTTAGCGCAATGCGCCGTGGGGCAAACAAGCATGTACACCTTTGACTCCATTTACAATTTGAGTAATCCTGAGATCGATAACGGAACTGCCCAATGCCATAGCCTCTACACGATTTAGTCCATACAGCTCCCCCAATAAGTTAAGCATTTCGTTCAGTGCGATTACGGTCGCTTCGTTGAGATCCTCATGAAACCCAAAAGTAATCCATCCCGATGGTGTATTGGCTCGCGGGGTTTTTATCTGAAGATCATTCCGCAAATGGAATGTTAAATCAATAAGCTCCATTGGGCATTCAATTGCTTGGCAACTCACTTCGCCGTCTCCTTGAGCTGCGTGTCCATCTCCGGCAGCAAAAAATGCGCCATCGACAGAAATAGGAAGATACAAAACACTGCCTTTCACCAATTCCTTGCAGTCGATATTCCCGCCGCAGTTTCTCGGTGGGGAAGTAGAATGTATTCCTTCCTCATCTGGCGGCATCCCCATAATACCCAAAAAGGGCTTTAACGCAACCGTGAAAATTCTTCCATTCACTTCACACTGCCCAACCATATTCTTCTTGTCTAATCGCCAATCTAGCGTAATTTCATCATAACCAGTCAAATTCGTCTTGATATTTTGCCAGTTCGGCCATTGACCCGCAGAAGTAAACCCGTAGGATCCGGGAATGATTTCATTGATTTCCACTTCTAAAACCATTCCTTGTTTGGCGCCATTGATTTTAATGGGGCCGATTAATGCGTGTCCAGCGTTTTCATACCGTAAAAATTTCTTCGTTCGTTTGCCATCGATATCACTGCCCCAGCCCCCATCAAGAGTTTGAAATCGAACGGAATCCCCATCGTTAATCGTCAAAATCGGTGAGATATTTTTTGTAAACCAACCAAGTAATGCATCTTGATTTAAGACGATTTGATGAATAGCCATGAATTCGCCTCCGTTTTAGGGTGTTTTCTACATATTCGACAAAAAATGTCCCCAAACTCTTAAGGCTGACCTTTCTTTATGTATTTTCTTTGAACAATCCTGCCGTTAACGTACTAACGGCTGCTTCGTGGCAGCCGTTCAAGTATCCCGTTAGCGTATTTCTTTCTTAGCATGAGATCGATGAATCCTTAATTCTTGTATCTTATTACGGTCCCTGCGACAAGGTCATATACACTTTGTTTATTTTTGCTCCATAATGGACTTATCAAATAGATCAGCGCCAGAACGTAGACCACTGCCAATAATGAATTAACTAATGATTCGGGGTAATCAGAAGGAATTACCATGTGCCAAATGGCGAAATGGGCTAATTCCCAAGGGGCGAATTTAAGGGCTGAACGAAAAAGCGAAGAACCTAGTCCGATTGATTGACCGTTAATTCCAGTCACCATAACCCCCACTTTTCTTTTCCCCCATGTCGCGTGTGATTTCGATCCCTCACATATGGCAAAATAAAGATATACAGGCAGTGTAATGAATAGAAACCCAGTGAACTCGGCCGACAGAGGATTTGTCGTAAACAACGGAGTCAACAATGGCCGTATAAGAAAAGATAAGCCGATTAGTAGGATGATGTAGCCCGTAATGATAACATAATCCCATAAAAAGGCGATGATGCGGGTGCCTAAAGATACAGTTTTTAACTCTCCATGCATATGAACGACTTTCCCCCTCCAAAACAAAATAAGGAACATAATACTATTTGATTATTCGGGATTTTATTCAACTATCCTCCGTTAACGATTCTAACCTCTCCAACTCTGTCGCGAATTAGACAATGTTTCATCAATTGCCAATCTGCTTAGTCAGCCAAACCCGCAGTAGCGAGAATAATTGCTCCATTTGAAGAGGCTTACTAATGTAATCTGAGGCGCCCGCCTCTATGCATTTCTCGCGATCGCTCATCATGGCTTTGGCCGTAAGTGCAATGATGGGTATTTCCTTCATAGCCTTATGCTGCCGAATAGCTCTCATCGTTTCAAAACCATCCATAATCGGCATCATAATATCCATCAGCACCACATCATAATCGCTATTCTGCTGAATGATTTCTAAGCAATGCTTCCCGTTGTTTGCGACCGTAACAATGAACTCTTTGTTTTCCAGCGCTTTAACGAGTGCTAGAACATTTCGGGTATCATCTTCAACCAGAAGCACTTTTTTTCCTTTGAACAGAGAGGCGTCTGACGTTGAACTTGGAGCCTCCGATTCAAAAGCCGGTGCTGCCTCCTGATGAAAGGGGAGAGATACAAGCTTTTCTTTCTCCTTATCGGAGTAGCTTGGGATGTAAAGCGTGAATGTGCTTCCTTGCTGATCCTTGCTTTCAAGTACGATGCTTCCGCCCAGCAATCTCGCAAATTCGCTGCAAATGGACAAGCCGAGACCAGTTCCGCCGTATTGGCGATTCGTTTTGCCATCTGCCTGATGAAAGGCTTCAAAAATAACCTGTTGCTTGCTGGAGGGGATGCCTATTCCTGTGTCGGTTACCGAGATCGCTAATACAGTGTCACTCATTTTGGATGGCAGATACTTCCTGACATGCTCGGGGTCGGCATTTTGAATTTCAAGTGTAACCGTGCCCTTATTCGTAAATTTGAAAGCATTCGATAGTAAGTTTTTCAAAATTTGCAGAAGTCTCTGACCGTCTGTACGCAGAATGGGAGAGACATCTTCATGCACGATGACGTCGAATGCCAGATCTTTCTTCTTGGCTACAGGATTAAACATAAGACGCATATGATCTGGAATTTCCGAGACATTCACTTCATCCCACGTTAAGAGCATTTTACCGGCTTCGATTTTGGACAAGTCAAGAATATCGTCAATGAGCGTTAATAGATCATTACCGGACGAATGAATGACTTTAGCATACTCTTCTTCCTCATGGGACAGCGTGTCATTTTCATTTTCCAGAAGAATTTGCGATAAAATCAAAATACTGTTTAGCGGAGTGCGAAGCTCATGCGACATATTGGCTAAAAAATTGGATTTATATTGCGAGCTTTGTTTCAATTGCTCGGAATAGGTGAAGAGCTCTTCTCTCGCTTGTTCTAATTCCTTCGTTTTTTGCGAAGCGAACAGATTTTGCTTCTCAAGATGCTCGGTGGTCATGAGCAATTCTTCTTGCTGCATCTGAAGCTCTTCCGACTGTGCCTGAAGCGCTTCTGTTTGGGCTTGCAGCTTTTCAGTCAGAACTTGTGATTCGCTGAGCAGTCGCTCGACTTCCATACGGCTGGCAACATTGTTGATGACATCTCCAAAGTGAATCTCAATTTGCTCTAACAGCTTTAAGTGCTCTGATGTAAATGATTCTAAGGAAGCGAATTCAATAACTGCCACTACTTTGCCTTCGAACTCAACGGGTACAACCAAGATGCTATGAGGCTGAATATCCCCAAGGCTTGATTTAATGCTGATCGGATGATCTATGGTCGAGTTTAACAAAAAAGTTCGATTGTCTAATGCGGCTTGACCAATAAGGCCTTCACCCATGCGGAAGCTAGTTACACCTGTCTTATCATCAGATGCAGCATAAGATCCAATTTTGACAAGGCGCTTTTCATCTGCATATTCTCTTAGAATATAAAATAGTCCATAAGAAGCGTTAATCGTAGGTGCAAGCTTCGAAAGAAAGGAATCCGCCAACGTATTTAAGTCGTTTATTCCCTGACTCATATTCGCGACCTCTGCCACCTTGGTTTGAATCCGATTCTGTACGTTTATATTCTCAAGCAAGTTATTGGTAGCATCTGCGAGATCCTTGATTTCATCCTGGGATTCAACATGAATTCGGGCAGATAAATCACCTCCGGAAGAAGCGATATCCGTTATCGTCTTTACGACTTGTTTAATGGTTTTTACAATGGTACCGGACACGAAGAAGACAATGATAAAAGCAGCAACGGATACGAGGAACAGCATCGTATAAAGGCTGAAAATGAGAATATCATTTCTATTTTGTAATTGTAAAATTTGATCTTTTGTCGATTGGATCTCTTTTTGACGTAAGTCCTCAAGTTTTCCGCGCAGCGATTCTATGTCCTGTTTGGATATAACCTCATTAAAGAATGTAATGACCTCATCCATCTTATTTTCTCTTCGTAATGTGATGGCGGGCTCACCTATTGTGTTGATCCAGTTCTCAATCGCTACTTTTATTTCCTCTAGTTCCTTCCGTGAAGATGGGTCATCAGATACGTTGTCATAGAGCGTATTGTAATTAGCCAGCCACTCTGTTTTGCTTTTTGTATAGGGCTCCAAGTATCCCTCATCACCCGTAATGATATAGCCTCGCTGACTCGTCTCCATGTTCATGGCATTGTAACGAATCGATGTAATCAGATTAAAAACCTCTAAATCATGGCTGGTTATCGTTCTGACTTCTTCCTGTAAGGAAGAGATTCTTTCATGTACGACAAAAATGAATGCCCCTAGACAACAAATAATAAGAACGAAGCCTAGGGCCATTTTCGAACGAATATTAAATCGGATATCTCTTAGGATCATGAACTTTGAACTCCTTCCCAAGTAGATGTTTGGTCATAATTATCTTTGTATTATAGCACGCAAGAAGGAACGAACCTGGCTTGCCTGTTTCAATTCGCTTGATATGGGGTAACTAATGAAAAAAGAAAGCGGTGATGCTAGGTATGGAACTCACCATTCAGATTAGTGCTGCAGTTATAGCGATTGCCGTTATCGTTTTATTGTGCTTTCTAGTCTGGACCTTTAGAACGCTTACAGAAACGTTGAAGGAGACGAAACAAACCATTGTGCAAATCAGAACAGAGGTTACGCAAATGAGTATGGACGTAAAAGAGGCTGTTCATAATACGAATCTCATTACGAGAGATGTCCGCTTGAAGCTCAGCTCGCTTGATGGGCTATTTAACTCCTTTAACGATATCGGTAACGTCCTACAATCCTTTACCGGAGCAGCCAAAGAATGTGCGGCAAGTTCAGCAAAGGAGTCCGGTATTTTGGTTTCAATCTATGATGGAATCCTATCCGCAATTCGAATTTGGAATAAAGTCAAAAAGATATAAGCTATAATACTAGGCACAAGAGGTGATTCTCTCACCAAGCTATTTGGTAGGTAGGAGGAGATGTATGAAATCGAATTCATCCTGCTTGGATCAAAAAGAAGTCATCGAAAAGATGAAATATTATCAAAAAACGGGATGCAATGATACGGCAACTTTACTGCTTCAGCACTTTGAACCTATCGTTAAGATTGCTGCCAGCAAAATATCCCGCAGCCGGCATGATCTTTATGAAGATCTCTACCAGGTTGGCCAATTCTCGCTGCTTAGGCTGTTTAAGCAGTATGATCGATCACGGAACATTCCCTTCGAGGGCTTTGCAATGAAGAGCATCATCGGTCATCTTAAAAACTATTTGCGCGATAAATCATGGTATATACAAGTGCCAAGACGGATAAAGGAGAAAGGATTGCTTATTCAGCAGACGATCGATCACTTAACGGTGGAGCTCGGCCATTCACCCAAAGTAGAAGAAATAGCAGAGTATCTTGATCTTTCTGTGGAAGAAACGATTGAAATACTAGCCAGCCGCGAGTCCTATCACTATGTATCGCTCGATACGCCGCTATCAAGCGAAGGGGAAAATGCAGCTACCATAGTCGATCTTATCGGATCAGAGTCAGACGACTATCTCCATGTTGATAATCGACTGGATTTGGAAGAAGCGCTGGAGCAATTAAAGGATAACGAAAAAGAAGTACTGCTTCTAGGCTATTTCAATGGGAAGTCACAAAGAGACATTGCAAGCCAGTTAGGCATTTCGCAAATGAGCGTATCCCGTATTCAGTCGCGGGCTTTGGAGAAGCTAAAGACTTTGTTATCGGACATAGGTAGGGATTCGATTGATTGATTATTTTTTATAGCAAAAACCCTTTCCTTATTTTTAGGGAAAGGGTTTTTGGTCTATTGTGATGTTCTAGTTTGGTCTCTTCGCTTGGTCAACAACATCTGTGGCTTCCTCTTTGAGGGTGCCCGCGAGTTCTTTTAAATTTTTGCCTACTGTCGCAGCAACGTCTTTCGTCTTCCCGGTTATGGATTGGAATTTAGTCGAGAGATCCTCACGTAACTGCGTACCTGATTTTGGAGCTAGCAGAAGAGCTGAAATAAAACCGATTGCACCTCCTACAGCCATGCCTAGCAATACGCCATTGACATTGTTTTCTTTTGACATTTGTCATCTCTCCTTTTTTCTTAATTGCTGATCGGATGGACCAGGGGCTGTTCAAGTTCTTAATGATATGTACACATTAAATAGTTATTTGAAACAGAACTCGACATTAAACGTTCTGACTTTCCTCTTCGTTGTTAATAAGCTGATCGCTATACATTCCGCCCCACTCGGCAAGTGTCACCAGAATGGGATGTAACGAAAATCCAAGTTCGGTTAACGAATACTCTACTTTCGGTGGAACTTGATTATAGGTCGTTCTTTTTACAATACCGTCATTCTCCAACTCTCTTAATGATTGTATGAGCATCTTTTGCGTAATGTTGATAACGAGTTTTTGCAATTCGCTCGTTCGCTTTGGACCAAAATGCAAATGATACAGAATGAGTCCCTTCCACTTGCCTCCGATTACTTTTAAGCAGACTTCAAGCTGGTTGTAACAAAAAATCATCGGTATTCAACTCCTTAGTCTATGCAATTATTACTTTTAGGTTGGTATATCACAAATAAGTGCGTACTTCTCAAGACTTCACAGTCAATATACCATTAATTCGAAGCCGATGATTAATCGCAAGTAGGGAGGAATGAATATGACGCAACGAAACGTATTGGTGAATGACGGGCAAAACCTGAATTACCTATTGTATTTTCCGGAGACTATGGTGACGAATCAGATATTGCCCTTGATTATTTTTCTCCACAGTATAGATGAGAGGGGAAATGACTTAGAATTATTGAAAATTCATTCCCTTCCGCACATCTTGGACAACAAAAGCGACTTTCCTTTTATCGTTGTATCTCCGCAATGTCCTGCACAATCATTTTGGAACAATGAAACGGATAAAATAATCGCTCTAATTGACGAAATGATGAGTAATTACTCTGTAGACCCAACAAGGGTGTACTTAACGGGGATTAGCATGGGCGGTTATGGCGCTTGGGATTTAGCCACAAAATACCCCGAGAGATTCGCAGCAATTATGCCTCTTTGCGGTGGGGGAACACCCGAAAAAGCATCAGTTTTGGCCAAACTCCCGGTATGGGCATTTCATGGCGCCAAAGATGAAATCGTACCCCTGCAAGAAACGCTTAACATGGTTGAGGCGTTAAAACAATGCGGAGGAAATGTAAAGTTAACCGTATTTCCGGATGCTGGACATGATCTGACAGATACTTATAACGACCCGATGCTTTATGAATGGTTGTTACAACACACAATAGTGGGATGAGTGATTTCTTTCGCGGCCTGGAAGCGGCTAGACTGAAGAACATGATAATACAAAAAAACCAAGCTCTGATGCTCAGGAGCTTGGTTTTTGCATCTAGTCCAAAAATGTAAAAAAGTAACGACGAGTTTTGAGAGATTTTTGAGAGAATGCTTATGCTAGACTCAGGTGCCAAGTAAGTTTGGGTATTATGCCCAGGTGGGATTTCGGAGAGTAATCATTTTTTACTTTTAATTAAAGGAAGGAAGATGTGGATTGAAGCGGGGTAGACAAGGAATAAGATTAGGTATAACAACGATCAAATGTTGGATTTCTACTGTCATGGTATTTTTTTTAATTGCGGCCAATCTTCCCGGGTATGCCTTCGCAGGCTCTCTTGACAAATGGACTATCCAGAGTCCGCTGCCAACGGGTAATCAACTATCAGGCATCACTTATGGAAACAACACGTTTGTGGCGGTGGGGATCTCTGGAACGATTATAACTTCAAGTGACGGGACGAGCTGGACGAACCAAACGAGCGGCACTCCGAATCAACTAAACAGCATCACTTACGGAAACAACATGTTTGTGGCGGTGGGGGCAGCTGGAACGATAATAACCTCAAGCGACGGAATGAGCTGGACGAGCCGAACGAGCGGTATTGCGGCTATGTTGATCAGTGTCGCCTACGGCAATGGCATGTATGTGGCGGTAGGCGAAAATGGAACGATTGTGACTTCCAACGACGGAGTGAACTGGACGAGCCGATCGAGCGGTATTACGGATAATTTAAATGGCGTCACCTTCGGAAACAACACCTACGTGGCTGTGGGGAACTTTGGAAAGATTGTAACCTCCAGTAACGGAACGAACTGGACGAGCCGAACGAGCAACGTTACGTATCATATAAGGTCCATCGCCTACAAAGTCGGCAAGTTTGTGGCGGTGACACAGTCTGGACCGGTTGTACTCTCAAGCGACGGAATAAGCTGGATGTACGAATCCAGCGGCACCGCGAATGCTTATTATAGTATCATTTATGCCAACAACACGTTTGTGGCGGTGGGAGTCTCTGGAAAGATTATAACTTCAAGCGACGGAACGAGCTGGACGAGCCAAACGAGCGGCATTGCGAGTAATCAAAATCTATATGGCATCGCCTATGGAAATAGTACGTATGTGGCGGTGGGGACTAGTGGAAACATTGTAACCTCCAGTAACGGGGTGAACTGGACGAGTCAAAACAAAGGCACTACGATGGGAGTAAATGGCGTCGCCTACGGGTTAGGAAAATATGTGGCGGTGGGATTCTCCGGAGACAGTATTACCTCCAGTGATGGAGCGAACTGGACGAGCCTCATAAAAATCACTTCGGCTATCCTGAACAGTGTCACCTACGGAAGCAACATGTTCGTGGCGGTGGGGTCCTCTGGGGGGATTTTTACCTCCAGTAACGGAACAAACTGGACGATGAAGACAAGCGGGACTTCGAGTGATCTACTAGGCGTCACCTATGGAAATGGCACGTATGTGGCCGTGGGTGCAAGCGGAAAGATTGTAACCTCAAGCGACGGAACGAGCTGGACGAGCCGAACGAGCAATACTACGAATTATCTAACTGGCGTCACCTACGGAAATGGCATGTATGTGGCGGTGGGGTATAACGGAACGATTGTAACCTCCAACGACGGAGTGAACTGGACGAGCCGAACGAGCAATACTACGAATAATCTAACTGGCGTCACCTCCGGAAACAACACCTATGTGGCGGTGGGGAACACGGGGACGATTCTCGTCTCCAGTGACGGAGCGAACTGGACGAGCCGAACGAGCAATACTACGAATCACCTAAATAGTATCGTTTACGAGAATGGCACGTATGTGGCGGTGGGAAACTCGGGAACGATTTTAACCGCCAGCGATGAAGTGAGCTGCAACGCCGGAGTGAGCTGGGCGAGCTGGACGAGCCAACCGAGCGGCACTACGGGCCACCTAAAAAGTATTACGTACGGAAACGGCACGTTTGTGACGGCGGGTATGGGTGGACTCATAATGACAAGCGATATAGCGACACAAAATAGCGCCGTCAGTCCGAGCACGTGCAATTTCGACAAGAACACGGCAAATACCTCGGTTGGACACTATCAAGATGTATCCGCGACGCTGACGCTGAACGGCAATACGCTGAGCAGTATCTCGAACGGCGCTGCCGTATTGGTGCTGAACACGGATTACACAGTATCCGACAACACGGTGACGATCAAGAAAGAATATTTGGCGGAGCAGGCGCCCGGCACGACAAACTTGACGTTTATCTTCAGCGCTGGCAATACGCAGACGCTGACAATAACGATCAGCGATACGGGGCCGCAGAGCAGCACGATCAGCCCGAACACGGGCGGTTTTGACAAGAACATGGCAGACACCTCGACCGGACACTACCAGGATGTATCCACGACGCTGACGCTGAACGGCAACACGCTGAGCGGCATCGCGAACGGCGCGACGGCGCTGTTGCTGGACACGGATTACACGTTGTCCAGCAACACGGTGACGATCAAGAAAGAATACTTGGCGCAGCAGGCGCCCGGCACGACGAGCTTGACGTTTACTTTCAGCGCAGGCCATACACAGACACTGACGATAACGGTCAGCGATACGACGATGACCGACGCGGAAGCTGTAGCCGCTGATAAGGCTGCGCTAGAAGTTAGCTTTGGAAGTGGTGACAGCGCAACGAACGTGACGAAAGACCTGACGCTGCCTGTAACAGGAGCAAGCGGCACAACGATCACGTGGTCGTCTAGCGATGCGACTGTTGTAGATGAAGACGGTAAAGTGACCCGCCCGCCCTACACAGCGGGAGACAAAGAAGTAACGTTGACGGCAACCATTACAAAAGGCGGCGAAGTGGAGACCAAAATCTTCACGATCACGGTGAAGGCAAGCTTGCCGACCGACGCAGAAGCCGTAGCCGCCGCCAAGTTGGCATTGGTAGTCGGCTTTGAGAGCGGAGACAGCGCTGCGAGTGTCACCGCAGACCTGACTCTGCCTGTAACGGGAGCAAGCGGTACGACAATCAGTTGGTCGTCCAATGATTCGACCGTTGTAGATGAAGACGGTAAGGTGACCCGCCCATCCTACACAGCGGGAGACAAAGAAGTAACACTCACCGCAACCATTACAAAAGGTGGCGTAACCGAGACAAAGACGTTCACGGTAAAGGTGAAGGCAAGCTTGCCGACCGACGCAGAAGCCGTAGCCGCCGCCAAGTTGGCATTGGCAGTTAGCTTTGGAAGTGGCGACAGTGCAACGAACGTGACGAAAAACCTGACGCTTCCTGTAACAGGAACAAGCGGCACAACGATTACGTGGTCGTCTAATGATTCGACTGTTGTAGATGAAGACGGCATAGTGACGCGTCCATCCTACTCAGCAGGAGACAAAGAAGTAACGCTGACCGCAACCATTACAAAAGGTGGCGTAACGGAAACAAAAACGTTCACGGTAAAGGTAAAAGCGAATCCGCAAACCAACGCGGAGGCTGTAGCCGACGACAAGGCAGCGTTGGAAGTTAGCTTTGGAAGTGGCGACAGTGCAACGAACGTGACGAAAGATTTGACTCTGCCTGCGGCGGGAGCAAGCGGCACAACGATCACGTGGTCGTCTAGCGATGCGACTGTTGTAGATGAAGACGGCAAAGTGACCCGCCCATCCTACACAGCGGGAGACAAAGAAGTAACACTCACCGCAACCATTACAAAAGGTGGCGTAACCGAGACAAAGACGTTCACGGTAAAGGTAAAAGCGAATCCACAGACCAACGCAGAAGCTGTAGCCGACGATAAGGCTGCGCTGGAAGTTAGCTTTGGAAGTGGCGACAGTGCAACGAACGTGACGAAGGACCTGACGTTGCCTGTGACGGGAGCAAGCGGCACAACGATCAGTTGGTCGTCTAACGATGCGACTGTTGTAGATGAAGACGGCAAGGTGACCCGCCCATCCTACACAGCGGGAGACAAAGAAGTAACGTTGACGGCAACGATTACGAAAGGCGGCGTAACGGAAACAAAAACGTTCACGGTAAAGGTAAAAGCGAATCCGCAAACCAACGCGGAGGCTGTAGCCGATGATAAGGCAGCGCTGGAAGTTAGCTTTGGAAGTGGCGACAGTGCAACGAACGTGACGAAAAACCTGACGCTTCCTGTAACGGGAGCAAGCGGTACGACGATCACTTGGTCGTCCAACGATTCGACTGTCATCGCTCCTGACGGTAAAGTGACCCGCCCATCCTACACAGCGGGAGACAAAGAAGTAACACTCACCGCAACCATTACAATAGGTGGCGTAACCGAGACAAAGACGTTCACGGTAAAGGTGAAAGCACAAACGGCACCTGCCAATGATGGCGGTAATGCGGGATCAACGCCAAGTCCAAGCGGAGATACGGTTATCGTATTGGTGAATGGCAAACAGGAAAGCGCGGGAACGGCTACAACCGGCAAGCGCAACGACCAAACGGTCCTTACGATTACGGTTGACCAGAAGAAGCTGGGAGACAAGCTGGCTGCGGAAGGTCAAGGTGCAGTCATTACGATTCCGGCCAACAAGAAGTCTGATGTAGTCATTGGCGAACTGAACGGCCAAATGGTCAAAAACATGGAAAATCAAAAGGCCATTTTGGAAATCAAAACGGATCATGCGACTTACAAGCTTCCTGCGCAGCAAATGAATATTAACGCGATATCCGAACAAATTGGGAAGTCGGCGGCCCTGCAGGACATCAAGGTACAAGTTGAAATCGCCGCGCCAACGAACGACTCGGTGAAAGTGGTAGAGAATGCGGCAGCGAAAGGAACTTTCACGCTTGTCGTTCCGTCGGTTGAGTTCACTGTTAGAGCTACGTATGGAGAAAAGACAATCGACGTATCGAAATTCGATGTTTATGTCGAGCGGACGATCGCTATTCCGGACGGTGTCGATCCGAAAAAGATTACGACAGGCGTAGTGGTTAATTCCGATGGCACGGTACGCCATGTACCGACCAAGATTGTGCTGATCGATGGCAAATATTATGCCGTTATCAACAGCCTGACCAACAGTATGTATTCTGTTGTGTGGCATCCGGTTGAATTTAATGATGTTGCTGGTCATTGGGCGCAAATCGCCGTGAATGACATGGGATCGCGGATGATCATCGAAGGAACGGGAGGCGGCCAGTTCAGTCCGAATCGAGACATCACGCGCGCCGAGTTTACGGCGATTATCGTTCGGGCACTGGGGCTGAAGCTGGAGAACGGTTCAATGTCCTTCTCGGACGTAAAGACAACGGACTGGTATAGCAACGCAATCCAGACAGCGTATGCCTACGGTCTGATCGGCGGGAATAACGACGGGACATTCTGCCCGAACGACAAGATCACGCGTGAACAAGCGATGGTGATTCTCTCCAAAGCGATGAAGATTACCGGATTGAAAAGTAAGCTGTCCGCTCAATCGGGAGACGCAACACTTCGATTGTTTACAGATGCTTCAGAAGTATCCGCATGGGCGCAAAGCAGCGTCGCGGACAACATTCAGGCTGGCATTGCTTCGGGAAAAAGCGCTACTAAGCTTGCACCGAAGGATTTCATGACCAGGGCTGAGGTTGCAACCATTATTCAAAGACTTTTGCAGAAATCAGACCTGATATAACTTAATCCAGCTTCAGCGGTTTTTGCCCAATGTGGTGCAAAAACCGCTTTTTTCTGCGGCGGCACAAACAACTAACAATCATGTCGCTGCTGACGGAAACTGTACAACTCCTCGGGTCGTCACTCTAAGTGGGTTTCGCCTGACTGCAGCTCACCGTGCGGCGCTTCTCATCACTCAAAGTGGGTTTCGCCTGACTGCAGCTCACCGTGCGGAGCTTCACATCGCTCTAAGTGGGTTTCGCCTGACTACAGCTCACCGTGCGCCGCTTCTCGTCACTCTAAGTGGGTTTCGCCTGACTACAGCTCACCGTGCGGCGCTTCTCATCACTCAAAGTGGGTTTCGCCTGACTGCAGCTCACCGTGCGGAGCTTCACATCGTTCTAAGTGGGTTTCGCCTGACTACAGCTCATCGTGCGCCGCTTCTCGTCACTCTAAGTGGGTTTCGCCTGACTGCAGCTCACCGTGCGCCGCTTCTCGTCACTCTAAGTGGGTTTCGCCTGACTGCAGCTCACCGTGCGGCGCTTCTCATCACTCAAAGTGGGTTTCGCCTGACTGCAGCTCACCGTGCGGCGCTTCACATCGTTCTAAGTGGGTTTCGCCTGACTGCAGCTCACCGCGCGGCCTTCTCATCGCTCTAAGTGGGTTTCGCCTGACTACAGCTCATCATGCGCCGCTTCTCGTCGCGGAAGGCGGCGGCTGATTTTGCGCTTACTCGCTCCCTTGCATGCCCACAATCCACAATAATATTGGAAATCCGTTGTCTGCGGGGGCGTAATTGGCCCCCTGTATTTACGTCAATATTATGCACTCCACACATTGGAGTGCATGGTGCCGCTAACAAGTTAAATCAAGTATAATAATGGAAATCTTCCATGTCGAAGGCGGGGTACTTTGTGAGATTTACAGTTTTCCCCAAGCTGCTCTTGTCTTTCCTGTTCATCCTCGCGCCGCTGTATGTCATCAGTATCTTCATGATTAACTATGGATCCGACTACGTGCGGCAGCAAATCACCTACTCGATGCAAGAACGGTTGAATGCGTTCAACAGCGAACTGGAGAACAACGTTAGCAGAATGATTGCGATGATGAAGGAGCTGTCCACGTATGAGGAGTTGGATCGGCTGGCCAATATGGATGAGGTGCTGACCGTCTACGAGAAGAATTCATCGATCAGGCATGTGCAGAAGGAATTATCCGTTATTCGTTCGACCAGCAGCTTCGTTTCCAATGCAAGCGTTCACATCCCGGCGCTGAACCGGACGGTCGACATCAATCTTTACGACGAATTGCGTCAAGATGAATATGAGGCGCTTCATCAGGTAAACAACATCTACGAGACTCCCATCGTGTCCTGGAAGTCCGGCTTGTACATCAGTCTCGCTTACCCTTCGTTCCTGGGGCCGGCGCCCCCGCACTATATTATTTCGATTGAATTGTCCCGCGAAATGCTGATGAGCGCGTTATCGAAGCTGTCGAGCGGCGGGGAAGTGATTCTGCTCAGCGAGCGGAAAGGGTGGCGCATCTCGGAAGGACAACCCTTGGTCTCTGAGAGCTTCTCCGGCGTGCGAGAAATAGACGCTGGGGTGCAGGAGCTGAAGTTCGGCGGACAAACGTACATTGCAGCCTACCAGAACTCCGCGATGATGGGAACAACGTTAATGTTGGTTGAAAAGGAACAGAACATTTTGGGTCCGCTGCAGCAGTTCAGAGTCTGGTACTGGCGGTTCTCGGCGATCGCCATTCTGATCCTTGTGCTAGCCGCCTATCTCATCTACAAGCTCATCCATTCACCGACCCGCAAGCTCGTCCACGGCTTCCGCATGGTGGAGCAGGGCAAGCTCGATGTGGTTGTGCCCTTCCGCAGCAGCGATGAGTTCGGCTACTTGATTACACAGTTCAATCGCATGGTGCGCAAGCTGCAAGAGACCATAGTAGAAGTCTACGAGCAGAAGATCAGCACGCAGCACGCCGAGCTAAAGCAGCTGCAGTCGCAGATCAATCCTCATTTTCTGTACAACAGCCTGTTTATTCTTTATCGTTTGGCCAAAAAATCCGAAGATGAAGTGCAGATGGCGTTCACGCAGCATTTATCCGATTACTTTCAATTTATTACCCGGACCAATGCGGAAGAAGTGACGCTGCTGGAGGAAGTGAAGCATGTGACCAGCTATATTGAAATTCAATCGATTCGTTTTGCCGGGCAAATCCGCGTCGAGATGCAGGAGATTCCGGAGCCGCTCCGACAGTTTCCGGTACCCCGTCTCATTTTGCAACCGATTGTCGAGAATGCCTATAAATATGCGCTCGAGAACCGTGTCGGCGGCGGGCGACTGCAAATTACCTATGAGGAGGCGGATGAATTGCTGCGCATCCATGTGGAAGATAACGGGGATTCGCTGACGGATCAGAACATTTCCATGCTTCGCGGCCGGCTGCTCGATACCGGACAGTCCGCGCTGGAAACGACAGGAGTCATGAACGTTCATCAGCGGCTTAGGATCCGGTATGGCGCGGACAGCGGGCTTGCCGTGGAGCGAAGTGCGCTGGGCGGCTTGAAGGTCACAATCCAGATTTTCGTAGGAGGATCAAATGTATAGAGTACTTGTCGTGGATAATGAACCGATTATAGTAGACGGATTGTTCAGCCTGTTCCAGGAGCTTGATAGCTTGGAATTGGACGTCATGAAGGCCTATTCGGCCTTCGAAGCCATTGAATGCCTGAAAGAAAATAAAGTGGATGTCGTCGTGGCCGATATCCATATGCCAGGTCTGTCCGGAATCGAGCTTCAGCAGATCATCAGGGAGAGGTGGCCCAAATGCAAGGTGATTATGCTGACAGGCTACAACGATTTCAATTATGCGCAGACTGTCATCCGGCAAGGCGGCTTTGATTATATTCTGAAAACGGAGGGAGACGTCAAGATCATCGACTCCCTTAGCCGGGCAATCGGCGAGCTGCAACAATCGGAATCCATGGAAGACTACTTGAGTCTGGCCAAGGAACAGCTGCTTGAGGCGAGGCGGCTCCTGCAAAATGAGCTGCTTCTCCAAATTGTCGAGGAGATCGTTCCGTTCAACGAGAAGCTGCAGGAGCGGCTACTGGAGCTAGACATCGTGCTGCATGCCGACAGGCCGCTGTTCGCGGTTGCCTGTCGCGTGGACGAATGGGGGGAATCGTATTCGTTATCCGATCGGATGCTCATGATGTTCGCGGTAGAGAACATCGCGAGAGAGTATTTGGCAGACGCCAACTTCCAGTCGCTTTCGCTCGATCGGCACAAATTCATCTGGCTCGTTCAATATAAGCAGGAGCAGGAATGGGATGGTTTCGGCAAATATGTACGGAACATGCTGAGCGAGATTCAGACGACGTCTCAGAAGCTGCTGCGCACGACACTGTCATTTGCCGTTTCCGAGCATGCGATACCTTGGGGCGAACTGGCCCGTCGGACTCGCCTTCTCAGGCAGACGCTGGAGCAGGGGCTTGGTCTGGGCAAGGGCGTTGTGATTCGGGAGAACACAGCATCCATCGAGCACGTATCGCAGCAGATCCGGGTAGGCCGCTCGTTGGTTGAACTGGAGCGATGTCTGGAAGCAAGAGACGTCGCATCGTTCCGAAAGGGATGCAGGGCCGTCCTGGAGAAGGCCATCCAAAGGCACTCGCTCTACACGGAGGTCTACTACAGTATAGCGGTCATGCTGTGGGCGCATGTGAATCGTCTGAAATTGAACCCGGAAGAAGGGATGAAATCGATCGAATCCCTCCTGACATGGGAGGCGGCGGCTGATTACTTGACGGAAATTACCAGCCGAATCATCGAACAGCGGGGAGTCGAGCAGCTTCAGGAGTCTCATGAATTAATCGACAAGCTGCACCGCTATATCGAGGCGAACCTAGTGCAAGACTTGTCGCTTACCCGGCTGTCGGGCGTCGTTTATTTGAACGGGGCCTACCTGTCGCGTGTCTATAAACAAATGACCGGCATCGGATTAACGGAATATATCGCGGATAAGCGGCTGGACAAAGCGAAACAGCTCTTGATCGCGTCACAGTCCAAAATCAAAGACATTGCGGAAAGTGTCGGATTGGAGACGGGTTACTTCATCAAACTATTTCGCAAGCGCGAGCACATGACCCCGCAAGAATACCGCAAGCTAAAACTCTAGAAATATGACCATAAAGTATAAAGAGTTCTATATCTGCGAGAAACGTCTCCTTGTAACATAAAGGATGAAAGAATCGCACCAAGAAAAGGGGAGGCTATGAAATTGACCAAAAGATTGTCGTTGCTTATGGTATTGACAATGGCGGTGGTGCTCGTTCTCAGCGCTTGCGGCGAGGGCGGCAAGAACGGGGGCGACAACGCTGCGGCAACCGGGAGTCCGACGAAAGATGCAGCGTCAAGCGCCGGATCGAAGGACGAGCCGGTTAACCCGCTGGGTAAATACGATCCGCCCATTGAAGTTTCCACGGTTAAAATTTTTCAAGAAGTCGAGAAGTTTTACAACAATGAAACGGCAAACAACAGCATCTGGTCGCAAGGCGAACTGAACGAACTCGGCATCAAGATCAAGCTGCTCTGGTCGGTTATCGGCGCCAGCCCCGGCGGCCCCGGCGAGCAGAAGATGAACGTGACGATCGCTTCCAACGACTTGCCTGACATTTTTCAAGTTAACGGGAAGCAGCTTCAATTGCTCGTGGAAAGCGGCCAGGTGGAAGACTTGACCGAGGTCATTCATAAATACGCATCGCCCAAAATGAAAAAAGCGCTTGCCATCAACAACGGACAACCGCTGGATATCGCCAGCTTCGACGGCAAAGTAATGGCCTTGCCGGTTCCGCGCGGGAATGAAGACGCTTACATGATCTGGGTGCGGAAGGACTGGTTGGATCGGCTCGGTCTGCCGGAACCGCAAACGATGGACGACGTCCAGAAGATTGCGGAGGCGTTCACGAAACAGGATCCGGACAACAACAGCAAGAACGACACCTATGGCATTGGACTCACCAAGGATCTCTATACCGGCGGCATTCACGATCTGGCCGGCTTGTTCGAAGGATACCACGCATATGTGAACAAATGGGTGAAGGACGATGCCGGCAAGCTCGTATACGGCGGCATTCAGCCGGAAGCGAAAGCGGCGCTTGGAACGATCAAGAAGATGTTCGAATCGGGCTGGATCGACCCGGAATTCGGCGTGAAGGATGCGGCCAAAGTCAGCGAAATGCTCGTCAGCGGCAAGCTGGGTATGTTCTACGGCATGCATTGGGTTCCGTTCTGGCCATTGCCTGACTCGGTCAAAGCCGATCCGAAGGCGGATTGGCAGCCGTATCAAATCGTTTCCGCGGATGACAAGCCGGCCGTTCCTTCGGTAAGCATGGCCGTCGATACGAACGGAGCCTCCTTCTATGTCGTGCGCAAAGGATTCCAGCACCCGGAAGCGGTCGTGAAGCTGGCCAACTATACGCTTGAGAAATTTTACGGGTTCGACACGGGCATGTACGATAAGAACTTCATCAATGTGTACAATGAAGACGGCACCATAATGGAAGGCGGCTTCAAACGCCACCCGCTCGCCGCCGTCGTATTTCAGAGCCCGACGCAGAACTTCGATATTTACGAAGGCGTCAAGGCTGCGCTGGAAGGGAATCAGGACGCATTGAAGGATTTGAATGTCAAAACGAACTACGACGGAATTAAAGCTTATCAGGAAAAAAAGGATATCGCGAACTATTCGGCGATGAAGTGGGTCGGCCCGACGGGCTCCTCGTTCGCAACTCTCAGCAGCTATAAGGAGACGACGACCGATCAGTACACCGGCCCTGTGACCCCAACGATGGCGCAGAGGAAGTCGACGCTCGATAAGCTGCAATTGGAAACCTATACGAAAATTATCGTCGGCGGCGCAACGCTGGATGCGTTCGATAAATTCGTAGAAGACTGGAAAAAACTCGGCGGCGATGCCATCACGCAGGAAGTCAACGATTGGCTGAGTACAAAGTAGATAATCGGTATATTAAACAAGATGAAGGAGAAGCCGGGGTGACCTTACTTCTCCTTCGAAGTCTTGCCGGATAGGGGAGGCATCGTTCCATGGTTTCACCGAAGATTCGTCACATGCTGCCGCTGTATGTCATGATTTTGCCTCCGCTCATCGTGCTCATTCTGTTCAGTTATTTGCCGATGGCAGGGAACATCATGGCGTTCCAGCGATTCATTCCGAACAAGGGCTATTGGCATTCGCCGTTTGTCGGGTTGGATAATTTTACTTACATTATGGCGCTTCCGGATACGCGGCAGGTGCTGTTCAACACCATCATCATCGCGGTCCTGAAAATCATGTTTAATCTCCTCGTTCCGATCGTACTCGCCATCCTGATCAATGAGATTCGGTTGACCATTGTGAAACGCGGCGTTCAGACGCTGATCTACTTGCCTTATTTCCTCTCCTGGGTACTGCTGGGCGGGATTCTGATCGACTTGCTCTCTCCCTCGAACGGGCTGGTCAATGAAGTGATCCGCTTTTTCGGAGGCAAGCCGATTTTCTTCCTCGGCAAGCCGGAATGGTTCCGCTTTACGCTCATTGCCTCGGATCTGTGGAAGGAGAGCGGCTTCAACACCATAGTCTTTCTTGCGGCAATTACCGGAGCGAACCCGGCACTATATGAAGCGGCCATCATCGATGGCGCGAACCGGTGGCGTCAAACGCTTAGCGTGACCTTGCCTGCCATGGTGCCGATTATAGTCCTCGTTGCCACGCTTAGCCTGGGCAATGTATTGAATGCGGGTTTCGAACAAGTATTTAATCTTTACAGTCCCCAGGTATACAGTACGGGCGACATCCTGGATACGATGATTTACCGAATCGGACTGGTTGATCTGCAGTACGGCGTCGCGACTGCGGTCGGATTGTTCAAATCCGTAGTGTCCACGCTGTTGATCGGCATATCCTATTATGCCGCTTATAAGCTGGTCAACTATCGGATTTTCTGACGGGAGGAGCGCACAGGGTAATGGTTGCGAGAAAATCGCTAGGAAGACAGATTTTTGAGATTTTCAACTATACATTGTTAATCGGATTCGCGATTGCCTGCATATTGCCTCTCATCCATGTGTTGGCGATCTCGTTTAGCAACAAGACGAATGTGGCTGCCGGAGCGGTCGGGCTATGGCCTCTCGACTTTACGATCCATTCATACTCTTTTGTTTTTCAGCGGGAACAGTTTTTCAAGGCTTTATTGATTTCCGTGGAGAGATTGGTTCTGGGCACAGGGCTCAATATGCTGTTCATCGTGCTGACCGCCTATCCGCTCTCCAAGCAATCGCATGAATTCCGGGGCCGAACGGCGTTCGCCTGGATTTTCGTGGTCACCTTGTTGTTTAACGGCGGCTTGATCCCGATGTACATGAACGTCAAGATGTTCGGCATCATGGACTCGATTTGGGCGCTTGTGCTGCCGGCTGCGATCCCGGTCTTCAATTGCATCCTGCTGCTTAACTTCTTCCGGGGCTTGCCCAAAGCACTGGAGGAGGCAGCCTTTGTCGATGGAGCTTCCCATTGGCATACCTTGTGGAGCATCTATCTGCCCTTGTCGAAGCCGGCGCTTGCCACCATTCTCCTGTTCAACATGGTCATGCATTGGAACTCTTGGTTTGACGGAATGATCTTGATGAACTCTCCCGATCATTATCCGCTCCAGAGTTACTTGCAGACCGTTGTCGTCAGAGTCAGTTCGACGACCTTCGCCAATATGAGCGCGGATCAATTGGCTATACTCTCGGAAATTTCGGACCAAACGGTGAAGGCAGCACAGATTTTCATGGCCGCATTGCCGATCATGCTGGTGTATCCGTTCTTGCAGCGATACTTTATGACCGGAATTGTGCTCGGAAGCGTGAAAGAATAAGGATCGGGCAATCCTGACCGTCAAGTTTCCATGGCGCAAGCAAGCGAGAATCCTCGATCTTCAGGCAAGAGATTAATACTGATGGAGGAATGCACGATGAGAAGAATGATGCAATGGAGTGTACTCGCGGTCCTTATCTTTTTGATTTCCAAGCAAGGTTATGTCAGCGCCAGCACCTCCGGCGACGCCTATATCAACTACGATGCCGGCACCAAAACATGGACGCTGGGAACGGATAAGGTAGAGAAGAAGGTTCAGTTGAACGGCAGCGGCCAACTTCTGATGACCAGCTTCAAAAACAAACTGACCAATCTGGAATACGTGCAGGGAACCCAGAATTCGGACGAATTCCAGATCACGGTCGGATCGACTGCCTACAACGGCTCTTCGACGGGCTGGACCTACGATTCCTATTCTACGACTACCTTATCGCAAGGAGAACTGCAGTTGTCCGTGACCATTCATAACGCGGTTATCGAGGTCACGCGTTACTACATCGTATTCCCCTACACCGGCGCGATCAAGGAATGGTCGGTATTCAAGAACATCTCGGGAAGCGTGCAGAACTTCTCCTCGCCCTACATGTTCAAGCACCGGTTAATGCAGAATGACCTGGCCAACGTCGACTTGCAGTATATGACCGGCGGCGGCAACTTTACCGGCTCGGGCATTCTCAAGTCGGCGGCGATGACGTCGACCTACGCCCGTACATTCAATTCATACGACACTCCGGAAGTGATTACGGTGGATGGCCAGAATAGGAACAATTCGGGCTCCATCACGCAAGGGACGAGCGTTTACGACGCTTTCTTCGCCTTGCGCAACAAGTCACTGAACGAAGGGGTCTGGCTCTCCTTCGATTATAACGGCCACTGGTATGCTCAGATCGGCAACTACGGAACGAAGATCAATCTGGGCGGCTATATCAGCATGACCAACTATTCGGTGAATGCCAATGCTTCCATTACGGCGCCGAAAAGCATTATGGGCGTTTTCACCGGCGATGTGGACGATATGGGCAACACGATTCTGGACTACACGTACCGATACTTGTGGGATTATACCCGGGGCGGAGGCGGGGGGGCCTGGCAATGGCGTGTGAGTCCGCAAATGCCTTTCGCTTATGAAGCGGTAAAATACGCGCGATACGTAGGCGGCGGCACGGTTCATATCGATGCGGATTGGTACAATCGCAAGGGAGATTGGCAGCCGAGCTGGGCGAGCGACGATTTTCAGGCGCTGAACGCGTACCTGGCCAAGAGCGGCATGAAGATGAAGGTATGGTCTCCCTTCTGGAGCGCGGATTACGGTTCGGATGTCGTGAAGAACCATCCCGACTATTTGGTGGGCGGCGCAACGCTCGGCTTCTACGGGATGAGTCTGAATTTGGCCAACGAGGATGCATACAACTGGATGCTGAACAAGGCCAACTCGCTGCAAACCGCGTGGGGGGCCTATCAATGGCGATATGACGGCTATGCGGCCAATCAATCGAACGGCAGCGACAACGACATGCTGCAGCAGTCGAACAACTTTTTCCGGCTGCTGAAGGCATTCAAGGATGCGAATCCCAATGCGTTGATCGACGGGTGCTCGTCCGGCGGCGAAATTTTGCTGATGGAAGCGGTACGGTTCTCCGATACGCAGCAATTGACCGACGGCAACGCCATGCACTATGCAGGCTATTATCAATCGTTGAAGCTGCCTTTGGACAAGCTGGGACATACGTTCTATTCGGAGACCGGTCTGGCCTCCGCCCGGTTCAATTTTTTGGATGAAATTACGCCGACCGCCAAGGAAAATTCACGCAAGTTCATCGACTTCTACAAGTACTTGGGCGAGCAAGGCTTGGCTGGCCGTTGGGTCAAGGTTTACCGTCCTACCGTTACGGCGGGCTACGATCAGACCTATGTCATCCAGAAGACGAACAAAGACCAGGACAAGGCTATGCTGATGTTCAGCTCTTTTACGCCTTTCTTCGGTCAAAATTTGACGGTTTATCCGAAAGGTCTCCTGGATGGAACGACTTACACCGTTCGCTGCCCGAAAGGCAGCTGCGCCTCGCAAACCAATACCGGCGCCTATTTCAAAACCAATGGCATCAGCCTGAGCAATCTGCAGGCAGGAGAAGCGGTTCTGTTCAATGTGACGAATTATCCGGGATCGGGCACGGATTCCACGAATCCAACGGCGCCGGGTTCGGCAACGAAGAAAAGCGCGATTAATATGGGCAAATTCGGCATCGAACTGAACTGGACGGCGGCGACGGACAATAACTGGCTGTCCTACTATGAGATCGAGCGCAATGGCGTCGTCATCGATAAAGTGGCCAAGGGCACCTTCTACTTCTATGAAGGAGGCAGCACCGCCGATACGTTCAAAATCAGAACCGTAGACGGCGACGGCAATACGTCCGCTTACGCGACGGCTTCTCTGCTGACGGGCGGCCCGTCGGATCCCGGCACAACGCCGATTCCGAATGTGTACCAAGCTTCGACGGGCTTCAGCTCCGTGCAAGGTCAGGGCAACTGGGCTTATCTTCAGCAATATACGCCGATCGCCGGCATCTCTTACTGGACGAACATGGAATGGGATGCGGCCAACAGCCTTTGGAAAGGGGACGATCCGTACGCCAGAATTGCCGCCAGCTGGATGCATCCCGAGGACAAATATAATGCCGTGCGCAAATGGGTAGCGCCGAAGGCCGGCAAAATTATGATTAAAGGTTCGATCACGCTTTCCCAGCCTAACCAGGGAGGCGACGGCGTCGTCGTGCGGATCAAGAAAGGGGGAGAGTATCCGTTCCTGGACAGCGACGTATGGGGGCCGGTTACGATCCCGGGCACGAGTACGACGGCAACGAACCACCATATTTTGCTCGACGTCAGACAAGGGGAAGCGCTCTATTTTATCGTGAATAAAAACGTCAATTACTACTTTGACGGCGTGAACTGGGACCCGTTCATCGCATACGGGGACGATTATCAGGCCTCGGCGAATTTCTCGTCCACCCAGGGCAGCGCCAACTGGTACTATCAGGAATGGAACGGCACCGCCTACAGCAATTTGGCCACTTATGACGCGGTGAACCAGCAGTGGGTCGGAAGTCAGCCCTACGTGCTCGTCATGAAAAACGCCCAGCATCCCGACACGAACGATTCGGTGCGCAAATGGGTCGCCCCGGCGAACGGCTATGTCAATGTCAAAGGGAACGTCCGGATGTACGCTTCCGGAGGCGACGGCGTGAAGGTTACGATCAAGCAAAACAACACGACGGTCTGGGGAACGCAAACGATCGCGGGAACCGATACGACGACAGGCATCGATCATGATTTCACGGTGGCGGTCGCAGCAGGGGATGCTCTCTATTTCATCGTGAACAAGAACGGCAACAACTACTTCGATTCCACCTTGTGGGATCCGAGACTGTTCTTCTATCAATAAAGCCATAAAGGGGTTGTATAGCCATGTCCGGTTCTTCCGGCGACGCCTACATTGTCTACGATGCCGAATCCAGTCTGTGGACACTGGGGACTGAGACGGTAGAGAGAAAGATTCGACTGACCGACAACGGACAACTTCTGACGACCAGCTATCGGAATAAACGGACAAACCGGGAATATGTGCAGGGGGATGCGCTTCCGGACGAGTTCCGGATTGAAGCGAATGCCGTTGCCTATACCGGCGCTTCGACAGGGTGGACGTACCGATCGCACGCCGTCTCCACTCTGTCCCAGGGCGAATTGCAGCTGGCGCTGACGATCGGCAATGCCGTGCTGGATGTTACGCGGTACTATGTGGTGTTCCCGTTCACGGGCGCAATGAAGGAATGGTCGGTTTTCCGGAACCGTTCGGGCCGGGAACAGCGCTACTCGGCCCCGTCGATGTTCAGGTTTCGCCTGATGCACGCCGATATCGCCGATTTCGACATGCAGTATATGACGGGAGGCGGGCATTTTACCGGTTCGGGGATTCTGAAGACCGTGCCGCTGACCCCCGCTTATGTCCGCACGTTCGATTCGTACGATAAGCCGGAAGTGATCGAAGTCGACGGCGCCTGCCGGAATGAAACCGGATCGTACGAGCAGGGAACGTCCGTTTACGATGCGTTTTTCACGCTGCGCAACCGGAAGTTGGAGGAGGGCATCTGGCTCTCCTTCGACTACAACGGCCATTGGCTCTCCACGATCGAGGCGGACGTTGCCGGCGTTCAATTGAACGGGTCGATCAGCATGACGGAAAAGCCTATTGCGCCTGAAGCGAGCCTAACGTCGCCCGTAAGCATCATCGGCGTCTTCAGCGGCGATCTGGACGATATGGGCAATACCATTTTGGACTATACGTATCGTTACTTGTGGGACTATACCCGCTTTAACGGCTGCATGGGAGGAACGTGGCAGTGGCGGGTCAGTCCGCAAATGCCGTTTGCCTTCGAGTCGGTGAACTATAATCGTTACATCGGAGGAAAGACCGTTCATATCGATGCGGATTGGTATGGCCACAGGGGAGATTGGAAGGCTGCCTGGGAAGGCGACGACTTTGAGGAATTGAACCGGTATGTGAAGAAGAGCGGCATGATGATGAAGGTATGGTCTCCTTTCTGGCATGCGGACTACGGCTCGGATGTCATCGAGCGTCATTCCGATTATTTGGTTGGCGATGCAACGGTGGGATTTTACGGCCTCAGCCTGAATTTGGCGAACGAAGAAGCCTATCAATGGATGCTGGGCAAGGCGAACGAACTCCAGCGGGAGTGGGGGCCTTATCAGTGGCGATACGACGGGTTCGCCGCGAATCGATCTGGCGGCAGCGACAATGATATGCTGCAGCAGTCCCATAACTTCTTCCGATTGCTGAGGGCGTTCAAGGAGGCCAACCCTGAAGCCTGGATAGAGGGCTGCTCTTCCGGTGGAGAAATTCTCTCCATGGAGGCCGTTCGTTACTCCGATACGCAGCAATTGACGGACGGCAATGCCAAGCACTATGCCGGCTATTATCAATCGCTTAAGCTACCTCTGGACAAACTCATTCATGCGTTCCAAACGGAGCCGGGAATGGATCGCGCCACTCGCTTCAATGCTTTGCAGCCGGAAGAGTTAGAGCTTAAGGAGCGCATTCGCCGATACCATGATCTTCATCGTTACTTGACAGAGCAAGGTCTCTATGGAAGATGGGTCAAGGTGTACCGGCCTGCCGTCTCGGAACCGCACGACGCAACCTATGTGCTTCAGAAGACGAATCGGGACCATAGCCGTGCGATGATCATGTTCAATAGTTACGCGCCGTTCTACGATCAGCAAGTAAAGGTGTATCCCAAAGGTCTGTTGGACGATATGCAGTATACGGTAAGCTGCCCGAGGAGCGGGTATCGTTCCCCTGCGGAGACAGGCGCACATTGGAAGCTCAACGGCGTTGCGCTCCCGAATTTGCAAGCGGGAGAGCTCGTTTTATTCAATGTCCCCCATTACCCGGGATCGGGGTACGATTCGGAAGCGCCAAGCGCGCCCGGCTCGCCGACGATGCAGGAAGCCGTCTATATGGGGCGATTCGGCATCGAATTGAATTGGTCGGAAGCGACGGATAACCATTGGCTGTCCTACTATGAGATCGAAAGAAACGGCGTCGCGACGGATAAGGTGTCGAGAGGGACGTTCTACTTCTGCGAAGGAGCCGGCATCGTCGACGTCTTCCAAGTCCGCGCCGTGGACGGCGACGGCAATGCCTCGGCTTACGTGCGGGCGGCGCCGCTGCCGGGCGATCCGGTGAAGCCGGCGGCGGCGCCGGACATGCCGAGCCGTTACGAGGCTTCTGTCGATTTCAGCGCCGGACAAGGCCGAAACAACTGGGCGTATTTGCAGCAGTACGCGCCTATGACGGCTTATCCGGACTGGTCGAATATGGCGTGGGATGCGAACAGCCGCTGCTGGCAAGGCGTGGGGTCGCAAGCGAAGATCGGCGCGGATTGGATGCAGCCCGGCGAGAACTATCATGCGGTGAGAAAATGGGTCGCGCCTTGCGACGGCGTCGTGAGCGTAGCGGGAACCGTCTTGCTTCAGCACGGCGGCAAAGAGGGAGGCGCCATTGTTCGCATCAAACGGAGCGGCGAATATCCGTACCTGGATGAGAACATCTGGGGGCCGGTTGCCTTGCGGGCGGACGACTCCGCGTCGGCCGAACACGCGATGGAGCTTGACATGAAGCATGGAGATTGTCTTTATTTTATCGCCGGCAAGAGCGATCACGAACATACGGACAAGGTGATCTGGAACCCTCAAGTGACGATTGTAAATAAACGCAAAGGAGAGAATCACGGTGAATAAGATGACCGTACGAACGCCGCTTATCCGGACCCTGCATGCCTTAAGGGAAGGGGAAGTCCGCGTCGGCTTCCTGGGCGGGTCCATCACGGATGCCCGCCCCGGACACAATTGGTCCGATAAGATCATGAACTGGCTGGCATGGCAGTATCCGAACGCACGATTCATTGCCGAGAATGCCGCAATTGGAGCTACGGGGAGCGATTCCGGACTGTTCCGGATGGACAACGATATTATCCGTCGCAATTGCGACCTCGTCTTCGTGGAGTATGCCGTCAATGATTATTACGTCCCGGTGGAACAGCGGAAGAAAAGCCGTGAAGGGTTGATTCGGAGGCTGTTGTCGCGCAGCACCTGCGATGTCGTGTTGACCTATACCTTCCTTCAGGCTATGTATCCGGAGATGAAGGCCGGCAAAGTACCGGATTCCATCGCTGAATTCGAGGAACTGGCCGATCGTTATGCCATCAGCTCCGTCTGGATGGGGCTGCATGCATTCGAAGAAGTGCAAAGAGGCGCCTTGCTGTGGGAAGAGTGGCTGCCCGACGGCCTGCATCCTACTCATCGCGGCAGTCTTAGCTATGCCCAAAGCGTCATGAGGTTCCTGGAACAAGAATTGAACAGGTCCGATGTTTCAAATTTCACGGCATTGCCGAGGCAGCTCCCGGCACCTATTGAAGCGGATCATTGGGAAGATATCGATTTCGTTCCGCTCGATGAAGTGACCACCTCTGGGCATTGGGTCGTACATCGCAGCAGCACGATCGTATGGATCGATGAAATGCTGGTCACTTCCGCCGTCGGAGCGAAACTCCGTTTTTCGTTTGAAGGAAGAGGTTTGGTGCTCGGTTTCGATTTCGGCACGTATGCCTCCGAATTTACTTATACGGTGGACAATGGTGAGCCTGTGCGCGTCAAGCGGAACCGTGAATCCTGGTGCGTCGATGAAGGATGGTACCGATTTACGCTGCTGTCCGATCAGTGGGCCCGCGGTACCCATCGGATCGAAATCGAGGTGGTCCATGGCGAGGATGTCAATTGCCGCGGTACCCGGTTTAAATTGGCCTGCATCGGCGTCATTAAATAATGAATTCCATGGAGAGGGGACAAACCTATGAATAATCGCGAAGAACGCCTGGCATTCGTCGATTCAACGCCGTTGCTCGAACATCCGGAACAGCTGAGAGAACGGGCCGAACGGGATGGTTACCTGTTTATGAAAGGAATTGTGGATAAGGCAAAGCTGCTGCAGCTACGCCGGCAGATATTTGAATTGCTCGCTTCCCTCGGTCTTCTCGACGCCGAAAAGCCTCTGTTGGATGGAAAGGCTGACGTCGACGCGGTGAATCGACTGGAGCTGGATCGCGCCGATGTCGGCACGACAGCCGACATCTATTTAGCCGTACAGCGGCTGCCGTTGTTTCAGGAAATGCTGCACGACAAAGGATTGCTGCATGTCATGCGCCAACTGTTCGGAACCGAACCGTTCCCGCATCCGAAGACGATCGGCCGAATTATGCTCCCGCACGCTTCATTAAGCGCGACGCCGCCGCATCAGGATTTCATACACATCCAGGGAACGTCCGCTACCTGGACGACCTGGTTTCCGATCGGAGATTGTCCGAGGGAGCTCGGAGGCCTCTCGATGCTTGCAGGCAGCCACAAGCACGGCATATTTCAGGTGGCAGCGCACAGCGGCGCGGGAAACCTCGAAGCGATTCTGTGCGATCTTGATCTGGCTTGGGCGGAAGGAGACTATGAAGCGGGCGACGTGGTCTTGTTCAATAGCCTGACTGTGCATAAGGCGCTTCCCAATCAAACGCCGGGCGCCATACGGCTCTCCTGCGACTTCAGGTATCAGCCGGCCGATGAAGTCATCGATCCCCGCGCCCTGAAGCCGCATGTGGCGACTTGGGATGAAATCTATGAGGGCTGGGGCGACGAACCGCATCAATATTACTGGCGGGACACCAGCTTGTCCTACTCGGAATGGGATGAATCGATCCGCTGGCAGAAGGAGAAAATCTGCTAATGCAAAAATATGATGTTGCGGCCTATGTTTGGCCGGCATATACGGGGGACGAGCCCCGTACAAGGATGTTTTGGCCGGAGGGCATCGGCGAATGGCAATCGGTCAAAAATGCCGTGAAGAAGCGTGCGGATCACAACTGGCCGCGCAAGCCGCTATGGGGTTATGTGAACGAAGCGGATCCTTACGTGATGGAGATGCAGATCAATGCCGCCGCCGACCATGGCGTAAATGTGTTCATCTATGATTGGTACTGGTACGACAAGCGTCCTTTTCTGGAACAGTGTCTCAACAACGGATATTTGAAGGCCAAGAACAATGACCGGGTCAAGTTTTATCTGATGTGGGCCAACCACAATGTCAATAACGTGTGGGATATTCGAATTTCTCATCTGGACGACAATATCATCTGGGATGCGGCCGTCGATCGTCAACAATTCGAAAGGATCGCGGACCGCTTGATCGAGATGTATTTTAAGCATCCGTCCTACTATACGATCGATCGTAAACCGGTATTTATGATCTATGATCTGGCTAATCTGATGAAAGGCTTGGGGGGGGCGGACGAGACTCGAAAGGCGCTGGACTGGTTCAGAAATCGTACGGTTCAATCAGGTCTTCCCGGCCTCCATCTGCAGCTGACGCTTTGGAATGAGACGAACTTCGATCTTAGCGGCGTAGACGGGGACAAGACGGCAACGACAACCGAGATGGTGAGCCGTTTAGGATTCGACAGCCTATCGCACTATCAGTTTATTCATTTTGTCGATATCGACAGGGATTACACGGAAATCATGGAGGATGTCGTGAAGGAATGGAGGCGGATCGATGCGAATTACAACGTCCCGTATTACCCGCATATCTCGATAGGGTGGGACAACAATCCGCGATTCCAGGAGTTCCGTCCCGGGATTGTCAAAAACAATACGCCGGAAAACGTGCGGAAAGCTCTGATTAAAGCCAAGGCGTATGCCGATGCGCATCCTGGCCAACATCCGTTGATTACGATCAACAGCTGGAACGAATGGACGGAAACAAGTTATCTTCAACCGGACGACTTGTACGATTACGGTTATCTGGAAATGGTGAAAGACGTATTCGTCCAAAAGTAAGTCTGCAGGATAGATGGCAAAGGGTTGATTCGTCCAAGCTGTTTCATCAGCTTGGACGAATCAACCCTTTTTCAAGACTCAGGCTCCGGTAATTCGCGGCAGATCGAGCCGTCCGGTCCGGGCTAACTCCATCAGCAGCTGTTCGGTCAGTTCCGCGCGAATGTGCTGATATTGCGGATCGTCCCACAGATTGCGAGTTTCGTGCGGATCGCGCTCCAAATCGATTAAAATCCCTTCATGCACGAGCGCAAAAATCGCGAGTTTATATTGTCCAGTAACGATAGCTCGCATCCGGCACATGGAAGCCGGCAGCCAATCCTCATCATATTCGATATAGGCAGGCAAGTCGGGCAGCGGTCGGCCGTCTCTCAAGAATGGATATAGAGAGCGTCCCGGCAGTCCGAGAGGTTGGGAATGGCGAAAGCCGCGCGTGTCCATTTCACGCTGATCGATCCCGGCATATTCCAACACCGTCGGGACAAAATCGAGCAGGCTGACGACATGCCCGTGCGTGCGACCAAGCGCTTGGCTGCCTTGCGGATCCCGCCAAATATAGGGTACGCGAACCCCTTCTTCCCAAGGCCATTCCCCCTTGGTCAACAAATGATGCGAGCCAAGATACTCTCCATGGTCCGCCATAAATATGATCAATGTGTGTGGCAGTAGACCCGATTGTTCCAAAAAGTTAACCATACGGCCGATCTCCGTATCCACGTGTGTAATCGCGCCGTAGGTTTGAGCGATAATCTCGCGCAATGCCGACTCCGTGAAATGGCCAGCCTGCTGATACTGGGGCATATTTCGGTACGCAACCAAGTGTTCCAGCATATCGTTCTTCTGCTCCCAATTGTCGGGGAGCGAAAGGCTCGCGGGATCATACATCTCGCTGTAAGGATTGGACGCGACAAACGGGAAATGCGGGTCGGGAAACGAGCACCACTCGAAAAAAGGTTGTCCGCTGGATTGACAGTCCTTCATGAAAGCGATGCTGTGGTCGGCGATCCAGCGGTTATAGTGCAGTTCCTCCGGAACATCGATGCGGTAGCACATCGGAGCTTCCGGATGGGAATAATAAGCGCCTGCCTCCGAGTACTTCTTCATAAACCCGGGCTGCTTCCGCTCCATTTCCTGCGCGTATTCTCCCCATACGTCGATGTGACCGCCGATAAAATCCGCGGATTGATAGCCATAGTAGTTTTCCGGGAGCTTCGCGATTTCTCCGTTTTTCCATTTCCGGTTGTCCTCCATGGACCATGGCCGCTCCGGGTCAATCGGGTTGGCAGGAGACATATACGATTGATGATGCAGCTTTCCGGCAGCGTGTGTCCGGTATCCATGCCGGGCAAGCACCTGCGGCAAAGTGGGAATATGCTCCGGCAGATTCGTGCCGTTCGTAAAGCAGCCGTGCTGCTTGGGCGTGAGTCCGGTGAGCAGTGTTGCCCTGGAAGGCATGCAGACCGGATTGTTGCAGTAGGCTCTGTTGAAGTTCGCGCCCTCTGCCGCCAAGCGGTCGATGTTAGGCGTTTTGACGTCGGGATTGCCGTTTGCGCCAAGCGAGAAAGACTGCATCTGGTCGACGATCAGGACGAGAATATTCAGCGGCTCACTCATGAGAACACCTCCATCCCCCATGATACATGGAAGAAAGAGGCGGAAGGGAGGCAGATGTGGTGAAGTGAGGTGGACGAAACGATCAATTGATCGTAATGGCTTGACGGTATTGCTGCGGAGAGAGTCCTTCCCGATTTCGAAACAGCCGACTGAAATATTTGGCGTCCTCATAACCGCAGAGGAAGGAGATCTCCTCGATGGACAGAGAGGACTGCAGCAGCAATTCGCCGGCTTTCCGCATCCGCAGCATCGTAAAGTATTGATGAGGGGAGTAGCCGGTGTGCACTCGGAACAGCCTGCGGAGGTGGGACGCCGAGAAGTGCGATTCTGAACAAATCCGATCAAAATCGGATTTATCGAATGCGGATTCCTCTACGAGCCGGTGAACGCTTTCGAAGACACGCATGACCTCCTCCCGAACCTTCCGACTGTCGCTACCCTGCGGACGATTCAGTTCCATAGCACGAATGTCGCCCTGATAGAGCGCGGTTGCTAACGATTCAACAAACCGGAGGAAAGCGGCAGTGTGGGCAAGCTTGCGGTATGCGCCATTGCTCTGAAACGCCGCAACGACCTCCTTCAATTGTTGCTGGATGGAGGCAGGCAAGGAAGGGATGACGAGAATCTTCGGCACCCAGAAGGAGCCTTTGTCGACCGTAACCGTGTCCGTATGATGGCACCACAGCTCGGTTGAAAGCTGCGGGCGGGGTTCCCAATCGAAATGCACCGCATATTGCGCAAAGTCCGGACCTCGTTCATCCACAAAGGAATGGACGATTCCAGGGGGAATCAGCAGCAAGGCGTTTTTCTCGTAGGGCAGTTTTCCATTTTCCGATTCGACAGCTCCAGCGCCCTCCTCGATCAGAATCCATTCATGATCGTAGATATACCGTTTGACATGATGCCGCGGATGCTTCGTGAAATGGGCAAAGCGAATATGCGGATAGCAGGAGCGATAACGCAGCAATCTGGAGAAGCCAGGTGTCATGGAAATGCTCCTTTTTTTGTTTTTATGGAGGAGTAGCCGGATTGATCTTATAATAGTAAGAAAAAAGGGGGGGGGGCCGTCTTGTCCGTCCATTTGGGAGCTTTAAGCGGCCTGATGCCGCGCGTCAATTACGCCGAGCGATCGTTCAAAACCGGATTTGCCTGGGGCCCCCGGACGATTCCGGACTGTCAGCTGCTTTACGTTGCCGGCGGCGCGATCGAAGTCGCGCTCGGTCCCGAGTCGTTCGTGCTGGAGCCTGGGCACTGCGCCTATTACGGATCGGACAGCCCGCATCGGCTGACCATTGCCAAGGATACGTCCTATTTCAGCATTCATTTCGATTGGCACGTCGAACATCTGTCGCCCGTGCATCCGATCGAAGGATTGATCGAATGCTCCCCTCAAGATCTGTCGCGGCAGCCGGTTCCTTACGACATCGGTCTGGATGACGGACGGACGGTTCGCCTCCCCCACCGGTTCCAAGCGCTGTCGCTCGAACCGCTGTTCGCATCCATCGCGCTCGAGTATCAAGAGCAGGATACCGGGTATGAATTCGTTCTTCGCTCCCAGCTGATGGCCCTGATTGCCGGCATCGTCAGGCTGAGCATCCGGGTATTTCCGCCCGACTCCGAATACGGGAAAATCGCCCCCGCGTTGGAGACGATTCGGTTGAATCCCGGCATTCAGTGGTCGACCCCGCAGCTTGCGAAGATGTGCGGATACCATCCGACTTATTTCGCCGATTTATTCGGCAAGCTGATGGGTCAAAATCCGAAGGCCTTTCTGCTGAACGAAAGAACGAAGCAAGCGAAAAGAATGCTGCTGACAGGCGAGAAGCTCGCCACGATCGCAGAGCGGCTCGGCTACGGCACCGTCCATTATTTCTCGCGCAGCTTCAAAAAGATGACCGGCCTCTCCCCTTCCCAGTTCCGTATGTTCCCGGAGGAGGGTTAACGAAATCGCGCCCCGTTATTCCAGGCCGACAACCTCCACTTCAAAATCCCGGAACAAGCCGTAATCGATCCGGTCGTAGGATTCCGCGGGTGGCGGCCCGTAAACTGGGGCGTTCTTCCAGTTGCCCGGCCAAGCGACGTTCCTCGGATTCGAGGGGTCGAAATGCGGACCGAGCAAATTTTTGAAGCTGCCGCATACCCGCACGGAAATGTCGTTGACTTCGCCGGGACGGATGAAAGCCGTGACGTCGAGCCGGCTGCGGCGTTCCATACCGATCAATCCGGCCTGGTTCCCGTTGACCGCGACCGAAGCGATCGTGCCGCGCCAATCGGAGAGAACGACTTCAGCTGATCGGACCTGCGGGTCGATCCTGACTTGTTTGCGGTAAGTCATCGCCGATCCGTAGAACGGGTAGCCCTGCCCGTCCCAGGAGCCTGTCGAGAGCGGTCGGCCAGGGCCGATCGCCCACCGCCCTTGTTCCGCTTCGACCGTGAATTCCCCGGTCACGTACACGGGTTCGATTTCCATGAAAATAGAGAACCGCTTGGCTTCCAGTCGAACGATGTTTTCCCCGGCTTGAACGACGGCCCCGATGTCGGCCTGACCCATGCGATGATCCAGCCAGCACGTTCCCGGTTCCATCGGCACGAGCTGCCCGTTCACTGAAATGAGGTACAGCTCAGGCCTCTCCACGATCAAGCCGATGGGGGACAGAACGGCGTCTTGACGAATATGGAAGCGGTAGTCGACCGCCGGCCCGCTGCGGTCTCCGAATGCGCGATCCCGGTCGAGAAGCCGTCTCTTGAATTGAACCGCATTGTCCCAAGGATTCGTATCGAAGCCGTGATGCTCGAAAACGAGGCGTCCGGCATGCATGGTGCTCACGTTTCGGTACGTTTTCAAGCCGATTGTCGCATCGCAGTACATAATCGGCAGCATATTGCCGCGGTCGGGCGTTACCGTTGTCGCGGAAACGGCTGGCGCCGTATGGGAAGCCGGTGCTCTCAGGCTGGGGAAGCCTGCGGATTCGTCCTCCGCCGCTGTGGCATTTCCCGTTGCGGGCACGCGGATGAGCAGCGATCCGGAACCGTTGATCCGCACCGGTATTTCCATGCGTCCGTCTTCGGACCGCCGCATCGGCAAAGGATGGCATTCGCCCGTCATCGGGTCCCATTGCTCGGCCGCCTCGCCGTTTACGATCAGAACGTCCGCAAACGGTTCCGGCTTGCTGTTGACTAGGAAATAAACGGCGCTGCCGTCCTCCCACTCCCGCCGTAAGCAGGCGCTGCCTGCGATCTCCGTCCGTCCCGATGCCCATGCGATCCGCGGGGCGAACGAGCGCCTGATTGCCGCATCGAGCTGGTCGAAGCCGGAACAGTCGATCCAATTCGGATGCCCCGAAAGCGATAGCGCGTCGAATCGCTCGCCTTCCACCCGCTCGGGCGTTCCGCCCAAGCTCAACACTTTGCCCCCCTGATCCATATATTGCCGCAGCAGTTCAACCGTTCTTCGCTTCAACTGTACGACGCCCGGCGGAATGAGGACTAGTCCGTAAGATCGGGCTCCTACGGTTAACGTGCCGTTTGCAGCCTCCCCATGCCGCTCCAGTAGGAATTCGTCTCCCCAGTCGTAGTCCCACCAGCCGTCGCAAAGCCGCTGAGCCATCTGGGCCGTATCGGAAATTCCCCGCCGGTACGATTCGTTGTGTTCATAGTCATGCGGAGTGAACAGGAACGAGGACGTCGTCGGATTGAGCAGCAGCATCCGGTTGACCGTTTTTCCTTGGGACAGCGCATACGACAGACGGCCGAAATAATCGTTCACCGCGCCGAATGCTTCCCACCAGGGCTGACGCCAATCGAACGATTGCGGATGATCACGCTTGCGCGCTCCGACGATGGTGGAGAAGCTCAAGTGCGGATTCAGGAAGTTGATGCCATGGACGAATAGCCAGTCGCCGATCCGTTTGTAATCCTCAAAGGAAGAATCCCAGCCGCCGGCCCCGTACGCCTCGCAGAGCACCCGTGGACGGTCGAACTGGTTGGCCGCGCTATGCGCCTCGCGGATGCCCAGCATGAGCAAGGACTCGTTCGCGGGAAAATGCTGCTCATCTGCATGCTCGGGGTGGAGCAGCTTCGTCATGAGCATGTCGATGGCTGGCCAGTGCATGTATTCGTACATCGACATGACGGCCGGGGATGCGCGATGGAACGGGTGCGGCCAATTGTGCTCCAGGTAATGGCCGGTATAGGCGATGCCGTGCCGCTCGCACCATGCGGAAATCGGCTTTACGGCATTTTCGGTCCATAGATGATGCATCGTGCTGTAATAGTCGTACCTCACCTTTTGCGCGTCGTGCGGAAACCCCTTGACGACCGCATCGCGGAACAGACACGGCAAATAATCTTTGAGATCGTAGCCGTTGCGGTGCTCGAATTCCGCAGCGAACCAGAAGCTGAACGGGAGGAAGCGGTCCCCGTCCTGGAACAAGTTCCCCGGGGAAATTTCCGGTTCGTCCGTGAACAGCGCGGGAATCGATTGGCCGAATCGGTCGCCGAAACGCTGCCGATAGGCTTCGTGCGTCGTTTGCAGGAACCGCTCCGTCACTTCCGGCCGCAACAGATCGACGTAAGCGAAACCTCCGAGCCAGCTGTTCGTTTCCGGCGTCCCCAACTCGAAGAGCCAGAAGCGGTTCCCATGCAGCCCCCATTCGGATGCAGGCAGATGCGTCACGTCATGAAGCGCTTCCCACTTCGTACCACCGGTGGACGGCCGAACGGCAAAAGCGCGGATCGGATGGCCCGGACGGTTCAGCATCGGAGACGATACGGTCCCGAGCGCTTGGGCGGCAGCAAGGTCCAACTCCTTGAACAGAACGCAGTTGGCCAGACAGTCCGGGAGCTCCGAAGGAACGTGACCACCTGCGAATCCTGAAGGGTACGAGTTCTCGTCGTAAATGTACAGTTTCAGGCCGAGCCGCTCCGCTTCCGCAAGCGCTTCTCCCCATAGGGAGAACCAGTCGTCAGACAGGTACTCGGTCACGAGACCCGGTCGCGGATGGACGAAAGCCCCCCCGAACCCGTGTCCGGCGAACTCCCGAAGCTGCTCGCGGATTCGCGCAGGCTCCATGTCATCGTTCCAAACCCACAAGGGCGCGGGCCGATATTCGGCGGATGGCTGCTGGAACATTTTCTGAACGTCAGGCTGCTTTAACGTCATGCAAATAGACCCCCGGTCGGATGGATGTCGATAACACCTCCACCATAACAAATTCGCCGGGCGTCGTATTTGGCTTTTCCCCGTCTTCTTGATGCCATTTCGACAGATAAAGTATTAGGCGAGAAGAAGACCGCTAAATATCCGTTTCCGTCGCTTGCATGCCCACAATCCGGTTGCGGTAATCGCTCGGATGATAGCCGGTCGCTTCTTTGAATATTCTACTGAAGTGCTTCCAATCGCTGTAACCGACTTGCGATGCAATGTCGTACACCTTCGCTTTCGGATCCGCAAGCCGCTTCTTGGCTTCGGATACGCGAACGTTCGTCAAATATTCGAGAAACGTCGTATTTGTCCTTGCCCGGAACAAGCGGCTGAGATGGCTCGGGCTGACATAGACGGCCGCAGCCACTTCGCTTACGTTCAGCGCTTCCGAGAATCGGGAGTGAATGATGGACTTGGCGAGCGCCACGATACCATACTCGGAATGATCGGGAACGACGGCTTCCAACCAACTGTTGATTTCATGCAGGAACAATTGAACGAATTGGTCTTTCGTCCTTGACCATAAAATCTTTTCGGTGAGTTTCGGAATCCGGTTGAAGAGCGGGATGCTCGCCGACGGATAAAATTTGACCAGTTGGGCGTATAGAAACTGAAGCAGCTCCTCGACCGCGGGAAGCGGGGAAGCCGCTTCGCCACCGAAAATGCGCAGCAATCCTTCTTTGAGCTCCGAGAGAATCGTTTCCGCGTCGCCGACTTCGATTGCGGATTCAAGCGATGTTCGCGCCTGAATGGAAAGCGGCAGAGCCGCCTTCGAAGCGAAACGGTAGATGCCGCTGTGCTGATGAATGCGATACGCAAGCGCGCTGCATGCTTCTTTCTCCAAGGCGCGAAACGGCGCCGTCCCGCTGATAGCAGACAGGCCGAAGCTGATCTTAAGCTTGATGCTGGTGGACCAGAACTCGCGAATGGCTGCCGCCAGCGAATTCAGCTTGTCGTCAGCCGCTTCGTGGGTCTCGGCGCCGACGCCGATTAGCATATTAAAGCCGTCTAACGCGGAACTGGCCGTGATAAAATAAATATCCTCGATCGCATCCGCAGCCTCGTAAATGACCTTCCTGTACATCCAGAGGATCATTTCGTCGTTTCCGAGCTGAGACCGTCTTTCCCCGCCGCCTTCATCCAGATCGCACGCCATGATCATTTTCGCCGGATACGCAAGCGCGTCGAACTGATCCTCGCGGATAAATCTGCCGTGCTTGCGGTCGGTTGATATCCGTTGGTTGATCCTTTGAAACATGCTCGCGAGATCTTCCTTCTTCACGGGCTTGAACAAGTAATCTTCCGCTTTCAGACGGATCGCTTGCTGCATGTAGGAGGAATCGTTATAGCCGGTTAGCAGCACGACGGGTATTTCGGGATGACGGTACCGGATCGTTCCCGTTAACGATAAGCCGTCGATCCCAGGCATATGAATGTCGGTTATCACCAGATCCACGGGGCGAACAGACAGGATGTCCAACGCTTCGGAACCGTTCAAAGCGCTGAATATTTCACCGTCCGCCGCTTCCGGCAATTCGGCGATCAGCGCGGCCAAGCCCTTGAGAATCGTATCCTCGTCATCGACGATCAGCACGTTCATCGCGTAAGCCCCTCTCCGTAGTCGAATTTAAGCGGGATTTTCAACGTAACGATCGTCCCATTGTGAGGTTCGCTTCGGATATACATTTCTCCCTCTTCCTTGTAGATCAACCGAAGTCTGCGATACACGTTCAGCAAGCCGACGCTGCCCGATTGGCCCGACTCGGCTTCCAGATCGCTCCATATCTCGTTGAGCTTCTTCGGGGGGATGCCGCTCCCTTCGTCGATGACGGAGATCATCAGTTGACCATCGTTGGCTTTGATTCGAATGGTCACGGCGATCATTCCGAACGGGCTGCTGCCATGAATGATGGCGTTCTCGACGAGAGGCTGGAACAATAGACCCGGCAAATAGGCGGAAAGCGCCGCATCGTCGATATCGTATTCGATGTGCAATTGATCTCCGAAGCGAAGCTTCTGCATGTGCAAATAGTTTTTCATGAACGCCATTTCCACGGCCAGGGAAACCATCTCATGATCCCGGACGGCGTGATAGCGGAACAAATCGGCCAAAGCGATCAGCCCTTGCTCCGCGGATTCCGCTCGGCCGCTCTTGACGAGATAGCGGAGCGTTTCCAGCGAGTTATTCAGAAAATGGGGGTTGATCTGGCTTTGCAGCGACCGGATTTCCGCTTCCTGCTTCAAAATTTTCGATTGATACACTTCGTTGATCAGCACGTGAATCCTGCCCGCCATTTTGCTGATCGCTCCCCACACCCGTCCGACTTCGTCGGTCCGCATCGGGGGGATCGGCATCTGGAAGTCGTTTTTCTCCAGTCCCCGAAGGCTGACGACAAGCAGTCTGAGCCTCCGGGTCATGCTATACGCCAGCAAAATGGCGGCAATGACGGCCACGGTTGTTCCCGCCGCTATGCCTGAGATTGTCCACCATTTGACCTTGCTGACTCCTTTGGTGAGGTACTCGGCCGGGATGACGGCGATCACCTTCCAGCCCGTCTGATCGGATTTGGTATAGCTGACGAGATGCCGGACGCCGCCGATCGAGACGAATCGGGAACTCCCGGATCGCGACCAATCGCCTCCGTTCAGGCCGAAATCCCCTTTCCAAGCCTCGCCCGCCACGACGCTTCGGTCGCCCTTGGCGTACATGAGCCGATCGTGGTGATCGAGCACGAAGAGGCGGGTGTCCGGCCCGAAGTTCACGTCGAGCAGCATGGTGTTGATCAGCTGCAAGGAACCGTCAACCTCTAGAAAGCCGACAACGTTCTGGCTGTCTTGGCCGCGGATGGGCTGGACGATCTTGAACACGGCCGGGGAGCCCGGCGAATCCTTCAGCGCTTCGGTGCCATAAATGACGGGGACCGGATTTGTCTCGTCGACTTCCGGATACCAAGACTCTTTCCTGGAATTCCGTTGATCCAGCCACACCCCGCCGTCTCCGATCTGATAATAGAACGCGCCGGATTCGCGCGTATAGAGCGTCACTCCTCTTACATATTCCCTCTGCTCGATGTTCAACTGCCGAATGGCGTCGTTGAGCAGGATGGCAGTCCTCAGCGGCAGCGGTCCGGGCTCTCCGTCCGAGTCGGCTTGCTTGAGCGCCCGACGGATCGCGGCGATGTTTTGTTTTGCCAAAGCCGTTCGGGTGACGTACAGAAGCTCCCCTTGATAGGTATCCAAATGCCGGCTCGTCTGACTAAGAAGCTGAGGAATATACGCTTTTATTTGGTTCTCCATGGAAAGGCTATAGTAGTAATAAGAAACAATGCCTACAGTGGATATTGTTCCTGAAATCAAGAGAGAGTAGACGACGATCAGCTTGGTGGCGATCGGCCAATTGTCGATGGTCCATCGTTTGCCAGGACGTTTCAATAGATCCCCTCCCTGAACCGGAACCAACACAACGGTGCGGTTTCCTTTCTCTGTTGTCTTCAGTTAATCACGATCGACGGGAATACGCAATTTGCGGAACGCGACAAGATCGAATCGTCACCCCATGCGCAAGGATTGACCTATTTCCAATCGGTGTTCCTTTCCCTAACATTAAGCGTAGACAGTCGATTGCGGAAGGGGAGGGACGCGTGCTTTGGAAAACGATATGGAGACATAAAATTCTCTATCTTCTGTTTATACCGGTCATCATTTACTTTATTACGTTTCGTTATTACCCGATGTTCGTCCAGGTGCTGCTGGCGTTTAAGCAGTACAACCTATCGGGCGGAATCTGGGGGAGCAGTTGGGTCGGCTGGGACAATTTCAGTGCGCTGCTTCATCACAAGGATTTCAAGAGGGTCTTTTTCAATACGGTGGAAATCAGCCTTCTACGCATCGGTTTCGGATTTTTCCCGCCGATCCTGCTGGCCATTCTGCTGTTCGACCTGGCTTCCTCCCGCTTTCGTAAAGTGAGCCAAACCGTGCTTTACATTCCGCACTTCTTTTCCTGGGTTATCGTGTATGCGATCTCCTATGCGATGTTATCGAACACGGGGTTCGTGAATCAAGTTTGGCAAGGGCTGACGGGTCATACGATTTCCTTCCTGACATCCGAGTCCTGGTTTCGGCCGATTCTGATCGGAACCGGAATCTGGAAGGAGATCGGCTGGGGAACGATCATTTACTTGGCGGGATTAAGCGCCCTGGACCCTTCGCTGTATGAAGCGGCGAAGATCGACGGGGCAGGACCGATCAAACGGATATTCCATATTACGTTGCCGGGCATCTCCTCCATCATCGTTTTTCTGTTTACGATCCAGATCGGATCGATCTTGTACGCGGGCGGAGAACAGGTTCTGCTCTTCTACAATCCTGTTACGTATTCCGTAGGCGATATTATCGATACGTGGATTTACCGTCAAGGGGTTGCGCAGCTGCAGTACAGCATGGCAACGGCCATGTCCCTGTTCCAATCTTTCTTCGGCCTGCTGCTCGTCCTGGCGGCGAACAAAGCGGCCAGAAAATACGCCGGCACGGGCATTTGGTAGAAAGGAGGCGTGGCTATGAAACCGTTCCGGGGCGAACGCCTCTATCAGATTTTCTCTTTCTCCATCATCGGGCTTCTGGCGCTGGCTTCGGCGTATCCGATCGTATACGTGGTCTCCATGTCGCTCGTCAGCGAGCAGGAGTGGATTCAGCGCAACGGATTCATCTTCATTCCCTTCCATCCGTCTCTGATTGCGTACGAGCGGTTGTTCGCCGGAAGCGTGTTTACGGACGCTCTGACGGTCAGCGTGATGAGGGCCGTGATCGGTACCGCGCTTACGCTGACGATGACGATGATCGGCGCCTATGTAGTATCCCGCAAGCGGCTGCCGGGGCGGAAGGTGTTTCTGTTCCTTATCTTGATCACCGTCCTGTTTAACAGCGGGCTTATTCCGACCTACCTTGTCGTTAAAGATTTGCATCTGCTCGACACGTTCTGGTCCCTCGTTATCCCGGGGTTGATCGACAGCTGGAGCTTGCTCGTGTTGAAGCAATTTTTCGAAGGGATCCCAAAAGAGATCGAAGAGTCGGCCGAAGTCGACGGGGTGAACGACTGGACCTTGATGACCCGTGTCATCTTGCCGATGAGCAAGCCGGCACTGGCGGCCATCGGGCTGTTCATCGCCGTGGCCCATTGGAACAGCTGGTTCGACGCTTTTATCTATATCAACAGTCCGGATTGGATGCCGCTGCAATTGATCATGCGGAACATGTTCGCAAATGCGAACATCGGCTCCGATTTCAATCCGACTTCCGTGCTTAACCCCGCGCAGCGCGTCTCGACGGAATCGCTCAAGATGGCGGTCGCGGTAATCGGTACGGTACCGATCTTGCTGGTTTATCCGTTCCTGCAGAAACATTTCACCAAAGGAATGTATCTGGGCGCGGTGAAAGGATAAATGCAGAAATGAATAATGGGGGAGTAGCAAAATGACGAAAAAACTTACAAGCGCATTATTGACAGTGGCTTTGTTCAGCACGACGGTTTTGACCGCATGCAACAGCGACAAGTCCAATACGGGGAGTCCAAGTCCGTCGTCCGCGAGCCCAACAGCAAGTCAGGGAACTGCGGAGACATCGACTCCTCCCGAGAAGAAGGTCACGATTTCCTTTGTCGAGAACGGTTGGGTCAATACGCCGACCGACGATAACGATCCGTGGAGAAAGTGGATGAACGAAACGTACAATGTCGATTTCAAAATGTCCGCTTATCCCGAGTCCGATCTGGAAAGCAAGCTCATGGTGCAATTCGCTTCGAACGATCCGCCGGATATGATCTATGCCTGGGATCTCAATACGATCAAAAAGCTGTACAAGCAAGGCGTGCTGCTCGAGGATTGGACGCCGTATTTGGATAAGCTCCCGACCATGTCCGGTACTTTCACCAGCCAATCCAAAGCGTATGTGAACGAGGGCGGCAAAATGATCGGATTGCCGACGCTGCCGAATCCCAACACGTTTTCGTTCAAAATCAGGCAGGATTGGCTCGATAACTTGAAACTGCAGAAGCCGACAACACCGGAGGAGTTGCTTAACGTTTTGCGTAAATTCACGCACGACGACCCGGATGGAAATAAGAAAAACGACACCTGGGGAATCAGCTCGGCTGGCGCGGGCACCAATCTGGGCGAACTGAAAAACCTGGAGATGATGTTCGGCAAAAGTCGTATTTTCGCAGGCAACACTCAAGCGGAAAGCGGCATTGTTAACGGCACTCATAAAAAGTTGCTCGACTTCATCAAAACGATCGTGGATGAGAAGCTCATCGATCCGGACTGGTATACGCAAGGCTGGGAGCAGCGCAAGCCGAAGCTGTTCGCGGGCAAGGTGGGCGTAACGTTCTATCCGGGCGTACTCGTCAATGAGATCGAAGGTGGTACCGGATCGACCGGGTCGACCATTAACTGGTTCGAGAATTTGCCTATGCCGAAAGCAGGACCGGATGGCGGCAATCTCCCGCCAGGATCGATAAACAGCGGTATCATCACCATTTCTAAGGCGGCCGCGCAGGATCCGGAGAAATTGGAACGCATCCTGAAGATCATCGAAAACTCGACTTACCCGAACGACGGCTACTGGGCACTGAGGTGGGGAGTCGGCGTCAACGGTCAGAAGGTTATGGATGTCGAAGGCGGCGGCAAGTTCGTCAGCCTCAAGGGAGAATTATATCGTCAGGACAACAAAGGCGCATACGATTGGGGAACTTGGGTCGCCACGGGCAAGGACGGCGTAGTGGAAAGCACGAACGAACAGCCGGCAGAGTCGGACAAAAAGCAGATGAGACTGGATAGCGAGACGATGCAAATGCCGGCCAATCCGAACGATATGGCGATGCTGTCTCTAGATCCTCAGATCGTGTCCGACTTGGATACGCTGCAGAACGAGTTCGACATCAAGTACATTCTAGGCGGAAGCAAGGATTACGACGGGTTCGTGAAGAAGTGGCTGTCCTCCGGGGGACAAACTTTGCTTGACGAGGCGACTAAGCAGTTCAAAGCAGCCGGACTGATTAAATAACCGGATAAGCTTGATGATGCCCAAGGCTCTGGAGCTGGCAGACTCCAATTCCGGCCTTGGGCATTGCCCTTCGCGGGGAAATGATTGAATGGGAAGGAGCGCGATTGAAGTTGGAAGACGGAATGAATTTTACGGCGTGGCGCACGGATAATAAATTGGGAGCTCCGGTCATCGCGCCGTCCGGCGTGTCGGGCCAATTCGACAGTCATGGCGTCGATAGCCCTTTCGTGTTTTACCATCAGGGCCGCTACATGATGACCTACGTCGGATTCGATGGCTTAGGTTATCAGACCGGACTGGCGGAAAGCGACGATTTGATACATTGGAGAACCCTCGGAACGATTTTGCGTCGCGGCGAAGGCAATGATTGGGACCGTGTCGGAGCGGCGGGCACGTGGCTGCTCAAGGAATCGGACGATATTTCCGAGCTTCCCGTTCTGAAGAAAGTGGAAGGGAAGTACTGGATGGTCTATCACGCATACCCCGGAGAAGGGTATGAGACCGGACCGGCCGAGATGGGCTTGGCTTGGTCGTCGGACGAGGAATTGAGAGTATGGCACAGGTTGGAGCGACCCGTATTCTCTTGGAAGGACGGGGCGGAGTGGGAAAGAGGCGGCCTGTACAAGGCCTGCCTGATCGAATATGAAGGAATATTTTACCTCTTCTACAACGCCAAAAACGCCAATCGAAGCTGGCGGGAGCAGACGGGTGTGGCCCTGTCGCAGGATATGGTGAATTGGCGGCGGCACGAGGGCAATCCTATTCTTCCGATCATTCCGGAAACCTGGCAGTCGATCTTCGTGTCCGACCCGTGCATCATCAAGGACGGAAACCGGTGGCTCATGTTCTATTTCGCCTACGACGGTTCCCATGCGCAAGAGGGCATCGCTGTGTCGGACAACTTGCTCGATTGGAAGCGTAGCGAGGAGCCCCTCCTCCGGCACGGTGCCCCGGGAGAGTTGGACGAACTCCATGCCCATAAGCCTTCAATCGTGCGCCATGAGGGTGTCCTCTACCATTTCTACTGCGCGGTACGACCCGTTCGCCCCGAAGATCGAACATTAGGGGACGAATATCGAACGATTACCGTTGCGACTTCATCTCGGATCGAGTGAGCAGCCGATAGCTCCACACCACATTAAGAATAAAGCCGTCTCTTCAAGTTGGAGAGCGGCTTTTTTTATTCCCTTATGATAGAATGGGACGGAAATATTGGGCATCATCCTAGGGCAACATGAGCTCGGACTTTGAAAGAAATGGATAGGAGCTAAAATTTGATGAATATTAAAGATACCATTTTACGTTTCTCTAAGAGTTTTGGGTTTCCTATTCGAAAACAAACTCATGTAATTTCCGAAGAACAGATGGACTTATTCATACTTCAGTCGTTTAATGAATTATCAAAAAAAGATAAAGAAAGCAGTGAAAATTATGATGAAACTCTATTTATACAAAAATTTGATAGCGAGCTAAAAGAGAAATTGAAATTAGATATAACAGCAGTATTAGGACGTAAAATAACAGATAATGAGGCAACTCTTCAAGGTAAGCAGATAGCACAAATGCTGTTAAACGAGTTTAACAGAATCAATAAGGAAATATCCGTAGAAAAATTTGATATTCTTCGCAAAGAAGTTATTGATAGCGGTAACGATATAGATGCAAAACTTAAATTCTATTATGATGAAACAAATAACCCAAGGAAATTCTGGATAAAACAAAATAAGTTTAATGCCCCCGTGAATAAAAATTTTGTTTTAGGGGGAGTGGTTTTTGATGAAAATGAATTTATTGGCGATCCAGATGATCTAATAGCCAAACTGAAGTTACCGAAAAATGTTATTGATATAAAATCACAATTAATATTAGAGTCAACTTTTGTAGACTCTTTGAAATCTAAAGAACTTAATCTCATCTTGAAATGGATTTTTGAAAATGGAATTTATATACATTTTATTAATGTTGATAATTTGCATATTATCGTTAATGACATTTTGCAAATAATAATTGATAAAAATTTAGATAGTGAAAAAGTTAGAGGATTAGAGCTTATGCATGGACACACTCTGTATAAACTTATGTCTAGTAATATAGATCAAATACGTGAATTACTAGCAAAGTATGACTACCCTAAAATTCAGAAGGAAGCTGTAATAGATTTTTGTGAAGATTGGGCTACACTTTTAAAACACTTGAAATCTAACCTTCCTTCTCCAAAAGATAAAATTGAAGAAATGAGTAGAGCAGTTATATATGATGGATTGTGGAATCTCTTTGACGAGATGAAAAAGGATAATCATTTTATTGGGTTAGGTAAAAATAAGTATATTGTTAAAGATTATTCGGACTATTATTTGATTAAGCCTGAACTATTTCTAAATTCGTTTCATACGTTTGATAACGAAACAGAAGTAGAAAAAGTCATTTATGCATCTGCAGATCTGGACTCTGAAGAAAATAGAAATTTTGTATTCAAAAAATCTCACGAAGAAAAATTCATTCAAATTAGTGATGTGGTAGTAGGAGTACTAAGCCGATTTTTTAAGTATATAGAAGAGTTAAGTATTGAAATGGAAAACGGAAAAATGGTTCCCAAATTAATTCATTCGGTTTTAGAATTTGATGATTCCCAGAAGGAAAATTTCTTGCTTCTGGTTAACGTATTGAAGAAATCTCAGGATAAGAATAAATTGTTTTTTTACAGCGAAAACACATTTGTACAAAAGAACAATTTAGATTTTATTCTTAGTGTTATTGACATCACAGACGAAGTGGTCAATTTTACGTTTGCGGATTCCCACGGCAACAAGCTCCGGTAGCTGAAAAGGAGTCAAGAACTATCGTAGCTCTTGGATACGAATATTTTAAAGCCGTCTTTCCACTAGTTGGAGAGTCGGCTTTTTCATATACGAGACAAATTCAAGTTCACACCGTTATTCCATCCAATATTATACAAATCAATTATTTTATCGACATAAACTTCTTTTAATTCCCAATTTCCGTTGATACAATAGCCATGTAGCCTTATAAAGGGGAGTGGTGTAAATGAATCAAATTCTTCAGATGGGAGCCAATACAGCTTTAAGTTCCACCAAAGGTAGCGTTACCGTCAGCTATGAAATCTCATCTTCGAAAGACATTTCACTAACAGCATTCCTTTTAACGGATTCGGACAAGGTACAAGGAGACAGTGGGATCATATTTTATAATCAACCAGAAAGCTCTTCCGGTGTAGCTACCCTTATACCATCCGAGAAAGTAAATCATACACACGTACATAAAATAAATTTTGATATGAGTAAAGCCCCCGAAGGGATTACTAAAATTGCTATAACGCTTACCGAGGATAATAGCACGGGATTCTCAAATGTAAATCAGTTAAAGGCAGAGATATGTACCGATAATTCGATTATCCAGTTCATCCCGCCTCGTTTCACAAATGAAAATGGAATCGTCGTATTAGAATTGTATCTAAGGAACGGTCAGACAAAGGCAAAATCAATCTGGCGTGGGTTTGATTCCGGGCTTGAAGGGTTATGTAAAAATTACGGCGTCGAGGTTGAGTCTGAAGTAGCTGTGTCCAAAGAACCTAATACGACTGTTGCTACTCCTGAACCTAAGAAGAGTCAGAGCGTATTGCCACCGATCAACTTTGAAAAGGTAAAGGGTAAGGTAAATCTGGATAAAGGCCACACGCCAGTGATAATGGATAAAACACCAGAAATTACTGCCACGGTATCATGGAAGACCGGGACAGATTATGATATCTATGCTTTGGTCTATACAAAGGAAGGCGAGCAGATAGATGTCGCTATGTTTGGGGCGAAAGGAACGCCGCCTCTCAGAAGTTTTGGCAACGGAGCGGTGGAACATATGGGGGATGTCGGTAGAAGTAGCGGATCAACTAAGACTGAAGTGATTAAACTAAGGTTCACCGATGACATTCTTGCAGTTGTTCCTGTCGTTTATTCTGCTCAGTCAAACGGAACAGGCTCGTTTTACAGATACAAGGTATCCATGAGCATAGATAATCATCATGGAACCTCCGTTACCATATCTGCTAATCATGCCAACCATAATGATAAGATTTATTCCTGCGTGCCCGGAATCCTTCATAATACGCCAGATGGCGTTATTATAAGCCCATTGGAGCTTTACAGTGCACCGAAATCAGAAAATAGACCTAAACTTAGAATGGGGTCTTCAAATATGGTAGAGGTTGTGATGGATAAAGGGCCTAGAAATGACTACAAGTAGTTTATAATTAATTAAGGGCGAAGGCACCCAGTCAGGGTGCTTTTTCGTTTCTCCTATTGAAGATTCAACAATTTTCTCTCCTCAAAAGGATTTCCGAGTGACAATGTTGAACGTCTTAGACAGCACGGCATCATGAAGCAACGCCGACTGGCTCGGTCTGCAGACAGATAGGGAGAGCATAATCATCGACGACAACAAGAAGAAGTTAAGAGACTATCTGACGGGCTCCCCACTTGAGCTTGCGATGTTTATAGACCTGGCAACGATGATAGCGGAGATGGTGCGTCGCGAACACAGGCAGACGACAGTGATCGGTTGTGTGACCCCTGCTAACGTTTATATATTATGGAATGAACGATCTGCGCGCTTGTCCGAGCGTATGGAACGGCATGCACCTTATCGCGCTCCAGAGCAATCGGGGCGGCTCAATCGCGTGTCGGATGCGCGCAGCGATCTCTATTCGTTAGGCGTCATTTATTACGAGTTGTTGACCGGCCAATTGCCGATTCGCCCTGAGCGCGATGAGGACTGGGATAGCGCACATATTTTGCAGGCTCCGCGGCCGTTGTCCGAGCTACGTCCGGAAGTAGGCGAGCCGTTGCAAGGCATGATCATGAAGCTGTTGGCCAAGTCCCCCGATGATCGTTATCAGAGCGCTTACGGGGTGCTCGACGATTTGCAGCGGTGTCAGAACTTGCTTGGCAGTATAGGCAAGCTGGTTCCTTTCGAGATCGGCCTGCTGGATGCAAGTCGCTTGTTTCGTCCTTCGGGTTTCATGTACGGGCGCAGCGACGCGATCAGGCAACTGGAGGCAGGGCTCGAACAAGCGGCTGGCGGAGCGCCGGCGTTTCGCTGGCTGACCGGCGGCGAAGGAAGCGGCAAGACGGCGCTTGCTCAAGCCTTTCGGCTAACTGTTGCTCAGCAGGGAGGACGGTTTGTAGAAGGGACAGTCTCTCACTCACAGCAAGCAGCGCCTTATGAGCCGTATCTTCAAGCTTTGCGTCAATTGATTCAGCAGCTTTGGAGCGAGCCGGGCGAACTGGTAAAGCTGCTGAAGGAGCGTCTTCGAGCTGAGTTTGGGCAAGAAGCGCGGATGATCGTTTCGCTGTTACCCGAAGCCGGGCCGTTGTTTGACTGTCAGGCGGATACGCCAAGCGAGGCGGACAAGGCGATGGAAAGTATGAGCTTCGAACAGTTGCTGCCACGGCTCATTCGTTTTTTTGCCGCGTGCACCTCGCCGCTTGTCTTGTTTATCGATCACCTGGAACGAGCTGATGCTGGCACAATTGCCGTCCTTCACACGCTTGCGCTAGATCCAACGGCATCCGGGCTGCTTGTTATTGGAGCCAGTCGGACGTACCGGAACGAGACCGCGCGAAATGACGCTGCAGCTGAAGAGAACTTGGAGCAAACCCGAGCGCCCGCAATTTCCTGGTTGTCTAAGAGAATACGCGCTCATCCTGCGGAGGAAATAGCGCTTCTACCGCTTGGCTACGAAGAGGTCAGGCAGGTAGTCGCGGATGCGTTGCATGACCATTCCGCCCTCACCCGCGTGCTTGCCAGAGCGGTGTATAACCGGACCGGCGGTTCGCCGCAAGCGGTGAAGCTGTTGCTGGAGACGTGGATTCGGGAGAAGCAACTTATGTTCGATGACCGGGCGCGGCGATGGACATGGGATGCGGAAGTCGTGAGACTGACGAGCGATTCGGCGGTGGATATAGAGCGGATGGAGGCGAGCTTCGGCAAACTTCCGTATGACACGAAGGCGCTGCTGGCTATGGCCGCGGTCATCGGTTCGTCTTTCCGCTTATCTCTGCTATCCGAAGCGTACGGATGTACGACGGAATTGACGCTTCATAGGTTAAGAGAGGCCGAAGTGGAGGGCATCATTGGCCATGTGGGCGAGTCGGAATCCGGTGACGGGATAGAGAATATGTATTTGTTCTTGCATGACCATCTGCATCAACTGGCGTATGCGTTCGATGCAGAACGCAACGCGCAGCGGCATTGGCGGGTTGGGAAGCTGCTGCAGGCCCAACTGCGTGAAGGCGGTGACGCTTCTCTGCCGACGGCGGTCGATCATTTGAATCTGGGCGTTCATGCGATGCCAGAGCAAGAGAAGCGGCAACTGGCGGTGCATAACTTGCAAGCCAGCTTGAAGGCGATGGAGGACGGGCAATATGTGCAAGGGAAGCGGTATGCCGAAGCCGGACTGCGCCTTGTAGAAGAAGAGCCAAAGGAGCTTGTACCGGAAACCGTATATGTTCAATTGAAGGTGAATTGGGCATGGGCGATGTATATGTGCGGCCATTCCGAGCCGGCGCAGATCAGCTTATTGGATTTGCTGGAACGCGGCGGGAAGTTGAGCCGGACGGAACATTTGCAGATTTGGACGCCGCTTATTCAGTTTCACACGTTTGCGAACGACGGTTCTGCCGTCCAATACGGACAAAAAGCTTTGCAGGATTATGGCTGGTCATTCAAAGAAAAGCCTTCTTTGCTGTCGATTGCCAAGGAAGTCATGCAGACACAGCTCTTTCTGTATCGCAAGCGCGGCAAGCTCCAAACGCTGCAGTCCACCCATCACGATGAAGAGTATGTGGCATTGTGCGGTCTGATGCTCCGGCTTGCTTTTCCCATGATGCTGCAAAATGCGGAAGCGCTCATTGAGCTATATGCCCGATTTATTCGTTACGGGATTCGCACGGGGATTAATGAGTCGCTGATTTGCATTATCGGCGCCTACGAATCTCTGTTGCAGAGAGTGCTTCCGAATTATGCGCAGGTGGAGGTTTTCGCCGAATTGGCGGATCGCCACGATATGGACTTGTCCGGATCGCACTTCAAATATCGTTATGCGTTTATAAGCGGAATTTCTAATCAACTGAAAGACCCTGTGGAGGCGTCGCTTTATCTGGAGCAGGCGCTACGTCGCGGCATGGAAGCCGGGGATATCGACTTTGTCAATATGGCCGTGATCACCTGCCTGATTACGCATAATGGAGATTTGTACGCGCTTGACGAGCTGCTGGATTATTTTGCGAAGCATGTACGACGGTATGCGAGCGACAAGACGCTCGAAATTGCGCAGATTGCTGAGAGCTATGCGGCGGCGCTTCGGGAGGAGTCGGCGCTGGAGCGCTTTATCGCCATTCCCGAATCGGCAAGCGGAGTCGTTGGAGCAGGCAATGAGAAAGAGGAAGAGGAAGAGGACAACTACAGTTATTGCTGCAAGCTGGAAGCCGCGTGCCTGGCCGGCCGGTATCGAGAAGCGCTGTACTGGGCGGGGCGTGGACGGACCAACGAGCTGGCAGCGGATTGGGGTCGCATCCGCAAGCATCGCGTATACGAGTCGCTAGCTTTAGCCGCTTTGTATCCGAAGGCGAGTGTGGAAGAACGCAAGCGCATCCGGCTAGCGCTTCGCGCGCATTTGCGTAAAATGGCGAAATGGAAAGGCATTTTCGGCGTTAATTCCATTGCTCATCGGTTGATGAAGGCGGAGTGGGAGCGCATTTCCGGCAAATCGCTGGAGGCGCTGCGCGAATATATGGCCGCGGTGAAGCAGGCGCGTTCGGAAAAAAACGGGCTGATGGAAGGGATAGCCTGCGAGCGGCTCGCGCTTTACTATGAACAAGATATGATAAGTCGGTCGGGGGCGATGATCGCAATGATGGATGCCTGTACAGCTTATTCCGTATGGGGTGTTACGTCGAAAGTTACGCAGATTCGTACGCGACATGCCGAGCTGTTGCAGGTGGTTTCCAAGCCTTATGAAATTCAGGGAAGAGTCGAGGGCGATCGTCCGCGCATTCGTTTACCGCAGCCGGATCATGCGGCGGCACGCGAGGACGAGAAGTCCGGCGACGATGAACTGCTGGAGCAAATCGTCAACGGCGTTGGCACAAGGCGGAGCAACTGGCAGGAAAGCTTCCTCGAGGCTGCGCTGCGTCAATCGGGGGCTGAGCGAGGCGTCGTATTAAGCTGCGGGGAGAACGGCTTCGCGATCGAAGCACTGTCGGATATGCCGTCGGATGGCGAGACGTCCGAATTATATGCGGAGAGCGTGGCGCGCCATGCGGCGATGACAAATGAACCGGTCGTGCTCCCTGACGCGCTCCAAAGCTACTTTGTGAAGGACGCCTATATCTCGTCATGCCGTCCGCGGTCGGTTCTATGCATGGCGATTGCCGTTCCGGGCGCGCGAGCTTCCTTTATCGTCTATTTGGAAAATCGGCATGTGCCGGGCGTCTTCGCGAACCGGGACTTGAATGTGCTTGAGCTGATCGCGACTCGAACGATTTATTTCAGCATGCTGGATAACGAGGCCGCCGCCGTATCCGAAACGACAGGAGCGGAGGATAGGGCGGGAAAGGACCTCGGTTCGCTCGATTCAGCATCGGCTTCGTCTACGTTTGTCGAGCCGCTAACAGGGCGTGAAATCGAAATTTTGTCCGCGCTCGCGGAAGGCTTGTCCAACAAGGAAATTGCGGAGCGGTTCGGTATTGCCGAGTCGACGGTCAAGACGCATACGACCCGCATCTTCGGCAAGCTGGGCGTGAAGCGGCGCGGGCAAGCCGTCGCCCTGGCCAAGCAGCGGCAAATGATCGAATAATGCTGGCGTACGACTTTCGTAGGACTACAATCTCCTATTACACGCTCTATGATGTTGAGTAGAGTCGTAGAATAGGAGATTTTTGCGTCCAATGAAAGGAAGGGAAATTGTGGAAAGTTTGATGAGGTTCAAAAAAATAATCGCTTGTTTGTTGATGTTCGTGCTCGTAGCCGGTATCGGGCTGTCGGCGTTCGCCGCGCCATCCGGGGCGAGCGGCAACGGATCAGGCAGCAATCATGCGCAGTTGATGCAATTTCTTGAAAGCGAATATGGCGCCGAACAAGCTTCGGAGATGCTGGAGACGCTCCAGAAGCTCGGATTGGTCGATACGAACGGATCATTCCTCAGTTATCCGATCCATCTGAACGGCAAGAGCTATACGTTGGATGAGATTAAGCAGGTGCTCGCCGACGATGCAACGGATTTGACGCAAATGGCTGAAATAGACGGCATGCAGATCAGCCTCGGCATGCTCAAGCAAATGATCGATATTGAGGATCGGCTTTCCGAATTCGCCGATGCTTCGAATACGACAGGAGTCAATTTGACGCCGGCGCACTTGTCGAGCCTGCAGTCGCTTGTGGCGCAATCCGGGAGCGAAGGTCTTGGCTTTGCCGCGGCCAATCTGAGTGCTCCCGGCGAGGACAGAGGTTACGATGACGATGTCATTGTAACCGTCATCGGTTATCAATATAAGCCCACAACGGCTACAGACAGCCAGCAGCAGGCAGGCACATGGGGCGATCTCACGATTACGTTCCAATTAAACAGGTCGCAGCCGCGCGCGGTTACTTTCGACTACGATTTACTGCAAGGCTCATTCCTCACGCAGCGTCCCAAGACGAACGGAACGGTAACGTTCCAGCCGGGGGAGACGCAGCAAACATTGGTACTCAAAGGCTGGAGCAATGCGTTCGGTGAAGCCTACGATGCGAGAAGGAACGTCTGGTCCCCTCAGGAATGGGGAGGCGTGAACTTTAACCCCAACATCACCTGGGTGCAGGCCCAGCAGATGTTCAGAGAACAAGTGTGGGCAGGCTTGGCTCGTGCGGGTTATATTCATTTTCACAATTACAAAAACCTGGATGAGATTAACTTCGATCATTGGAATATCGAAAATTGGTACAAATATGACTATCGGCCGTTCAATCACACGTATGAGGGTGGAGCGTATTTAGGTTATACGCTTGCGCCGGGCAAAGCGGGATTGCCGAAATATAGTTACTTGTCTACCCCGGCTACCAAGGATCTGATGCCTGATTATTTCTACTATGGTAAAACGGGCGGGTTTGGTCTGCCAAGAAGTACGATGAACAATTACGACATTCGGGAGATCAGCGCGCAGGCGGGAAGTTATACGACCGGGCAGTTGATCCCGATGCAGGTTACGTTCGATAACGCGGTTGTACGCAAAGGGTATTGGCCGTGGACATACTTGCAGGATCAATACACCAGCTTGAGCGGCCTGCAGCTCGCGAGCGGCAAAACGGCGCTGCCGGACATCGTCAGTTATTCGAACGACAACTCCTATTTATCGAAAGTCGCCATGTCGCAAATATTCGGATTCGGCGCGATTGTCGGCAAAGGCGACAAACCCGAAGATTTCAAAGTGGTCGCGGCGAAAAATTTCATTAAAGGCGAAATCTACGACCTGCCCAAGAGCAACACATCGGCGATTACGATTCCAGCTGCCGCCAATATCAACGAGATGACATGGGGCCAAGATTTTACGAATCAGCCGAACATTACGGTCAGCTACGCGCGGGCAGATGCATTCAAGGCGCAGCCGCTGACGCTTGATAAGACAACGTACAAAATCGGTGAGACAGCGACATTTACGGTCAATATGTATGACGGCGACGAATCGGACTGGATCATCGACGGATCGCTCACGCCTGAGGATATCGGCAAGCGGCTGAAGGTGTCGATCGGCAACAAAACATCCGGGCTGATCGAGCTCGATTGGAAGCGCGGCGTCGACGGCCTGCCGGTCGATCCGCCGGTACTGGAAGGCAAGCTGCTCATGACAAAGGCGCTGATGGATACGTTGACGGACGGAAGCGCGTCCGTAGCCGGCACGCAGCTTCGGGCGAAAATTTACTACAACCAGAGCCCTCTGAACGACGGAACGAATCCGGATGACTTCAGGTTGCTTACGAGCTCTTTTGTTCCTTTTGCGGTTCCGGCTGTCAAATACATTCTGCCCGGCAATTTGCGCATTGTGTATCCGACAAAGTGGCCGTCCGGCACAAGCAACGCACTTACGTTGACTGATCCCGATGCGACGAAGCTCGGCTTTACGTATCCAACGGATGCGACGTATACGACGCCCGATCAGTTCGAATGGCGCAGCAGCGACGAGACGATCGCTTCGATCAAGGCGGACGGCACGATCATTCCGAAGCGTCCCGGGGCGGTCACGTTCACGATCGTCGCCAGAAACAACGGGGAACTGGCAACGGAGACGGCGGTAGTTTCGCAGACGATCACGATCGGCGCGGGCGGTGCGGCGGCGATTGTCGTACCGGGCTTCGCTTACCGGGTGTATGCTTACCAGCACGAGGCAGCCGATATCGTCTGGACGACGAACGTGATGAGCAAGTACGCGGAGCTGGCTGCGCCTGGCGAGGAGCCGCAAGCTGCGAACTTCAAGCTTGAGCTGTACGACGGCGAGCTGAACGAGTCGCAGCTTGCCGGGCAGACGCCGCTTCAAACCTGGACGGCGCCCGTAACGGCTGAACTGGTCAATGCAACCGGTTTCAGCATACCGGGCGCGTACACGACGAATCTTTCAACCGAGTACAAACCGAGTTACACGGTCAGAATCAGCGCCGACAATCCGGAATACCCGGATGTCCCTAATCCGGTCTTGTCCGCGCTTGCGTACATTGTGGTGAAAGCGGCGCCCGCAGTTGTAACGCTCGACAAGAAGATGGGGCAATTTGTAACCGATGATATCGGCTCGTTAACGCTGAACTGGAAGCTGGAAAACTTCGATCCGCAGAACAAAGGCGATTTCGAGTTTCAGGTAACGAAGAACGGCGTGCCCATTCCGGACAGCCGCATGACGTTCGACAGCGCTTCGGGAACTTTCAGCAATAGCGGCGCGACAGAGAACGGAGGCACTTATCGGCTCGCTATTGATCCGGTGACCGGCACGAAGCAAATCAAAGACGTATATGCGATCACGCTCGCGGCCAAGAACAAGCTGGATTCGACCTGGTCGTACGATTCCTTGTATTTGCAAGTGTACAAGCACGACGCGCTGAAGATCGAGGTGGACGGTCAAGCGGCGACGGCGCTGAAGATGAGCAATATTGATCGGATCAAAAATATGACAAGCGATCAAATCGTCGACCTGCACCGGGACATTCGCCTGAAAAACGATCTGCAAATCAACAACAGGGATTTTCAGGATTTAGGCGCAATTACCGACCAGATCGCCTGGAAGTCGGGTAACAACGATGTGGCGGGGCTGTATTTCAACAGCAACGGAATTGTCGATAATATCGAAAATTTCCAATATGCGTCTTACCAGCCCAAACAGAAGCTGCTGCTGTCAGGTTTGGCCAATGGACAAACGAAAATTACGGCAACGCATGCGAGCACGGGCATGAAGACCGAACTTGACCTGACCGTCGAGACGTTGAAGGACAAACTTTATTTGTTCCAGTTCTATCCGAAGGCGGCCACGACGATTACGTATACGAACGGCGCCGGCGTCGAGGAGTCGGTGACGAGTAATGCGAACGGCGAACTGGCGCTGTACGAGGAAAGCGGCATCGTAAGCGATGTCTATGTGACATCGTCCTTCAATAACACGACGTATACGGGCATTATCGATCGATACATGCTGCGGACGAAAGAAGGCAATGCGGCGAATCTGGAGCTGTACCCGATCAACATTTTGCAACTGCGCCAGTTGGCGAAAGTCGAAGTGTTCTTCAAGAAACCGGATGGCAAGCCGTATACGGGCAAAGTGACGTATCGCGGCGGGGTCTACAAGAACGGCCATTATGCGGAAGAGACGGAGATCGGCGGCGCGGGCGTAACGACAACGCTTGGTGCCGACGGCAAGCTTCAGCTCATTTTCGATACGACGAAATTTTACTCCCGGGAAGCGGGAGAGACGAATGCGGCGAACTTGTCGGCGAAGGATCAGATCGAGTTTATTTTGGAGATGACGTTCGAGGGAGATCAGTATACGCCGCAATTGTTCACCTTCGACGGCAATACGAATCCGGTCGATATGATTGCGTTCGGCGAAAAAATTTCGCAGCTGACAGCCAATCCGACGGCGGACAAAGCGCCGCTGATCGTCAGTCAATACGTGACAAGCGGCGGGGCTTCGCAAAGAACGTATGTGACGAATTATAAAGGGAAGTTCGGTCCGAATAACGATAACCCGAGCATTACGCTGACGACCGAATTGCTCTGGTGGGGCGAAACGGTAGACGATACGGCGTATGCGGAGTTGCTGAACGCGGCGGGACTGACGCCGCAAGGCCAATCGTACGAGACGATCAAGTACCCGTTCTCGGATATGTACATTACCCGGCACAGGCAAGTGTTCAACAAAGATACGATCTGGCTCAAGAAGGCGGAGAGCGGTTCGGTTCATTTCAAGCTGTACAGCAAACCGGGCAGCTTCCGCAAGAGCTTCACATCGGCGTCAACGCTCGTCAACATGATCGGCGTAGTCGAGATTAGCGCGGCCGAGCTGCAGAGACAGCTAGCCAAGCTGAAGAAAGATATGGAAGCGACGAACGGCAGCTCCGGCAAGCCGAGCAATAACGACAAGGTGATGCTGGAAACGCTGGAGCTGATGAGCGGCCTCAAGCTGGATGCCGGTCCTCTCTCGATGAGAGTGTATCCGACGGACGACCCGCTTGTGTATAAGACGGTCATCTCCGCATCGCTCGGCAATATGCCGGAGACACAGGGCAGCAGCGGTGTCGATTTCTTCAAGTCGGACAACAATTATGCGCCTGGCGCCGGGGACATGTATGCGATGGCGATGGGCAAATATTTGGCTGATCAGCAACGCTCGCTTGCGAAGCTGAACAAGGAGTCGTATTCCGACAAAAGCGTGCTATTCCATGCCGCCGGGTACTATACGGGTGAAATCAAATATAACCCGAAGACGGCCAAATGGGAGGCTGTCGTGCATGGCGGCGGCTTCACGGCGGGCGGCGGGTTCTCCTACACGCAGACGTGGAATATGATGGCGAGTTTCGTGCCAGTCACGTTCTCGCTTACGATCGGCGGCGGGCTTGAAGTGGACTTCAAAGCATCGGTGCTATTCGACGAGAAGCCGTCTAATGCGTGGAAGGATCCGACTGCGACAAGCGTGAACGATTATTTGACATCGCTGCGCATTATCGCCTATGTGGAAGCGTTCGGCGGCATCGGCTTCGACTATTCGGTTATTGCCATGAAAATCGGCGTGTTCGGACGAGTGACCGTCGAGAACAAGAGCACATGGCTGAACCGGGATTACCTGCAGGATGCGGGCCAGCGCGTGCTGTACGGCAACAAGCTGGCATTGGAAGGCGTCGTCGGGATCAGGGTCGTGCTGAAGTTTCTGTTCATTTCGATCCAGCACGATTTTGCCTCGCTCCGGTACAGTCATTCGTGGGTGTTCAGAAATTGGGATAAAATTTACAAGTATTGGAGCGACAATCACCCTGATCCTCTGACGGCGGCGAATATGCAATTCGCGATTGCCGCTTACATGGAATCTATCGGGGAAGACCCTATGCAGGTGATCGAGTCGCAAACGGTGGAGGACAGAAGTTATCTGGACCGTTACACGCGTTCATGGAATGAATCGGCGGGGGCCGATGAGGAGAACGACGGTTCCGCGTCCTCCGAGGGTGCGCGGTCTGCTATGGCCTTGTCGGCCGGGGCTGGGATCGGGGCGTTAACCTCCGCCGCACCTGCTGCACCGGATGTGATACAGAGCAACGCTTACCCGTATTCGAATCCGCAAGTGGCGCAGGACGGAACCTTGCTCGTCTATTTATCGGACGGCGGCAGTGCGGCGGTTGAGAATACGATCGCGTCCTGGGCGACCCGCAATGGCAGCGGCTATTTGCAGAAAGGTCGAATCGCAACGAATGTGGCGCACCAGGGCTATGGAGATTCGAGCTTGCAAATCGCCGGTGAAAGCAACCTTGTCGCCGCTGTCTGGGTCACCCAGAAAGACAGAATCAACAAGGCGGCAGGCGAAGCGCTGACGAATGAAGAAATGTTGCAGATGAGCAACAGCGCCGAAATTATGGTCGGGATCTATAATGGGGTAGGCTCATGGAAAACGTATCAGTTGACGTCTAACCAGCACGCGGATGTGGCCCCCGTCGTCGCGATAAAAAACAACAAAGTGTTCGTCGCTTACCGCAGCGTTAATTCGTCGAACCCTGACAATCCGCTTGATTTCTCGGGATCGGACAGCATCGTCTACACCGTGTTTGATCCTATCACGAATAAGTGGAGCGATACGGAAACGCTGTACAACGGAACGAATGGCACAGTAACGGGCATGTCGGCAGAAATGTTGTCGGACGGGACGGCGGCAGTCGTGTACACGGTCAATAAGGGCGATGTCGACGGAACTGCTGCTGGCCAGGATGCGGTGGCGGCATCACGCAACGAAATCATCTATGCAGTCGTCGACACAGCGGATGCCGGGGCGGTCGGTGCGACAACGTGGAAAGCGAAGGGCGTTGTGAAAAATCTGCAACTGACCAATGACAGCAGCGCCAACGAGAACCCGCACATCACAAGCGCCAAGCTTCCCGACGGCGTCGAACGGTTCATTATCGCCTGGCATGCGACAAGCGAAGCGGAAGGCACAGTGACGCAGGACGTTAAGCTGGCCGCGATCAACGGCAACGGCGAGGTATATACGGACTTTGTCGACAGCTTAAATGCGCTGAATAACCACCAGGCGGTGAAGGTCGGCCCGAACTTTACTTTTTCCAAACGACGCAGTGTGTGGGATAACATCGATCAGTTGTCGATTGTGTGGAAAGAAGCGGATGCCGATATTAGCCCAACGCAAGTAGTGACTCGAGATACGTTGAAGTCCGTGAAGTTTGGGACCAAAGACGGCGAGCTGTATTTGTCCGGCGTCAATACGATAGCCGTCATGCCCGATTATACGGAGATCGATACGATTAACGTCTATGTGACCGATCCAATTCGCATGCGGGCGGTCATGCTCGGCACTACGTATACGACGGATACGCAAGTTGTCGGTACGATTACGCCGAACAATGGCGACGGAGACGACATCCCGGTTCATGTCTCCCAAACCGTCAGTGGCATGTATACGATACTCGGCACGTATCAGAACGCGTTCGAGGCGGACAAAACGCTGTTTAACCCGGGAGAAGTCGTAGCGGGCTACGACTTGCCGGTGCAGTTCCAGGTGGTCAACAAAGGCGTAGGCGATATCGACAAGATTGCGATTACGATTGACGGACAGCGGACCGAATTTAGCGATATTGCGCTTGCGCCCAACAGCAGCGGGACGTTTACGGCCTCTTACGCGGTGCCTGCTGCCATTCGGGATGTGCCTTATCAGGTTGAGGTTACTTTTGCTCAAGTTCCGACGGTCATGGCTGCACAGACATTATCGACGTCGGGCGAGCTCAAGCTGGATATTCCGGATGTCGGCATTTCGCAGGTTCAGGTGCTGAAGGAGGAGAACGGCAAACGAACGCTGTCCGTACCGGTCTATAACAAAAATGACACAACACTCGCGAACAAAGGCAGAGTCGTTAAGCTCGGCTTGTACAGGAGCAATCTGTATGAAGCGAGTGAATTGCTGGGCAACGTCGTCGAGATTTCCGATCAAGCGGAACTGGATATGATCGACCAGGGCGCTTATGTCCATCAGTTAGAAGTCGATCTGAGCGACATGTTGAGCGAGCTTGGACAGACGGAAATTCCGGAAAAAGGCATTACGCTCTATTTGCGCACGTGGGTAGAGGACGCGAGCGGCAAGACGATCTCGGAGTTCGATCCGACGAACAACGAGACGAAAGTGACGCTCGATAATTTGTCGGTCAAATATAACAACAAGAACGTGTTGCTGACTTTGGATCAGTCCAATTCGGCCGCCGTCACAAGCGTTAATCTGATGATGCAAAATATGAATATGGCGCTGGTAGCGTCAGGTAATGTGCTGCTTAATCTGCTGGATGCAGACGGAAATATTATGGAGACGAAATATTTGGCGACCGACCGTGCACAGCTGCTGTCTTTCTCCGCGGAGGAGAAGAAAACGGCCTATGTGCAGTTCAGTCAAGCCGGGGATGCCGTGCAAGCCGTATTTTTCTATGATAGTTCGGATGCGATGGATTCGACGCTAAGCGCCGTGACGCTTGCGGGAATTCCGCTCGATTTCGCTCCAGCCCAGACTACGTACCAGTTGCAAGCCAACGATCTGCGAAAAACGCAGCTGATGGCTGTGGCGGCGGGAAGCGGTTCGACGGTTACGTTGCTGGACGGCGCAGGCAATCCGATCGCTTCGGATCAAGGTTTCGTATCCGGAAATCTGGCGCTGACGCTTTCCGAAGCGGGGGCAGTGAACGAGTTCACCGTGCGGGTCGAGCCGGAAAGCACAGCGGGGACTGCAACGGACTATCGTTTCGAGATTACGAATACGCAGACGGAAAGGCCGACGCTTGAACTGCTGGTGAAAGGGACGAAGGGAACGGATGGCAAGTATACCGGCAATGTCGAATTGGCGCTTTCTCCGTACAATGTAGAAGGCTTCGCCATTGATCGGGCGCAGTTCCAAGTGAATAGTGGCAGTTGGTCAACGGTAGCTTATGACGGCAGCTCGGAAAAAGCTTTGACGACGCTGTCGGCTGAAACGAGCTACAAGGTTACGGCGAAGGTTATATTGTCCTCCGGCTTGGCTTACGAGCTGGACAACGTGAGCTTCGAGATCGGCTCGGCGCCGGTTGCGGTGGCTGTTGATCCGACGAAGTCAACGGTCACCGTCTCCAAAAATCAAGTCGAGGTCGACGGAAACGACAAAGCTACAATTACGGTAGTTTTGAAGGATAGCGCAGGCAACGCATTAAGCGGTCGACAAGTAGCGCTGGCTGCGAGTGCGGGAAGCAGCGCCGCGATTACAGATCTGGCGGCCACTACGAATTCATCGGGAGAAGCTCGATTTGCGGTCGCGAATACGGTCGAAGAAACAGTCGCGTTCACGGCTACGGATGTCGCCAGCGGAACGGCACTGACTGCGGTGCAGGTCGCGTTCGTCAAAACGCCGGTTACGCCGTCGACGCCGGTGGACGTGTCGAAATCAAGCGTAACAGCTTCCAAAGCCCAAGTTGAAGCTGACGGAAATGACAAAGCTACAATCACGGTAGTCTTGAAGGATAGCGCAAGCAACGCATTGAGCGGCCGGCAGGTAGCATTGGGTGCGAACGTGGGAAGCAGCGCCGCGATTACAGACGTGTCGGGAACGACCGATGCGTCGGGAGAAGCCCGGTTTACTGTCGCGAATTCGGTCGAGGAAACCGTCGCATTCACGGCTAAGGATGTCGCTAGCGGAACGGTGCTGACTGCGGTGCAGGTCGCATTCGTCAAAACGCCGCCAACGCCAGGCACGGGAACAGGCCCAGGTTCCGGTTCGGGCACGGATCCTGATCCGAAGCCGGAACCCGGCGATAACGCCGGCGAAGCATGGAAGTTTTTCCGAAACGGGCTGATTGCCTGGAAAGAAACGTTGAGCTCCATTGCGGCCAATCTCCAGTCCGCAGACGGCGACCGGATACAATTTGCAGATACGCAGAAGCACTGGGCGCTAGAGGCCATCCATCAATTGGTGCGGCTCCATGTTGCCAAAGGGTACGCGGACGGCCGCTTTATGCCGGATCGATCGATCACAAGAGCGGAATTCGCCGCCATGCTGGACAGGTTGTTCGTGTTTGCATCGACGGATGCCAAGTCAATCGCATTTGCGGATGTAAAAGGGCATTGGGCAGAGAAGTCGATCGCAACATTGGCACGGCTTGGCATCGTCAAGGGTTATCAGGACAAAACATTTAAGCCGGATGCGACCATTACGCGGGAAGAAATGGTTGTGATCCTGATGAGACTGGTGAATATGGCCGCACTTCCGCAATCGGGCCGCGCGGATTTCAAGGATTTGTCGCTTGCGGGCAGTTATGCGACAGATTCGATTTCAGCAGCGGCGAAAGCCGGGCTGATTCAAGGGTACAACAACACCTTCGGCCCCAAAGCTGAAGCAACCCGCGCAGAGACGGCAACTTTGTTATTGAAGCTGCTACTATTGGAGCCGGCGCTTCGCGAACTGCTGGAGCAGTAATCTATCAATTAGCCGAAAAACTGGCGTCTGTACTCGGGCGCCAGTTTTTTGGCTTTCTATGCTATGATAAAAAACTCAAGGGTAAGCGTCCTCCGACGGACTTAATTTGATCACGGTGACGACCGCCATTTACCAGGAGGAGTTATTTTAAAAACGTTTCTTGTCATCTTACAAATTGTGTATTTGCTCTGCATGATTCCTTGGCTATTTGTTTGGGGGATTTCTTTCATGAGCTTCGATCAGGGCTTTCACTGGACGAATATTCGCCTTCGTTACGGGAATCGGGATTTATCCAATTGCAGCCATGGGCTGTTCAGTATTTGCCTGGATTCTCCGCAATCGCCGCAAGCGTACGTTAACCAGCATAATACCTGGTTAACCTCTTTTGATTGCTATAGCCTAAAAAGCGGAAGAAGCGGTCGGCAGTAATTTACTCATGACTTATTTTATCTAGAAATTCTGCGATAAACTGTAAAGCATCCTCGCCATTTGATCGCCTATATAGGATTCCTGTCGAATTTGGATTTCCTCCAAAAAATTCACACCAAATTCATATGCTCGGTCTTATAATATTTGTGTCTACACGGTTGCGAAATTGCGACGTGCCGGGCGTTTCGGAATAGCTTTCCATCCCGAAGCCCCCCGCACGTTCTTTATTTGCCATTCGGCGATGTTCCGAATATCCGAATTATGCTATTATGCTACCATAAAAATGTGATTTGACTGTAAAGGATGGCCTTCGAGTGGAAAAGAAAAAGCATGTGCTGATTATTGATGACGAACCGAAAATTGTCGAAGTCATTAAAGCCTACTTGGAGCGGGACGGTTGGCGAACGACGATTGCGTACGACGGGGACACTGGTTTGAAGTGTTTTCAACAAGATCAGCCTAATCTTATTATTCTTGATCTGATGCTTGCCGGCATGTCAGGCGAAGAGCTATGCAAACGGATGAGGGAACGTTCCACAGTCCCTATCATTATGATAACTTCGAAATCAAGAGAGAATGACAGGATTAATGGGTTGTATCTTGGCGCTGACGACTATATCATAAAGCCTTTCAGTCCGAATGAATTGGTTGCCAGAGCGCATGCCGTATTCCGCAGAGCCGCATTGTACGTCGACCAAGGCCATGGAGGAAAATTAACGTTCAATCAAGGTCAATTGGTGTTCGATCATCAGAAAATGAAGGTTATCGTAAAGGGAAGAGATGCTAACTTGACGAAAACCGAATTCAAAATATTGTCGGCCATGTCGGTTGCGCCGGAAAAGGTGTTCACGCGCGCGGATTTGCTCTACCATGTCCAGGGCTACCGGTTTGTCGGCGATCCCCGATTGATCGATGCGCATATTAAAAATATCAGGCAAAAAGTGGAGGAAAATCCCCGGGAAGCGAAAGTGCTTGTCACTGTCATTGGAGCGGGCTATAAATTCGGGGGAACCCGCGATGGATAAACAAAAGAAGAATATACATACGCTCCTTGTGTGGTGGGGGGCGGTTTTTCTGGTATTTGTCATGCTCTGGGTTAGCGGCTTGGCTTTTTTTTATTTTAGGTGGGATTCGCGATATCCCGGCTTTGTGCAGCAGCATCTCGAGGAATCGTTCCGTAAGATAGCCGATCGCATACGCGGTGAGGTTATCCCCGGACGGCAAGGGCTGACTGAGGAGGCGAAACGGATCGTCCTGGAAGTCGCGCAAGCGGAAAACGTCTATATTCGGCTTACCGATCCCGAAAGTCATATTTGGCTGGATACCGTACCTGACGTCCCCCTGATGACTCCGGGGGTGTCTCTCGATATATGGGGAAATTCGCAGCTTATCGGGCGATTGGGAGTGTTCTGGACGGGGAAGGAAGAAGGGTATCCGACGTATCATGCGAAACGCGATTTGCAAAAACAGTTGTTTGCGACAGGCGGATACGGAATGCTTGCTGCATTCCTTTTGAGCGGATTGCTGGCATATGCGATGTCGCGTCCGGTAAGGAGGTTGGCAGAGCGCACGGACATTCTTACCCAAGGCAGCATGCTGTTGTATATGCCGGAGCAGGGAACGCAGGAACTGAAGAAAATAGCGCATGCGGTCAATCATCTCTCGAGCTTGCTCGCGGAGCAGGAACGCTGGCGCCAGATTTTGATGGAGGATCTAGGCCATGAGCTAAGAACGCCGCTATCGATTGTGGGGAGTCAATTGGAGGCGCTAGTAGATGGAGTGTTTGACCTGGAGCCGGAGCGTCTGCGGACGATGCTGGATGATATTTCACGTCTCACTAGACTCGTGCAGGACATGGAGAAAATATTGCAGGCGGATGGAGCGATATTTGAGCTATTGCAAGAACGGATGGATCTGGTGCCTTTGTTGAAGCAGGTGCTTTATTTGCTGCAGCCTATTTTTGAAGATAAGGACATTCAGGTTACGCTAACGACGCCGAAAAAACCTTGTCCTGTCCTGATCGACGTAGATAAAATGATACAGGTCTTCGTTAACCTCCTTTCGAATGCAGCCAAATTCAGCGAACCGAAAGGAAAAGTAAATGTATGTATAGAGTTGGGCGTCGTCGGCGAAACGATATCCATCCACATTCAAGATAACGGGATAGGTATTCCGCAAAATGAGATAGATAAGATTTTCGAACGCTTTTATCGGGTGGATAGATCCCGTTCGCGAGACACGGGCGGGAGCGGACTCGGCTTGACGATTGCCAAACGTTTGGTCGAAGCGCATAAAGGTACGATTTCCGTCAGGAGTCAAGAGGGGAGCGGGAGCACGTTTTCCGTTACATTACCGCTTGCAAGGACGTAAATTCACACTAAATTCAAAGGCAGCTGATTATAATCGACTTATGCCGATGTGCCGACTATTCCTAGAAGGAGCGATAATGTGGCTAGAGTGATGTTGAATCATGTTTCCAAACGATACGGCCGATCAAGTCCTCCGGTAGTGAAGGATTTTCATTTGGAAATAGAAGATGAGGAGTTTATGGTTCTTGTAGGGCCTTCCGGTTGCGGTAAATCGACAACATTGCGAATGGTTGCCGGTTTGGAGCAAGTGAGCGCCGGTGAAATCTATATCGATAACAAAATGGTCAACGATATTCCTCCCAAAAAAAGAGATATCGCGATGGTTTTTCAAAACTATGCTTTATATCCGAACATGGACGTGTTTGAAAATATGGCGTTCGGGCTTCGTCTCCGGAAGATGGAGAAGACGTTCCTGGAGTCGATGGTCAAGTCGACTTCCCGTACGCTTGAAATCGAGCATTTGCTGTCCCGCAAGCCGATGCAGCTTTCCGGCGGGCAGCGGCAGCGCGTTGCGCTAGGCCGGGCGATTGTGCGCAAGCCGCAGGTATTCCTGATGGACGAGCCGCTGTCGAATCTCGATGCCAAGCTGCGGGTGCAGATGAGAGCGGAGATCGTGGACCTGCACCGAAGGTTGGGAACGACGATGATTTACGTGACGCATGACCAGACGGAAGCCATGACGATGGGGACAAGAATTTGCGTCATGAAGGATGGCTATATTCAACAAGTCGATACGCCGGAAAACGTCTACATGCGGCCGATCAATATGTTTGTAGCCGGCTTTATCGGCTCGCCGCCGATCAATTTCATTTACGGCAAAATTCTCGAACAAGATGGAGATCTTAAGTTCGATACGAAGCGATTTATTTTGAGCATTCCCGAACAGTTCTGCCAAGCACTGAGACAGCGCAATTTGATCGATCGCCAAGTCGTTCTCGGCATACGGCCGGAATACGTGGCATTGTCCGATAGCATGGATCGTCGAGACGAACCGATTAAGGCGACGGTGTCCTTCTCCGAATTATTCGGAGCGGATCGTCATTTGCATCTCGATCTCGGAATTGACGAGAAGGTGATTATGCGCGTTCCGGCAAATGTAAAAATACCTGAAGGCACTGGAATTGAAATCGTTTTGAATACGGAATATATGTTATTTTTCAATCGCGACACCGGGGAGGCCATCCGTTAGTTTCTTTTTTTGAAAGGGGTTACATAAATGTCTTTTTTGATACAAAAGCGGATGGTTGTCATAGGTTTTGTGCTTGTGCTGATCATTCTGGCCGCGACTTTTTACTGGCCGGGACAGAAGGTTCATCCGGTAAGGGGCGAGCCGCTGTTTAACGATGCCGATAACCCTTGGAATTTGCAAGGAAACGATTATTCGCAGGTTCTGAGCGGGTGGATGAAGCAGGGTGCCCAAGATGCGCAGGGACAAGATGTTCTTATGCCAGCCGCGGAATACAGCAATGCCGCCGAGGGGATTTCAACCATTAAAGAAGCGAAGGAAGGGAAAACGGATGTTGTTCTACTGAAGCGCGAGAACGACTGGGTGGAATATGCGTTTACGATTCCCGAAGCGGGGCTCTATCAACTCCGGGCGCAAACGATGCCGCTGCCCGGTTCGCTGGAGCCGGTCCGCTTCCGCTTAAAGGTCGACGGGCAATTTCCGTTCGACGAAGCGAAATATTTGGCGATTAGCCGCAATTGGAAGGACGGCATTTCCCCTGTCAAGCAGGATGAAAGGGGCAATGATATACGACCGCCGCAGCTCGAAGATCAGCAATGGACGGAGCAACTGGTTGCCGATGCTAATGCCGAATATTACGAACCCTTTCGGTGGTATTTAAGTGCGGGCCAGCATGTGCTCAGGCTCGAAGCGAGCCAAGGGGCATTCTATTTATCGCACTTGGCCTTTGCCGCACCGGAAAAAGTAGCTTCGTATAAAGAAATAAAAGCCTCCTATGCGGCTGAATCGAAAGGCAGCATAGATGCAAACTGGTATGACACGATCGAAGCGGAGCAGATGACGCTTAAATCGGATTCGTCGGTTCAGATGCAGGCATCTTACGACGATCTGGCGAATCCGCCATCCAATGGGAAAATCGTCTTGAACGTAATGGGCGGCGATCATTGGAAGCAGGGCGGCAAGTGGGCCGAGTGGTCGTTCGAGGTTCCGGAGGATGGTCGATACGAGCTGCAAATGAAGGTTAAACAGTCCTATTCAAAAGAGATGTCCAGCTTCAGGCAGATTAAAATCGACGGAAAGGTGCCGTTCCGCGAGCTGCTTGCTTACCCGTTTGCGTATAGCCGCGAATGGCAGCTTGAAGCTTTGTCGGACGGCAAGGGGAAGCCGTTCGAGTTTTACCTTGCGAAAGGAAAGCATACGCTTTCCATGATTGTAACCCAAGCGCCGCTGAGACCGGTAACGGAAGCGATGAAAGAGGCCATTGCCGAGCTGCAGGACATTAACGGCACCGTAAGACTTGTCACAGGCATTCGCGACGCCGGCGTCGTGGACAAAAACCGGGATTGGAATTTGGAAGCTTCGATTCCCGGAATTACAAATCGTTTTGAACGGCTGGCCTCCCTATTGGAAGAGCAGGTTTCCTACTTGCAAACGCTTTATGGCAATGATGCGAATGGAGCTTCCGGCATACGCAACTCGATCGACCAATTGCGGCAATTGACGGAGAAGCCCGAGATTCTCGCCAGCCGGCCGGAAATGCTGCCGAGTATACAAGAAACGCTTGGCATGTATATGAATCAAGCGGCTTCGCAGCCGCTCGCATTGGACCAAATCTTTGTGTCGAAGCCGGGGGTCGATCTGGCGCATTTGCTGCCCGGAAGATGGAAGATCATGCAAAATACGATTACCACATTCGCGCGGACGTTTTCGCCGAATTACAACTACAAGGGCCAGCGCAATCCGGAAGCGATCACGGTTTGGGTTAATCGCGGACGAGATTATGTGACGCTCATGCAGCAATTGGCCGACGAGCTCTTTACGCCTGAAACAGGCATTAGCGTCAATGTCAATCTGATGCCGAGCCAGCAGCAATTATTTCTCAGCCAATCGTCGGGGCGTCAGCCTGATGTGGCATTAGGGCTGGATGCGGCGACTTCAGTTGATTTGGCCATGAGAAATGCGCTAGTCGATCTCCGGCAGTTTGCGGATTACGGCAATATCGCCAAGCGGTTTCATCCCGGCTCGCTCCTGCCATTTCATTACAATCACGGGGATTACGCCTTGCCGGAGACGCAATCGTTTAACGTGATGTTTTACCGGACCGATATATTGCGGCAGCTGGGGATTAAACCTCCGGAAACGTGGGATGAGCTGTACGACAGCCTGCAGACCATTCAGCAGCAAGGCTACGATTTCTTCATGCCGAGTGGGAATGGCCTGCCGTTTTTCTACCAGAACGGCGTCTCCTTCTATACGGCGGACGGCTTGAAATCAGGTTTGGATACGCCGGAAAGCTTTCAAAGCTTTCGACAGTGGACGGACTTGTATACGGTATACGGCATCCCGAAGGAAGCTAATTTCTACATGCATTTCCGAAATGGTTCTATTCCGATTGGCATATCCGATTTTAACACGTATTTACAGTTGACGATGGCGGCCCCGGAAATATCCGACAGCTGGGAAATGGCGCCGATCCCCGGCATGAAGAAAGAGAGCGGGGAGGTCGAGCGATGGGCGGGCGGAAGCATTCAAGCGGGCATTATCATGAAATCGTCCAAGCGTTCGGAGGACGCATGGCAGTTTCTCAAATGGTGGACCTCGACTGAGGTTCAGGCCCGATTCGGCAACGATATCGAATTGTACAACGGACTCGAATTTCGCTGGAATACGGCCAATCAGGAAGCGTTCAAACGGCTGCCGTGGCCAGCCAAGCAATTATCCGCCATATTGGAGCAATGGAAATGGTTCAAAGAGATACCTAACGTACCGGGCGGTTACTTTACGGCCCGCGAGCTCTCCTTTGCATGGAATCGCACAGTGCTAGGCGGCGTAAATTACCGGGAATCGCTCGAGCAATCGATTCGAGAGATCAATCGGGAACTGCTGCATAAACAGCAGGAGTTCGGACTTGTCGATAAAGACGGGACGACGCACGGTGGATTGGATATTCCGGTTGTCGACCGGGCTTGGGAAGGAGTAGAACCGTGAATACCGAACTCGCTGAGAAGAAATTATCGGCATGGAATGCAGCTGCAGCCACCGAGAGAGTGAAAAAGCTAGGCCTGGAAATGCGGAAGAGCTGGCTGTCTTATCTGTTCATCGCTCCCTTCTGCATTACATTCGTCGTCTATATTATGATCCCGACGGCGGCGGCCATCATTCTGTCGTTTACGCGCTTCAATTCGGTAGAGCCTCCTGAATTCGTAGGCTTGCTGAACTATAAGGTGCTGCTGACCCAGGATTTGATTTTCTGGAAATACGCGATACCGAATACGTTTCTGTTTGCGGTTATCGTAGGACCCGTAGCGTACGTTCTGTCCTTCGGGCTTGCATGGCTGATTTCCCAGCTGCCCGCAAAAATCAGATTATGGTATACGCTGGCTATGTATACGCCCTCGTTAACCTCGGGCATCGCCATGGGCGTCATTTGGCTCGTCTTGTTCAGCGGCGACCGTCTCGGCTATTTGAACAGCTTCCTGCTGCAACTCGGGGTAATCGATACGCAGCAGCTTTGGACGACCGATCCCAGGTATTTGATGAAGATCATGATTATCGTCACGCTATGGTCGAGTATGGGGGTCGGATTTCTGGCCCTGCTAGCCGGTATACAGAATGTCGACCCTACCTTGTACGAGGCGGGGAGGATCGACGGCATCAAGAGCCGGCTTCAAGAAATTTGGTACATCACGATTCCGGCGATGAAGCCGCAAATGCTGTTCGGCGCCGTCATGTCGACCGTCGGTACATTCAAAGCGGGAGCGATCAGTACAGAACTGTCCGGATCGAACCCGAGTCCGCAATATGCCGGACATTTACTCATCAATCATATAGACGACTACGGATTTATCCGTTACGAGCTCGGTTACGCCTCCACCATATCGGTCGTTTTGCTGTTAGTTATCTATTTAACTAGCAAGCTATGCTGGAGATTGTTCGGTTCGAAGGAGGATGAATAACCGATGCGGGGGCTTTCTTTGAGGCGGATGTTTCGTATCAGCAGATTTCAAGTGTTTCTGGTAGCGGGTCTTACGTTGCTTGCCGCGTTTATGCTGCTGCCGATCGTTTATATTGTCAACCATGCGTTTAAGCCGTTTCATGAATTATTCTTGTACCCGCCGACGTTTATCGTGAAACAGCCTACGTTGCAAAACTTTTACGATTTGCTGCTAGTCACCCAGACGTCCATCGTTCCGATGAGCAGATACTTGTTCAACAGCATCTTTGTCACCGGCTTGAATGTGATGGCTACCCTATTGTTTAGCGTATTATGCGCTTATCCCTTGTCAAAGCATAAGTTTCCGGGCAAAAATCTCATCTTCTCCACCATCATTCTGTCGCTGATGTTCGCGCCGGAAACCGTGCAAATTCCGCGTTATTTCGTCATAAGCGAAACGGGGATCATGAACACTTATTTGGCTCATGTTCTTCCGCTCGTTGCGATGCCGGTCGGCGTGTTCCTGATGAAGCAGTTCATTGATCAATTGCCCGACGCATTATTGGAAGCCGCCAAATTGGAGGGCGCAAACGAATGGATGGTTTTCCATCGTATCGTCATTCCGCTGTGCATGCCTGCCGTGGCGACAATCAGCATTTTGGCGTTCCAGTCGTCTTGGGGCAATGTGGAGACATCCACGTTATTTACAGAGGATGAAACGATGAAGACGCTGCCCTTTTATGTGTCGACATTGACCAACGGACTGGCCAACAATGTGGCAAACCAAGGAGTAGCCGCCGCCGTTTCGCTCCTATTGTTCATACCGAATTTCGTCATTTTTCTCCTGCTTCAGCGCAAAGTGATCTCGACGATGGCGCATTCGGGCATCAAATGACGAAAGCTATGATCAAATGCAATTGGGGGGGTATCGAACTTGTTTATACGTAAATGCTGCATGGCTGTCATGGTCGCGGTATGGATTTGCATGGCCGTAGCCGGAACAGCTGCCGCCGCTCCTCCTTATAAGACTTTCTCTTATGATGCGGAGGGGCGGAGATTTGCGGTGCAGCCGGCCTACATACCCGAAGGGTATCTAGGTTTTCAACTGGTGCCGCGGCAAGAAGAATCGAATGGCGGCGGGCCCCCCGGACTTAACGGGCCGGAAGACTTGTTCATTGACGAGAAAGATCACTTATACATTGCCGATACGGGGAACAACCGGATCATTCATCTGGATGCGAACGGCGCTTTCGTATCGGTCGTCGGTACGGAACCGGAAGGGAAAGGGAAGCTGCTCGAGCCTAACGGCGTGTATGTAACCAAAGAAAAAACGATCTATGTGGCGGATACGAAAAACAAACGGATTGCCTTGTTCGATCCGTCCGGCAAATTCGTTCGCGAATATTTGCGTCCGCAAAGCGACTATATTCCAGATACGCTGCAATTCGAGCCGACGAAGGTCGTTGTCGATAAACGAGGTTATATGTATGTTACTCTGCGCAACGGCTACCAAGGGGTCATGCTGCTGAGCCCGGAGGGGAAGTTTCAAGGCTACTACGGTGCAAACCGCGTGCCGTTCAATGCCGTAGATTCGCTCAAACGGACGTTTTATACGAAAGAACAGCTGGCTAAAGAAGTGACCAAGCTGCCCGGAACGGTAAGCAATGTCGCGATGGATGCCGGGGGCTTCGTGTATACGTCCAGCGTGGCGGTCGCACAAGGGCAAATCAAGAAGCTGAATTATGCAGGCAAGGACTTATTGGGCGAGAAGGTGTACGGAGGAGAAGAGCTGAAAATCGGTGAAGAGCGATTGTTCGTCGATTTAGCGGTCGACGGCAAAGGAAACATCAGCGCGATTGACGCACAGACCGGCGTTATTTATCAATACGATGCAAATGGCGATCTATTATTCGCATTCGGAGGGAAGAACGAAGGAATCAACAAGCTAGGTCTGTTCAATTATCCTTCCAGCATTGCCGTCAATTCCGCAGGAAAGCTGTATATCGTCGACAGAACCGCGAATATGATTCAAATTTTCCATGCCAGCGAATTCGCAGAGCTCATTCATCAAGCTACGTCGCTTACTTTGGATGGCAAATACGACGAGGGTTCCGGTCTATGGAATCAGGTCCTTCGCTTGAACAGCAAATATTTCAAAGCGCATCTCGGAATGGCCAAAGCTTACTACCAGAAAGGGCAATGGAAAGAGGCGCTGCAGGAATTCAGAAAGGCCGGATCCGTTGCCGGATACTCGGAAGCTTACTGGCAGTATCGTATGGTTTGGCTGCAAAAGCATTTTACGGAAGCGTTTATCGGCGCTGCAGCCGCATTATTGACCGTATATGCCGGGTATCGCTGGTTCCGCCGCAAACGGTTCGAAAGGAGGGGACAGCATGGGGACACAATTGCTGCAGGCGCTGCGGATCTTGAAGCATCCGGTGACCGGGTTCTGGGAGCTTCGTTACGAGAATAAAGCGGGAATCGTTACGACCTTGCTAATGATATTCGCGGCCTATTTCGTAACCCTCGGCTCGCAACTGACGACAAGCTATATTTTCTATCCGGTGGAGAACAAGTTCATTGACCCTTTCGTCATCTTTATCAAAATCGTCGTTCCGTTCGCGACATGGGTCGTGGCGAACTATCTGGTCAGCTCTATTATGCGAGGTCAGGGAAGGTTCATCGACGTTATGAACGGCAGCGCATATGCGCTGATGCCCTATATTTTATTCACCATGCCGCTGGCGATATTATCGAATGGGCTGACGCTGTCCGAAGCGGCCATTTATTCGTTCTGCCGGGCCGTTATTTATGGATGGTGCGCATTTTTGTTCTTCGTTTCCGTGAGAGAAGTGCACAATTATGAAATTGGCGAGACGGCGCTTAATATCGTCCTGTCGATTTTGTTCATGCTTGCGATTTGGATATTGCTTGTCATTTTTACGGGATTAACCGGCCAATTGTTTGACTTTGCCAATCAAATCTGGGAGGAGGTGTCGATTAGATGAAGCGGGGGATCACGATCGGCATTGTGGCGATTGCGCTGGCGCTGGCAGGCGCAGGAATTCTCTCAAGCTTCGGTTGGCATGCGAAGACCGTGGCAAGCGGCCTTAAAGACAGCCGTACGGAAAATGCGACCGGGGAGCTGGAACAGTCAGGCTTAACGAAGCTGGAAGCGGCGAACGGCGAGCAGTCCGGTTTGACGAAGCTCGAAGCGGACGACAGCGTCTTTAAGCCGATCGGGGAAAGCGCGGGCTTGCAGCTGTCGGTAAACGGAGCCGGGCAATTGTCGATTTACGACAAACGGAACGGTGTGCAGTGGAGAAGCAACCCGGATGCCGAGGCGATGAGCAGGGAAACCGTGCAAGGGCATTGGCGGGGCAATTTGCAATCGGCCTTCTATGCGGAATATGTCGATCAATCGCTTGCCGTATTGAAGCAGCAAGTCGGCAACGCGCAAGAGCTGGAGGCGCAAGTCTCTTTCCGGCAGATGCCGGAAGGAGTCGAGTTAATGTACGACTTGCGCAAAATCAAGATCAGCTTTACTTATATCATTACAGTAAAAGACGATTATTTGGAAGTAGCCGTTCCGGCCGACCGGATCGTTGAAGCGGGAAATTACCGGCTGACAAGCTTATGGGTATTGCCGTTCCTGGGAGCTGCACAGACCACGGCCGACGACGGCTATATGTTCGTTCCGGAGGGCGTCGGCGCCGTCATCCCGTTCAATAACGAAAGACAGCTGCCGTTTCGATACTCGACACGCATCTACGGTCAGGATCTTGCGGTCGGGATGACAACCCAGGAGTCCCCAGGCGCATTGATGCCCGTTTTCGGCATGGTTGCCGGTCATCATGCCGTTATGGGCATTATTTCGGAGGGGGCGTACTCCGCCAATGTGAACGCCACGCCGAGCGGGCTGTACACGACTTTTAATTGGATCGCGCCGCAATTCATCTATCGGCAGAATTATTACAAAAGAACGAGCATGTTCGGCGAAGGCTACCAACTATTCGAAAAGGAGCGGAGTCTCGGGAATAGCGCCGTCCGCTATTACTTTCTGAGCGGCGATAAGGCCGATTATGTTGGAATGGCCGCCGTCTACCGGAATTATTTGATGGAAACGGAAGGTTTGAAGCGGATTCAAGGCGCCGGCGATGAGCTTCCCTTGGACTTGCAGCTTCTGGGCGGCGATCTGGAGCCCGGTTTGTTTAAACGAAGCTTCGTGTCGATGACCACCTTCGATCAAGCGCGTGAAATCGTCAAGAAGCTTAAGGGCTCAGGAATCGGGCGAATGAATGTTTCCTATCTGGGGTGGTCGCAAAATGGGCTGCACGGCTCACAGCCGAAACGTTTTCCTGCGGAGCAAGGTTTGGGGGGGAACGACGGATTGAAGCGGCTGGTCGATGAAGTGCAGCGGCTTGGAGACCGCTTTTATTTAATGAATGATTACACGGTTGCATATTCGAAGAAGAACGGTTTTAACCCCCGAGTTGATGCCGTCCGAGACATTGATGGAAGAGTGGTAGAGCAGCAGCAGCCGTTTGGCAACCGTTTTTCGCTCGTAAACCGAAGCACGATGCATTATATTCGGCCGCGGCTAGCAATGGATTATATGACGGAAGATCTTGAGAAGTATAAACAGTTGGGGATCGACGGCCTGGCGTTTGACGGCCTTGCCTCGTATTTGTTCTCGGATTACTCTCCTTCGGAACGTAACACTCGGAAGGATACAGCGGACATCTACAAAGACATGCTGAAGAAAGCGCAAGAAACATTAGGCCAAGCGATCGTCAGCAACGGGTACGCCTACGCGCTCGGACATACCGATCATATCAGATCGCTTCCGATCGAGGCCAATTATGAGCTGCTGGCCGAGAAGACGGTGCCCTTCTACCCGATTGCGCTGCACGGCCTTGTCTCCTATTCGGGCAATCCCGGCAATTTACGCAATGAGAACCGACTGGAGTTTCTCAAGTCGCTCGAATACGGCGCAGTCCCTTCGTATCTTCTAACCTATGAAGATTCTTCGTTGCTTGACGATACGCTCAGCAGGGGAATTTACAGCAGCCGCTTCGACGTATGGATCGGCTCGATGACCAAAGAGGTTCAGCAAATGAACGAGGCGCTTGGCGACGTGCAGGATCAGTTGATCGTCGGACATGCGGAAGTGGCTCCAGGTGTGTTCGCCACGACATACGAGCGCGGCAAAACGATTCTTGTAAACTACAATTCAAGTCCTTATATAAAGGATGGCTTGCAGGTTCAACCGCTCGATTTTATTGTCCTTAAAGGAGGGAAGAGCGGGTGAACGCCATACTGAGAAAGATGTTTCCGTATGAGAAGAGACAATCGCTCGTCGGCTATTTATTTTTGCTGCCGTGGCTGATCGGGCTTTGCGCATTCGTGCTCTACCCCCTAGGGTATTCTCTCTATATGAGCTTACACAAGGTAAGAATCACGTCGGACGGTCTCAGGATGAAGCCTGTCGGCTGGGATAATTATAAATACGCCTTTCTGCAGGATAATCAGTTTGTGCTGATGTTCGTTGCCGTATTGAAAGAGACGTTGATGTATATCCCGATTATTACGGTCTTTGCCTTATTTGTGGCAGTACTGCTTAATTTCAAGTTTCCGGGCAGGATGCTGTTCCGGGCGGTCTTCTTTTTGCCGGTCATTTTCACCACGGGGCAGGTATTGACGGAAATTTTCAATCAAGGCGCCGGTGGACTTGATATTTTGGTGAAGTACGACGTGGCTTCGTTTATTCAATATAATTTGCCGCAGTTTTGGGCGGAGCCGTTATTGAATGTGCTGCGCGCGTTTGTCCTGATCTTATGGTACTCGGGGGTGCAGATCATTATTTTCATCGCCGGTTTGCAAACGATCGGCAGGACCGTTTACGAAGCGGCGACAATCGACGGCGCTTCCCCTTGGGAAACGTTTTGGAAAATAACGCTGCCGGCCATTTCCCCTTTTATCGTATTGAATATCCTTTACACGATCGTCGATCTGTTTACGTTTCCGTTTAGCCCGATCCTATCTTGGATTTCGTGGAATATGAGCAACTCCAGCACCGGATACGGCTATGCCAGCGCGCTCGGATGGATTTATTTCACGTCTGTTTTTCTATTGATTATGATTGTCCTCGGCTTGACGAAAAAATTCGTCTTTACGAGAGAAAGGTAGGGAGAACAATGAGCGCTAGACGAATTGCCCTTGGTTTGAAGCACGTGCTGCTCGGCAGGAGCGAGCGAAGCGGGCTGCTTGCCAGACTGCTGCTGTATCTCGTATTGCTCGACGTCGCACTGCTGTATTTGACCCCGATCCTCTATATGATTTCTACCATGTTCAAAAATTCGACGGATTTGCTCGATCCGACCGTTCGCTGGATCCCGCGGACGTTGGAGTGGGGAAACTTGCGTATGGCCTGGGAAGGGCTGCGGTTTCCCAAGACGTTCGCGAATGCGATCGTTTTGGCCGGAGCCGGGGCGGTCTTTCAAGTCGTCTCTTGTTCAATCGCCGGCTACGCCTTTGCGCGCTTCCGGTTTCCGTTCCGCAATCTATTGTTCGGACTGCTCATTTTCAGCTTCCTGATTCCGCCGCAGACGATGATGGTGCCGCTATTCGCGTTGATGAAAGAAACCGGCTTATTGAATACGAAGTGGGCGATTCTCGGACCGGATTTATTCGGACACGGCATTCGCGGCTCCTTGTTCGTCATTATTTTCCGCCAATTTTTTCGCACCCTGCCGTTCGAGCTTGAGGACGCGGCGCGAATCGACGGCGCCGGCCCGTTCAGGCTGTTTCTTAAGGTCATGGTGCCGCTGGCCGTTCCCGCGATCGTCGTCGTGTTTATTTTCTCGTTTATTTGGCATTGGAATGAAACCTATTTAACCGGCATGATGGTCGGGGCCAACAACATGACATTATCCAACAGCCTATTTAAAATGACGGAGGTGTTAAAGGAATTAACAGGCAGAACCTCCGAAGTGAACGAGACCGTGAAGATGGCCGCGTCGTTCCTCATTATTTTTCCGCCGCTGATCCTATATGCGATAACGCAGCGCTGGTTTATTGAAGGCGTGGAACGAACAGGTCTTGTGGATTAACCAATTTAATGACAAAAAGGGGAAAAACTGAATGAATCGCGTTCAAAAAATGACTTTGCCTGCTCTTTCGGGCAGCAGAAGCGCCGAGCTTTTGCACAATCCGGACAGAGGGTTCCGCCTGGAGATCGCGCTCGACGTCGGGCGAAACTATAATGCGCATGTTCCTGAAGTGTCGGGCACCACAACTTTTTTACACAAGCATTATGAAGATTACAAGGGCGATCGTCCTAAGCTTGCCCAAACGTACTTTTATCTCTCCGCTTACGAGAACAAAGATTTGGACGACGCCGCTTTCGAAACCATGCAGCTTTTTATGGACGAACTACGGCAAATGGGGATGCGTTCTCTTCTCCGGTTCAGTTACCAGACGGGATATTACGGACCCGAGTGCGCGGACCGGGAGCAGATGTTTAGGCACATGGAGCAATTGGCGCCGTTTATCAGCAAAAACAAAGATGTCATTCATGTATACCAGGCGGGGTTCATCGGCTCATGGGGAGAGTGGCATTCTTCCAAATACGAGTTCGATCGCAAAGAAGTGCTGGAGAACATTTTGCGTATGGTGCCTGAGGAACTGCAGGTGCAAGTTCGGCTGCCCGAATACAAAGCTGATCTCGGAAATGAACACCCGCAGTATAAGCGGGTAGGGTTTCATGACGATTTTATCGCCATTAAGCCGAACAGCGGGGACGGAGGATTAATTCCAGGTTCATCCCAGTACGAGCAGTTCTGCGAGGAGTCGCCTTTCCTCTTGATAGATGGCGAGCTTCCTTGGGGTGAATGGTCGTTCGGGGATGGTTGGTATATCGACCCTTACGGGACGATTATGCGCCTGGTAGAACATCACTACACCTCCTTGAGTCTGATCCATAACCACCGAGAGGAGTATTATCGGCAAGGTGGCGACGAAGGCAAATATTCGATGGAATATTGGAAGGAAATCGGCATCGATCGGGCGTGGTTGCAGCTGAACAGGCTTCCGTATTCAGACGCTTGGTTTCTTGACGAACACGGAAATGAGATTCGCCGGTCGACTTTTGAATACATCCGCGATCATCTGGGCTATCGCTTGCAGGCCGATCAGTTGGAGATTGAGCTATTGAAAGAGATTAGAACATTGACGCTTGTCCTGGAATTGCGGAATTACGGCTTTGCCGCGCCGCATGCCCTGAAATCCGCGGCATTCGTATGGATCGATAAACAAGGAAATGAAATATATGCTTCTTCTGCCGGGAATCCGAGGCTTTGGCATCCGTACGAGCCAGGAGACGCCAAGAGAAGCGTGCTTGCGCATGTCATTCAAGCGAATCTCCCCTTGCCCGAGAATGCAGGCGTATACCAATTAGGCTTGAAGATCAGCAACTCTGCAGGACACCCCGTCCGTCTTGCCAACGATATCCCGTTCGTTCAAGGGGTAAACGTTCTGACCGAAGTTGAATTGTAGGCAAAATTCGGAGCGTACGGTTGAAGGTGCGAATTCATACTAAATTCATACCAAACCTTTTATACTTGAGTTGCTTGATTAAGCGCTTTCAAGTTTGGCGGCCAAACGTACATGTACCGACGCATTTTGGGGGGGACGGAGGGGGTTCAGGCGGTTTATTGGAACAGGAATTTGCAAGGAACAGAATAAAATACAAAGATCCTGAGGTGAACGTATCCATGAAAAGAATTATTTCAATAGCGCTGCTATCAGCGCTCATTCTCATCATGATCGCCGGATGTTCAAGCAATGACGCCAAGCAATCATCGACGACAGAACCTCCTTCATCCGTGGCATCGGCTACACCTGCGGCCGAACCAGAGAAAGACAATGGAACTCCCAATCCCGCTTCATTTTCCGGCGAAATCAGCTTTATGACGCCTTGGCCTCACCTGCAAGCGCAGTTGGAAGAGGTTGTGAAGGCGTTTAACAAAACGTATCCGAACGTGAAAGTCAACCTTGCATTCGGCGGAGAAGCGGATTTGACGAATCTGGTTACGAACGGAATCGCTCCCGAGCTGTTCCTGACGGGCACTCCTTTATCGAACATCAATTTCATTAATGACGGGATCTATGCGGACTTGACGCCGTATCTGGCGAAAGATCCGGACTTGAGCGATAAATTCCCCGACACGAATAAAGCGCTGGATACCTACGATCAGAAAATGTACGGGCTGCCGTTCGATACGATGACGTTATTTCCGATTTACTATAACAAAAAAATACTCGATCAGTACGGATATACGGAATTTCCTGAGCTAAAAACGCTTGGGGACATCGATGCTTTCTTCAAAAAGTTTTGGATCGTCAAGGACGGAAATCAGGAGATGACCGGCCAACTGCCGCATATCATCTATAATTCCATGACAGCATTCACTACTTTTGCCTATGCGAACGGGGCAGACGACAAAACTTTCTGGAATGCCGAAACGAAAACGGTAAATTTCAGCGATCCGAAGGTGGTCGAAGCGCTCGAATGGATGGTCAGGTTTAAACGGGAAAATATCGATGATGCGCGCATGCAAAAAATGAACGCATCGTTCCCTGAGGGTACCGATGCATTCATTAACGATAAACAAGCGATGGGCTTGCTGCTGCCGGCTTCGGCGAAGTACTATTTGTCCAAGAATCCGGATTTGCAGCTGGGAGTAGCGTCTATGCCGGAGGATGCGTTATATATTTCCGGGCAAAGCGTGATGTTGGTCGGCCCGAGCAAAAATAAAGATCTTGGCTGGGAATTCATGAAGTGGCTGACGTCGACGGAGGAAGGGACAACCTCTTTTGCGCAAAATTTGGGCTTTATCCCGGCGTTGAAAGACAATTCCTATGTGGCATCGCTGACGGATCCGTTAGAAAAACAAGCGGTCGAGCTTTCTTCCAAAGCGAAGAAAGTTCAGTTTATTATCCCTGTCGATATTTCCGCAGAATTCGATAAGCTTTTCGGGGATGTCATGGCCGGCAAGATGGAGCCGAAAGCTTTCCTAGATCATATGACGCAATATACGCAAAATTTGATTAATGAAGCGAAGTAGTTTTCAAGTTCAATAGGATATCTATCGCGGATGAGGCTGTAAACCAACGATAAACGCCGGCGTCTATGACGCCGGCAGGCATTTATCCTTGATAACGGGAGGCGATGATATGTCGGAACAGAATGAAAAGCAACATCAGCCTGATTCTTCCAGGGAGAAGGGCGATCAAGGGGTGTTGATCAGCCGGAGAAAAATGCTGGCCGCTATCGGGATCGCGGGCGCTACCGCAGCGGTTGGCACTTTGTTCCCCGGCGGTATTGGCTACGCCAAGAAAGAAAGCAAAGATAGCGTTGAGCTGCTGGGCGGCGCAGTCGTCAGCGTGGCCGATATTTCGAATTTGAAACGGAAGGATTTGCAGGATGGGCAGCTATTCCAGCTTTTCGGGTATCATCCCGGTACGGATATCGGCGGCGGCTGGATGTATTACGATGCCAGCCGTCCGAAAGCCGATCATAACGGCGGCACTGTGTTCAGCCTCACCGTTCCCTGGAACGGGCAGCAGACGACGCTGGCCAACTATTTGAAAGGAACCGGCGAGACGAATGGCAGCGGGCAAGGTTGCCTGGTTCGGCTGACAGAATCGATATCTCCCGTGCAATTCGGCGCGCGGATCGACGGGATAACCAACGATAAGGCAGCCATTCAAGCCGCCATCGATTACGTTTCCGGTAACGGCGGGGGGACGGTGGAGTTCCCGTCCGGCACGGCTTTGCTGGATGGTCTTGAGCAAATAACAGTTACGACTCCATGGGGATGGACGGAGCCTTATTGGATGCTTCTGAAGGGCAAAAGCAACGTACGCGTCAAGGGGCAAGGCTGGAGCACGATTCTGAAAATAGCCGGCGGGCTTGTAGCGACCAATGCATCCCTCAGTAACACGAAAGGATTCATGGTATTCTGCGACGGCGGAAATTTCAACATCGAAAATTTTAGCGTCCAAGATTTGAAGATCGATTTTAATGGAGAAAACAATTTGCTCCCTCCGGTAAATGCTTACGGTAGCCAGTCGCTTTGCCCCGGCATCTGGTTTCTCGGCGGTAAAAATTTCAGCGTCAGAAACGTATGGTTCGATAAAAATCCGGGGCAACAGACCGTAGTATTCGACCGGGCCGTGGATGGAGCTGAGGTGGTTAACTGCTTATTTACGCATAACGGAGGAACATTGCCCGGCAACGCCCAGATCAACGATCACTCCTCGATATACTGCTTGGCCGATCATTATATCATATCGGGCAACCGGTTAATCGGGCGGGGCGGCCGCATCAGCTACGAAAGCACGGCTTTGGAAATTCACGGCCGGCACGGCCAAGTATTCGGCAATCTGGTCGACAGCTATCATGCAGGAATGATTCGCGCGTCTTTCGGCAAGGATAGCTTCAATGTTTCCGTGTATGGAAATACCTTCTATGAAGTCAGTTACGGCTTGAACATCGATGCCGGAGCCGGCAGCCGATTGGTAGTCGATTTTTACGAGAACAAAATTACGAATCGCAGCTTAAGACCTTCTCCCGGCAGAGTGAACACCGCCGTAGGGGCCACCATGTACCAATTTGCTTATGTAACCCCGTCGTCCGGGAATTATACGGAAGTCAACATCCTCAACAATGAGTTCGAACAGCTTGCGCCGGACGCCTATTGGTCGATTTACAACAAGGGGGAAAACTCCGTATTTGAAGGCGGTAAGTATGACTCCGTCACGTATAAAGGCAATAAAGTCACTGGGTACCAAGGAGCAGTCATCCGATCGTTATACCTTGCCCCGGCCCGATATGATTTCAGCGATAACTTGTTCATCAATTGCGGCTTCGCCGGCGAAGATGCCCGTCCGGTCGTTCATTGCGATAATGTCGACGCTGCCTGGAGTCAGCGCATTCGGAAGATTTCGCTCACCGGCAACAAATTTGTTGACGTCAAATACACGCATGTTTTCGTTTTTTATAACCCTCTTACTCCGGAGAAAATGGAATTCAGCGGAGAGGTTTCCGGATGGCTGGCTCCCTATAGCGGTCATGATCCAAGCGGATCGGATTTCTGCCGCTTCGATTACTCGGTCGGAGAAGTGAATGCGAATGTGCCGATCGCCTTCAATGCAAATAGCGTTCATGGGAAAATCAAGCTGTCTTATGCCGAGGAAACCTATTTCTTCAAACAAAAAAATACGGCTGTGCCATGGAATTACGCCGGGAAAACCGAGGCGGCTCCAACCGCGCCCCGATATTTCGGCGATAGACGCGGCGATTATTATGAAGCGGTATCGCCCGCTGTCGGCGGGTTCATGCGCTACGTCTGCGTAAACGACTCTTCGGGAGAAGCGACGCTAGGCACATGGAAAGGAGCCGGAAGCATTGAGGCTTAGTGGTATTGAGGGCATTTGGTCAAACAGGAGATGAAGCCGCAAGATGAATAGCTTGAAAAAAGGATAAATCATACAAAATCGGGCGGATCGGCAACTGGACGAGCATATGTGTATGATAATTCATACAAAATCGAGCGGATCGGCATCTGGACGGGCAATCGACGAGAAAATCCGGTCAAGCGCCGAGCATAGAGCTGGCGATGGAAAGACTGGCGTAGTCGCCCACATTCTCTCCTAACCCAGCGGGCATAATCTGACATACCTCCAAGCTGAGCGGCAACGCTTCACGCGCCAACTCTCTCCGAACGACCGGCTCCAGAAGAGCCTGCTGGCGTCCGTAAATGCTGCCGATAACGATGCGCTCCGGGTTGAGCACATCGACGAGAATGGCCAGCGCTTGTCCTAACCGACGACCGACGGTTTCGAAAATGTCCAGCGCCAGCCGATCGCCTTGCCGCGCGGCTTCGCCTACTTTTTGGGTCGTGATGGCGTCCAGATCGCCGATAGAGGGACAGAAAGCGGGAGCGTCCCCGTTCCCTCCTTCCGCAAGCGCGGTTTCGGCCCGCTCGCGTGCCAGCAGCGCGATGCCGCCTCCGCTGCAGAAGCCTTCGAACGATCCGGCTTTGCCGTATCCGACCGGGCCGTCGCTGGCCAGGCGAATGTGGCCAGCCTCGCCGGCCATATCGTTCGTTCCCGTATATAGTCGGCCGTTCAGAATCAGGCCGGCGCCCATTCCCGTGCCGAACGTCAGGAAAATCATATTGTCGCAGCCTTGTCCCGCTCCCCATTTCCACTCCGCCATGGCGCAGGCGTTGGCATCGTTCTGCAGCCCGACGGGCACGCCGAATCGTTCCCGCATCGGCCCGACGCAATCGATGCTGTCCCAGCCAGGCAAATTCGGCGGAGACAGGACGATCCCGAAGCGGCTGTCAAGCGGACCTCCGCAGCTGATGCCAATCGCTTGCAGCCGTCCTTCCGAACGGTTCTCCTCCAACAGCCGTTCAAGCGTATCCGCCAGCAACTTTAGCGCCTCCTGCGGTGTACGCGGAGTCGGGAAGCTATGACGGGCGAGCAGGTCGATGCCGCGTTCATGGACTTTGCCTAACGTGACGGCACATTTCGTGCCGCCGATATCCAATCCGCCCAGCAGCGTCATATCGTAAAGAACTCCTCTTCAATCCGGATGCAAAGCGCATGGTAGATCGGCAGATGGCGTTCCTGAATGTCCGGCGTACGATCGAATGGCACACAGATCGCCGCGTCGCACAGTGCCTTCATCTGGCCGCCGCTGCGCCCGGTCAATCCGATCGTTCGCATTCCGAGCGCGCCAGCAACCCTCAGCGCATGCAGAACGTTCGCTGAATTGCCGGATGTGCTGATGCCGAGCAGCACGTCGCCCGGCTTGCCGTACCCGTAAACCTGCTGCGCAAACACCAAGTCCGCCGAATTGTCGTTCGCGAAGGCGGACGATAACGCGGTGTGGCTGACGAGCGAGATCGCCGGCAGGCCGCCTTGCAGGTGCTCGGAGATATACGTTGCAGTCGCTGCATCCACTTCGGTCAGCTTAGCCCGGAACGATTGCGGTACTGGCCTCTTCAGCATAAAGCCTTTCATCAGTTCGCCCACGATATGCTCGCAATCGGCGGCGCTGCCGCCATTCCCGCAGATAAGCAACTTGCCGCCGCTCCGATAGCAGTCTCGCAGAATAGCGAAAGCTTGCCCGATTTCCGCCGCGCACACCGGGGCCAACTCCGGGTATTTGGCATACAAATCCTCAAATATCGAATGGAAATCTTGCATGCAAAAAATCCTCCCCATCTCAAATGCCGTAGTATAGGCCCATTGTAAGAGGAGGTGTTTAGTCGTTACTTTGCGTTATTACGGATTTAGTTTGCGTTTTTGCGAATCGAGGTCGGAGACTGTCCGAATTTGGTTTTGAACGTACGGAGGAAGTGGGGGAAGGAATTGAACCCGGAGGCATAGCAAATATCCGTAATCGGGATATTCGATCCGGTTAGAAGCGATAAAGAGAAGTTCAGCCGGAGCTGCTGGACGTAAGCTTTGAACGATTGACCGACGGCTTCTCGGAAGTGCTCGCCGAAATAACCCGCCGAGAGTCGGGACTGCTTGGCAACATCCTCGATCAGAATCTGCTCACGGAAATGGTGATGGATATAGACTAAAGCTCGCATCAAGTCTTGGCCGGCCGCGGGCTGCTCAGGAGCAGGCGACACCTCTGCCGCCAGCCGGAGGAAGTCGATGATCAGCCTTTCCAGCGTAGTTCGCACGGCTAACTCCTTCATCGGCAAGTTGCCGGCATGTTCCCGCAGCAGGCGCGACATTTCTCGCTCCACTATCTCATAAGGACAATCGTCTGCGGCAATCTGAAGCGCTCCCCCACATCGAAACAGCGCTTCCCTAAGTCCTTCGCCGAGGAAGTTGTCCGAGAACTTGATATTGTACAGATGGATCGTTTGCCCTTCGTCAGGGACCACTTCATGAAGATCGGCGGGGGTGAGCAAATAAAGGCTTCCCGGCGAGAGCGAATAAGAAACGCCGTTCAATATTTGTTTTCCCGTCCCCGAGACGATAAGCTCGATTTCGTAAAATTCGTGCCAATGCAAAGGGTACAGAGCGCTAACGGTATCCGTAGTGATTTGAAACCGCGAACGGTCTGGTAAAAAGCTCTCGGAAGTTAGACGATGCGGAAAACGGAAGGTTCGTTTCGTCAAGTGGAGTCGCTCCTTGCCCGGGATCGGTGATCGATTGATTCCATCATACTTGAACCCATTTTGAAGCGCTAGCTAGAATCGTTCGCTGCTCTGATTGACGACCGGTACTGACCGGGAGTTTTCCCCGTCGCCTGCTTGAACAGGCGGTGAAATCGCTTGAGATCGGGGATGCCGCAGCGGGCTGCAGCGTCAGCGACGGTTAGGGTGGCCAATGAAGGATCGGTGAGCAGCTCGCGGCTGCGGTCGATCCTTTCTTTAAGGAGCAGCGCCGAGAAGCTTAATTTGGTTTGCGCCGATAGATCGCGCTGCAGTTGCCTTGCGCCAATGCCTGCGTGCCTGGCGACCTGCGCAATCGTCACTTTCTCGTGCAGCCGTTCGCGAATGTATTGCAGCGATCGCTCGATTCGATAAGCAGCGGCGTCAGCAAGAGCGGTGCCGGCTTCCGGTTCCATGGCGCGCTCAATTCCGATCAGAAGCTGCAGCAGCAGGCCGACGAGCATCGTCTCGAAGCCGATTCGCTTGCTCGCGAACTCGGCGTACAGGGAGTCGAACAGCCGTTTGAATTCGCCTGCCTTCTCATGCAGCCTCAGCCATTGGCCAGGCTCCGATAGGAGCATACGGAACCGGTACAGTCCGAACTCGTCAGGCAGAAGCGAGGTCAAGAACCGAAACAGCTTCTCGTCGAAAATGCAGTTGACGATCATCAGCGGCTCTTTGGCGCTCGGAGAAGACGGGCGGAAGATGTGCGAGACGCCGACGGGCAGGAAAAATAAATCGCCCTGGGAGACGCGGATCGTCTCGTCTCCGATGTAATGGAAGCCGCTGCCCGACCAGACATAACAGATTTCGATGAAATCGTGCTCATGCTCGGGTAAATCGAATCGCTCGCTGACCCTGTTTACGTAAATGTTCAGCCCGTCGTGAAAGAACATCTCTCCTGTTTCCAGCCAGACTCCTGCTTTTTTCATCATTCATTCCCCGTTTCGGTTGTCGCCTAGCAGTCATGAAGTCATCATAAGCCTAATTGAAGTCGCGATCAATCCATAACGTTGTTCGCCCGATTTTCTACAATAGAAGAAAGACGATCTTCGATGATGAAAGGTGTGTGCGGTTATGGACTGGAAAGCTTTATGGATATGGGGAGACGGGGAGGAAAGTCCGCGCAATGAGTGGCGCTGCTTCCGGAGGACGTTCGATGTTCCAGCTGAGGGAGCGGAATTGGCCTCGCTGCATATTTCGGCGGATTCCAGATATGTGCTATACGTCAACGGAACGCAGGTGGGGCGGGGGCCAGTGCGGTCGTGGCCATTCGAACAAGCTTTCGACACGTATGAGGTAGGACATCTGCTCAAGCCGGGAAAACCTAACACGATCGCGGCGCTTGTGCTTCATTTCGGGGTATCTACCTTCTATTATTTGCGAGGGCGCGGCGGTTTGTTGGCACAGCTCGACTACGGTACGGGAGAGGTCGGATTGACGACGGATGCCTCCTGGCGCACCGCCATTCACCGCGGACAGCATCCGAGATCGCCGAGGATGTCGTGCCAGCAGGCTTACGCGGAGTATGTAGACGCAAGGGACTGGGACGGCGGTTGGATGGAGATCGGGTACGACGATTCAGGATGGATCGGTTCAGTCGAGCTGGGCGAGATCGGAATGGCTCCGTGGACGTCCATGAAGCCGCGCGACATCCCGATGCTGACCGAGGAAATCGTCTATCCGGTTCGCGTCGAAGCTCTGGCCAAGGTGAATTCATTTAAGCTGTCGACGGTCATTGACGTTCGAGCCATCATGTCTCCGGGAAGCGAGGATCATGCGAATCACGTGCAGTTCACCGGTTACGTCGCGACGAACGTTCGGGCGAGCAGGGCGGCGCGGGCGACGCTGGGCTTTCTCGCTTGGGGAGAGTGCTTGAAGCGCTTCTCTTGGAACGGGGACATTGTCGGGGAGGACCGCTTCTATGGGATTATGCCGGAGCGGTATGTGGACGTCGAACTGAAGGAAGGGGATAATCTGCTGCTGATCGATGTGTCCTCGCAGGCTCATCACGGCAAGCTAAACATCGGTGTGTATGCAGACGATCCGATGGAACTGAACTTCGTCTATCCTTGCGCGGTCGAGGCGGAGTCGCCATTTCTGGCGATCGGACCTTATGATACGTCGGTTTGTTATGACCACAAACCATCGCGCACAGTAAATTGGGAGGACGAGACGTACTTATCCGTGTTTGACGCCGTGAAGGTAGCAGAGGACTTGGAGCATGAGCGATACTCCCCGTGGGCGAAGCCGATTCCGCTGAAGCTCGTGGCGGAAGCGGACGTCTTCGGGCTGTGCGCATGGCGGAAAGATAACGTGAAGCTAGCCGTTCCGGCACAGCTTCAGAACGCGGTCATCCCGAATGGGGAAGCTGGGGTCGTACCCGTATTCGAAGGCTTTGACACTGAAGTGCTGTTCGACCTGGGCAAGGAGTATTCAGGCTATCTGTCGTTCGAGCTCGAAGCGGAGGCCGGGACGGTTCTGGACTGGTACGGATTTGAATACATGGCCGGCGAGTACCGTCAGTTGACGTACGGGCTCGACAATACGGTTCGATATGTGACCGAAGCGGGACGCCAGTCGTATTCGTCGCCGGTGCGCCGGGGATTGCGGTACTTGGCGCTTAACGTGCGCGGTGCCGCTAAGCCTGTAAAAATATACGGCGTCACATTCACGCAAAGCAATTACCCTGTCGCGGAGGTCGGACGGTTTGAATGCTCCGATCCGCTGCTGAACGATATTTGGGAAATTAGCCGGCATACGACGAAGCTGTGCATGGAGGATACTTTCGTCGACTGTCCGGCTTACGAGCAGACGTTCTGGGTCGGCGACAGCCGCAACGAAGCGCTCGTCAGCAACTATTTGTACGGCGTGCAGGATATGCTGAAGCGTTGCCTTCGCCTCGTACCCGGCTCGAAGGATCAATCTCCGCTCTATGTCAATCAAGTTCCGAGCGGATGGAGCAGCGTGATTCCGAACTGGACGTTTTTCTGGGCGATCGCCTGCCAAGAGTATTACGAGCAGACAGGGGACAAAGCGTTCGCAGTCGAGATGTACGAGCATGTTCGCTTCACGATGGAGCACTATTTGCAGAAAATCGACGAGAACGGGCTTTTTAACGTTAAGGGATGGAACTTGCTCGACTGGTCGCCGATCGATCAGCCGAACGAAGGCATCGTGACGCATCAGAACCTGTTCCTGACCCGGACGTTGGGCGTAGCCGCGGAAATGGCAGAACTGGCTGGGGATGAGAGTGGCGCGTCCCGGTTCCGCGAAGCCTCCGATCGGTTGGCGGCTGCGATTAACGAGCATCTATGGGACGAAGAAAAGCATGCCTACATTGACTGCATTCATGCGGACGGCCGCCGTTCGAGCGTCCTTAGCATGCAGACGCAGGTCGTCGCTTCGTTGACCGGCGTCGCCCAAGGGGAGCGCAAACGGCAGATGGACGCTTATCTATTCTCTACGCCCGCGAATTTCGTGCAGATCGGAAGCCCGTTCATGTCGTTCTTCTATTACGAGGCATTGGCCAAGGTAGGAGGCGTATCGGTCATTCTGGACGATATTCGCAAAAACTACGGCAATATGATTCGCCATGGCGCGACGACCTGTTGGGAGCAGTATCCGAACTTCGCCGAAAACCGCGCTAACCCCGACGAGCTGACGCGTAGTCACTGCCATGCGTGGTCGTCCGCTCCGGCTTATTTCCTCGGCCGCGAGATACTTGGGGTACGCAGTCTCTCGGCTGGCTGGACCGAAGTCGAGATCGCTCCGGTTCCGTGCGGGCTTACTTGGGCTCGCGGCAGCGTGCCGCATCCGGCCGGCGGCCGAATCGATGTGAGCTGGACCGCGGACGAAGCGACGGGACGCATGCAGCTCGCCGTCTCCCACCCGGCAGACGTGCTTGCACGTATTAAGCTGCCTGAAGGCTTCACGGGCGACATTAAGATAACGAAGCTGGAGCGTCTGAGCTGAAAATAAGATAAACCAAACAATAGGCTGCCCTATAAACGGGTAGCCTCTTGTTTGGTTTACGGTGTCAAGAGCATCGCAATCAGGGTATTTCATTGTTGACTAGTGAGCAGTATTTTCTCGGCCACTCGATTGAGAAAAGTGTTCGAATAAAAGGGAAACCGAAAATTTTGTCGAAATAAGTATTCAACAGATGAGCTATGCTGATCTGCATTTCCGAAACTAACGAAACCAAAATACTCGTACGATAATGGCAAACCCGTCGAAAGGCGGGGACGCAAAGCTAAAGGGGCTTACGGATTTGCTATATAAGCAAATGCCGATGCCAGCCAGCCGCCGAAAACGACGGAGACCTCCGTCTATTAGCGCATGGCGCTTTAGGACGGAGGTTTTATATTCACGCAACTTGTCGGATTTAACAGAATAATGTCGGATGCAAGTTTTGCGTCCGCCAAAAGGTGATGGTGAACTTGAACCGTTTGGAGATGAAAAAGCACCCGATCATATTAATAGTTAGCCATAAAATGGATTGGGATATTGCGGATGAAACAAACATCGGCTTCAAGATTGAGGTAACGGAAGGGGGCCGGATCCCGGACTTGCTGTCCCGTCTTGATTTTGTCAATCCAGACTGCCTAGTCATAGACTTGGACGCTTCGACGGCGGAATTAAAAGAGGATTTGGACGCTTGGACCGAATTGAGGGAGATCTGCGAGATGAGGTATATTCCGCTCATCGGGGTAGCCGAGAAATCGAACCCGGAGCTGGAATGGGCGGTGCTCGCAGACGCGTTTCTCCATCCGGCAGATCATACCGGACTTCAACGGCATGTAAGGAAGCTTCTAGAGAGGAGAGAGCGGATTCTCGGTCAAATTCTGATCGATCCCCTAACGGGAGCGTTTAATGACAAGTATTTGCGGCGTGAAGTGGACTTACAGTTAAGCGATATCAAGCGGTCCTACGAGACGTTTGCATTGGTTTATGCGGAAATCGATCAATCGGAATCGGATCCGGGGCTCCGGCGCGTTGCGACGCGGAGTCTAGCGGATTTCATCCAGAAGAGCATACGTCCCACCGATCGTTTGGCGCATCATCCCGAGGGGGGCTTTGTTCTCGTGTTGCCGAAGACGGTTAAAGATGATGCTGCAAAACTCATGAAACGATTGATCCAGTTGTTCTCCGAGATGCCTATCGATACGAATGACGGGCCAAAGCATGTCTCCTTCTCCGCCAAGGTAAAGGAATTTACCGACCCTGGCATTTCGGTTGACGAATGTCTGGCGCTTATGCCGTTCACGGAAGCCGATCCGCAAGAGCGGCAAGGACTCGTGCTCGACTCGTCGGATGACGGAAAGATGGCGGTTCGGAAGCTAATGGTGGCGATCATAGACGATGATCGGCTGATTCGCGAGTTGCTGAAGCAGCAGTTGGCCGATATCGGCGAAGAGCTCTATCACGTTGAAGTCAGGGCTTTCGAAGATGGAGAGGCATTTTTTAACGATCCTTGGCACCGTCAAAACGAACGCTTTTTAGTCATTATCGACCGGATTATGCCCAAGATGGACGGATTGGAAGTGCTGAGCCGAATTCGAGCAGGTTACGACAGGCGCAGATATCTTTGCGTAATGGTTAGCAGCAGAGGGGCGGAGACTGAGATTGCACTGGCTATCCAGAAAGGCGCTAACGATTACGTGGTGAAGCCATTCAGCTTGAAGGAGCTAAGGGTGCGCATCCAACGGCTCATAGGCGGTATGCGATGACCAGTTTACTTATCATTCTGCTGCTGATCGTTATTTTGCTCGTATTTTTGCTAGCGGCCTATGTCTATTTAGTATGGCAAAAAACGTCGGACCGTCGTCGAGCGGACAAGAAGAAACGTTGGTTGGCGGAGCGGACATCCAGTCTGGAACAGTTCCTTTTTACCGGTTACGTCGCACGGCTGATCGTTCCGGTCAAGGAATATCAGTATGAGGCGTTGGAGGATTTGTTAAGCGATTTTCTAGCCAACTACAAATTCGATAAGGACGAGGATCCGATACGCGACTTTGTGGATCAATTTTTTGTGCCGCAGTACAAACGTCGGCTTAGGCATCGGCGTTGGAGCGTCCGGATGAACACGTTGTATTTCATTGATCTTTTCAATATCAAGGCGATGCAAGAAGATTTGCATATGCAGTTATCGGACAAGCGGACCACCCCGGAAGAGAGCTTCGAAATTTACCTGTTGCTTGCGAAGTTTGGATCGGCAGATTTGATGCAACTGATTCGCAACCCGGGAAAGATGCCCGCTTTCTTGTTGACCGAACTCGTAAGCCGTCTGATGAATCAGGATAACGTCGATCGGTTCATTGACGAGTTCAACCGATTTGATCGTTCTTGGCAGGGGGCGATCCTGGAAGTCGTTCGGGACCAAAACTTGCGTTCGGAAAAACTGCAGCAGCAGTTGGAGGAGTTGCTTGAATCGGAAAACCGCGAGCTCCGGGTCAAATCGCTGAAGACGCTTGCTTCACAAGGTTATGTTTCTTCTATCGACCGGGTCGTACGACTGTTGGAGCGATACGGAGAAAAGGGGAAGTGGGACAAGCCCGAGACTATCGGGGAAAGGCTTATGGCTGCGAGGCTTATGGGCAGTATTCGGGACGATCGGTTCATGCCTGGCCTCAAGAGATTGATTGCTGACAGAGCCTACAACGTTCGTTCGGAAGCGGCCAAATCGATTCGACAATATCGAGGAGGGAAAGGAATACTTCAAAATATTGCCGAATCCCATCTCGATCCGTATGCCCGCTCGATTGCCCAAGAGTGGATGGAAAGGAGCCCTGATTATGATTGAGCCGGCTGATATACTGCGGTATGCGCTCCTGGTCCTTCAATATGCGATCATGGTTTATTTTATCGGTATTTGCAGTTTTTATTTGATTCTGTTCGTTTTGTCGTTTAACAAGATGAGAAAAGAACGGGGTCTGCATCAAGTAGAGCCGTACAAGAAAATGAAAAAATCCTCGTTTACGCCGCCTCTGTCCATCATCGTGCCCGCCTACAATGAGGAAGCGGGCGTAATCGGTACGATCCTATCGCTCGTAACCGGCAACGGGAGACTGGATTACCCCCAGTACGAAGTTATAGTCGTCAATGACGGTTCCAAGGATCGAACGCTGGAAATCGTGATCGAGCGGTTCAAGATGACCCCGGTCAAAGACAAAGTATATCTCAAGCGCAACGGCATCGAAACGAAGCCGATCCGCAACGTCTACCATTCGGAAATTTATCCGCAGATCATTCTCATCGATAAAGCCAACGGTGGCAAAGCGGACGCCTTGAACGCGGGAATCAATATAGCCAAATATCCTTACTTTGCTTCGATAGACGGGGACACGGTACTAGACCCGGACTCGTTCCTGAAAGTCATGAAGCCCATCGTCGAGAATGCCGACGAAGAAATTTTGGCGGTCGGCGGCAACGTATTGATCGCGAACGGGAACAAGGCGGAACAGGGACGGGTAACGGAAACGAAGATTTCCCGTAATCCTCTTGTTATTATGCAGAGCATCGAGTATATGCGGGCGTTCCTGATGGGACGAATCGGATTAAGCCGAAGAAATTTACTGCTCGTGATTTCCGGCGCTTTCGGCGTGTTTAGAACTTCCAGGGTGATTCAGGCGGGCGGTTACAAAGTGGATACCGTAGGTGAAGACATGGAGCTGGTCGTTCGGCTTCATCGAATGAATCTCGAGCAAGGATGGGGAGCCAGGATCGAATATGTAGCCGATCCTGTATGTTACACTGAAGCTCCGGAATCGCTCAAATACTTGCGCAGACAGCGCGATCGCTGGCATCGCGGCCTGTTCGAAAGTTTGTGGACGCATAGGCGGATGATGATGAACCCGAAATACAGAATGATCGGCTTAGTGGCTATGCCCTTTTATTTCTTAGTGGAGTTTCTTGGTCCATTAGTCGAATTTTTTGGCTATACTTCATTGCTCGTCGATTTTATAATAGGCAGGGTGTACTTGGAATACGCGCTGATGCTATTTTGCCTGATGGTCGTGTACGGATCGTTCCTCTCAATCGGAGCGGTGCTGATCGAAGAGTGGCGGCTAGGCAAATATCAACGGGTGTCGGATCTGAACTGGTTACTGTTGTATGCGATATCGGAAGCTTTCTGGTATCGCCCCTTGCTGACGGTCTGGCGCGTATGGGCCACAATCATCTTGCTACTCGGACGAAAACAAGGCTGGGGAGAGATGAAGCGCAAAGGGGTTTCGGCTTAAAAAGGGGGAACGTTTCGTGATACGACGGTTTCGCATTAAATGGCTGCTTGGGCTGATCTTATTTCTTGCCGTATTATCGGTGCCGCTCATCGTCTGGCAGCTCCAATCATCCGAGGTGCTCCGAGTGGCTATCCTCGACAAGACGGTGCCGGACAATACTTACCGAGAGCATAAAGGGTTAACATGGCTTCTTAATTATTATAAATACGTTCATCCGGACAAAACGGCGTATTCCGTTAAAGACGACTATTTCGGCTACGTGCCCGGCGAGAGCGATGCCAACTCCGTGCGCGAACTGGATACGAAGGACGATTACGATCTGCTCTACGTTACGGATACGTACGGCGTATATAAGAACGATTTGACAGGCAACGTCGTTGAGGGCAATCGCTCGGACAAGATCTACGGCGGATTGCAGAAGGACGACATCAAGCAGATCAAGAACGCGATTTACAAGGGAACGACGCTTATCGCCGAATTTAATACGTTCGGAAGCCCGACCGAAGCGGATGTCCGAGAAGAGATGTACGGGCTATTGGGGCTTCGTTGGTCTGGCTGGATCGGCAGATATTTCGCGGATTTGTCCGAGGGCGGGGAAGTGCCGAAATGGGCGATCGACAATTATAACAATCAGACGGGGGAGAAGTGGGCGTTCAAGGGCGCCGGGTTTCTCTTCGTCAATGACAAAGATTACGTTGCCGTTCTGGAGGACGGGAAGGATACGCGGAGCCGGGGCAGCGAGTTCGTGCTCACCGATAAGGGCAAAGCTTTCGTCGGCAAATCGGTCCGCACGCGTTACAATTACTGGTTCGATGTGATCGAAGCAGGTGAAGGCAACGAAGTATTGGCCAATTATGAGCTGAATTTGACGGAAGCAGGAACGCGGAAGCTTCAGCAGCTAGGCATTCCTTCCACGTTCCCCGCCGTCACCAGGAACGATGCGCAGATGTATTCGTCTTATTATTTCGCGGGCGATTTCGCGGATAACAAGGAGGTATCCGGTTTTCATCAAGCTGCCTGGCTGGATCGGGTGTATTCTGTTTTGGCGCGGGACTCGGGCGGAAGCCAGGAGAAGTTTTATTGGAAAGCATATCGGCCTTTAATGAAGCGGATTTTCCAGGAGATATCCGAGAAGAAGAAGCACCCGGAAAGCAAGCAAGTAAGTCCTGAGACGGCAACTATCGAGGGTATGAGCATCCCGGCGAAAACGGGCGGGCAGTACTTGCAAGTGTACAAGAATGGCAAATGGAGCGACATGCTGATGAAGGGCGTCAACATCGGCATAGGCAAGCCCGGCAGCTTCCCTGGCGAAGCCGCGATCACGAAAGCGGAATATTCGCGCTGGTTCAAGGCGATCGGGGAGATGAACTCGAATACGATTCGCGTCTTCACGCTTCATCCCCCGGCTTTCTACGAAGCGTTGCTGGAGTATAATCGCAAGGCTGCCAGCCCGATTTATTTGCTGCAAGGCGTATGGGTCGACGAGGAGAAGCTCGTTGCATCGGGAGACGCCTACAACGAAGAGATTATGAAGGAATACTTCCATGATATTCGATTGATGGTCGACGTCATCCATGGCAAAGCCGACATCCCCGCCAATCCAGGACACGCATCGGGAGCCTATCGGGCGGATATCTCGGCCTATGTACTTGGCTGGTTACTCGGCATCGAATGGAACCCGGAGATGGTCGTTTCGACCGACGACAAACATAAAGGTATGGCCGATTACGACGGGCGTTATTTCAAGACGGAGAAAGCGACACCGTTCGAATCGTGGCTGGCTCGTACGATGGATGAAACGGCATCCTACGAGGCAGACAAGTATCAGTGGCAAAGACCGATGAGCTTCATCAACTGGGTGACGACCGATCTGCTGAAGCACCCGTCCGAGCCGCTGGAAGAAGAAGATTTAGTATCCATCGACCCGAATGTAATTCATGCCAAACCAGAGTATAAGGCCGGTTATTTCGCTTCCTACAACGTCTATCCGTATTATCCAGACTTCTTGAACTATGAGACGAAGTATACGGAATATGTGGACCATAGGGGCGAGAGAAACAGTTATGCGGGTTATCTCCACGATCTTAAGAAGGCGCACAACATGCCCGTGTTCATCGCGGAGTTCGGCGTCCCGGAATCGCGGGGGATGACGCACCGGAACGTAAGCGGCTGGAATCAGGGCGAGCACAACGAGCAGGAGCAAGGCGACATCGAGGCTCATCTGTTCGAAGATATTTACAAGGAAGGTATGGCAGGCGGGCTCGTGTTTGCATGGCAGGATGAATGGTTTAAGAGGTCTTGGAATACGATGGATCTGGACGATCCTGACCGCCGTCCATTCTGGCCCAACGTGCAAGTAAGCGAACAATTTTTCGGAATGCTCGCCTTCGATCCGGGTACTCCGGATTCGGCTCTGTATCCGGACGGGGATGCCGCCGATTGGGAGCGTGTGAAGCAGTCGCCCATGCCGTTGAAGGGGGCTTCCGTGCAGCCTGGGGCTGGAAGCAAGCCGGCAGCGGAAATCAAGCAAGCCTTCGTATCCAGCGACGAGCGCAGCCTGATGTTCCGAATCGACTTCGGCCCGAACGCTCTTCCGCTTGACTGGTCTTCGACAGGCGCAATGATCTTGCTTGATACGATTCCGAATCAAGGCCAACATCGCATTCCCGGGGGCAGCGGTCTGACGACCGACGCGGGAATCGATTTCGCCATCGATTTACGAGGGCCGGGCAAGTCGAGGATTTGGGTGGATAGTTATTACGATTCGACCTATTACATGTATGGATCGCAATTGAACATGATGCCGAAGCTCGATTATGCGAACGTCAAGGACAACGGTATTTTCAATCAAATGCGGCTTGTGTTAAACAAAGGAATGGACGTTCCCAATGTTCATGGCCAAACGTTGCATTTGCCTTTGGACACTTACGAGACGGGTCAGCTGCGGTTCGGCAACGGAAATCCGGACAGCCCGGATTTCGATTCACTGACCGATGTGGCTTACGACAAGCAATCGGGAGTCGTCGAAGTTCGAATTCCGTGGCAATTGTTGAACGTGAAGGATCCTAGCACCCGTGAAATCATGAGCGACCTCTGGAAGAAGGGGCTTGAAGGCAGCGAGTCGACGGATGGCTTCAAAATCGCGCTGGTTACCTATCGTTCGGACGGGCAGGCAGGCACCGACATGCCGGGGAGCAAAGACATTGGGTACGCCATGCCCGGATTAAGCGGCAATACGCTTCGATCCGAGGATATGTACACGTACCGGTGGGATAAATGGGACGTACCGACATACCACGAGCGGCTGAAAAAATCGTATTACATTATGCAGAAGGTTTTCGGTCAGTTCGGAAGGCTCAATGATTAGTATAGAAGGCAGTAGGAGACCCGAAATGGGGACGCGAGCATTTGGCGTCCCCATTTTTATCCCACTTGCCGAGAAGACTCCCTCTTCCACGGAGTAAGAGGGGGATGAATCGGCAGGTTTTTGTTTTGTATTCATGCGAACATATGTGCTACAATGGAGGGGTGATCCATCCTCCGGAGGAGAAGGTGAGAAAGAACGTATGGTGCATCATCAAGCGTTTCGTTTCCGCCTCTACCCGACGGCTGCGCAGATCATCCTCATCCACAAGATGTTCGGCTGTTCCCGATTCGTGTTCAATCACTTCTTGACCAAATGGAATGCGTCGTACAAGGAAACGGGAGCAGGGTTGTCGTATCACAAGTGTGCGACAAGCCTTCCAGCGCTGAAGCAAGATTTCAACTGGCTCAAGGAAGTCGACAGCATCGCGCTGCAATCTGCTGTCCGTCAACTGGCTGACGCGTTCGACCGCTTCTTCCGCAAGCAAAATGATGCGCCCCGCTTCAAGAGCCGTAAAAACCCGGTGCAGTCTTACACGACGAGATACACGAACGACAATATTGCCGTTCGAGACACTGAGCTAAAGCTACCGAAGCTGGGATGGGTGCGTTTTGCCAAATCGCGGGAGCTTGCAGGCCGCATCCTTTCGGCTACGGTCAGGCGGAGCGCGACGGGCAAATACTTCGTTTCCGTCGTCTGTGAGGTGGACATCGCGCCGTTGCCTAAGCTGAACACGGCTATCGGCATCGACTTCGGGCTGAAGAAATTTGCCGTGAGTAGCCGTGGAGAAGAAACGGACAACCCCAGGCATTTGCGGAAGCAGGAGAGACGGCTGGCGCGTTGGCAGCGCCTGCTTGCTCGTCGCAAGCAGGGAGGCGCAAACTGGCACCGCGCCAAACGGAAAATAGCCGCGATTCATGAGAAGATCGCGAATAGCAGACACGATTTCCTGCATCAATTGACTACCCGATGGATACGTGACAACCAAACGATCTGTCTGGAGGATCTACAGGTGACGTACATGCTGCAAAGCGGAAATCTGGCCAAGGCGATATCGGAAGCGTCGTGGTCGACGTGCCGTGCGATGCTGACGTACAAAGCGAAGTGGTATGGCCGCACGATCAGTGTGGTAGCCAAAGACTACCCATCGAGCCAATTGTGTTCGATATGCAATCATCGCAACCCTGAGGTGAAGTGTTTGTCGCTTCGGGAGTGGGACTGCCCTGAATGCGGAACACGCCACGATCGGGATCGGAACGCGAGTGTGAACATAGAGAGAGAAGGCTTACGATTGGCGGCGATGACTGCCTGAACTGTCGGAACGGCAGGGATCGCTTGGTCAAGTTCGGACCGGTAGGTTCGATTACCCAAGAATCCCCCACCTCAGCGGCATCGACGCAGGTGGGGGAGTGTTCAAGTGCGCCTGATCACTTGATGGAGAACAATAAATAATTCGTTTTCTTATCCCAGCCGAGGTCGAACGGAACGCGATACCTGTCCGTCGTATGGCAATTGACCAGCGGATAACCGTTGTCGTCGAAACCGACGATGACGGAAAAGTGATCCACGTCGCCTTTCTTTAGTTCGTATCCGATCAAATCTCCCGGCCTCAATTCCCGGATGGCACCCAAAGGGTGTTCATTCGTCTGTTTGACGATGTGCTCGAACGTGCCTTTATCCTTCAGGCGGGCGTAACCGGAATTCAGGAGAAAATGTTTGAGCCCGTCGGTCCGGACCCATGCCTCGCTGCCTCCCGCGGGACCGGCGTACCATCTGGGCGTCAGCGGAAGACCTCCCCCTTCTTCCGGATCTCCGAGAACCTGCGAAACGAAATTGGTGCAGTCCCCGCCCACCCCGGTGTAATCCCGGTATTTTTGGTTATAACGGTTATTGTTTCCTGCCCCCCAAGCTAATCCCGCATATTTATCCGCATATCGAACAGCTTTGTCACGGTCATACCTTGCTCGCGTTTTTTCGGAATCGTGTCGTTTCGGCTCTTGGTCTTGTCTGTCTTCGCTGCCGGCGTTCTCGGGATGGAATTGGTGATCGGCGATCAGAGCGGGATTTTCATCGAGAGGATCGAGGTACCACTCCCGCGAAATACGCCATTCGTTTTTCTTTTTTTTAAGCGTCATGACGTGTCGGGTGCCGAGTCCGAATCGCTGGGGCTGCAGCATATTTTTCATATTAACGTACCCCAGCCGCTGACGGACGATGAATACGACGTTCGCCGTATCAGCTTGCACTTTGTAACGGACGATCCGGATTTCGTTGTAGCAGTCGATAAATTGCAGGTTCCTTTTTAGCGCCCACGCATCCAAATAGCGATGCCGTTTCTTTTCGTGTTCAAGAGCGGCCATGCTCGACTTATCGGACCGGATGTAGTATGTATCCAGATCCACTTTTTCCCCTAAGATCAGGTAATGCCCCCTTGTCTCGATCGCCCTGTTCAGGAACACCGTCAGTTCTTGATTGTCCGGCTGTCGGGCCGACGCTTCGCTGACTCCAAGCGGGAATTGAAATGCAACAAGTGCAATCAGTCCGATTCGAAACCAAGTGCGCATGCCGTTCTCCTTCTAAGTTCGTCTCTCCGAGTGATCTACTTATGTTGTTCAATCCCAAAAAGGACTATGCGGGGCGAGCGTTACTTGAAATTGAATTCGTTGGGGCTGCGTGACTTAATGTATAAAACGGAAAAAGCGCAAAACAAGACAACGCTGCAAAGCGATGCAAAGAGGACGAAGTCGGAGGCAGCGGCAATCATACGGTGCAATCCGAATACGGAGAATATGGCTAGGATGAATACGGACATATCGGATATAAGCGGCAATATGCGCTTGCGTGCATGATGGAAAACCTGAAGGGCTCGAAGGTTCCAAGCGACCGAAACAGACTCCATCGCAATGATTCCGATCGAAATGCCCAAATAACCGAATCCGGGAATCGCGGCCAATAGATAAACAGTGACCAGGTTCAACGCGATGCCGGCAATGAGCCCGGCAATGGGCAAGGATTTGCGGTTTTGCGCCCACAAAACGCTGGTGGAGATTTCCCTTAACCCCGCGAGCAAAGGAAGCACTGCCAAATACCGGATTGGCTGAGCCGATTCGATCGAACCGAAAATATAAAAGGATAGCTCGGGAGCATAAATGTAAAGGAATGCCCCCGAGGCCAATCCCCATAACCATCCGAGCTTTAACGATGCGAACATCTTTTTGCGTAGTTCGCTAGTGCGTCCCGTCTGCCAGTCCGCAGCAATTCCCATTGTCCAAGTATGGGACAGAGCGGCCGTGAAGATGGTCGGAACATAAACGAGAACGACAGCCATCCCCGTCATGACGCCGTACATTCCGATCGCTTCATGGGCGGAATAACCGGCCTTGATCAACCGGTTCGGAATCAGCAGCATGTCCGCGAAATCGGAAACGGGAACGAGCAATCGGGTAAAGGTGATAGCAAGCGAAGCTTGGAGGAGCGCCGGCAATGCGCCCCTCCATCCGGATCGACTGCTGGAAGAGCCTGGTTCATTGCGGGCGGAGCGCGGAAACAGTGCGATCAACAGCAAGAACGCCGTTAAGGCGCCCGTCGCGGTTCCGAGCACGCTTCCGCCCACCGCTTGCGACAAACCGCCCGATAACAGCAGCGGAGGCACGGTCATCAGCAATACGACCCTCACTAGCTGTTCCAGCATTTCGGAATAGGCGATTGCTTGAAATCGTTGCATGCCCTGTAAATAACCTCTCAGCAAACTGAGCAACGGCACAATGAACAACGCCGGGGACAACCATCGGATCGCTAATCGCAGATCAGGGTATCCGATGATTTCGGTAATCCAGTCGGAGTATTGGTACAACAGGAAACTCCCGATACAGCCGACAATTAGCGTTACAGCCGAGACGATTTTGAATAGAATCCATCCCTGCTCCTCATCTCTGACAGTCGCCAAAGCCAGCGCCGTCGGTAAGCCTCCCGTGATGACGATCAGAATGAGTCCATAAAACGAATACGCCGCCTGATAGAGGCCGACGCCCTCTGCGCCGATCGATCTGGTGAGCGCAATACGTCCGAGCAAACCGAGCATTTTTACGACGAATAAGGCATTAAATCGAAAAAAGGTCGTTTTCAACGCTCGACCACCTCATTTATGACCGTCTCCTCAAGCCTCATCTTGTCCATTCATATGAATGGACTGCAGGTTCTATGAAGAGATGACGCACACGAGCGGCCTTTTCGCTGTTACGACGAATAAAAACGGGAGAATTTAGTCATCTTACTGAAAACAATCGTATCTGGAGGGCAAACCATTTTGCGTTATCGGATGATTTCGTTTGTTATTCTCGTAGCCATTTTGCTTACCGGATTTCAAGCGACAGCGAATGCGCAAGACCGTTCATTTCATTTCGGTTTTAAGAAAAGCAGGAATGGGTCTCTTCCGTCCATTGACGAGGAGGGCTTCAAAAGCATTCTTCAAAAATACGGAGCGGTTTTTACAGGGGATACCCGAAAGAAGGAATTGTATCTCACATTTGATAATGGTTATGAGAATGGTTATACGGCGCAAGTCCTGGATGTGCTAAAAGCCAAGCAAGTGCATGCGGCCTTCTTCGTGACCGGTCATTATGTGAAGGATCAGCCGGAATTGGTCAAGCGGATGGTGCAAGAAGGTCATATTGTCGGTAACCACTCCTGGAGCCATCCGGATATGACGCAAATATCGGACCATCTCATTAAAGAGGAACTGGCAAAGGTCCAAACGCGTGTCGCCGAGTTGACGGGACAGAAGGAAATGCGGTTCATGCGGCCTCCGCGCGGCATTTTCAGCGAACGAATGCTGAATTCAAGTCGTACATCCGGTTACACGAACGTGTTCTGGTCTATAGCGTACAAGGATTGGGAGGTCAATCAACAGAAAGGCCAAGAACACGCATACCGCATGGTCGTGTCGCAGCTTCATCCCGGTGCGGTGATCCTGCTTCACAGCGTATCCAAAGACAATGCCGAAGCGCTTGGCCGCATCATAGAAGATGCGCGCAAGCAGGGGTACGTATTTCAATCCTTGGACAGATTGGTCAGTAAGGATAACGCAGGAGGTGAATTAAAAAATGAGCACGAAAACCAAATCCGATAAAAACAACCCAAAGCATAGTCCGTCGCGGTCTAATAACCCAAACGATCAAGGAAGTCCTAGAGTGAAAAAATAATACGAAGAAAATAAAAAGCTTTCTATTATCGCCCGCGAGGACGACGATAGAAAGCTTTTAGGTTTCCTGTAAAAGGTTAACCCTTCGGCAAAAAATTGGTTCTAGAGGAAGGCGATATGGCAGAGGATAGAGAATAAAATGAAATAATATCCTTTGAGCATGGGAGTGAGGTCGGTTTGGAAGGTTGCAGATTTCAATTTCTAGGCAGTTTGAAAATCGCTTTCAACGACGAGGAGTGTATGGCCACCCTGTCGAGTAGCAAAGTCAAGCTGTTGGCATACTTGGTTCTGGCTTTCGACGCGTCTCGAAGCAGGAAGCAAATTGCCTTTGATTTCTGGCCTGATTCCACCGAGAAGCAAGCTCTTTCCAATTTGCGAAAGCTTCTTCACGATTTACGACAAACTCATCCGCAAATCGACCGCTATCTTAATATCACGCCGATAGTCATTCAGTGGAAGGGCGATCAGCCCTTCTTTTCCGATGTTCACGAGTTTGAACAGGCTGCAAGAGGAAGTACATACGCCGAGCTGGTAAAGGCGCAACAATTGTACAAGGGGGAGCTTCTGCCGGGATATTACGAAGATTGGATCGCCGCGAAACGGGAGCTGTTGGCGCAAACGTTTTTGAATGTGGCGGACAGGCTGATTACGATTTTGGAAAGTCAGCGGGAGTACGCTTCGGCCATTTATTATGCGAGGAAACTGTTGGCTTACGATAAATTGAGGGAGGAAACATACCGCACGCTAATGCGGCTTCATTCCATTAATAAAGATACTTCAGCGATTTCCCGAATTTTCCGTCAGTTAAAAAGCGTGTTGCACAACGAGTTGGGAATCGAACCATCACGGGAAACGCTGCAGTTATTGGAGAGGCTCTCCGAGAAAGCCGATGATCTCTCGATTACTGCCCGCAACCCTGCGAAGCTGATCGGCAGAACCTTCGAGTGGGGAACGATGCTGAGTGCCTGGAAGAAGGCAACGCTTGGCACAAATACGCTGCTTCTCCTAAAGGGCGAGGCGGGAATCGGCAAAACCAGACTGGCTGCGGAATTTAGAGCATGGGCGGAAAGCCAGGGGGATCAGACCGCATGGGCCAGCTGTTATCCGTCGGTGAAAACATTGTCCTACACCCCGATTAAAGTATGGCTGAGAAGTCTCCCTTTGCCGCAGCTTAGTCCGGTTATGTTGTCGGAGTTAACCCGATTGCTGCCGGAGCTGACGGAACGCTACCCCGACTTGCCGAAACCGGGCCTCATACAGGAAAATTGGCAGCTTAACCACTGGTTTGAAGCCATCGAGCAGGTGCTGCTGAGTAAGCAACCGGTTTTGCTGATCCTTGACGATATCCAGTGGTGCGACACGGAGACGCTCCAGTTGCTTTCCTATTTTCTTCGCGGCGATTCCGAATCTAAACTGCTCGTTATCGCAATGATGCGTACGGAGGGGGAACCGGGAGATGCCATCGAACAGCTAATTTCCGACCTCTCTTTTGAACGTAAGTTCCTTGAAATCGACCTTGTCCCGCTTAGCGAGGAAGAAACGAGAGGGCTGATGGCGGTGGCTGTTGGAGACGCGCTGGCGGAACGCCATGCATCCGGCTTACACACGGAAACCGGCGGCAATCCGCTATTTATTGTGGAAACTTTACGAGAGTGGCAAGCGACCGGCTTCGATAGCGATTTTCGTCTATCTCCCGTGGTGAAGAGCGTCATTGATCATCGATTGAGTAAACTTTCGCCGGATCAACAACAGCTTGTTTCCGCCGTTGCCGCCATCGGCAGGCCCGTATCGGCGGCCCTTATGGCCAAGGTGACGAACTTGGAGGATGAAGCGGTTCATGAACGAATTGAAGCTTTGGTGCAAGTGAAAGTTTTGCAAGAGGCCGGAGCGGGAAAATATGATTTTTCCCATGACATCATCAGGGCAACCGCATACAAGCTAAACAATGAGAGCAGACGCCGCCAATATCACGGGCAAATTGCGCGCAGTTTGGTTGCTTTGCATTACGCTCAGCCCGAAGCCTTTGCCGCGGAAATCGCGTTCCATTACGAGCTTGCCGCCGTGGATCAAGAGGCCGTTGTTTATTACGAAATGGCTGCATCCTCCGCTGAGAAAATATACGCCCATGAAACACGGATCCAATGTTACAAGAAGCTGTGCGATTTACTGCCCCCAGAGCAAATCGTGCCCATCCTGATGAAGCTCGGCGATGCTTTGATCATTGTTGGAAATTGGAGCGAGGCGGAAAAAACATATAAAGATTGGTTTCAGCGTTTCGGATATGCGGTTACGATCAAGGAAAGATCTTTCTGCGACGTTGCGTTGGGGAATTGCTTGCGTCTTCAGGGTAAAATCGAGGAAGCGAGGTTTCATTTGGAACGGGCGCTTCATCATTTTCAGCTGATGGAGGACTATGCCGGACTTAGCCTCGTCTTTGGAGCGCTCGGGTGGATGTATTATTTCATGGCTGATTACGACAAATCCTTGTCCTTTTTACTTGAAAGAATGGAACTGCCCGATGCAGGGAGCCGAATCGAAGACGATTGCCGATTTTCGGGTTTTATAGGATACCTGTTTTATGACCAAGACGAATATGTTCAAGCGATACATTGGTTCAAAAATCAAATCAGGCTCGCGACTGAACTCCGGGACGAGTATTACGTCGGGGAAGCGCTGGGCGGATTGGCGATGGTCTATTTCGAAACGGACGACATGGATCTGGCTTTCGATCATCTGGTCGAAAAGATCGAGATCGATAAATCGATCGGAGCCCGAATGAGCTCGGCGATGGCCATCGGCATGATGGGCAAGTACTATCATTTGCTCGGAGCCCGTATTCAATCCGAACAATGCATTGCTTACTGCCTGGAAGAAGCGGTCTTGATCAGAGATATGCATATTGCGGCTGTCGTTCTCGGCATAGAAGGCTGCAATCTGATGGCGGAGATGAAGTATGAGGAGGCCGGCCTAATGATCGAACGCTCGATCGGGCTGGCCAAGCAGAATCAAATCCCTTTCTTCGAATGCGATGGGCTTTATTTCAAGAGCTTGCTGAAGCAGAGGGAGAAACGATACGAATGTGCCTTAGAGGCTGCCGAAGAAGCGCTCCGGATTGCCGAACGGCTGAAACGAAGAACCGTGCGAGTCAACCTTCTACTGCTGCTTCTGAGTTTGAAAACAGATCTTGGGCGGATAACATCCGTTGAAGCTGCGGATCAATTGGAACGGATGCTGGAACAGTATCCCCACCGTCAAGATCAGGCTGCCATTCGTTTCGCGATATGGAAGCTGAATCCCGAATCGTCCGCACATCGAACATCGGCGCTCTTGTTAAACGAAGAGCTCTACCGAAAGTCAGGCAAGGAACAATATCTGATTCGATGCCGCGAATTAAAAGCTTGCATTCCGACCGTCGCAGCGAGACAGATGCCTCGGGCTGCAGCAGAAGTCGTGGCAAACAAAACGATCCCCGCCTATATTTTGGCGGAAATCGATCAAAAATTGGACCGGTCCCACTGAAACGCTTTTGAAGCGCTCCCTTCTTTAGAATCAATCTGAAGAAGGGAGTTTTTCTATCTTGAAAGGATTTGATCCGTGTGCCTGCCAGAAGGTGGAGATTAGTGACGATCCTATTATCGGCAGCTCTTTTGTTAGTTGGGAATTCCGTTGCTTTTGCTGCCGATCCGATTAAAGTTTTACCGATTATCATCCCTATCGAAATCAACCCGGGAAATCAACCGCCAGCCAATTTCGTTCCCATTGCGCGACCGAAAACGGTTCCCACTGTCATTGCGGGTGAAGGACACACCGTTGTCTTGAAAAGCGACGGAACCGTATGGGCATGGGGAGCTAATAACTATGGGCAACTTGGAATGGGCACCGTTGGCAAAGACAGCTCTACCCCCGTTCAAGTGAGTAACTTGAGCGATGTCGTCGCTATTGCGGCAGAGGGAGGACAGTCTTTTCTCAAAACCGGACATACGGTGGCCTTGAAAAGCGACGGAACGGTGTGGACTTGGGGAAACAATGAAAATGGACAACTCGGAATAGGGACATTGGATAAGGGGAGTCCCGTCCCCGTGCAAGTACCCAACCTGAGCGATGTCGTCGCGATTACGGCAGGCTCCCTCCATACGATGGCTCTAAAAAGCAACGGAACGGTATGGGCGTGGGGATACAACTACTATGGACAGCTCGGCAATGGAAAAACGGGCAGTAGTACTGTCCCCGTACAAGTGTCTAACTTGAGCGGCGTCATTTCCATTTCAGCAAAGTATATGCAGTCCAGTGCCGTGAGAAGCGATGGAACGGTGTGGACCTGGGGGAGCAATTTCTACGGTCAGCTCGGCTACGATACCGGTAAAAAAAATAACCCCACACCGAAGCAAGTGCCTAAAGTGAAGGGGATTGTATCCATTGCGCAAGGACAACTTTTCACCGCTGCCCTTGGGAGCGACGGAACGGTTTGGACGTGGGGACTCAATCTATTCGGTTCACTGGGAAATGGAACAAGCGGCCAACAGACTGAATTTTACGAACCCCAACAAGTGCTCTATTCCTTGAATCCTAGTAGAGAGCTGAGCGGTGTCGTCTCTATTTCTGCAGGACAGGGTCATACTCTTGCCCTCTTAAGCGACGGATCCGTATGGGGGTGGGGGCAGAACGATTATGGCATGCTCGGAAACGGTAACTTAACGCATCGTCCGCTTGCAAATAAGATTGAATTAAACGGGAGTATTGTTGCCGTTGGAACTGGCAAGTTTCATTCGATTGCCGTAAGAAAAGACGGAACTGTATGGACCTGGGGATTAAATGGTTCTTACCGGCTTGGATACCAAGCGTCGCCTCCGGAGCCGCCGGAAGGGATTTCCAATGTTCCTCGTCAAGTTGCAGATTTGATTGTTACAGTAGCAGAACCAATCGATAATACGCCGGTGCAAAACACCCCCTTGTCGGACATCGAAGGACATTGGGCGAAAGAACCGATCATACAGGCTTTGAACAAAGGCATCGCGAGCGGTTATCCCGACGGCACGTTCAAACCGGATCGCAGCGTCAGTCGCGCCGAACTCGCCGTCCTGCTGACGAATGCACTGAAGCCTTCCGGCAAAGGTGCCGAGTTAACCTTCAAAGACAAACAAACGATCGGATCCTGGGCAGCTAAGCCGATCGCGTATTGCGTGGAGCTCGGCATCATCAATGGCTATTCCGACGGAACGTTTCGCCCGAACAAGACGATCACCCACGCCGAGATGGTCACCATGATCGTTCGAGCAGCCGACTTGCCGATCTCGGACGATGCGGCGACCGGGTATCTGGATGATGCGGATATTCCCAAGTACGCACGAAGTTATATCGCAGCAGCCAAACTGTACGGCATTACCGCGTTCATTACCGACAACAGGTTCGGGCCTAACGCACCGTCGACCCGCGCCGAGTCGGTAACCGCTATCGTGAACATGTTGAAAGCGATAAAGGTGGCAGCAAAATCGGAAGTTCCGGTTTTGTAACGCTTTTGAAGCGCTACCCTCTATAGAATCGATCTGTAGGCGGTAAATTATCATTCGGAAGGGTGACTTTTATTGAAGATCAAGTTGAAGAAGTCGAAAATGGCGAAGATTCTCTTATTCATCGGCGTCATCTTATCCTGCTCGTTCGGCTCGGCTTACGCTGCTGTCAATATGGAGCCGATCAATGCTTTTTTTAATCGGGGAGTATCGTTCGTACTGAACGGAGAGCAATGGCAGCCCAAAGACCAGGCCGGCAAACCGATGGCGCCGATTAACTATAAAGGCACCAATTATTTGCCGGTCCGCGCTTTGGCCGAGGCGCTGAAAATCCCGATCGACTATGATACTGCCAATCAGAAAATCTACATTGGGGGAAAACCTGCAGGACAAACACCGATTTTTGCCATGCCTATCGAAATCGATAACATTTATGCCGTTCTGTCCAAAGATGCTAAGGAAACTCTCGTAAACGGGAAACAATACAAACAAGTGCTGAAGATCGAGCAATATGGCGATGTCATCGTTACCCTTAACCGCAAATACAAGCGACTGGTTTTGGATGGCGCCGTCATCGAGCCCGGGGAGCATGAAGTGGAATTTTCCCTTTATAACGCGGCAGATACGGCGGGAAATACCGCAGATACGATCTTGGAAAAGCACTCGGTTAGTCCGGAAGACAAAGTGAAGACGATGATCTTTGATGTAACGGGTCTGGACAAAATCAAAATCCATGTACAAAGCCCGAATTTAAACCCTTATATTTATGCGAGAATTTTAGATACTTCCTATTTTGATAGCGGTGAGTCTGCTGCAAATGGGTCAAAATAGAACGTTGAGTGAGTTGAGACATTATAAATTATCGAGAGCACCCAGTTAGGGTGCTCTTTGTCTGCTTCATCATGAGGAGAAGCATCCTTTGTGAATCTATTTTTTTATAAGAATTCTGAGAATCGATAAAAGCGGCTGATCTTATCTGCTAATCCCGCTTCGAAGAGTTGAACACTCATTACCGAAAAATAAGTTTCAATGGAACCCGCCGAACACGTCCATCCAGCCCTTTTGAAGTTTAAGTTTCGGGAGGTCGAGCTCTGCGAATTGTTTCATCTGCTCCGTGTTTAATCCGGCGGGAAGGATGGCGGGATTAATGTCGTTCGTAAGTGCGTGCTTCATCGGGCGCACGGTAACGACTTCGGTGGAAGGGTGGCGTAAACGATAGTAAAGCGTTGAGCGGCTTAGTCCGAGCAGTTCGGTCTGCGTACGGATCGGGAGGCCCCGTTGATCTCGGCGTACGAGATCGCTGCGATTTTCCTTCGGTACGCTCATGGCAGTTACTTTCTTTAGCCAATCGAGTTGAAGGTTCAGCTTATCCAGTTCCTCCTGCATCTCGTCGATACGCTGCTCGTAGGAGGCCTTCAGCTTCTCGGTCTCTTTGGAATCCCTCTCGTATAGCTTGGAGAGGTTGGACAGGGCATAGTTCTTCCACCTTTGGAGCAGGATCGGATTTATACCGAACTCCTCGGACACTTGCGCGACTGTTGCGTCTTCCCCCAGAAGCCTGCAGACGATATGAGCTTTCTGTTTCGGTGTAAACCGCCTTCTTTGGGTCTTAGCCATACTTAAATCGTCCCTTTGGATGTCCAAATTTGGTGTTTATCGAGATGTCTCAGCGGACTACTTGTCTTTATTCTAGAGGATGAATTCTAGAAATTCAACATTAATTCCAACTTGACAGGTTGGAATTGTGTGCATTAAGATGTGGAATATCCAACGGGGCTCGCAAGGCTTCGCGACATAGGATGCTGACCAGTTAAACTGGAAGTGCCGCTAGAAACATCGCCCGTCGACGGGGGACGTTTTGGCGGTTTTTGTTTTTTTTAGCGATTATTGCGTAAAGGGGCGGGACAGGTGCAAGTTCTTCGATTGAACGGCGTGAGTAAAGTTTATCCCAACGATACTGTCGCCGTTCAGGACGCAAACCTGGAGGTGGGAGAAGGAGAAATGATCTCGTTCGTCGGTCCTTCCGGTTGCGGGAAATCGACGATCTTCCAGATGGTGGCAGGCCTCTCGAAGCAGACGGCAGGGGAGATCGAGATTCTTGGCGGGTCGACTGAGCAAGCCAGAAGGGACAATGCGATCTCGTTCGTGTTTCAAGAGGCGACGTTGATGCCGTGGGCTTCAGTACGAGACAACGTAACGTTACCGCTGAAGTTACGGAAGGTTCCTCGCAAGCAACAGGAGGAGGAAGCCGAGCGCGTGTTGGAGCTGGTCGGGCTGAAGGACTACTCGAATGCGTTGCCCCGGCAATTGTCGGGAGGCATGCGAATGAGGGTATCGATCGCGAGAGCGCTCATCGCCAAGCCGCGCATTCTGTTGATGGATGAGCCGTTCGGAGCGCTGGACGAGATTACGAGACAGACCCTTCAAGAAGAGCTTTTGGCCATATGGCAGAAAAATAAGGGAATGACGGTACTCTTCGTCACCCACAACGCGTTCGAAGCAGTGTATCTGTCCAATCGCATTCTGGTCATGACGCCGAGACCCGGGCGAATCTCGCGCGAGATCGTAGTCGACGTTCCGTATCCCCGGGGAGAACAGTTCCGCAGCAGTACGGAATTCAGCCGCTTCGTGGGTCTCGTAAACGAATCGCTTAAGCATTAGACAGGAGGTGCCAACAAGCGCATCATGAATCGATCAATTCATCGCCTGGTTTATCGGACAGGACCGCCGCTCGTCGCTTTCGTGCTGTTTATCGGAATCTGGCAAGCAGCCGTCTCTATCGCCGAGCTTCCGGCTTATCTGCTCCCGAAGCCTTCGGATATCGTCTCGGCCGCGGCCGACAATTGGTCTCGGCTGCTCGGCTCGGTGTCCACGACGCTGATCGAGACGATCCTCGGCTTCCTGTTCTCGGTCGTCGGCGGCGTGCTCGGAGCTATCCTGCTCGCCAGCTCCAAGCTCATTGAGAGAAGCATCTATCCTTACGCAATCGTGCTTCAGACGATTCCGATCGTGGCGGTCGCGCCTATCATCGTCATCTGGTTCGGGGCGGGAATCCGTTCCATCGTGATCGTCGCGTTCCTTATCGGCTTCTTCCCGATGCTGTCGAACACGCTGATCGGCCTCAACTCGACGGACAAGAACCTGAAGAATCTGTACGTTCTCTTTAACGCTACCAAGTGGCAGACAATGTGGAGATTGCGGATCCCCGCGGCGCTGCCTTATATCGTCGGGGGCTTGAAAATCTCCTGTTCCCTCTGCGTGATCGGAGCGATCGTCGGAGAGTACGTGGCGGGCGTCGGCGGGGGCCAAGGCGGTCTCGGCTATGCGATTACTTACGCTGCGATGCGCATTCAGACTCCTTACCTGTTCGCTTGCGGACTGGCGGCGTCCATTCTCGGAATTGCTTTTTATCAATTCGTTAACTTTTTGTCCCGCAGGTGGCTGGGCTCTTGGCATGAATCCGAGATGCGCAGCGAAAACGACTAAACGTTAGGAACGTTAATCCCTAAATATGAGAGGAATGACTCGACCATGTCTATGAAAAGATTGAATCTAATCGCCGCCGCATCGCTATTTGCCCTTATGCTCTCGGGCTGCGGCCAGAACAACAATAACTCGAATGGCTCAAGCTCGCCTTCAGAAGGAGCTTCCGCCAGCCCGTCCGCATCCGTTGCCTCCCCCGAACCCTCCAAGGAGCTTCGCAAGGTCACGGTCCAACTTGGCTGGTTTGCCGAACCGGAGTACGGCGGCGATTACGCCGCGCTCGTGAAGGGGTACTTCGCGGAGGAAGGGCTCGACGTTGAGATCAAGTCGGGCGGACCGAAGGTGAACGGACGTCAGATCGTCGCCACCGGCAAGGCGGACTTCGGCTTCGCGAAGGCGGACACGGTGCTGCAAAACCGCGAAGAAGGCTTGCCGATCGTCGCTGTCGCAGGCGTGCTGCAGAGCTCCCCGCAAGCGCTCATTTACCACAAGGGCCAGAATATCAAATCATTCGAAGATCTGAACGGCCGCACCGCGTTTTTCGTGCCTGGCGTTCCGGCTTACGAATATGTGAAGAAGAAATACAACCTGCAGCTCAAGGAACAAGTTACCGACGGCACGCTCGTACGTTTCTTGGCGGACGAGAAGTCGCTCTTGCACGGATTCTCGACTTCGGAGCCGATTACGCTCAAGGAGCAAGGCGTCGAAGCGGAAGCGCTGCTGCTGTCCGAATCCGGCTACAATCCTTATGAGATCACGGTCATCGCTTCGGAATCTTTCATTAAAGAGAATCCGGAAGTCGTCAAAGCTTATCTGCGGGCGGTTAAGAAAGGCTGGGAGTACTACTTCGACCATGCCGAGGAAGTCAACGAGCGAATTCATCAGGACAACAAAGACCTGCCGGTAGCGGCGATGAACGAGCAAGCGAAAGCATACAAGCCGTTCATCTATGTCGGAGACGCGCTCACGGAAGGCTGGGGCATCATGAAGGAGGCTCGTTGGGAAGAGAACAAGAAGCAACTTCTCGAGGTCGGTCTTCTGAAAAAGGACGTCGATGTGAAAGAAGCGTTCACAACCGAGTTCCTGCCTAAGTAATGAACGGGGGTATTGTACGATGAGCATTCTTGCTAACTCTTTGAAGGATCAGATTTGGATCGACACGGCGTCGGAGCTGTCGAAGGAATTCGCCAAAACAGCGGCGCAGACGGATCGGGAGGCAGCGCTGCCGAAGGAGAACCTTCGGCGGCTGTTCGATTCCGGCTTGGATCTCGCCATTCTGCCGGTCGAGAAGGGAGGGGCGGGCATCTCGTTCAAGACCTTCGGACGAATCGTATTCGAGATCGCCCGCGGGTGCCCGGCTACGGCTTGCATCTGGCTGATGAACACCGCAGCGGCTGAGACATTGATCGAGCTTTCCTCTCCCGAGACGTCCGCCAAGTATTTGAGAGATTTCAAGTCGGGCAAGCGCTTTGCGAATGCGCTCAGCGAGCCATCGTCAGGCAACCTGTTCCTGAACCCTGTCCAGGAAGCGGAAAGGCTGGACAATGGCGATTGGAAGCTAGAGGGCGCCAAGCGCTTCGTGTCGGGAGCCGAGCTCGCAGACTACTTCCTGATCAACGTAAGCATCGACGGCGCTCCGGCGTTTTTCGGAGTCGAGCGAGACGACACTCTCGAGATCCATGACATCTGGGACGCGCTCGGCATGCGCGGAACGCGAAGCCAGCTTATCGACTTCCACGGCGCCCGGCTCAAGAAAGAGTTCCGGCTGGGACGGGGCTCTGAAGGGCGCCAAAATCTGATCGGCCTTGGTCTTCCGTGGCTGTCGCTTGGAATCGCCCAATCGGCTTACGATGCACTGAAGGATCTTGTGCAGCGAAAGAAGCTCGGGGCCACTGGCAAGCCGCTGTCGCACGCGCAATGGATCCAGTTCGAGACGGCGGCCGTCCACGCAAGGCTTACGGCCGCGAAGCTTCTGGCCGAGCATCTGTTAGGGCTGGCGGATCAAGGCTCCGTGGAGACGAATGTCGTCGGGATGGAAGCGAAAATTTTGGCGAACCAGATTGCCAAGGACATAGCGGAGTTGGGCGTTCGCGTTGGAGGCGGGCTGGCCTATACGAAGGCGCTGCCGTTCGAGCGGCATCTGCGGGATTCCCATGCCGGCGGCTTGATGGCGTACTCCAGCGAGCTGTGCCATATTTTCGTCGGGCAGTATGAGTTGAACGTGAGAGATACGGAATGAGCGAGGTGCCTAAGAAGGAGATCAGGCTCAACGCCTTCGACATCAACGCGGCCATGCATAACGCCCACGGCTTGTGGAAGCATCCGGAGAACGAACGTTACCGGTACAAAGATCTCGGTTACTGGGTCGAGCTTGCCCGCCTTCTCGAGCGCGGCAAGTTCGATGCGTTGTTCCTCGCAGACGTGTTCGGCTTTTATGATATTTATCGGGGCAGCCGCGACGCCGCGCTAAGGGATGCGATCCAAGCGCCGATCAATGATCCGTCGCTTCTTATTCCGACGATGGCATATGCGACGGAGCACCTCTGCTTCGCGGTGACGGTTCCGACAACGTACGAGCATCCGTATTCCCACGCGCGGCGTATGACAACGCTCGACCATCTTACTAAAGGCCGGATCGGATGGAATGTCGTCACCTCCTTCTTGCCGAGCGCTGCCCGCAACTTCGGGCTAGACCGGATGATCGAACACGACGAGCGTTACGACATCGCGGATGAATATATGGAAGTCGTCTACAAGCTGTGGGAAGGCAGTTGGGAGGACGAGGCCGTCCTTCGCGACGCCGCCCGCGGCATCTATACCGATCCGGCGAAGGTTCACGAGATTAACCACGAGGGCAAGCATTACAAGGTGATCGGCCCCCATTTGAGCGAGCCGTCGCCTCAGCGGACTCCCGTGCTCTATCAGGCCGGGGCATCCGGAAGGGGAAGAGCGTTCGCAGCGAGGCATGCGGAATGCGTGTTCATCGACGGACACTCGTTCGAGAGCATGAAATTTTACGTAGACGAGATACGCGCCCAAGCCGTGGCCAACGGGCGAAGGCCGGATGACGTCAAAGTGTTCATGGCGCTGAGCACCGTGGTCGGCCGAACGCCGGAGGAAGCGGAGGAAAAGTTCAGAGAGCTGACCCGAATGAGCAGCGAGGAAGGACCTCAAGCGATCTACGGCGGCTACACCGGAGTCGATCTGTCCAAAGGAGCGCCGGAAGACATTCTCGGCTATCGGCGCACCGATCACGGACAGACCGTGATGGCCCGCTTCACGACGATGGCGGAGAAGCCGTATACCTACGGCGAGGTCATCGAACAGGTGAAGAAAATCGGCGGAAGAGCGGTCGTGATGACAGGGTCGGCCGAACAGGTTGCCGATCAGATGCAGGAATGGGTGGAGAAGACGGGAATCGACGGTTTTAACCTGGGGCACCTAGTGACGCCTTCGAGCCTGAAGGACGTGGTCGATCTCGTCATCCCGATCCTTCAGGAGAGAGGCGTCTATAAGACGGAGTACGCGCCGGGAACAATGCGGGAGAAACTATTCGGCTCGGGCACGAGACGGCTTCCGGACCGCCATCCTGGCGCAGGCTACCGTTACGAAGCGAGGGGACACGACGATGGGTAAGCAAATTTTATTGAACGCTTTCGATATGAACTGCGCGATGCACAGCGCCCATGGGCTGTGGAAGCATCCGGAGAATGAGAGGTACCGTTACAAGGACCTGAATTATTGGGTCGAGCTTGCGCAGTTGCTGGAGCGGGGCATGTTCGAAGCGCTGTTTCTTGCGGACGTTCTGGGCTTCTATGATATTTTCCGAGGCAGCCGCGACGCGGCGCTTCGCGACGGCATTCAGGCGCCGGTTAACGATCCGTCGCTTATTATTCCTACGATGGCCTATGCGACAAAACACCTCAGCTTCGCCGTCACCGTTCCGACCACGTACGAGCCGCCGTACGCCCATGCCAGACGGATGACGACACTTGATCATTTGACAAACGGCCGAATTGGCTGGAATATCGTCACTTCTTTTCTGCCTAGCGCGGCCTTGAACTTCGGGCTCGATCGGGTGGTGAAGCACGACGACCGCTACGAGGTGGCGGACGAATACATGGAAGTGGTCTATAAGCTTTGGGAGGCGAGCTGGGAGGACGATGCGGTCATCCGGGATGCCGAACGAGGCATTTATACGGATCCATCCAAAGTGCACGAGATCAACCATGTCGGCAAGTTTTACAACATTCCGGGACCTCACTTGAGCGAGCCGTCTCTTCAACGCACCCCTGTGTTGTATCAGGCGGGTACGTCGAAGCGCGGACGCGACTTTGCGGCGAAGCATGCGGAATGCGTGTTCATCGATGCCCATAATTACGAGAGTATGAAGTTCTACGTGGACGATATTCGGGCGCGCGCGGTGTCCTACGGCCGCAAACCGGAGGACGTCAAGGTGTTCATGGCGGCGAACGCGATTATCGGCCGAACGCATGCCGAGGCGGAAGAGAAATTCGCGGAATACTCGGCGATCCGCAGCGTGGATGGGCCTCAGGCGCTTTACGGCGGCTTCAGCGGAATCGACCTGGCGCGCTACGACCGCTCCGATTATTTGGAATATTACGCTTCCGATGCCGGTCAGGCCGCGGTAGCGAGATATACGACGATGTCCGAGAAACGAATGAACGTAGGCGAGATTATCGACGAGAACGCGAAGATCGGCGGAAGAAGCCCGCTGTTGTTCGGCTCCGCGGAGGAAGTGGCGGATCAGATGCAAGGCTGGATGGAGAACACGGGCATTGACGGCTTCAATCTGGCCCATCTCATGACGCCGGGGACGTTGAAGGAAATGATCGACCTTGTCATTCCAATTCTTCAGGAGCGCGGACTGTATAAGACGGAGTACGCGAAGGGCACGATGCGGGCGAAGCTGTTCGGAGAGGGCTCGGACCGCCTGCCGTCGAGACATCCAGGAGCTGCATTCCGCAGATAGCTTGAAGAGGAAAAGGAGAGATGACGACAGATGGCTTCCAGAGGAAAAAAGTTTCTGGATAGTTTGCGGGACGGCCGGAACGTATGGATCGATGACGAACGGGTGGAGAATCTGCCGGAGCATCCGGCTTTCTCGGGCACGCTTGACACAATCGGCGGCTTGTTCGATTTGCTCGACGATCCGAAGCGAAGAGACAATATCGGTTTCGCCGTTCCCGGCCGCGAGGCGTATGCGCACAGCTCGTTCCTCGTGCCGTATTCGCAGGAGGATTTGGCTAAGCGAAGCCAAGCTTTCGATTATTGGGCGCAGGAGACGAACGGCGTCATGAGCCGCCTATCCGACTACGCGCGCTCGCTCGTTACGGGGTGGTACGGCTCGCGCAAGCAGCTCGGCAAGCTAGCTCGCGGCATCGAGTCCAAAATTGCTGCTTATTATGAGCACGCTCGGGACTCGGATGCGTTCTTGACGACTTCGCTGCTCGATCCGCAGATCGACCGGTCGAAGGGACTGGACGATGATCGGATTGCCGATCGATATCTTCATGTCGTACGCGAGACCGAGGAAGGCATCATTGTGAGCGGGGCCAAGATGATCGCGACTGGAGCGCCTTATACGCACGACTTCCTTATCTTTTCGTTTTACCGGCTCGAATCCAAGTACAGCAAGCATGCTCACGCGCTGATCGTACCTGCGAACTCTAAGGGGCTTCACATCGTTTGCCGTGAATCGTTCGCCGATAACCGGGGGGCTGATCACCCCCTCAGCGCAAGGTACGACGAGATGGATGCGGTGCTGCTATTCGATGAGGTTCTCATTCCATGGGAGCGAGTGCTTCTGTATGGGGACGCGGACGCCGTATGGAAGCTGAGGAGCCATCTCAGCTCGAATACGCTCGCGTTCCATCAGACGGTCGTTCGCTTCGTTGCGAAGCTTGAGTTCATCGCGGGCGTCACCTTCGCGATTGCCGAGTCGATCGGCGTAAACGGCTTTCTTCACATTCAGGAAAAGCTAGGCGAGCTCATTACGCAGATCGACACGATGAAGGCGCTGCTCATCGCCTCCGAAACGAAGGCAAAGGCGGATCCGGCGACCGGGCTGTGGATTCCGGAATCGTCGTTCATCGATACTGCGAGAAGTCTCGGCACGAAGCTGTACCCACGGGCGATCGAGATCATGCAGCAGGTGGGCGGAGGAGGCTTCATCCAGACGCCTTCAAGTCTTAGTCAATTCGGCGGGCCGATTGGCGAACTGCTGAATCGTTACTTCGAAGGAGCTTCCCTAAATGCAGAGAGCAAGGTGCAGCTATTCAAGCTAGCCTGGGATTTAATAGGCAGCCCGCTAGGATCCCGTCACGAGCTGTACGAGAGATTCTACGCGGGAGACCCGGTAAGGGGGCTCGCGAATCAATACCTGAGCGCGGACAAAACGCAATGGACGGACCGGGTTTGGCAACTGCTGCAGAAGTCCCGTACGCAGAGGTCCGGAGCAATTTCCTAGCTGGAATCGTCAAATAAAGAAAGGAGAAGAGAGGACATGGAAGTATTCTGGTTTATTCCGACTCACGGCGACGGGAAGTACCTAGGGACGACCCATGGAGCGCGCGCGGTTGACTTCGATTATATGAGTCAAATCGCCCGTGCGGCGGACACGCTCGGTTACGGAGGCGTTTTGCTGCCGACCGGCAAGTCCTGCGAGGATCCTTGGATTACGGCATCCGCTCTGATCTCTTCTACCCGCAATCTGAAATTTCTCGTCGCGGTAAGGCCGGGGCTCATGTCCCCGACGATCGCGGCGAGAATGGCGTCCTCGTTCGATCGAATCTCGGGAGGGCGGCTGCTTGTGAACGTCGTGACCGGGGGAGACGCGGTGGAGTTGGCGGGAGAAGGGCTGCATTTGGACCACGATGCAAGATACGGTCTGACCGACGAGTTCTTGACGATATGGCGTCAAGCACTCATGGGAGAGCAGGTAATCTTCGAGGGTGAACACATTCGCGTGGACGGAGGCAAGGTGCTTTATCCGCCGGTGCAGAAGCCATATCCGCCGCTCTACTTCGGCGGCTCCTCCGATGCGGGCCACAAGGTAGCGGCGAAGCATATCGACGTTTACCTTAGCTGGGGAGAGCCTCCGGCTCAAGTAGCCGAGAAAATAGCCGTCATGCGCAAGCTTGCCGCCGAGCAAGGAAGAACTGTGCGCTTTGGCATCAGGCTGCACGCCGTCGTACGCGACACCGAAGCGGAGGCATGGACGGCTGCTAACGATCTCATCAGCTACCTGAACGACGACACGATCGCCGAAGCCCAGAACATTCTGGGCCGCTTTGATTCCGTCGGCCAGCGACGAATGATGGAACTGCACGGCGGCAGTCGCGATCGTCTGGAGATCAGCCCGAATCTATGGGCGGGAGTAGGCCTCGTACGCGGCGGAGCGGGCACCGCCCTCGTCGGCGACCCGCAGACGGTCGCCGCTAGGATGCTCGAATATGCCGAGCTCGGAATCGAGACTTTCATCATGTCCGGTTACCCGCATCTGGAGGAGGCTTACCGGTTCGCCGAGCTCGTCTTCCCGCTGCTTCCTCTGACCGGCAAGCGTGAGAAAGAGCAGCAACGCTCGTATATCAGCCCGTTCGGCGAGATGATTGCGAACAACGAGCTGCCAAAGAAGAGTGTCAAGTAAAGAAGAGAGCGGCCTGGGCTGCTCTCTTTTCTAACCCTTCGATGCCGGACTTGATCATTACGGAACCATTTCGTAAACCGTGCCTTGCTGATAATCGGCCACTTTCATAGAGCCATAAACCCCTAAATATAGCCGAGTTTGATTCAGATTCGTTCCTAAACTAACAAAATAAGCGGATTGATTCCCGAAATCATAATCGGTCTCAATCACATGATAATCACGTGTACGACAATCGGCATTTCCTTTGGTATAAGCTAAAACGCCTCTAACCGGAGGCTTGGATTCACTCCGAGCCAAATCGGTAAACACGACGCTTCCCGTTAAACCCGGGATTTCAGTTCCCATGTAGGCTTGGACGCCCGTAAGCGCGGTTCCTCCAAACTTGCCGGGTCGGGAATCCTCATGAAAATAACTCGTCATAGGCTGAAGACGCAGAGCGGTAGTTTTTACGGCATCGGCATAATACGCAATCGTTTTATCGCTCAAAGTCGAATCTGTAGGGCAGCCCCTGATGATCGAAGTAGGTAAAGCGCCTTCCCACCCTCGCCAGCCAAAGTTAATGAATCCTTCCAGGCTAGGCTCAGACCCCGTCATTGAACTTTGAACCAACCGGGTAACCGGCATGGGTTTAGGATGAACGAATGAGAAAATCGATTCGACCAGGTCCTGTCCGACGATGCCGACGTATTTGATATAAGCATGATTAATTCTTTGATAGGAGATGCCCGGTATATTGCGAACGCCTTTGGCAATGACCGTAAGCGTTTCCTGAATAGGCGCGGGAAGCTCGTTAAAACGCGTGACTACGGGCGGATTATCGATAGATGTATTCATGCGCACATCGATTTCAATGATTTTACCGGCGATTTCCATATCGTTCTGGCTTAAATTAAACGGGTCGAAGGCCGAGCCGCCATCTCCGGTCGTCAAAACAAGTTTTCCGGTTTCAGGCGAAAAGTTTAAGCTATTGATACCATTATGATTTAAGAAGGGCCTTCTGATATTAAGTAAAGTTCGCCGTTTATGAGGTTGACCATTCGCTTGCAGCATCCATTCTTCAACGGTATCAATATGATCATATCGCGTGTCTCTATCGGTCCACTTTAAATTTAACGTTCCGGTATCGCACGGGTTTGGCTTAAAAGACTCGGAAAAAGCAACCGGACCTTGGGTTCCGGCTACCGAGTAATGGAGATAAAACAGACCGTTATAGTAAAATCCGGGATGGAAAGCTAATCCTATGAGTCCTCTTTCATCGTATCCGCCGCTAGAGGCGCCGAGCTTCAGGATTCGTTGGCGAATATCCAAAAATGTCCCTATAGCTCCGTTTCTAATGCAAAAGATCTCTCCGACCTGGGTAGCAATAAATAAGCTTTCGATGGAATCGCCCGGCAGGATCGTTGTTTTTATAACAATAGGCATATTTAATTTATTGACAATAGGACGTAGACCGACCTTAACTTTGTTCACCGAAATAATCCTCCCGGTTATCGTAATCTTTTTTAGGAATATGAAGTTGTCCGTTCTATTAGTACCTTACCGAGTTCCCAACTCCAAAAAATCTATCGATCACGAGGCATCTAACAGAGTACACTAGGAGTAGAATTGGCAGAGAAAAGGAAGTGTTGGCAGTTGAAGCGCTGCGAATCGCCCGGGATGAATCCGACCACCCGAACTTCAAGCGTTATGTGGCGATTGAACGTTCGAATGGTGGCTTGCAGTCGCGGCTCGTCAGCACGGTCTGGTTTTGGAGCTGGAATCGCAAGATTCCCTGGATCGGAATTTCCGTCGCGGATGACTATCAGGGCATGGGACTGGGAAAAAGAATGATAGGACACGCGATTATCCAAGCGGATGCCTCCGGCAAGGGAGGCATACTGCTTACGACGCATAAGAGCAATTTCAGGGGGCACGCGTTGTACGCAAAATACGGTTTCGAAGCGATTGGTCATGACGATCGGGGAGAAACGTTGATGCTTCTTTCATATTAGAAGAGGGCCGGCGAATTGAAGCCGGCCCTTTTAATTGTAACGGACGACTTGATCCGCTTCCTAAATGCCCGATCGTCGCCTTACTCTGATCGAACGCTTGCGGTTTTATGTCGAGAATTGTTGAGGAATTGCAAAGGAATTGTTTATTCCGTTTTGTGATAATGGTATCGTCGGCCGAAGTGTATCATTTCTTGTCAATGATTGTCGCTTCGTGCATCAAACTATTGAAGTATTTGGGCAGGGGGGGATCCATTATGCGAGCAATAAAAAGGGTTATCGTCTTTATGCTGGCGTTGTTATTGCCAACGACTTGCTTGCCTTTATGGCTTGGGGGACAAGCGCATGCTGCCAGCGGAGACGTCATCATTACGGTGGCGGGAAGCACGGATTATTACGCGAATCAGGGAGACGGGGACCTTGCGACTTCGTCCAAATTAGGCAGTCCGGCCGATATCGCTTTTGACAGCGGCGGAAATATGTACATTGTGGAAGCATCTACGCACAAAGTTCGTAAAGTGGATAGGTGGACAGGGATTATTACGACAGTGGCGGGCTCGGGGGACATGAATTTTTCGGGCGACGGGGGTCCTGCGACTTCGGCCGGAATGGGTCCGAACAGTATCGCTTTTGACAGCAGCGACAACCTGTATATTGCCGATGGTCATCGGGTTCGGAAAGTCGATAAGTCATCGGGGATTATTACGTCGGTGGCGGGAACGGGAGCATGGGGCACTTCGGACGATGGAGGACTGGCAACGGATGCCACTTTCGCTGTCGTAGGCGGAATTGCCTTGGATAGTCACGACAACCTTTATATTTCGGATGTGTATAACCACCGGGTTCGCAAAGTAGATAAAACGTCAGGAATAATCACCACGATTGCAGGCACGACGGTGGTGTCGGGTTATTCGGGAGATGGCGGGCCGGCGTTATCGGCCAAATTCGATATGCCCGGAAGCCTTGCTTTCGATAACAACGGCAATTTGTATATTGCGGATTTGGGTAACAACGTAGTCAGAATGATCGATACGTCTGAGAAGATTACGACCGTCGCGGGTACGGGAGTCCGAGGCTTTGGTGGAGACGGGGGGCAGGCAACGGCGGCTCAGATGAATAATCCGACCGATATCACTTTTGACGGCAACGGCAATCTATATATCGTGGACAGGTTTAACTGGCGCATTCGCAAAGTCGATAAGTCGTCGGGGGAAATCAACACGATTGCAGGCAATGGGGGCACAAGTGATACGGACGACGGGGAAATCGCGACATCGTCCAGTATTTTGCCGCATGCGATAGCCGTTGATAGCAGCGGCACTTTGTATTTTACCGACGCTGCGGGTTATCTCGTTCGGATCATCGCAACGAATAACAATGCTAATTTGAACGGATTGACGTTATCAAGCGGCAGTTTAATGCCAGCATTCGAACCGAGCAGAACAAGCTACTCGGCAATCGTGCCGCTCAGCGTAGAAAGAATCGAGATAACGCCGACGGTGAGTGTAGGCAGTTCGACGGTGACGGTCGATAGCACGACCGTTACGAGCGGTACGGCATCGAATGCGATCAATCTGAACGTAGGAAAAAACTTGATTCCTATCACGGTGACGGCGCTCGACAGCACAACGAAGACGTACAACGTGCAGGTTACGAGAGCATCGAGCGACGCGAGCTTAAGCGGGCTGACGTTATCGAGAGGGAGTTTAAGTCCTACGTTCGCAGCGGGAACGCCGGGCTACACGGCAAGCGTGGGGAACGGCGTGAGCAGCATCATGGTAACGCCGACGGCAAACGATAACGCAGCGACGGTAAGGGTCAATGGGACGACTGTGACGAGCGCCTCAGCATCGGGAGCGATCAACTTGAGCGTAGGGAGCAATTCGATTCCGATCGTGGTGATGGCGCAGGATGGCACGACGACGAATACGTACACTGTGACGGTGACGCGGGCGCCGAGCAGCGATTCGAGCTACATCAGCACGATAGCGGGTACGGGGTCTGGCAGCTTTTCGGGAGACGGAGGAGCGGCAACGGCTGCCGCTCTTAATCTCCCTATGTCAGTAGCTGTAGATCGCGAAGGAAATCTGTATATCGCCGACGTAGGTAATTATCGGATTCGAAAATTAGAAAAATCGACTGGGAAAATCAGCACCGTAGCGGGTAATGGGACTTTTGGCAATTCGGGGGATGGAGGGTTGGCAACATCGGCCCAATTGAAGAATCCGAGAGGAGTAGCCGTTGACCCCGACGGGAATGTGTATATTGCGGATACGCAAGATAATCGAATTAGGAAAGTAGATACGTCGGGCATCATTAGCACAATTGCGGGCAACGGAAGTTATGGCTATTCGGGGGATAACGGTTTATCGACTTCCTCCCAAGTGAGTATGCCGTACAGAGTAGCGACGGACAGCGTCGGGAATCTGTACATTGTAGATGCGAATAATTTCAGAATTCGGAAAATAGACAAATCGACGGGGATCATCACCACGGTGGTAGGCACTGGAAACAGAGGGTCAGGGGGGGATGGGGGAGCGGCGACGTCCGCCGAAGTGGATTTCCCGTTTGGTTTAACCTTTGACAGCATGGATAATATGTATATTTCGGATATGCGTGGCGCAACGGTTAGGAAAGTAGATCATACAACGGGGATCATCAGCAAAGTGGCAGGTACTGGGACACCAGGCTATAACGAAGACGAAGGTCAGGCCAATTCAGCCGACATAGTCCCATATAGCGTTGCTGTTGATAACAGCGGCAATATCTATATTTCGGATGCGAGTAATGCTGTAATTCGAAAAGTAGATCAATCAACAGGAAACATTAGCACGTTTGCGGGCATTGGGGAAAATGGCTATTCGGGAGATGGGGGACCGGCGACGTTGGCTGAATTGTACGGTCCATATGGATTAGCGATAGACAGCAGCGGGAATCTATTAATCGCGGACATGAATAATCATGTCATTCGGAAAGTGGGTCTATCCCACGATGCGAACTTGAACAACATCACGTTGTCAAGCAGTAGCTTAAGCCCGGCATTTGCAACTGGAACTACGAGCTATACGGCAAACGTGGCGAACGGCGTGAGCAGCATCACGGTAACGCCGGCCGTGAGTGACTACACCGCAACGGTGAAGGTCAATGGTACGGTTGTACCGAACGGTTCGGCATCGGGCGCGATTAACTTGAGTGTGGGGAGCAACTCGATCTCGATCGTGGTGAAGGCGCAGGACGGCACGACGACGAAGACATACACCGTGACGGTGACGCGTGCGCCGAGCAGCGAAGCGGGCTTGAACGGACTGACGCTATCGAGCGGGAGCTTGAGCCCTACGTTCGCAACGGGGACTTTGGGTTACGCGGCCAGCGTGGCGAACAGTGTGAGCAGCATTACGGTAACGCCGACGGTGAGCGAGAGCAATGCGACGGTAAAAGTCAACGGCGCGACTGTGGCAAGCGGCACGACGTCGGGTGCGATCAATCTGAGCGTGGGAGTTAATGAGATTACGATTGTAGTGAAAGCGCAGGACGGTACGACGACGAGCACGTACAGCGTGACGGTGACGCGTGCCGCACCGCCTCCCGTATCGCCTGCCGATAACAGAAGTCACGACGCGAATTTGAGCGGGTTGGCCTTGTCGAGCGGCAGCTTGAATCCGTCGTTCGCGTCCGGCACGACAAGTTACGCGGTTCATGTAGCAAACAGCATGAACAGCATTACAGTAACACCGACGGTAAGCGACGGCACGGCAACGGTGAAAGTTAACGGCGCGTCCATTCCGAGCGGTTCCGCGTCGGGAGCGATCACGCTGGTCGTTGGAGACAATGCCATCTCCATTGCGGTAACGGCGCAGGACGGAACGGTGAAGACGTACACTGTTACGGTGACGAGAGCAGACGAGAAGGGCGACAAAGGCTCGCCTCCCGCAACACGCGGTCCTATCCTTAACGATAAAATCACGAATGTAAAGCAAGTCATAGATGCTGCGCAGACAGCGCTGAATACGACCATGCCGAAGCCGTTCGATGATGTCACGGCGAGCAGCCGGAGTGCCCAAGCGATTCAAGTCGCCCGGCAACTTGGAATCGTCCAAGGCCAACCTGACGGCAACTTCCACGGAAGCGATTCGATTACGCGTGCGGAGTTTGCCAAGATGATAGCGAATGCTTTAAATCTCGATACGGCAGGCGAGCAAGGCGCAACGTTCTCCGATACGAAAGGTCATTGGGCCGAAAAGGCTATCGAGGCGTTAAAAGCTACCGGTGCGATCGAAGGCGTGGGCGGCGGGGCGTTCAAGCCGGACAGGCACATTTCCCGGGCGGAGATTACGGCGATTTTAGCACGGTTGATGGTATTCGATCAGGAGGCCGGAAGGGCTGCCTTCTCGGATACGAGCGACAGTTGGGCGCGAGAATCTATTGCGCAAATGGCGGACGCGAATATCGTAAGAGGCGTGAGCGCCGACAAGTTCGTTCCGAACGGCTCAGCGACTCGCGAGCAAGCTGTAGTTATGATTCTTCGTATGTTAACCGTCTGCCGCAATATCGATCTTCAATTGGTAGATATGTCATGAGGAGGACCATATGAATACATTGCGATCGTACATGAGAACGAGACTTGCTTCTAAGCTGGTATCTATCGTTCTATCTATTGTCCTTCTCGTTACAATGTTGCCAGTTGCGACATCGGCGGAGGCGGTCGTTGCCCCATCCGATATTGCGATCGGTACGGCCGCGCCGATGAACGGAGCGAGCATCGCCGACGGAACGATTTCGTTCAGCGGCGGTACGACGAATGTCACATGGTCGTCGGACGGGACAAGCTACGCCGCCGCGAGCGGCACCTTCGTGCAAAGCACGATCTATCGGACCCAATACGTGCTGACGGCGGACTCGGGCCATGTATTCGATCCGGCACCCGGCGTCTATCAGCAGGGCGGCGCGAAAGATTTGACAGGTAGCATCGCCAATCTGGGTTCGGGGACGTTCACCGCGCTCGTAAGCCAAGCGTTTACGTTGAACGATACGTTAACGATCGTGGTGACGTGGCCGGACGCGACGGTCGAGCCTGCCGATATCTCAATCGGTACGATCGCTCCTGTCAAAGATGCTGTGATCGCCGACGGTACGAATTCGTTCAACAAGGCAACGGCAGTCGTCACTTGGTCCAATAATGGTACGAGCTTCGCCACGGCAAGCGGGACGTTCGCGGCGAGTACGAACTACTATACGAAATACATCATTACGGCCAATGCAGGATATGCCTTCGACACAACTAGCCGAATTTACCTGGATGGGGCGAAGTCCTTAAAGAACCGTATTGCCAATCTGGGTACGGGTTATCTGGCGGGGGCTTCCGTCTCGACGTCGTCTCATCCCAATGACACGTTAACGCTAATCGTAGGATGGGAATCGACCAAGAACGCAACGGGGCAGACGCTCATCGGAGCCGCAGATTTCATGATCGGAACCGTCGCTCCGGCACCTTCCGTTAACGCGGCGGACGGAACGATTACCCTTAATCACGGAACGCTCGATTACGTAGAATGGTACGCGGTCAGCCCATTGGCGTCTTTGCCGCAAGGGACTCCGTTCGTATCCGGCAAGACGTATAAAGCTTGGTATTATTTCATACCGGCCAACGGTTACGCATTTGATTCGGCCAGCACTTACATGAAGGGCGGAACAAGAGATCTGTCGAGCCGGATCGCGAATCTCGGCACGGGCACTTTTAGCGTCAACCGTTACGATGATGATTTGTTCGTTGAAGTCATCTGGCCGCAGACGGGGCTCCTTGTGCCAAGCGACATCTCGGTTGGCACGGCCGCGCCGGTTGCGGAAGCGACGATGGCGAACGGTGCGAATACGTTTAGCCATGCGACTTCCGCCATCGCATGGTCGGCCGATAACGGAGCGACCTACAACCCAGCAAGCGGAACGTACGCCTATGAAACGACTTATAAGACGAAATTTGTAGTCACGGCGGCAGCCGGTTACTTTTTCGATCCGACCGCCGGCGTATACCAAGCAGGCGGCGCGAAATCGTTGACGAATCGCATCGCCAATCTCGGTTCGGGCACTTATACCGCAGTCGTATCCGGGGCGACGAATGACACGTTGACGATCGTTGTCACTTGGCCGGCGACCGCGGCGGCCGCGCAGACGAACGTTAGCGCAGCAGGGCTGTCAATTGGCACGGTTGCTCCTGTGACTGGCGTGATTATCGCGGACGGATCGAATGCGTTTGCGCACGCTAGCGCAAACGTTATGTGGTCGAGCAACAACGGCTCTACGTATGGTGCGGCAAACGGGACATTTGCGCCCGGAACGTCCTATAAGTCGAAGTATGTGCTGACTGCGGATGCGGGGTACATTTTCGATGCGACGGCCGGCGCCTATAACGGGATCGCGGTTGCGAATCTCGGCGCGGGAACGGTTACGGCGCAAGTGTCGACGACGAGCACGTCCAACGACACGTTGACGGTTACCGTGACCTGGCCAGCAACGGCCACCGCAACGATTGCCGCGAACGAGCTGTCCATCGGAACGGCCGCTCCGGCAACCGGCGAGAATATGGCGAACGGAACGAACGCGTTCGCCCACGCGGCCGCGAACGTTGCATGGTCAAGCGACGGCGGGTCGAGTTACGCGGCGGCAAGCGGAACTTATGCGCCGAATACGGTCTATCAGACGAGGTACGTGCTGACTGCCGCTAATGGCTATCAATTCAATGCGGCGGCGAATGCTTACAATGCCGTTACCATCGCCAATCTTGGTGGCGGCTCGTTCAGCGCGACTGTGTCAACGTCGGTCACAACGAACGACACTTTGACGATCGTAGTTACTTGGCCGGCCACTGGCGCGGCGACGATCGGGTCTGCGGACGTATCGATCGGGACGGTCGCCCCGGTTGCAGGTACGTTGCAGGCGAACGGCACGAATACGTTCGCTCACGCGACATCTGCGGTTGTCTGGTCGGCAGACGGAGGTGCCTCTTACACGGCAGCCAGCGGTACATATGCGGCGGCGACCATTTATAAGACAAAATATGTGCTAACGGCTTCAGCCTCCTACGCGTTCGACGGGACGGCGGATGTCTATGAGAAGAACGGAGCAAGAGATCTCACGAGCCGAATCAGCCATCTGGGGGCGGGTGCGTTCGCCGCGACGGTATCTACGACAAGCACGCACAACGATACGCTCACGATCATTGTCGGATGGCCTGCGACCGGCGCCGCAACGATCGTTCCAGCGGACATTTCGATTGGAACGGTGGCTCCAATGACGGGGGCAGCGCAGACGAACGGCAGCAATATTTTCAATCACGCGACATCAAGCATCACTTGGTCTGCCGATAACGGCAGCAGCTATCAGTCAGCGGGCGGGACGTTCGCGATCGGGAAGAGCTATAAGACCAAGTATGTGCTGACGGCTTCGACCGGTTACGCGTTCGATGCGGCGGCGGATATTTACGAGAAGAACGGAGCAAGGGATCTCTCGGGCCGCATCTCCAACCTTCGCGCAGGCACGTTTACGGCCCAAACGTCGACGACAAGCGAGCAGAACGACACGCTCACGATTATCGTTACTTGGCCGGCAACGGCGATTACCGATACGGTGAAGGTCAGTCTGAACAATTCGACCGACTTTCAGGCCTATTCCGGCAGCACGGTTATTCCCGCGCAAGGGTTAGCCATTAATGCTGAGGACGATTACAGCATTACGCTCGTCAACGAATCCATCGATACAACCGATCCGTCCGCGCCGCTTACCGCCGCGTTGGTGAAGAGCCTCTCCGTCACGGACGGCCAAGGCATCAATGTGCTGAAGAACGTGCAAGTCGTCTCCAGCGGCGTTGCCCAGAATCACCCATGGAGCTTGAAAATAACGATTAACAAGAACGCGGCGTCGGCGGCCCGAACGATTACGGTGACCGTAAACAGCGATGCCGCCAAGCGGATCGATATTCGCAACTTGATCGGTTTTACGAACCCGACCATTGCTTATGCCACACAGCCGAACGCAAGAAATGCTTATCCCTATGAATACGGCAATTATTTTTATTTTCTTCCGGGCGACAGTTTGACCATGCAAACGACGTCGAGCGGGCTCATTCCGGCCGGCGTGCAGCTCGTGGGCAAAAATACGTCCAAGACGACGCCCGTGACGAATACGCTGTTCGATACGACGAACTACAAATTCCGCTACGTTTTTACGATGCCGAGCGAGCCGATTTTCCTCTCGGTGACGTCGACGGACGGCAAAGCCGCGCATAACATCGCGGTGCAAGCGACGATTCCGGGTGTCGTATCGCCGAAGCTTTCCGGGGGTTCGACTTTTGTACAGGGAACCGTAAGGGCGCCGGCGACGGATCATTCAGGCGACATTGTCACCGTCGATCCGGGCAGCTATAATCGCCGGATGTATAAGGTTACCGGAGTTGAGGTGCGTTCCGAGCTGCTGAACGTCGCATTGCCGGTGACGGCTAACGGGAACGGCACTTACTCGTTCGCGATGCCGTTCACCGATGCGAATGTCACGGTGCTCGTTCAGAAGATCGTATCGAATCCGATCCAGACGGAGATTACGACGAACGCCAACGCGGAGATGACCGTAGATCTCGAAGAATATTATCCGGGAGATACGATTCATGCTCAGATCGAAAACAAGGACCCGGCAAAATACGTCGTGAATGTTCAAGTCTATCGCGTGCTGGGATCGACGAATACATTCATCGCGCAAGGCAGACCTGTCAATCCTTACGACTCGAGGATGGATGTCGCGCTCACGCCTTACGCCTCCACCGCGCAGCTTACGGACGGTGCAACGCTGAAAGTCGTCGCGAAGTTCGATAGCGTCTCGATACCCGTAGGTACGAACAGCGCAGCGCAATTCTCGAACTATCCGGCGAAGGTGAACCTGAATCAACCGTTCACGGTCAGCTTCGCGCCGCCGAACGATCCGACCAAGATTTATACGCCGAAGGTTATGTTCAAGGACGCGTTGAACCTGAGCAATAAGACAGTCGCTGCGTGTACCTACGTACAGACCGATCCGCAGGATCAGACGAAGAGCATATATACGTGCCCGGCGGTCACGAAAAACCGGATCACGTCCGTCGAGCTGCTGTATGATACAGTCGATGCGGGATCTCCGGCAGGAGGCGGTGCATCCGGCGGAGTCAAGCTGCGGAATATCGCCTCCATCTCGCCGAACTCCAAGCTGGCGGGCGTATTCAAATCGATCAACGTATTCGGAGCCAATATGAACGGCCAGGGGCAAGTGTTCATCGGAACGTCGCCGAATCCGACCGTAGCGGCAACCGTGACGAACGTGACGGCGACTTCCCTGGTCGTCAATGTGCCCGATAATATGCTGTCCAGAACGATGGACGTCACGTATTACGTGTCCAGCAATGGCGTTCAGCGTTCCGTCATGATCGCGGCTTCTCAAAGCATGAGCCATACTCCGTTCGGCTATATGGCCGTCGTATCGGATGCGCAATCGAATCATTCCGTCATCGTCTCGGAAAGCCAGAAGGATTTGACGCAGCAGTTGGGCGGCCGTAAGCCGGTCATCACGATCAAAGGCAGCTTCACGGCCAACGCAAGCGTGACGGGCGAATACTTGTTCAGCGGAAGGACTATGATTAACGGCGGGTTGACGGCATACTTGCCGAACGAGCAGAGCAAGTTCAAAGTGCGCGATGACGCTGACGGCGGCGTCAAAGTAACGATGTACAGCGTCAATTTGGTTGCAGGCTCGTACAACATCATGTCGACCTCGGACGGTTACATCGAGCTGGAGAAAGGCGTCGAATATATCGACGAGTACGCGAAAGACGAAGACGGGGATTTGCTCGACCCCGATCAACAGAACGTCGAAGTCGCGATCCGCAACCAGAACAAATTGATTGTGCTTGGCAGCGGAATGCAGGCCGGCATAACGGGAGTTACGCTGCTCGGCAATGCCGTCATGTTCGATGGAAGAGTGTACTTCGGTATGGCGCTCCCCGGCAGCAGCACCTTGGGAATTGACCTGAAGATCGACCGGCTTCAGTACGGAATGGACGGTCAAGGGAACTTGAACTTCCAGGGAGTTGCCGCGGACGGTTCCTTCACGCCGGGAACGGATCTATCGAAAAAGCTGCTCGGCGGTTTCGGAATCGTCGGCAGCGCGGAAGGTTCGATCGATACGTTTAACGGCAAGTACGGCGTAGCGTTCGATATGGACGCGAAGCTGGCAAATTTCGCGGCGAGCTTGAGCTTGAAGAAGAACGGTACGACCGGTCAGTTCATTCCCGACTCGATCAAAATCATCGTCGGTCTAGAGAACGGAATCCCGGTTACGCCGATGACGCCGATCGCGAGGCTGACGAGAGTCGGCGGCGGCGTCTCGGGCTTGGCGGATACGATTTCCGGCAACTATAAGGGCGTCGCGCCGATTTTGATTTTGCTCAACGGCAGCTTTGAAATCGGCAGTGCTCTCCCTGGCGTCGCCGGCCTGATCGAAATCAATGACGTAGAGCTCGCGATCGGACCTTCCCAGATCAGTCTGTCCGGGAATCCGACGCTGCTGAAGATGGATATCTTCGATAAGTTCAAAGCCGGCATCTATGTTACCAATTCGTCGGTATCGTATGACATGCAAATCGCGGCCAATATTCTGAAGAACTTCTCGGTTATTCTGGCAGGCGGCAATGCCAACCTTACCTATTACAGAAACAACGGCTTCAATTTGAACGGGCAATTGCGCGGGAAGCTCCAAGTGCCGGAAATCGATGTCGGACTGTTCTCCATTGGTCCGTATACGCTGCTCGGCAGCGATGTCGGTCTCAGTAATTCGAACGCTTTCGCGTCGTTCAGTATTCTCGGGTTCGGCCTTAAGGTGAATTATTCGTTCGGCAGCGGTTCCGTTAGCGTGGGGCGTCGCAGCGTCGCTGCGGCACAGACTGGGCCGCAGGGACAAAACGTGTATGACGAGAACGGTGCGGCGGTCGGGCAGATCAATGCCTTCTCCAATGTGCGGATCGTAGCGTCGAGCGGCGGTTCTACAACTCAGCTAAGGACGTTTGCGTTTGCAGTTGCACCGACAATATCGACGAACGCCGAGGGAACGGAGCATACCGTATCGATCCCTGCGGGTTTGACGGAAGATTACGCTGTACTCGTATCCGCCGATCCGGACGATCTTCGCATCTTGGACCCGGACGGCAATCCGTACGGTTTGACGTATCCCGGGACGTTGGAAGACGGATCGCCTTATTACAATGATCCGAACGCGAACGCCGCGGTCGTATCCGCAAACACGGTCATGATTCGCTTGGGCACGCAAACGGGTGACTGGACGATTTCGTCCAGCGAAGCTTTCGACAGCTCGATCATCGCCATTGCGCCGGTGCCGAAGTTCGCTGACACCTCCTATGACGCAGGAGCGCACCAAGTAAGCTGGAATTTGACGGGCCTCGATACCGCGACGGAAGACTATCAAGTCGAAGTCCGTTTGTCGACGGACAATGGCGACGATCCGAACGCCAGAAGCGCGGGCGTGCTTATCCACTCGGTCGCTGTCGATGACGCGCAAGTGACGGACAGGATCGCAAGCGGCAGCTATGCTTTCACTGCACAGGATTTGAACTATTTGCAAAGCGGTCAGTATTACGCGAGAGTGTCGCTAGTCGGGAAGCCGAAGAACGATTCGTCCAGATCGATACCGTATGCGAGCTTAAATGCGAAACAAGCAATGAACGTCGTTAACCCGCTTGCACCCGGCGCACCCGGAGCGATAACGGTATCCGCCGGCGGCAGCGGCACGATCCATGCCTCCTGGAGCGCCGTCTCGGATGCGGACGGTTATCTCGTTCGACTGTACGATGCCGATGGCAATGCCATCATCTCTCCACTAACGTACACGGATGAAATCGGCAGCGACGGTCATTCGACGGGCAACCAGATCGCGCACGCGGGCAGACCGATCGAGTATCAGGTTTCGGCCGACGATGCGGTAAACGGAAAGGTTAGCCTCGACTTCGGCGGGATGGACTCGGGCAACCGCTACAAGCTTGCCGTGACGCCGTTTGCGTATGCGGACGATGCAAAGATGAACTCCTCGTATATTTACGGCGCTACGTCGGTTTCGGACGTCATCGACGTCCCGCTTGTCAAGACGCCGGTCGTTCATGTCGCGCCTAGCGCGGGCATGATCGCGAACGATACGTTGCTGGGCAACGTGCTCACGGTGAACGGAGACTTCAAGATCGGCGTCGCGACCACTTATGAGAGCGCCGAGGACGGTCAAACGCGTGAATTGAACGCCAAGTTCACCGTATGGCAAAGCGACGGGACGATCGACGAACATACGAATATGCCGAAGTTTGTACAAGTGTATGCAAGCAGCGACTATGAAAATCAAATATCCGTGCCGATTTCCTTAGATGGAGACGTAGGATCGAGCTTGTTGCGAATCATCGCCGAGAACGATCAAGGCGACGTATCCGAGTATGGGCTGGCCGTCCATTATAACGGGCTTCCTCCAGCCTTGTTCGTCGAGACGGGACCGGGCGGCAAAATCGTTGCCGATTCGGCGGGGCAGTACAAGATTCAAGGCAGCACGGCGCCTTATGCGACCGTATTAGACGATCGGGGAAATCGTACGACGGCGGACGATTCCGGCCAGTTTAGCATTAGCGGTACGTTAAGCGCAGGCACGCAAACCTATAGCACGATAACGGCAACGGATCAATTGGGCAACTTCTCGCAAGACGATGTCGTGATCGTGAAAGGCGTCGGACCGGTAGACCCGGGCACGGGGCCGGGAAGTACACCCACGCCGGGCAGCGGGCAATCGAGCGGCCAGCCGGGTAATGGCCAAACCGATGGTTCCACGGATAATGGAACCCCGAACGCAGCGACGTTCAAGGACGTGCACGCCGAAGCGCCTTGGGCCGAGAAGGAGATTGAACGAGCTTACAAACTGGGAATCGTATCCGGCCGTACGAAGGACGTTTTCGCTCCGAACAGCAACACGCGGAGAGACGAAGCAATCGCCATGCTCGTGAGGGCACGGAAGGTGACTGTTGGCAATAAGGCCGATCTGGATGCGGCAGCAGCGCATTTCGCCGATTGGAGTGGGTTGGCCGAGTGGAGCAAGCCGTACATTGCCGCAGCCTACGCGAACGGAATTGTGACAGGCACAACGCTTAATGGCAAGTACTATGTCAACGGCGGCTCGCTCATCACGCGAGCGGAAGTTGCAGTATTGTTGCAGAATGCCTATCAATTGACTGCCGATGCGGGCAACCGCAAGCCGTTCGAGGACGACATTCCGTCATGGGCGGCGGATAGCGTAACTGTGCTGTCATCCAACGGCGTGATCGACGGTTATCCGAATGCAACTTTCAAGCCTGGATCTCATGCCACGCGAGCGGAAATCGTCGTTATGCTCATGCGTTTGATTGATCGGCGAGAAGATAAGACGCGATCCTAAGAAAACAAGGGTCTGTCTCAAAAGTAAGTTTTTTGAAAATAGCGGTGTGGGGGAGGCTTCTCCCCACGCCGCTATTTCACGTTTTCGGTCCACCGCTACGAACTGTGCCTCATACCGACATTCTCAGATCCGCCCCGGAAGAAGGACATAAGTCGTATTTTGACGAATATAGCTTTAAAACAACAGATGACTGGGTGCACCTATGAAGACAGAGCGAGAAACGAGCACTATGAGAAAACAATTGACGGTACTTATCGGCATGCTTGCTGTCTTCGCCGTCGTTATATCCGTATTTATTTATGAATGGCTGAATCCTACGTTTCAATACCCTGAAGCGCGAGCGGGAGTGTTGGACGCCAGACAATGGAATTTTGCCGAGCAAGGAATCGTACCGTTGCGGGGGGAGTGGGAGTTCTATGAGAACAAGCTGCTGACTCCGCAAGATTTTCTCGCTAATGGCAACGAGCTGGAGCGGGAACGGCGCATCATTCGCGTTCCTGGAGGATGGAAGGATGTCGCTTCGTCCGGCAGCGGATACGGTGCGGGGACATACCGTCTGCGCATAAAGGTTAGCGACCCGGATTTTTATAGCTTGAGAGGCAAGAAGATTCGCATGTCCAGCCATATCTATATGAACGGGACAGACCTTGGCGGCACCGGCAAACCGAGTTTGTCGGCGGATCGATTCGTCCCTAGCAATCTTCCGTTTCTCGGTACGGTCAAAGCGGATATCGACACCATTGACATCATCATTCAGATAGCCAGCTACCGCTATTTGGAAGGCGGATTGGTGCAAGCGCCGGAATTCGGTTTAACGAATGATATATTGGCGAGGCGCGATAATGCCCGTCTGGCGGATATGATTGTCATCACTGCCATGCTGGTATTCGGAATTTACTTTGCAGGGATGTTTAAGGAATGGAGAAAAGAGCCCTATCTCGCCTTTTTTAGCTTGTTCTGTTTGTCGTTAGGACTGTTCTTCAGCATGGACAACGAAATCGTCATGGCGAACCTTTTCCCGGTTATGTCTTTCCTATTCTTGCAAAAAATGCTCTTTATCCTGCCTTACGTGGCCGTCTTGTCATTTGTCCTCTATGTATATCTGTACTTAGGCCATCGGGGAAGCGCGGGATATAAGTGGCTGAGATGGATTTCTTATGTCTACTTGGCCCTGCTGGTCGGTATGCCGAACGACTACTTAGTCGACCTTCTGTGGCTCGGCATCGCTTTGCAAATCGCCGCTTTCTCTTTCATGATTTATTGGATTTTCCGTTATCGGAATAGCGGGGTTCAAGTGTATTACATTCTGTTAGGCTTATTTTTCCTTATCATCAGTTGGGCGTATGCCCAGACACGATACCAATTAGCGTTGGACAACCCGTATTACATGATCGTAACGCCTCTTCTTCTCGTTCTGTCGCAATCGTTCCTCATGTCGGATCGGGTTCGCGAGGCGTACTTGCGGAACGAGAGGTTGGCCGAGCAACTTATTGCATACGACCGTCAAAAAGATGAGTTTCTCATCCACACCTCTCATGAATTCAAGACGCCGCTGCATGGCATTATCAATCTGGCGCAGGTGGTTATCGACCAGAGCGGCGAGAAGATGGCGCGGCGGCATCAGGAGAATCTGGTTTTTATCATTGCCCAGGCGACCCGCTTGTCTACGTTGGTGAACGATATTATCGATTTTCAGAGCTTGCAGCGCGGAAGCTTGACGTTCCACAACCGGTTCTTCGATGTCAGCGGTACGGTTCAGGGGACGCTCGAAGCACTGAAGTTTCTGCGCAAGAACGATCAGGTACGATTGATCAATCTGGTGCCTCCGGGAATCTACTATCAGTTCACTGACGAGAATCGACTCAAGCAAATTCTGGTGAACCTGGTAGGCAATGCGTTGAAGTTTACGGAACAAGGGAGCATCGCGGTGGCCGCAGAGCTGCGGGAAGGCTGGCTGCGACTGACGTTTGCGGATACCGGTACCGGGATGAGCGAAGAGCGGCGACGGGAGCTATTCCAAGCTGAGTTGTTCCATTACGGCGATGAGCCTGCGGTTTCGGCGTTTCAATCATCCGGTCTGGGGCTGAAAATATCGAAGGCGCTTGCGATACAAATGGGCGGCGATCTGGAGCTGCAGTGGTCGGAGCTCGGCAAAGGGTCTGTGTTCGAACTGCGGTTGCCGGAGACGACGGCCATGCAAAGGGAACGGGGAACTGCCCGGTTGGAAACCGCCGCAGGTCTGGAGCCGCAAATGCTCCCGGGAACAAACCCGCCGACGAAGGAAGCCGTTTCGTCTCCTACGGAAGAACGAACTGGCGAAGTGAAGATTTTGCTGGTTGATGACGACTCTTCTAATATCAAGGTGTTGCAAGAGTTGTTCGCGTCCAGTCGTTATCACGTTCTCGTGGCGTACAATGGAGCGGATGCGCTTAAGCTGATCCAGCAGCATCGCGACGATTTGTCTCTTGTCCTGCTCGATGTGATGATGCCCGAGCTTTCGGGGTATGAAGTGTGCAGACGTATTCGAGAGGAACACCCGCTCTACAAGCTGCCTGTGTTGCTTCTTACGGTACGCAACTCGCCGACAGATATCGCGATGGGTCTTGAGGCGGGAGCCAACGATTTCCTGGTGAAGCCGTTCAACGGCAAGGAACTGCTGGCCCGGGTGCAGACGTTGCTGCAATTGAAGGAAGCGGTCGAGCAGGCGATTCGCATGGAGACGCTGTTTCTGCAATCGCAGATCAAACCGCATTTTGTCTATAACGCCTTAAGCGGCATTATCTCGTTATGCTATAGCGATGGGGCGCGAGCAGGTAAGCTGTTGGGCGAATTCAGCAACTATTTACGATTGAGCTTTGATCTTGATCCCCGTCATGCCAAAGTCAGTCTGAACCGTGAACTGTCTCTCACCAAATCCTACGTTGAACTGGAGAAGGCACGTTTCGGCGAACGCCTGAACGTGGAATGGAAGGTAGACGTTTCGACGGAGACGTTGATTCCGGCGTTAATTGTGCAGCCTTTGGTCGAAAATGCGATCCGCCATGGTGTTATGAAACGGCTGTCTGGGGGCACGGTGGTCGTTCGGGCGCAGATGGAGCCGCAGGGTTTGCGGATCGCCGTTCAGGACGATGGAGTCGGCATGCCTACAGATCAGATTGATCGAGTTTTCCACCCGGATCGGCTCGACGGAAGTATCGGGATGATCAACGTACATAAGCGGCTGATGAATGAATACGGGCAAGGCTTGCGGATCGAGAGCTTTCAGGATAAGGGCACAACCGTCGTCTTCCTGATCCCCTCTCGCAAAGGATGGCTGAACCCTGACGGAAAGGCGGACGAAACAGGATGATGAAAGCCCTTGTTGTAGACGATGAGTGGTTGGTTGCGGAGCAAATCGACAGAATGCTCGTTCATGCCGGGGTGAAGGTGCTTGGCCGCTGCATGAATCCTCACGAGGCGCTCGGGATGGCGACAACGCTGCAGCCAGACGTGTTGTTTCTCGATATTGAAATGCCGGAGATGAGCGGGTTGGAAATTGCGGAGCGGGTATATGCGGACAAGCTCGACATGGAGGTCGTGTTCATTACCGCCTATAATCAATACGCGCTCGACGCTTTTCGGGTGAATGCGCTCGATTATTTGCTGAAGCCGGTGATGGAGGAGGATTTGCTGCGTTCGCTGGAACGGGTCGGACATAGGCGGCAGCAACGCGGAAGCGCTGTCGGCAGCGGGGGACAACGAACGGCCGTCGCCTCGCTGTTCGGCAAGTTCGCACTGCAATGGGAGGGCGATCCTGAGCCGGTTCGCTGGGTAACATCCAAGTGCGCCGAGTTGTTCGCCTATATGCTGCTGCAGCCCAGGGAGAAGGAAGTCAGCAAATGGGAGCTGGTCGAAGCGCTCTGGCCTGCCCAGAATACAGAGAAAGCGGGCATCAACCTTCGAAGCACGGTGAGCAGAATCAACAAGACGTTACGGGATTGTCGCTCGGGGATGGCTCTGGCTTCGGTCAGGAATGGCTACAGGCTGGTTTTGTCCGATGAGACGCCGATCGTGGACGCGGCGGAAATGGAGCTTGCCGTGCTGAATGCTGTCGAGCCGAACCCGGATAATCTGGCCCACGTCGAGCAACTCGTTCATCGCTGCAGCCGACCGTTCCTCCAAGAATTCGATGGCGTCTGGTGCGAGCCTTATCGCAAGCAATATCGCCAGTATTTCCTTCATCTGGGGAAAAGGCTGCTCTTGTATTACGAGAAGGCCGAGACGGAGCCATTCAAGGCCCTGAGGCTAGCAGAAATGCTCGTAGAACAAGACGCGTACGACGAATCTTTGCGAGAAGCGGCGCTGAAGCTCCATCATCGTATCGGCGGTACCCAACGTGTGGCCGACTACTATGAAGCCTATGCTGGGTTGATCCATACTGAGTTGGGAGCTAAGCCAGGCGATACTCTTACCGCGTTGCTTCGAGCCTTAACAAATTGACCCTATATCGCCATGAAGGAACCTGTGACTCGAAACGGGTTCCTTTTTGTTTTGCAACAATTTTGCAACATCTTCCCCGTTATAATGTCACCGTAAAGTAAATCGCCAAGAAGGCGGCAGCGGACGCTCACGCGGGACTTGAGGAAGTACGACGATCAGGAGAGGAAGATGCATGATGATCCCGAAGAAGAAGAAAGATAGAATTCGAAAAACGGCCTGCCTCTTACTCGCCGTTATCCTTTGGATACCGTTTCTTTCAATCGGAGACGGCAAGGCTGCGGCAGCGGGGGGCTGGTCGATGGTCGACGGCAACGGCCTTAACGTGAATCCTGCGAATCGGGCGGAATATCCCGCCATGGCCGAATTCAACGGCGAAGTTTATGTGGCTTGGCAGGAAAAAATCATCGGCAATAACCCCAATCAGATCAGAATCAAGAAGTATAACGGCACGGGCTGGACGAGTGTTGACGGCAACGGTCCGAACGGGATCAACATGAACTCGGGCAATGCGGGAACGAGACCTACGATGGCGGTTTATGACGGCGCCTTGTATGTCGCATGGGTCGAGGGGGTTACATCGTCTCTCGGTCAAATTCGGGTCAAGAAATATAGCAACACAGGCTGGTCTACGGCCGAAGGAAGCTCGACCGGACTTAACTACGATGGGAATAATGGTGCTAATAGCCCAACTTTGGCCGTATACAATAATGCTCTGTATGCGTCTTGGTCTGAAGCGGGTAAAATTTACGTCAAGAAGTATAGCGGCACGGAGTGGACGAGCGTCGACGGAGGCGCGAACGGATTAAACGTGAATCCGTCGGACGGTGCGTCATATCCTGCCCTTGCCGTAATGGGAAATGATTTATACGCGGTATGGTCCGAGTACAACGGAACCGTTGAAGTGCTTCGCGCAAAAAAGTACAATGGCACAGGCTGGATGACGATCGACGGAGGCGGTCTAAATGACAACATGAATAGCAGAGCGTTCTCTCCGTCGTTAGCTGCGGATAACGAAACCTTGTACTTAGCTTGGCATGAACCGACTTTTAGATTGGGAACGGACGACCGAATTCGGGTGATGAAATACGAGAATAATGCTTGGACAAGCCTTGGTGGTGCGAATGGAATCAACGTAGATCCCGCTTTCCGAGCCAACTACGTGAAATTAGCAGTCGTTAATCATGAAGTCTATGCTGTGTGGTCAGAAAACACGGGCCTGTGGGCGGGCGGGAGACCCGTCTTTAAAATTCGCGCGAAGAAATATACCGGATCGGGGTGGACGAGCGCCGAAGTCGGCTTAAACGGTCTTATCGCGGATCCTGCGAAGACCGCTATATATCCTGCCATAACCTCGCTAAACAATGCGATATTCGTAGCATGGCAGGAACAGAGCAGCACGGTTGATCAAGTTCGTGTAGCGATGTTGCCGCCTCCGGCCGTCAATAGCGTAACCGTGACCCCGAACCCTGTTACCCTAGCGCAAGGCGGAAGCAAGCAGCTTCAAGCTACGGTAGATGCGCAAGGAGGAGCGGCGGAGACGGTCACGTGGACAAGCAGCGACTCAAGCAATAAGGTGGCAGTGAGCAGCACCGGAAACGTAACCGTTACGGCGGACGCCACTCCAGGCGATTATACGATCATGGCGACATCTACGTTCAATAACAGCAAAATAGGAACAGCGACGATTACCGTCGTACCTCCTACCGTCAACAGCGTGTCGGTCAGCCCGGTTAGAGCTAACATTATGCAAGGTGGAAGCAGGCAGTTCAATACTTTAGTAAACGTGGTGGAAGGAACGGATAAGACGCTCACATGGACAAGCAGCGACTCCAGCAATAAGGTGGCGGTCAGTGCAGGTAACGTAACCGTTGCGTTGGACGCCGTGCCGGGAATTTATACGATCACGGCAACATCAACGGTGGACAGCAGCAAAAAAGGGACGGTGGAGATTACAGTCCTCGCAGCGCCAGCCATCAACAGCGTAACTGTCGCTCCGGGCACCTCCAACGTAGTGCAGGGCGGAAGCAAACAGCTCACGGCTTCGGTAGACGCGGTGGGGGGAGCAGCGACGACGGTCACATGGACAAGCAGCGACGTTACCAATAAAGTAGCGGTGAATAGCTCGGGGAAAGTGACCGTGGCGGCGGACGCAGAGTTGGGCGACTATACGATTACGGCAACATCAACGGTGAATAACGCTAAAAAAGGAACGGCGACGATTACGGTTACAGCCCCGCCGGTGCCAGAGACGAAGCCAGCAGCTGAGATCGACTACGTGTTGGAGCAGTTGACGGGATTGAAGCCGAATGAAGCTTACACGATCAACGGAACGTCGGTGACGGCGGACGGCAGCGGGAAAGTGACGATCAACAGCAGTTGGCCCGGCACATCAGTAAGTATAGTGAAGAAGGGCGACGGCACGACAACGACCGACAGCGTGGCGCAGATATTGAGCCTGCCGGCCCGCCCGACGAAGCCGAACGCAGGGAAGACGAACGAAACGACCTTCAACGGCAACGATGGGACGTTGACTAACGTAACTTCAGAAATGGAGTACAAGAAGGGAACGGGCGGCAGTTGGACGGAATTTACTGGAGAGGACGTAACAGGGCTTGAGCCGGATACGTATTACGTGCGTGTCAAAGCGACGTTTTCGTCTTTTGCATCTGCCGCTCAGACGGTAACGGTCGCAGCGTTTGTCGCACCTCCGGAAGCGACGCCAGCAGCGAAGATTGATTACGCAGCGGAACAACTGAAGGAATTGGAGCCGACTAGCACATACATCATTAATGGAACTGAAGTGACGACGGACGATACCGGCAAATTAGCGATTAACGGAAGCTGGTTGGGCTCGACTGTAAGCGTGGTGAAGAAAGGCAACGGGACGTCGAAAGCCAACAGTGCAGCACAGACGTTAAGCTTGCCAGCTCGCCCGGCGACACCGAACACAGGGAAGACGGACGAGACGTCCATCAACGGCAACAACGGTTCGCTTACAAACTTAACTTCGGCAATGGAGTACAAGAGAGGAGCGGCTGGCAGTTGGACGGACGTAACCGGAACGAGCATAACGGGGCAAGCACCGGATACGTATTATGTGCGCTTCAAAGCAACATCTTCTTCATTTGCATCTGAAGCGCAAGAGGTAACGATCGCGACGTTTGGATCAACGCAGGAGACGACACCAGAAGCGGAGATCGACTACGCTGCGGAACAATTAAAGGAATTGGAGCCGAACAGCACTTACACCATCAATGGAACGCCGGTGACAGCGGAAGGCGACGGGAAGGTGACGATTGACGTCACCTGGCTGGGTGAAACGCTGAGCATAGTGAAGAAGGGCGACAGAGAGACAACAACCGACAGCGAGGAGCAGTTGTTGAGCCTACCGTCCCGCCCGGCAGCCCCGATCAATGTTACAGTAACGGACGTCACGTATAACGGAGCGAATGACGGTTCGATTCGCAACGTAAATACTGGGATGGAGTTCAGGAGAGGAAATTCCGGAACATGGACAACGATAACCGGGACGACGGTTGACGGATTAGTGCCGGATGTCTATTACGTGCGGGTAGCCGCAAAGGAATCGACATTTGCCTCCATTCCTGCTCAAGTGACCATCCACGACTCGGATGCGACCATCCCGGCAGCTCCGAGCGTGAGTGCCGACGATACAAACAACGTGATTGTCGGCCTGGACACCACGATGGAATTCTCGGTTGACGGTGGAGCTTACGTTCGGTATAACGGAACGAACATGCCGCAGCTGAGCGGCGAGCATACGGTTCAAGTGCGGGTGGCAGCCAGCGGCTCCATTCCGGCAGGGCCGTCTACGACACTGATCTTCACAACGAATATTCCCGTTCCGGCTGGTGGTTTGACGATAACCTCTAGTGATCCGAGCGGCTCGGCGAATGACGGCAAAACCCGGATAACGGTAACGCCTGCCGCTGACGGGGCACATCGTCTCGTCTACTTCAATTTTGGCAGTGACCCTGTGGATGTGCCGAATGTTGGAGACACGCTTAGCAATTACTTGAACGTGCCAAGCGACCGCATGATCCTGGCAGCGAATGGGGACAAGATTGGCATCGCCGAGGTGGACGCGCAGGGCAGAGTCGTGAGGTTTGGTCAGACGACCGCGATTGTGACCGCTGAACCGCCGGGGCCTCAGCCAAGGATCGAAACATCGACCGATCCGATAGAAGAGGCCGTCGAAGTGCTCGTTAACGGCAAGGTTGAAAATGCGGGTAAAGCAACAACGACGGAATCGGGCGGTGTCAAGACGACGACGGTTGTTGTTGATCCGGCTAAGCTGAAGGCGAAGCTGGAAGTGGAGGGGTTGAAAGCAGTCGTCACTATTCCAGTCAAGTCTGCATCGAACGTCATTGTTGGCGAACTGAACGGCCAGATGGTTAAGAACATGGAAAACCTATCGGCAACGCTTGTTCTGCAGACCGGCAGGGGAACTTACACACTACCGGCCAAAGAAATCAACATTGACGAAGTCGCAAGCAAACTCGGCAACAATGTGAAGCTGGAGGACATTCAGTTAAAAGTCTCGGTTGCGCAAACGCCGGACTCAATGGCTAAGGTTGTCGAGAACGCAGGGGCGAAGGGCCAGTTTTCCGTTGTCCTGCCTGCGCTTGACTTCACCGTCACAGGAACATACGGCGGACGAACGGTCGAAATCACGACATTTAACGTCTATGTCGAACGCATGGTGGTTTTGCCGGACGGCATTGATCCTAATAAAATTACGACAGGCGTCGTTGTTGAGCCGGATGGAACGATACGTCACGTACCGACCAAAATCGTTCTCATAGAAGGCAAATATTACGCGCAAATCAATAGCTTGACGAACAGCACGTACACAGTCGTCTGGCATCCGCTCGAATTCCTGGATGTCGCGAACCATTGGGCGAAAGCCGCAGTTAACGACATGGGATCGCGGATGGTCATCGACGGTACGGGGGCAGGTCTGTTCAATCCTAATCGCGATATTACCCGTGCCGAGTTTGCAGCCATTCTTGTACGCGGATTGGGACTGAAACTGGAGAATAGATCGCCGGTGTTCTCCGACGTGAAGATGTCTGATTGGTTCAGCAGCGCGATTAACACAGCATATGCGTATAAGCTTATTAGCGGTTACGAGGATGGTACGTTCCGACCGAACGATAAGATTACGCGAGAACA